>JBBRTH010000004.1:0-127555 GCA_038244615.1 Mycobacteriales bacterium | reverse complement strand
CGTCATCGCGGCCGACGGGGCCTACTCCCCCATCAAGCGGGCCCTGAAGATCGACTCGGAGTACAACGGCTACTCGGCGATCGCGATCCGCGCGGAGATGCCCGCCAACAAGCCGGACTCCGACTCGCTGGACATCTACCTCAACTTGAAGTTCCACGGCGACCAACTGCCGGGCTACGCGTGGGTGTTCCCATTCGGTGGCGGTCGCATCAACATCGGCCTGGGCTACGTCAACAGCTACAAGGACTGGCAGCAGATCAATGCGACCCAGTTCATGGGCGAGTTCATGCGGACGCTGCCGCGCGACTGGGATCTGCCGCCCATCGAGGAGTTGAAGAAGGACAAGCTGGTGCGGGCCTGGCGGTTGCCGATGGGCTTCACCGCATGGCCGCCGTGGCGTCCCGGTGTGCTGTTCACCGGCGACTCGCTCGGCGCGGGCAAGCCGGCGTCGGGCGCGGGCATCTCCAAGGCACTCGAGTCCGGCCTCGCCGCGGGCGAGTGCGCGATCGCGGCGCTCCTCAACGGCGGGCCGGACGACTTCACCAACTACGGCCAGCGGATGGAAGCGGCCTGGGGCAAGGAGTACCGGCGCGGCCGCTACTTCCACAAGCTCGCGGGCATCCCCGCGGTGGCGAACACCGGCATCAAGTTGATCGACAACGCGTTCTTCCGCGACCGCATGCTCAAGGCGCTGTACAAGAAGGAACAGGGCCCGCAGCACAAGGTCGCGTAGTTGGTCTGCGGCTCTCCGCCAGGCGCTAACGTGGTCGCGTGCCAGCGTTTCTTCGAAGGATGCTCCGCGTCGGCAAGCTGCCCGACGAGCTACGCGCCGATCTCGAATCAGAGGGCGTGATCGAACTCGGCGAGAACCTCGCGGTCGTGCGCCGATTCAGCGGCTCGGTGTCGGGGTTGCACTCCGGTTCCTCCATCTCGAGAACGTCCGGAGCGCTGGCGTTCACCTCGGAGCGCGTCGTGGCAACCTTGGCGATCCGCTCGGACCCGGCGGCCCTCGCCGTCGACTGCCGCTGGAACGCCACCGAACCCGGGCCGATGAAGATCGAGATATCGGCCGACGGACTGAAGCTCGACCTGGACGTCCACCGGGTGGACCACAGCTTCCAAGGTCACCTGTCACTGCACTACAAGCTCGATGTTCCGGCTGACGTCCTCGCCCGGTTGCCGCAGACGTCCCTACGCCAGGACACTTCGGCCGAGTTCGTCTGCCGCGCGCTCGGAGTCCGCGTGCCGAAGACGCCCAAGCAGTAGGGGCGGCCCACCGCCACCGCCGCCGCTCACCGCCACCGCCGAATGTAAATCACACGACGCGAATCGCGGGTCCCGCGTCGCCAAAGTCAGACTCGCGGTGGAGGTTACGTCGTGAACGCATGCTGCACGTTCTCGCCAACGGGCACGAAGCCGAGCCGCCGGTAGATGCGGTTCGACACCGGGTTGGCGTTGTCGGCGAACAACACCACGTCGCGCGCGCCGTTGCGCTGAGCGTGCCGAACCGCCTCGGCGGTGACCGCCGCGCCGTAGCCACGTCCTCTGCTTGCGGGCGGCGTGTAGACCGGGCCGATCCGCGACATCCCCAATAGCGAGCCATGCACCCGAGCCATCGCGACTGGTTCGCCGTTCACGGTCCACAACACGACGTGCCCGCCTGCGGCGGCGATGTCGGTGAGCAAGCCGCGGCTCGCATCGGGGTCGGATGCGGCGCCGAAGGCCTCGACGAAGAACGCGTCGAGCCATCCGACGAGCACATCGGCGTCCGCGTCTGCGGCTAGTCGCGGTCCGCCGATGACCTCCGCTGGCGAGACGAGCTCGTCGAGCAGGTACAGCGTCTCCTCGAAGGACGTCGTGGCGCTCGTGCCCGTGACTTCTGTCCACGCTTGGCTGAAAGCCGAGGCAGTGAGCGGTGTTCCGCGCACGGCGGGAAGATCGCCTCGCACGGGCGCAATCGCCGTCGCTGCGTCCTTCGCCAGGGTAGGCGGCAGCCCGCTGACGAGCAGGACCGAATCCCTCATTTGCAGTGCGGCGCCCACGGCACCGTCACAGTCGAAGGCAGCCAACAGAAGGTGGTCGGCCGGCCACGTCGACGTGCGCAGGGTGGTGAGCTCGGTGGTGAACCGCACCGGGTCACGGCGATACACCCAGCGCGCCACCGGGCCGAAGCCATCCGGTGACGCGTACAGCTGAACGTTCATGCATACGAGGGTGAACCACCCGGCCGCCGAATTCCACTGATTTTCCGGCGGGCGCCTACGCGCGGCCACAGCATGCAGCTGATGTAGCCAGTAGATTCATTTTCTCCCAAGCTATTTGATGAAAGCGGAGGAAGTAGGGCATCTTGATGCCCGTGCGCCACGCGTAGATTCAGTGTTGACCGCGCCCGGCCCGGCCCGGCTTGCGGGCGGCCTTACCCGCAGCGGCGCGGGCGGCCTGCTTCGCGAGGGTCTTTTCCCGCGCGGTGCGCTTCGGCGCCGGCTCAGCCGGCCCTCGCGACGAGCTGGGTTGGCGACCCCGAACGATTCCGATGAACTCCTCGACGAGAGCCGTCTGCTGCCCCTCTGGGACGGCAAGGGCCACAGGACAGGTGGGCGCGTCGATGATGGGGCGGTACGCGAGGTCCCTGCGGTGATTCAGCCGCGCCAGTGACTGCGGAACGATGAGCGCGCCGATCCCCGCAGCAACGAGTTCTGTTGCTTCCCTGGTGGTCTCGGGTCGGTGGTCGACCTCGACACCGGGGGTGGCCGCCCAGGCGACGATGTCGTCGAGTGGGATCAGGATCGGTTCGCCGTCTAGGTCCGCAACAGTGACCGCGTCGACGGCGGTCAGCAGGTGATCGATCGGCACCACGACCACCGTTACCTCCTCGTATAGGGGGATGACGGCCAGTCCAGACGTGTCGACCGGCGGCCGGAGCAGCGCCACGTCGATTTCGCCGAACCGCAACGCGTCGGACGCATCTGCCGCGGCGACGGGATGCAACCGCAGCGGAACTTCGGGCTGGCGTTCAGCCCAGGTCCGAGCCCACTTCGCGGGCGTCACACCGGGGACGTACCCGACGGTGAGGCAGAGCGGGATCACCGCATCAGGCTACCGATAGGCTGGTTCAATGAGCAGGCCTAATGCGCAATCCATGAAACCCGCCACTGCGGCGAAGAAGCTGGACGTGTACTTGCCCGCGACGCCTGCGGAGTTCCAGGAGAACCCGATCACCCGCGCCGAGCTCGCCGCGCTGCAGGCAGATCCGCCGCAGTGGCTCAAGGACCTCCGCAAGAACGGGCCGCACCCGAAGAACCTCGTGGCCGCCAAGCTGGGCGTCTCGATCGCCGGTCTCGCGCGTGGCGGCGTCCAGGACGCCCTTACCACCGAGCAGATCAGTGCGTTGCTAGAGGAGAAACCGCAGTGGCTGGTGACGGAACGCGAAAACTACCAAACTGTGCTGAGCGAGCAGCGGCGCGTGACGGCGCTGCATGAAGAACAGGCTCGCGAGACCTGACCTGATCTGCACTCGAGCCTTACAACATGCAGCTGACGCAGCCCTCCACCTCGGTTCCCTCCAAGGCCATTTGGCGCAGGCGGATGTAGTAAAGCGTCTTGATGCCCTTGCGCCAGGCATAGATCTGCGCCTTGTTGACATCACGCGTACTGGCGGTGTCCTTGAAGAACAGCGTCAGGCTCAACCCCTGATCCACGTGCTGGGTGGCCGCAGCGTAGGTGTCGATGATCTTCTCGTAGCCGATCTCGTACGCGTCCTCGTAGAACTCCAGGTTGTCATTGGTCAGATACGGCGCAGGGTAGTAGACGCGGCCGATCTTTCCTTCCTTGCGGATCTCGATCCGAGACGCCACCGGATGGATCGAGCTGGTCGAGTAGTTGATGTAGGAGATCGATCCCGTCGGCGGGACCGCCTGCAGGTTCTGGTTGTAGATGCCGTGCTGCTGTACCGACTCCTTCAGCCGAACCCAATCCTCCTGAGTCGGGATGCGAATGTCCGCCTTCGAAAAGAGGGAGCGAACAACTTCCGTCTTCGGCTCCCACACCTGCTCGGTGTACTTGTCGAAGAACTCCCCCGACTTGTACTTGGAGCGCTCGAAGCCACCGAACGCCGTGCCCCGCTCGATCGCGATGCGGTTGCTCGCCCGCAGCGCGTGGTAGAGCACCGCGTAGAAGTAGATGTTGGTGAAGTCGATGCCCTCTTCGGAGCCGTACATGATCCGCTCGCGGGCCAGATACCCGTGCAGGTTCATCTGGCCGAGGCCGATCGCGTGAGAGTCGTTGTTGCCCTGCTCGATCGACGGCACCGACCAGATGTGGGTCTGATCGCTGACGGAGGTCAGCGCACGGATGGAAACCTCGATGGTCTGCGCGAAATCCGGCGAGTCCATCGCCTTGGCGATGTTCAGCGAGCCGAGGTTGCACGAGATGTCCTTGCCCACCTTGGCGTAAGTCAGGTCCTCGTTGAACAGCGACGGCGTCGACACCTGCAGGATCTCCGAGCACAGGTTGCTGTGCGTGATCTTGCCTTCGATGGGGTTGGCCCGGTTCACCGTGTCCTCGTACATGATGTACGGGTAGCCCGACTCGAACTGCAACTCGGCCAGCGTCTGGAAGAACTCGCGCGCCTTGATCTTCGTCTTGCGGATGCGCGCATCGTCGACCATCTCGTAGTACTTCTCGGTGATGGAGATGTCGGCGAACGGCACACCGTAGACGCGCTCGACGTCGTACGGCGAGAACAGGTACATGTCCTCGTTGCGCTTCGCCAGCTCGAACGTGATGTCGGGGATCACCACGCCGAGGCTCAGGGTCTTGATGCGGATCTTCTCGTCGGCGTTCTCGCGCTTGGTGTCGAGGAAGCGGTAGATGTCGGGGTGGTGCGCCTGCAGATACACCGCGCCCGCGCCCTGGCGGGCGCCGAGCTGGTTGGCGTAGGAGAACGAATCCTCCAGCAGCTTCATGATCGGAATGACGCCCGAGCTCTGGTTCTCGATGTTCTTGATCGGTGCGCCGTGCTCGCGAATGTTGCTCAGCAGCAAGGCAACTCCACCACCGCGCTTGGACAGCTGCAGCGCCGAGTTGATCGAGCGCCCGATGGACTCCATGTTGTCCTCGATGCGAAGCAAAAAACACGAGACTGGCTCGCCGCGCTGCTTCTTGCCCGAGTTGAGGAACGTCGGAGTGGCCGGCTGGAACCGGCCATCGATGATCTCGTCGACGAGCTTCTCGGCGAGCGTGGTGTCGCCCGCGGCCAGGGTGAGCGACACCATGACTACGCGGTCCTCGAAGCGCTCGAGGTAGCGCTTCCCGTCGAACGTCTTGAGCGTGTAGGAGGTGTAGTACTTGAACGCGCCGAGGAACGTCGGGAAGCGGAACTTCTTGGCGTAGGCGCGATCCAGCAGCGTCTTGACGAAGTTGCGCGAGTACTGGTCGAGCACCTCGCGCTCGTAGTAGTTCTCCTTGACCAGGTAGTCGAGCTTCTCGTCCTGGTTGTGGAAGAACACCGTGTTCTGGTTGACGTGCTGCAGGAAGTACTGGTTCGCCGCTTCCCGGTCCTTGTCGAACTGAATCTTGCCGTCGGCGTCGTACAGATTCAGCATCGCGTTCAGCGCGTGGTAGTCCGTCTCCCCGGGCAGCGCATACGCGCCCGAGGTTACGTGTTCTGTAGCTGTGGCGGTTGGTGACACGGCTGGTCCTTCCGTAAGTTGGCCCAAAAATCGACGAGGCCCTCACGGACGGCGATGACGTCGTCCGTGGTGCCCATCAATTCGAAGCGGTAGAGGTATGGCACACCGCACTTGCGGGAGACGACGTCACCCGCATAGCCGAACTCGGCGCCGAAGTTGCTGTTGCCGGCGGCGATGACCCCGCGTAGCAGTGAGCGGTTGTTCTCGTTGTTCAGGAAGGCGATGACCTGCCTGGGGACGTATCCGCCAGCCTCGATGTCGGGGCCGTTCGCGTGCCCGCCGCCGTAGGTCGGCAGCACCAGCACGTAGGGCTCGGCGACCTCGATGCGTTCGCGCAGCGGAATCCGGGTGGCGGGCATGTCCAGTTTCTCGACGAAGCGGTGGGTGTTCTCCGAGACGCTGGAGAAGTAGACGAGATTAGACATCACGTTCCCCCTTCTGCCCGCCCGATACCCCTTATGCCGAGACTGCGACCGATCCGGACAGCAACTTGATCCGGTCCGGACGGAAGCCCGACCAGTGGTCATTGCCCACCACGACGACGGGGGCCTGGAGGTAACCCAGCGCCATGACGTAGTCACGCGCCTCGGTGTCCAGGCTGATGTCGACCTTCTCGTAGGCGATGCCCTGCCTGTCGAGCGCCTTGTAGGTGGCGTTGCACTGCACGCACGCGGGCTTGGTGTAGATGGTGATCGAAGCTTGGGTCATCTTCGGCACGGCTCCTCTGCGAAAACGGGTCTGACTGGCTACTGCTATCTCATGACGTTCAGCAGCCCGAAGACCCGTGAAATTCCTGCCGTCCGAAGCTGCCTGACCGGCGGTTGTGTGACCCGAGGCGCCGGTTTCGAGAGCTCCGGCCGACCTCCGAAACGTGGGGCCTGTCGGTCTGCAAGACACTACACCTAGTGTCCGACAATCAGAAGAGATACAAGATGTTCTGAACGACATTGATGAAATTCCCTGGTCGTAAGCCCCCGAGCTCCGCTGTCCACGGCGTGTCGCACATCACAAACACCACATGTCCCGCTTCGCGATCTGTTCTACCACCGCCCACCGACAAGCTTCGCGGGGTGTCCGTCGACAGCAAAGCCGCCGACGAACCCCCGTCGGGGCTCGTCGGCGGCGTGGTGCCGTGCGGTCTCAGCCGACTTCGGCGACCAGCTTTCCGACCACCTCGCGGACCTCCCGCACGACGTCGGCGTTCTCTCGCGGATGCTTGCCGTTGAAGACCTTGGCAGGCACCGAGAGCTTCACGTCCTCGATCACCCGTGGCCCGGCGATGCCGAACGACTTGCGCGTCTCGTCGTGCGCCCACACACCGCCGTACCGCCCGAGCGCCGTGCCGATGACCACCATCGGCTTGCCCTTGAGCGCTCCGTCGCCGAAGGGCCGCGACAACCAGTCGATCGCGTTCTTCAGCACTCCAGGGATGCTGCCGTTGTACTCCGGCGTCACAACGAGAGCGGCGTCCGCCTCCGCCGCGGCCAGGCGCAGGGCCTGCACGGACTCGGCGACTCCCTCGCCGTCGACGTCCTCGTTGTAGAGCGGCAACTCGCCCAGCCGTTCGAAGAGCTGAAACGACACCGCTGCCGAAGCCGACTCACCCGCCACCTCGGCCAGCTGGCGGTTCACCGACGCTGCGCGCAGGCTGCCAACCAGTACCAGTATCTTTACGTCCGCCATGTTCCGTGGGCCCCTTTCGGTCGGTCGTCCCGATCCTCGCACAGGGTAACCGGACCATGGTCCGATTCATTCCGGCTGAGCTAAAGTGCAGGAATGAGCGTTGGTGACGGGCTGGTCGGGCTGTCGGTCACCGATGCGGCGCCGACGGAACGTGGCGACGCCGCGCGCAACCGCGGCCTACTGTTGGCGGCCGCCCGCCGACTGATCGACGAACACGGCGCCGAGACCGTGACGATGGACGACGTCGCCGCCGCCGCAGGCGTCGGCAAGGGCACCCTGTTCCGACGCTTCGGCAGCCGGGCCGGTCTCATGATCGTGCTCCTCGACGACGACGAGAAGGCCGAGCAGCAAGCGTTCATGTTCGGCCCCCCACCGCTGGGTCCCGGGGCGCCACCGCTGGCGCGACTGCTGGCCTACGGTCGTGAGCGCTTGCGGTTCACCTGGGACCACCGCGTCCTGCTCTCAGACGCCAACGGCGATCCGCAGATGCGGTTCAACCCACCGGCCACTCTGCACCGCACCCACGTCCGGTTGCTGCTCGAGACTGCGGGTACGACGGGTGATCTCGACGCGCAGACGGATGCGCTGCTGGCACTGCTGGACGCCGACCACGTCACCCATCAAGTCAACGATCTGGGCCGCAGCCTTCAACAGCTGGGCGATGCGTGGGAAAGCCTGGCGCGCAAGCTCTGTGGGCGATGAGCGCTTGCGCGAAGAGCAGCGGGCACCAGTGAGCGCTTGTGCGAAGAGCAGCGGGCACCAGTGAGCGCTTGCGCGAAGAGCAGACGGGACGGCTAGGCAACATGTGGGTGCTGCACGTCGACCTCGACCAGTTCCTGGCCTCCGTCGAACTGCGACGGCGCCCCGAACTCGTCGGCTTGCCGGTCATCGTCGGCGGAAACGGCGATCCGGCTGAACCCCGCAAGGTGGTGACGTGCGCGTCCTATGAAGCGCGTGAATTCGGCGTGCATGCGGGCATGCCGCTGCGGGCGGCCGCCCGCAAGTGCCCCGATGCGACATTTCTTCCGTCGGATCCCGCCGCCTATGACGAGGCGTCCGAACAGGTGATGGCGCTGCTCCGAGACCTCGGCCATCCCCTGGAGGTGTGGGGCTGGGACGAGGCGTATCTCGGCGCCGAGGTGGCGGATCCCTACGAGCTGGCCGAGCGGATCCGCAGCGTCGTCGAGGCCGAGACGGGACTCTCGTGCTCGGTCGGCATCAGCGACAACAAACAGCGCGCCAAGGTGGCGACCGGATTCGGCAAGCCGGCCGGGATCTACCGACTGAACGACGACAACTGGATGACGGTCGTGGGCCACCGCGGCGTCGATGCGCTCTGGGGCGTCGGCCCCAAGACCGCGAAACGACTTGCTGCACTTGGCATCACCACCGTCGCGGACCTCGCTGCCACCGACGCCGAGCTCCTCGTTTCGACGTTCGGACCGACGACGGGACTGTGGATCCTGTTGCTGGCCAAGGGCGGCGGCGACGCGAACGTCAGCGCCGAACCGTGGGTGCCCAGGTCACGTAGTCACGTCGTCACCTTCCCCGAGGACCTCACCGAGCGGACCGAGATGGACACGGCGATCACCGTCCTGGCCCGCCAAACGCTCGACGAGGTCGTCGCGCAGGGCCGTACCGTGACCCGCGTTGCCGTGACCGTCCGCACCAACACGTTCTTCACCAGGACCAAGATTCGCAAGCTCGGTGTCGCGAGCACTGACCCGTCGGTCGTGGTCGACACCGCACTGTCGGTCTTCGACGGGTTCGAGTTGGATCGCCCGGTGCGACTGCTCGGCGTCCGTCTCGAACTGGCGATGCCGGAGTCACCCGTCACGATCGCTTCATCGTGGCCTGGGCATGGGCCGAAGTGAATGAGTTTCTCGAGTCTCACCGACGATGCTGAACGGCACCCCGGACCGATGAAACCCGCGATTGGAAGGGCCGCGATTCGGTAGTCGATGCTCGGGTGGTTGCGGGGGGCAGTCGGGATCCGCGGAGTTCACGGACGGCACGATCGTCATCCACGAGCGAACCGATCGCTTCTCCTTGGGTGCCCGAGAGATGGCCCGGTTACTTGCTAGCCAGATCGTGCCGGGGTCCCTCACCCTCGTTTTCTCATGATCGAGATGCGAGCCGCCTGCGGAGGGCTTACCGTACGTCGATGACGCTTATCGACGACGACGTTGCCACCGAGGCCGCAGACGCGCTGCAAGCGGCATACTTCCGGGCATCGCTCAACGAAGAACGCCAACATCTGCTTGCGGAAATCGACAAGCGGCGCGACGACATCATCAGACGCGCAAAGGCTGGTCGCGGAAGCACGACCGTGGCGATCCGTGTTGAGTCGGACCTTCGCAGCGCCGAAGCTCAATTGCGCTATCTTGACCGGCTGATCGCACGGCTGGATCGGCGCTTCGCTTCAACCGTCGGGCTGACCCAGTTCCCTGCGTGAACCCCGCTCAACGAAGAGCGGCACGAAGTCACGAACTGGTCGCCCGTCGAATCGTGAGTGATTGTGGTGCACCACCGTCGTGACGGTATCCGGCGGAACCCCCGGATAGCTCGTCTTCAACCGGTCAACGACCTGCTGGATAGCCGTCCATTCGTTTGAGTCGACCATTTTCTCATGTTCGCATTGCGTTCACTGCACGGTCAATGGGTGTGCCTCCGCTAATTGCTCACGGTCGAACGCGTCGAAGGCATCCGTGATCAGGCGTGGCGCCGCCTCGGGATGGCCATTGACAGCGATCGCCAACAGAGCCGATCGCATGCCTGGACCGAGTTCGCCTGCGCGCGAGGGGAATCAGCCCTGCGTGATCGCGCACGAAGCGCATCTTCGAACTCCGCACATAAGCTCGATTGGACCATGGACTGAGGCTAGGCTGATGGGCGTGAGTTATCGAGCACGTCAGGTAACCATCCGGTGAGCGAACGACGGACACCCAATGGCGACCGGACCTGTCGCCGTGGGTACTCCAGTGGTCGAATGATCCCGAAACCGGTTCTCTGGGCGGCCAACACTCCTGTGGCGGGGCTCATTTCCCGTCGAATACGAGATCCGTTGCCGGGTGAGTCAATCGGACGGAATCAGCCTCGACCATCGTGATCGCGTCCAGGCCCGTCGTGGAATGCCCCGTAGACAACATGAAGAACTTGTCCTTCGCTTGCTCCAGGAACGCCGGAAACCGCGCCAACGACAGGTCCCCGGTGCCGAGCTGGAAGTAGCCGGCCAGGCGACGGAACAGTTTGGGCAGGATCACGACGTCATCGGTGAGTGACGTCGCGGTGATGATTACCGCACCGCTGGTGGTGACATCCGATGCCGCAATGACCCGAACGCGGTCCCAACCGGCGCCTCGTCGGCCACCAGGCTTGCGGCTGCGATGCACGCGGCGGGCACACCACGTGGCGGTGCCTCCGCTGTGAAGCAACGGTGTACGGGCCGCCTACGGCCAGTGCGTGCCGAATCCTGCACGGCCCAGCGGGAATGCGCTAACTGCTCACCGGCGATGCTTGGGGCGGCGGCCCTCGATGGGCATTGGCTGATGAAGACTTTTGAACCCGGAGAGCTCGCCATTCGTACCTAAGGTGTTAAGTGCGTTGACGACGCGCACCCAGATCGGTGTGGACCATGATGCTCAAGCTCTTCGCCGCAAGCGGTCTTGCTGGCATGGTCATCGTCGGCGCCGTAGCTCTCGCAAACGCTGCGCCGACCCCCAGCGAATCAGGGACGTACATGACGAATTCGACGACGTCGACGACGACGACGCCAACGACGACACCGACCGCCCCGCCATATTCGGGTCATCCGGGCTACTGACTGGCACGGTTCCAGTTTTCGAACCGTGCGGCTTACAACAGGCTTAGATCGGCTTCGCGGCCACCTTGTGCAGGCGGGGCGGTTCAGTGCGTACCACTAACCAATGATCAAGCGACCCCAATAGTCCGATCTAGGGTTCCCACCTACTAGCCCCAGGGCATGAGCTTGGCCCCCTGCGGCAGCGGTGACGTCTTGATTCAGCGGGAACCGCGCCCCGGCGTGGGGGCCGTGTGTGACCAGGAGCGCCGGCCCGGTCGGCATCGCCTCCAGTCCCGCCAGGGGAACCTTCGGTGGGGTTGTCCTGCTCCTGGGACCGGGCGGACTTCCTCGCCAGCCGTTCTACGCCGCAGGTTGTACGAGGAACATGGGATGCGTTGTTGCCTCGTCTTCGAATTCTCTATCTGCCGCAGTTTCAGTTGTCGCGGCCGGGCAGGTAGAGCCGGCCCAGCCGGGCCGGGTCGGCGAGGATGTCGATTTCGACGATCTTGCCCTCGGCGATGGTGAAGCCCATCACGGCCAATGGCCCACTCTCGTCGGCCACGAGCATCCCGGCTGCCCCGTTCACCAGCGCCGGTCGCGCGAAGCCAGCACGCCGCGCGAACGCGAGTGACGACGCCAGCGAGGTCGAGCTGTCCAAGGAGTGGGGCGAGACCCGGGTCACCGGCCAGACCAAGCTGACCACGCCGCCGTGGGAGTGGGGCAAGCGCTGATTGTTCGCATTCAGATAAGCGGCCGTTCACCGAGATCCCGTTCACTCTGCCACGCGGCATACGGCGAACGGCGAGGCCACTCACGGCGAACGAGGAGTCTGCACATGGCTAAGCGCGCGTATGTCAAGGCGGCAGTGGTCATCGGCGCGGTGGCGGTGCTACCGCTGGCGGCCTGCGGTGGCGACACCAAGACGGCGTCCATCGGCGACACCGTGACACGCGCAGCCCCAGGAGACCTGTCGGCAAACGGCGGTGCTCGCCGATTCGACGGCGACCAGAGCCAGGCCATCCGCGACGCGGTCAACTCCTCCGGCGCGAAGAACGTCATCCTGCTGATCGGTGACGGCATGGGCGACTCGGAGATCACCATCGTCCGCAACTACGAGAAGGGCGCGGGCGGCTTCTTCATCGGACTCGACGCACTCCCGCTGACAGGGCAGTACACGACCTACGCACTCCAGAAGGACGGCAAGCCAAACTACGTCACTGACTCGGCCGCCAGCGCGACGGCGTGGTCGACGGGGACCAAGACGTATAACGGCGCCCTCGGCATCGACATCAAGGGCGCTCCGCAGAAGACCATCCTTGAGCTGGCCATCACGCAGGGCCGCGCGACCGGTGACATCACGACCTCCGAGATCCAGGACGCCACCCCCGCCGCCCTTGTCTCACATATCAGCAAACGTGGTTGCTATGGGCCGGAGAAAACGGCGAAGAACTGCGCGTCCGAAGCGCTGGAGAACGGCGGACTGGGATCGGTCACCGAGCAGATGCTGGCCACCCGCCCGGACATCACGATGGGCGGCGGCGGCGCCGAGACGTTCGCCCAGACCGCTAACGGGGGCGACTACAAGGGTCAGACGCTCGAGGTTCAGGCCAAGGAGCGCGGGTTCCAGATCGTCCGTACCGCAAGCGAATTGAACGATGTCTCCGAGGCCGACGAGAGTGCCCCGGTGCTCGGCCTGTTTGCCGACGGCAACATGCCGGTGAGCTGGACGGGGCCCACCGCGGTTCAGCAGGGCTACCTCCAGCCCGCGGCGATGTGCGCCGACAACCCCGAACGGGGGTCGGAGGCGCCGCAGTTGGCCGCCATGACGAAGAAGTCCATCGAACTCCTCAGCGGCAGCGACAAGGGCAAGGACAAGGGGTTCTTCCTACAGGTCGAGAGTGCCTCGATCGACAAGCGCGACCACGCCGCGGATCCGTGCGGGCAGATCGGTGAGACGGTCGTCTTCGACGAGGCCGTGCAGGCGGCACTCGAGTTCGCGAAGAGCGACGGCAACACGCTGGTGATCGCGACTGCGGATCACGGCCACACCAGCCAGATCGTCTTGAACGTCACCGAGGAAGATCTGCGTGTTGTCGCCGAGGACGCCAAGCTACCGATCGAACGCGTCCGCGACGTCGTGTACCCAGGCCTGACGCGCGTATTGACTACGGCCGACGGCGCCCAGATGACGGTCAACTACGGCTCCTCGACCGACGTCGAAGTCCAAGATCAGCCGCACACCGGAACTCAGGTGCGCATCGCGGCCTTCGGTCCGAGGGCAGCCAACGTCGTGGCACTCACCGATCAGAGCGATCTGTTCTTCACCATGACCGACGCCCTCGGGCTCAACCGGTCTTAGTGGGCCGCAGTGCGCGGGTGAAGATCACGTTCACCCGCCGCATCGCGACGCTGTAGGGCCACCACGCGACCCGTTTGAACGCGTACAGCGCTCGGATGTCGTGAGAGGTATAGATGAGGAAACGGTTGCGGGACATGCCACGAAGCATCTTGTCGGCCACCAACTCCGGCGTGACGGCGTGCCCGCTGAACCGGTCCACCCACTTGCGCACCTGCGGGTGGTCGCGGTCCACTCCGGCGATCTCGACGGAGTGGACCATCGGCGTCCGCACTGCCCCCGGCACCACCACCGATACCCCGATACCGTGCCGGGCCAGATCGAAGCGCAGCACCTCGCTGACACCGAGCAGACCGTACTTGCTCGCACTGTAGGCGGCGTGCCAGGGCAGTGCCACCAGGCCGGCCGCCGACGAGACGTTGACTAGGCTCCCGCCATTTCCGGCGAGAACCATTGGCGGCACGAATGATTCGATGACGTGGATGGGTCCCATCAGGTTGACTGCGACCATCGACTCCCAGTGCCGGTGACTCAGATGGCTCACCGTGCCCCACGCGGACACCCCGGCGATGTTCATCACGATGTCCATGCTCGGGTGCGCGCTGTGGATGTCCGCGGCAAAGGCCGCCACGTCTTCGTAGTTCGAGATGTCGAGCGCGCGGTGGGCACTCACCGTGGCCCCGAGAGCGCGGGCGTCCGCGACCGTCTCCTCAAGGCCTTCGGCATTGCGGTCGGTGAGGACCAGTTCGGCGCCCTCGGCGGCCAACTTCAGTGCCGTCGAACGCCCGATTCCGCTTGCGGCGCCCGTGAGGAAACACCGCTTGCCAGCGTAAGTGTGAGCCATGTCGCCGACGATACCGGCGGTATCAGACGCAACCGAGGCCGGTCAATCGAATCTGCCTGCTCCGCTGCCCCACCAGTGCGCTGCCCCGACGCATTGCGCGGACCCACCATCCATCGTCGCGAGATCCGCGCCCGCACGGAATGAGCCCGCCGCTCCGGTGAGTACCAACGCCCTGGTTTCCGAACGCCGACGTCGAGAAGCTCAGATTCTGCCAAGACGTCACACGTGAGGCGACCATCGGGAAACTCACGTCAGGTCGGCTCGCGCGCGCAGTAGGGGACTGGGCGATGCAGATTCACGGCGGCATCGGCTTCATGGAAGAAACCTGGACCGCACGCACGTCACGAGACAGCCGACTCGCCAGCATCGGCGGCGGTGCCGACGAGGTGATGCTGCAGGTCCTCGCCAAGATTGATGGACTGCACTAGTCGGTGAACGTCGGTGCCACAGCCAGTGCAGGCTTGGCTTTGGTGGTGGTGAACGAATAGTCGTCGAGGTCGAAGTGTCGGCTGCGCCAAAGGGCTTCGAAGGTCGTCGTCGGACGGAGCGGGACGTCGCCGAGCTTGTCGAAGTAGTAGCTTGTTGGCGTCGGCGCAGCTGGATTGCCAGAAGATCTGCCTACCCTGCCGGGAAAGCCCGGCCTGTCCGCACGAAGACACTTCGACAAGATCACCACCGCGGCCTTGGAAGCACAGTAGGTAGCCATCCGCCGACTGGGTACGCAGCCCGCGCCCGAGGCGATGTTGACCACGTGCCCGCGGCCGCGTTCGATCATGGCCGGCGCGAACGCGCGGCAGCCGTGAACCACTCCGTCAAGGTTGACCGATCGTAGCCAGACCCAGTCATCGAGGGAACCGGCGAGGAACGGGCCACCGACGCCGACGCCGGCGTTGTTCACCAGCACGTCCACCGCGCCGAACTCGGCGTGTACCTCCCCGGCGAGTTGGTCGACATCGGCTGCAACGGCGACGTCGCAACGATGGGAACGGGCCTCTGCGACACAGCTCGGCCGTGCGATCGGCAGCTGCCTCATCGATGTCGGCGGCCAAGACGGTGGCACCCAGTTCGGTAAACCGGAGGGCGGTGGCCGCACCGATACCGCTGCCTGCACCGGTAATCAACACCACGGATTCGCGTGGGGCGGCCTTGATTCGCTTCCTTGACGGCGGTCCTTCTCGTGGTTGAGTGTCCCGTCGGGCGCGGCCAACATGGGCCGCAGGTAGCGACGCGCAAACGCTCGCGCAACGTCGTCGTTTTCGAGGTCGATGTTGACTCGTGGCGTCAATACGAACGACAGCAGCAATCGGACGACGATCTCGGCAGTGTGGAGCAGTTCCGAGCCGCCGCGCTCATCGTCGAAGTCACGGGCCAGATTGCCGGCGAGAAACTCAGTGGCCGCAGCGACGATGGGCGCCCCCTTCAAGGTCAGCCACGGCAGCGCTGTCTCCGGCTCGCTCTCTATCAGCCGCTGCAGCAGGCGGTGTTCGCGGGCGGCGTGCAGGGTGAACACGAAGCCTTCCACGGTCCTTTCCTCGGGGTCTTCCAGTGGCGCCAGCACCTCGTCCAAGTCCGACAGGAACTTGCGCAGTTCTCGCAAGGCGACGGCTTCGATCAGCGCGTCCTTGCCGGGGAAGTGGCGGTAGACCGTTACCCGTCCCACTCGCGCGCGGCGCGCCACATCCTCGATCGTGGCGCGGGTCAGCCCGAACAACTCGAACTGGCGCAGGGCCGCATCAGCGATCGTGACGGCCGTCGTGTCAGCGTTGGATGAGGTGTCAGCGTTGGATGAGTTGGTCAAAGCGTCGCTGGCCGGGTGAGGGGTAGGCCGGAACGTACGAATCGCTTCACGCAGCAGCCGGGCCGGGCCGTTGTTCACCGGGGTGCCGCATGGTTGTCGCTGGTGTGCCGGGGCTGTAGCAGTTTGGTGACGATGACCCGCCCGCCGTGACGTGGCGAGGTCGTCACGTGCACCGCCGCGAGTCCTTCTGGTTCGGGCAGACCCGGTGCCAGGTGGACGCTCGTGAGGATTGTCGACAAGATCACCCGCATCTCCAGTTGCGCGAGCGTGGCGCCGGGACAGCGCCGCACCCCACCGCCGAAGGGCAGCCACGCCCCGTTGCCCGGGTCGTTGCCGTCGAGGAATCGCTCGGGGCGGAACTGCTCGGGGTCCGGGTACAGCTCTGGATCGCGGTGCAACACCGGAATGGCAATCAACACCGAGGTGCCGGCCGGCAATTGCCAACCGTCGATTACCGCGTCCTGGGCCAGCTTCCGCGGCACCTCGGGTGCCACCGAGCGGCTACGCAACGTCTCCTTGATGACGGCGTCGAGATAGGCGGTCTCCCCGGCGGCCAAGGATGCCAGCGTGCTCTGCATGACGGTTGGGTTGTGCACCAGCCGTTCGACTGCCCATGCGATTGCGGTAGCGCTGGTCTCGTGTCCAGCGAGCAGCATCGCGACCAACTGATCGCGCACCTCGGCATCGGTGAGCCCCTGTCCGTCGTCGTCGCTGGCCAGCAGCAGCGTGGACAGGAGGTCCTGTCGATCCGCGATGTCGGCGTTCTGCGCGGTGACCGAATCCGTGGCCAGTTCGTTGCGGCGCAGTGAGATCTCGGAGTAGATCAGGTCGTCGACGCGCTGCCGCTTGCGCTTGTAGCGACCCCACGGACTGACAGGCCCCAAGTCCAGCCGCGCCCACTGGGTGATGAACCCCAGGCTGGTGAGGATGTCGAACTCGTACAACGCCGGCAGTGCACGGCGCAGTTCCTGCCACCGCGCCGCATCGCGGACACCGAACACGATCTTGGCGATGACGTCCAAGGTGATTTCTTCGGCTATCGGGCGGATGGCAAACGGCTCGCCGACCGGCCAGTCGGCTATTTCGGCCAAGGTGCGCTCCACCATGTACGCCTCCCATACCTTCAGTTGCCGACCCACCATCGGCGCTGCCAACAGCTTGCGCATGCGCAGATGTGGTCCTTCGTTGAGCATCATCACCGCCTGAGAGCCCATCGCGTGTTTCATCACCTCCATCCCGCTGTGCGCGGTCGCCGGCGGCAACTTGAGGAGCTGCTGAGCCGCCGTGCGGGTCGTGAACACCGCAATGTCGGGATTGCCGGGCCAACTCATCCGGTACACGGGCCCATGACGCTCGGCACTCCGGACGAAGTGGTCGGGTTGCAGATACCACCTCAGCATTTGCAGAAGGCGTGGCTCGTGCGAGCCGGGCATCGTGGCCAACGTCGCCGATGAAACATTCATATCGATAATGTATTGCATGTATCAAAGGTTTCAAGGGTTGAGTTTTCGTTTCTCAACCGAGTCGGCCAGGCACGCTCAGTTCGCGCTGAGCCACTGGAGAACGAGCCGCGGAATCTTCGCCGCCCAACCTGCCCGTGCATGCGAAGCCACGATGAAGCCGACGGGTTCGCCGCAAGTTTCTCGATCCGGCTTGCGGATCAACACTCCACAATGACGTTGTCGACGTTGTCGACGTTGTCGACCTGGTCAAGCGGTAGTGCTGCCGCGGCGCGTTCGTGAGCCGATGGACCGCGCCGGCTGGTGACTGATGGAGCGGCGATCATCACCGCACTCATTACCTGATGTGGGACTGATTTGATTCCGCTATCCGCTGACCGACCGCTGTCGTCTGCCGGCGTCAAGCGGGGAAGACGTCGTCGCCACCCCACAACGCGTTCAGCCACAGCCGCTCGACCACGGCGATGGCGCGACCGGGATCGGTACCGCGTCCGACGAAACCGCTGTCGTGCGACAGCGTCATCGCCGTCGTCGCGGTGAGCATGCGGACCAGTGCGGGCAGATCGTCCGAGATGGGCCTGGCACCCGAGTCCTGCCTGATGAGGCCGACGATTTTGTCGATCACGGTGTCCTCGAAGTCGTTCACGATTTCGCGGATCTGCGCGTCGGTGTTCTGTGCGAGCGTGCAGGCGCGCATGACCGGGTCTCTGCTCGCGAACACCGTCGCCGCGCTGCCCACCATCCGCGTGGCGAACTCCGACGGTGTCTCGTCCGGGTCGCGCGGCGCGAAGTCGTGGGTGAGCTTGTCGAGCTCCTCCATCGCGTCGGCGACGATCACCGCGAGCACCGCGTACTTCGAGTCGAAGTAGAAGTAGAAGCCCGATCGTGCGACGCCCGCGCGCTCGCTGATCATGCTGACCGACAGGTCCGAGAAGGCTCTGGACTCGAGCAGCTCCCGGACCGCGCCCACAATCGCCTCGCGCTGCCGGTCACCGCGGCTGCAGCGGGCCTCGTTGGGAACGGATTCGGCGCTCATCACCGACAACCTTCGCACTGACGCCACCACACATCAAAACTTGACATGCGTCAAGTATGGCCTTCAGGATGGGCGCAGCGAGTGAGATCGACCACACACGTCCTCAGCCCAGGAGCTTGCCAATGGCGACAATCAGCACCCCGGAGTATGTGCTCGACCAAGCGAAGCGGCGGTTCACGCCGTCCATCAACAACTTCCCCGGCATGGGCGCCCTGGAACGCAGACTGCTTCGCACCAATTTCAAGCAGGCCGTCCTGGCCGAACCGCCTGCGGGGAGTGACCTGAAACCCGTGATGGGCGACGCGGGCCTGCCGGTCCTCGGCCACGTGGTCGAGATGTTCCGCGGTGGCCCCGAGTACCTGATGCACCTGTACAGGACGAAGGGCCAGCTCTACTACGCCGATTCACCGATCCTGCCCGCGGTGACGGCGCTGGGACCCGATGCCGCCCAGGCCATCTACTCCAACCGCAACAAGGACTTCTCGCAGGAGGGGTGGATACCCGTCATCGGACCGTTCTTCCACCGCGGCTTGATGCTCCTGGACTTCGACGAGCACATGTTCCACCGGCGCATCATGCAGGAGGCGTTCGTCCGCACCCGGCTGGTCGGCTACACCGAGCAGGTCGACGCCGTGGTGTCCAAGGTGATCGCCAACGATTGGGTCGCCAACGACCCCAGATTCCTGCTCTATCCCGCCATGAAGCAGATGACCCTCGACATCGCCTCGATGGTGTTCATGGGCCACGAGCCGGGCACCGACCACGAACTGGTGACCAAGGTCAACAACGCCTTCACGACGACAGTCCGCGCAGGCAATGCGATCATCCGCAACGGCGTGCCGCCGTTCACCTGGTGGCGTGGTCTGCAGGCCCGCAAGCTCCTGGAGAACTACTTCGAAGCCCGGGTGAAGGAACGTCGCGGCGCCGAGGGCTCAGACCTGTTGACGGTGCTCTGCCAGACCGAGGATGAGGACGGCAACAAGTTCTCCGACGCCGACGTCGTCAACCACATGATCTTCCTGATGATGGCCGCGCACGACACCTCGACCTCGACGGCGACCACGATGGCCCACTACCTCGCCGAGAACCCCGAATGGCAGGACCGCTGCCGCGACGAGTCCGACCGTCTCGGCGACGGCCCCGTCGGCATCGAGTCGTTGGAGAAGCTCGAGTCGCTCGACCTCGTGATGAACGAGTCGATCCGCCTGGTCACGCCCGTGCAGTGGGCGATGCGACGGGCGGTGCGCGACACAGACCTGCTGGGCTATCACATTCCCAAGGGCACCAACGTCATTGCGTATCCCGGCCTGAACCATCGACTGCCGGAGTTTTGGACCGATCCGATGAAGTTCGACCCCGACCGGTTCGCCGAACCACGCAGCGAGCACAAGAAGCACCGCTACGCCTTCACGCCCTTCGGCGGCGGCTCGCACAAGTGCATCGGCATGATGTTCGGCCAGCTCGAGGTGAAGGTCATCATGCACCGACTGCTGCGCAAGTACCGGCTGGAGTTGGCGCATCCCGGTCGTGAGGCGAAGTGGGACTATGGCGGCATGCCCGTGCCGATGGACGGCATGCCGATCATCCTGCGCCCGCTGCGCTGAGGTGGCCAGGGATCCGGCCGCGGCCGGAGGGCTGGGACTGTGGCTACTCCGCGCAGGATTGAACTAGGCGATTCGCGCAGGCCACCACCGCGCGCAGCGCCGACTGCGTGGGGTCGTCCGACCAGCCCATCGCCCACTCATCGCGGACACCGTCAGTGCCTCGGATGAACGTCGCCGTGCTTCCGCCTGCGTGCCGCTGGTGGAACGCCCGTATCTCGACGGGGATGCCGCGGCCGTGGAGCATCGCGGTCAGGGCGGCGACGGGCCCACTCGCCGCCGCGCTCAACGTGCCGATGCGATCGCCGATGGCGATCGTGGCCTGGTAGTTGCGCGGCTGAGGGCCCAGCCGGGTGGCCGGCCGGTCGGCATCGGTGCACTGCCAGTGGCCGAGTCGCAGCGGGCCTGACGTCGGCGTATACCTGGCGTGGAATGCGTCGTTGGACATTGAATCGGCCTCCGCGCGCAGCGCCCGAGGTAGGGGACCGTCGAACTGCGCGCCGAATGTGGGAGATGCGCCGATGGCGGATTGTGTCGAGGAAGTGGAGAACACGTGCCGGTCTTCTCTTGTCAGAGGAATTGACCGACGGTGAAGCAACGACCCACAGCGAGGGGTCGGTCTGAGTCAGACCCCGCTGTGGGTTGCTACTACGAGTCGCTTCGGCACGTGGGACACCGTAGTAGCCGACCGGCCTCGTGCGCAACACGATTGACCGCGAGATTTCCCATCGCTGATCGCCGGGGCTAAGGTGAATTGAGAATTCATTCAACCCATCAATCGGTAGGTGTTCCGTGCCGCAACACGTTCCCGCAGGCGCCGAGACACCGCTATACGAAATCAAGGCCAATCTCTTCAAGGCACTTGCACACCCAGCGCGGATCAGGACACTGGAGATTCTGTCGACCAGTGACCGTCCGACGCCGGTCAGCGAGATCCTTTCAGCCACGGGCATCGAGCCGACTCTGCTGTCCCAGCACCTCGCCGTCCTCAAGCGGCACCACGTGGTCCGCAGCCGTCGGGTGGCGAACGCGGTGTACTACGAGCTCGCCCACCCGAAGATCTCGGAGCTGCTGCTGATCGCCCGCGCCTTCCTGGCCGACAACCTGCAGGCAACTCGGGCTCAGCTCGATGCGTTGAATGCCCTTCCGCCCCTTGGTACGTCCTGATGATGGGCGCCGCCGCCCGGTCGCTGACGCGACTCTTGCCGCACCGCTCCGACTACGCCGAGTTACCCCGGTCGTGGCGCCGCGACGTCGTGGCAGGTGCCACCGTCGGCGTGGTTGCACTGCCTCTCGCACTGGCCTTCGGGATCAGCTCGGGGGTGGGCGCCGCCGCTGGCCTGGTCACCGCAGTGGTGGCCGGTCTGGTGGCTGCGGTCTTCGGGGGTTCCAACGTCCAGGTGTCGGGTCCGACTGGAGCCATGGCGGTGGTGCTCGCTCCCATCGTTAGCCAGTACGGTCTCGGCAGCATCGCGCTGGTGACCGTACTGGCCGGTGTGATGGTGGTGGCCGCCGGTGTCACCGGGCTCGGGAGAGCGGTGACGTTCATCCCATGGCCCGTGATCGAGGGCTTCACCCTCGGCATCGCAATCATCATCTTCCTGCAGCAGGTGCCCGCGGCGTTGGGGCACAGCGCAACTGCGGGCCGGAGCCCACTCGCGGGGGCGTGGGACGTCGTCCGCCACGTCGACTGGGCGATCGCGGGCACTACGCTCGCGGTGGCAGGGCTGGTCGCGGCGCTGATGATCGGTCTGCCCCGGCTACACCGCGCCATCCCGGAATCGTTGGTCGCCGTGCTTGCTGCGACGGTCCTGGTGGTCGTAGCGCACGTGCCCGTCGGACGGATCGGAGAGCTGCCGTCCCACTTGCCCACCCCGGTGTTGCCGACCGCCGATCTAGGCGCATCCAAGGCGCTCTTCGGCGCGGCACTGGCGATCGCAGCGCTCGCGGGAATCGAGTCGCTGCTGTCGGCGCGCGTGGCCGCGACGATGGCGCCCACCGGTCCGTATGACCCCAACCGCGAGTTGGTCGGTCAGGGCATGGCGTCGGTGGCGTCGGGAGTGTTCGGCGGTATGCCGGCGACCGGGGCCATCGCGCGGACCGCGGTCAACGTGCGGTCCGGCGGCGTCACCCGCGTTTCCGCGATCGTCCACTCAGTGCTGCTGCTCTGCGTCGTGTACTTCGCGACCGGTCCGGTGTCTGCGATTCCGCTGTGCGCACTCTCGGCCGTGCTGATGGTGACGTCGTTTCGGATGATCTCGTCGACGACGGTCGCGAGGATCCTGCGCTCCACCCGGGCGGACGCCTTGACCTTCGTGCTCACGGCGGTCGTCACGGTGTGCTTCGACCTCATCGAGGCGGTGCAGATCGGAATCGTGGTCGCGGCGGTGTTCGCGTTGCGTTCCGTGGCACGCCGCAGCAGCGTCACGCGCGAGGAACTGCCCGGTCCGCACCACGCCGGTGACGAGCGAATCGCACTCTTGCGCCTCGATGGTGCGATGTTCTTTGGTGTCGCCGAACGGATTTCGAACACCATCACCGATGCCGATCAGCCCGAAGTGAAGGTAGTCATCATCCGCATGTCCACGTTGGGAATGCTGGACGCGACGGGAGCGCACACCCTTGCCCAGATCGCCGATGAGCTGGAGTCGCGCGGGATCACCGTCATCATCAAGGGTGTCCAGGCCGAACACCTGGATCTGCTGACCAACGTCGGCGTCATTGACTCCCTGCGTCACGAGAACCACCTGATCGACACGCTCGACAGTGCGATCGCCCATGCCCGGCTACACGCCGCCGACCCGACGATGCGTTGAGGCCGAGCCGCACGAAGGGGATCGGCGTCGAATAGGGTTGTGCCGAAATGGATTCGTGGGATGCGGCACTCCTCTTCGCCGCCGGGATTGGCGGCGGCCTGGTAGGCAGCATCGCCGGGCTGGCCTCGCTCACGACCTATCCCGCCCTGCTGCTGATCGGGCTGCCGCCGGTGACGGCGAACGTGACGAACACCGTGGCCCTGGTGTTCAACGGCGTCGGATCGGTGTCGGCGTCGTTGCCCGAGCTGCGCGGCCAGCGCTCCGCACTGAGGCGGCTGGTGCCTGCGGCGCTGGTCGGCGGCGCGGCGGGTGCCGCGTTGTTGTTGGCGATCCCCGCCGAGGGATTCGAGAACGTCGTGCCGATCCTGCTGGCCGCGTCGGCCGTGGTGATCGCCATCCCCCAGCGAGAGCGGGTCTCGGGCGCCCAGCAGGATACCTCCCGAATTCTGTTGGAGGGCCTCGCGGTCCTGGCGATCTGCGTGTACGGCGGCTTCTTCGGCGCCGCGGCCGGGGTGCTGATGCTCGCCCTGTTCCTTCGCACCGGCAGCGAGTCCCTGGCTCGTGCCAACGCCACCAAGAACGTCGTAATTGGAGTGGCGAACGGTGTTGCGACAGTGATCTTCATCGCGTTCGCTCCGATCCACTGGCTGGCCGTGGCCGCCCTGGGCGTTGGTTGTCTGCTGGGCTCGCGGCTCGGGCCGGCGATCGTCCGGCGTGCGCCCGCCACCCCACTGCGACTCGTGATCGCGGCAGCGGGACTGGCACTCGCCGTCACACTCGGCCTCGACACCTACCGCTAGACGAACGGGTCGTCACCCTTGGTCACCCTGGTGCCCAACTCGATCAGCGACATCGCCGACGCGTGCAGGCGCTGGCCGGCGTCCCAGCTGGCCTGGCCAGCCAGGTAGCGCGACCAGGTGCCCTCGATGACGATGCCGAGCTTGAAGCAGGCCAACGCCTTGAACCAGTCGAGCTGGGACGTCCTTCGACCGCCGGCGGCGGTGTACGCGTCGAGCAGTTCGCTGCGACTCGCGAGGCCGCCCAGAGCTGCCAGTTCAGAGCCGGCGTCGATGGTGTTGGGTTCGGACGGCCAGCAGACCAGCATCCAGCCGAGGTCGAGAAGCGGGTCCCCGACGGTGCACATCTCCCAGTCGATGAGGGCCGCGAGTTCGGGGCGGTCACGGCGCAGCAGCACGTTGTTCAGATGGGCGTCGCCGTGCATGATGCCGGGTTCGCCGTCGTCGGGCCGGTTGTCCTCGAGCCACTCCGCCACCGGGGTCACCCCGGGCAGCGAACCCGGGTCGTAGGCGTCGTGCCGATAGCTCTCGAGCAGACCGAGGAACTGCGGAACCTGTCGCGCCAGAAAGGATCCCGGTCGTCGGATCGCGGCCAGCGGGCTGCCCTCCCACGCCACGTTGCCCAGCTCGGCCAGGCCGGCAGCGTAGGCCAGGCCGACGTCATGCCTGGCGCCTGGGTCGTCGACGTACGCTTGCGCCATCTCATTGCCCGGGTTGAAGCCGTCGACCTCCTCCATCAGGTAGAACACCACGCCGAGCACGTCGAGATCGTCACAGCCCGCGATGAATTCCGGATGCGGGACCGGGGTGCCCGCCAGCGTCGTCAGGACCGCGATCTCGCGCAGCATCGTCTTGTCGCTCGTCGGGCGTGGGTGCTGCGGCGGACGCCGCAGCACCATCGGACGATCGTCGATCCGCAGGCACACCACGATGTTCTGACTGCCGCCGGTCAGCGGTTCGACGTCGGACACCTGCGAGCCGAGGCCCGTCTCGCGGACCCACTCTTGAAGCGCCTTCTGGTCGTCGTCGGTCAGCGTCGGGCTCGCGGGGACGTCATCGGCCATGGCTGACATCGTCGCCCCCACACCGCCGAGCCGCCAGAGGTTCCACCGATGTCGTTGGTCCTCATTCGGTTCCAGGCCCCATCGCCGCGGCGCTGGCCGCGATCACGAGCTGCACGGCGTCGTTGCCCGGCAGCGACGTCAGGCGAACGGATTCCGTACGCGCCGCCCTTCGGTGGCCTTCGCGGCGTGGGACACCGCCGACGGCCAGCTGGCGTGGATTCAACGCACCGCCGCATCGAACGCAGCACTGGCCGACAACCTCGCTCAGTCGCTCGCCCGCACCCGCGAGCGCGGCTACGACGTCGATCTGACCACGCCGGCGCTGGCCCAGACCGCTCAGCTGGTCGGCGCCCTACAGAGCGACGGCATGCCAGCACACGTCCGTCAGATCATGGATCAGCTTCTCGTCGAGACGATGGTCGGCTTCACGGACGACGACGCCACCCTCGAGGCGCGATCGGTCGCGACGATCGTGGCACCCGTCGTCGATCAGCACGACTGTGTCGCAATGATTCTCGCCGTCCATCCGCTGCGGCCCCAGACCGCAGCGGAGGTCGCCACCATCGGACGACGACTCACCCTGGCGGCCAACGCCATCGAAGCCTAGGCGGCGGAGGCGGTGCTGGCCTTGATCCGGTCGGCGGCGAATGCTGCTGCCTGACCGATCAACCCGGCTTGGACGTACTGACTGTGCGCGGGCCGGTCGTCACCGGTGGAGCACACCGGATCGGCGCCGTTGCAGAGGTCGATCGTCTTGGGTCCGTACAGCGGGCTCAGCTGCGTGAGTGGCCTGCCGATCCGCGCCGAGGGATTGCCGAGGACCACGACCGCGGCGACGTGGTCGGCGACCTCCGGCGGCATGAGGTTGGTGAAGCCGAACACCGGACCTGGCGCCCCGGTGATGAAGTCGACCACGGCCGCGCCCTGCGAGTATCCGCCGAGCACGATCTTGGTGTCCGGACACGACGCGACGGTGGCCTGGACGTGCGCGCTGGCGTCGTTGGCGCCATCGGCGGCCTGCAAGAAGTCATACGACGCGGGGTAGTTCACCGCGTAGGCGCTGACGGTCTTGCCCTTGAGGTTGCTCTTGATGGAGTCGACGAACGCCTGGCCCTCGTCGCCGAGTCCGGCCGGTTCGGCGGTGCCCCGGGCGAACACGACTTCCACGTCCGAACATCCCGGTGCGGCCGATGCGGCCGGCGTTCCCAGGCCGATTACGCCCGCGGCGATCAGGCCGCCGGTGGCCATGCCCGCCAACAGTGCGTGTGTCTTCAACTGAACGGACATGGGCTCGCTCCTCGGTCTTCTGCGGGCGCTGCGATTGCTCAGAGGAACTCCACAATCGCTCAAGGCATTCCACACGGAAGTGAGGTGACGACGAATGTGAGCGAGAACTCAACGCTTCTTGGCGACCACCAATGAATACTCCCACTCCATGGTCGGCGACCCGGCCAGTGCATCGTCTGCAAGTCGGGCGATGTCGACGTCGAGGGCCGCGATCCGTTCCTGGTCGTCGCCGAGGCCGCGGTACGCCGCGATCGTCGGCCCGTAGTTCGCCTTGAAGTAGTCGCGGAACCCTTCACCAGTGGCGAACAGCTTGACGGGTAAGCCGTGGCGCTCCACGAGGACATCGCTAACTTGGTCGCCAAGCAGTCCACGGGCGTGGTCCTCGCTCCCCCAGAGTGGCGGTGACGACACACCGGCGGGTGGCGGAGCCACATACGGCTTCATCGTGGCGAACAGCCGGCCGATGAACCCTGCCGGCGTCCAACTCAGCAGGCCGATCGTCCCGCCGGGGCGGCACACCCGGATCAATTCATCGGCCGCCTGCTGATGGTGCGGCGCGAACATCACCCCGATGCACGACAGCACCGCGTCGAACTCACCGTCGGCGAAGGGCAGCGCCTCGGCGTTGGCCTCGCGCCAATCGAGTGCGATCCCCCGCCGCGCGGCGATGGCGCGACCCTGCTCCAGGAGCCGGGGACACAGATCGCTCGCGATAACCGTTGCCCCCGCGTCTGCCGCGGCGATCGCGGCGTTGCCCGTGCCCGCGGCCACGTCGAGCACGCGGTCACCGTGACCCACGCCCGTAGCCGCCACCAAGGTCGGCCCCAACGGCGCCACCAGCCCGTCGGCGATCATCTGGTAGTCCCCGAGCGCCCATAGCGCCCGGTGCTTGGCCTCCAGTTCGCGGTCCTGCACTACAGCACTCATCACGGCTCCTCCCGGTCTGGTGCAGACATCTTCGCTTCGGAGGATGTGGTCGATCTAGTTACAGATCTGTACCGCCACTGGTTCGATGTCCGTACGGGCTTCTTCGTCGGTACTGGACGAGGACGGAGGTGACGACGTGTCCGGATACGGCCAGTTCTGTCCCATGTCGAAGGCGATGGAATTGCTCGACGAACGGTGGACGCTGCTCGTCGTGCGCGAATTGCTTCTCGGTAGTCGCCATTTCAACGATCTGAGGCGCGGGGTGCCGAAGATGTCTCCTGCGCTGCTGTCCAAACGGCTCAAGTCGCTCACCCGCGCAGGTGTCGTCGAGCGTACCGAGATCGACGGTCGCACTAGTTATTCGCTGACCCAGTGCGGTCAGGAACTCGGCGAGGTCGTCGATGCGCTGGGCCGATGGGGTGTGCGCTGGATCGGCGAGTTGGGGGAAGCGGACCTCGACCCGCACCTGCTGATGTGGGACATCCACCGCACCGTCCCCGTCGACGAGTGGCCACGCTCGCGAACCACCGTCGCCTTCCACCTCGACGGCGTGGCGGTCAAGGCCTCCCGCTGGTGGCTGGTGGTGGTCGACGGTAGTTCCGACGTCTGCGACTTCGATCCCGGCTACGAGGTCAACGGCACGGTGGAGACCAGCTTGTTGACACTCACCCGGATCTGGCGCGGTGACGTCGGCTGGTCACACGCACTGCTCGACGGCAGTGTGGCCGTGTCCGGGCCGACCGAGGTCCGCCGAGCCATCCCCGCGTGGATCGGCCAGGGCGCCAAGGCCGCGGTGCCAAGACCGGTCTGAACGACGCGAGCGGCCCGAACGTCGGGCGACTTAGCCCGAGGCTAAGCCTGGTAACTCGTGCAGGCTGCGGCACCCTCGATTACGCCCTCGCGAAAGGCGCGGACCCTCGCGAAGCCAGCGCCCTGCCGGTCGACATCACCCGAACCGCGGAACACCAACAGCGCCTTGATGCCCTCATCGAGGTCACCGGGCGAGATGTGAAACGTACTGGTCTCCGGCCGGTTGTAGAGAATGACGCTCGCGGTGTAGGAGCCCGCGAAGCAGTCCCCCCGCAGGGTCGAGGTCTTCTCTTCGGAGTCGTCGCCCAACCTGCTCAGTGCGGCCAAACCGTATTGGGTGGCCAGTAGTGTGGCGACGGCGTAGTCACCGCCCTGCCGGTACACCGTCGGCATCGTGTCGACGTTGTCCCAACCGACGTAATCGTCTGGCACACAATAGAAGAGCACGTAGCCCTCAGCTGATTGATCGCCGCACTTCGGCGGGCTCGAGGGATCGAATGGCTCGAGCCCCTTCACGGGCTGCCATTGCTTGCCCTCGGTGATCTGCGGGTAGACCTGCGTCCAGTAGTCCTCGAGGTCGTAGGGCACGCCGTTGACGATCGAATCGTACGGCGCGTCGCCGCCGCTGGCGGCGTCCTGTGCATCGTTGAACGGAAGCTCGAGCACCATCGGCTCGTCGTCGCGGTAGTCCTTGCACTTGCCGATGCCGTTGTCGAAGCCATCCTGGAAGGCACCGACCCGGTCGAAGCCACTGCCGTGGGCCGACGGATCGATGTTGCTGGTGCCCGGCGTGTCGCGCAGCTCGAGGATGCCGGCGAGCGCGGAGTCGAGGTTGGCGCTGGAGACGTCGAAGACCTTGTCGTCCTGAGCGTGCTTGGACCAGGCTCCGGCGAAGCAGTCAGCCTGAAGTTCCTTGGTCACCGTGCGCGCGGTGAAGTTGGAGCGCGCCTGCACCGCGTGTCCCCACTCGTGAGCCAGAACGACGGGAATGACAAAGTCGCCGAAGCGTTTCTGCAAATCCGGCAGCAGACCCTCGGCGTCCCACGCGACGACGTCCTTCGTTGCGCAATAGAACGCATTGCCGGAGATCTCGCTCGCGTCCGTGGCGCACGGCGGCAGATCACCCGACGACGGGGTGACGGCGTAGAAACCGCCCTCGACCGGTTCGTAGTCCTTGCCGTAGAGGTCGGGGAACTGCTTGCCCCAGAAGTCCTGCAGGTCGGCGATCGCCTCGACGGCCAGCTTGTTGACCTCACCTGAGGTATCGCCCTGAACCTTGATGTTGCTGGTGTCGGGCGTCTTCGCCGCGCCGCTGGGCACATCCGGCTTCACACCCCCACCGCACCCCGCGACGAGTAAGACCACAGCAAAGATCGTCAACCCACCCTTAATCATGAAAAAAACGTAGCGGCAGCTGCCCGATTGCGAAAGTTGTATGTGCTGACCAGTCGAGAAGTCGCGGCGACACATTAGTTGTGACCAGCGATTTCGGCGCATGGGGCCTACTTCGGAGCGAAGCGTTGACCGGCGTCCAAGCGAATGCACTGGCCGTTGAGCATCGGGTTGTCCACGATCGCGAGCGCCAACTTGGCGTACTCCTCGGGCTTGCCGAGGCGCTTGGGGAATGCCGCATCCTTGGTCAGCGCGCTGGCGAACTCGTCGGGGATCCCCTTGGTGAGGCCGGTCGCGAACAGGCTGGGCGCGATGGCCAGCACCCGGATGCCCAGGCTGCCCAGATCGCGCGCCATGGTCAGACACATCCCGGCGATCGCTGCCTTGGACGCGGTGTAGGCCACCTGCCCGATCTGCCCCTCGAAGGCGGCGATCGACGCCGTGTTGATGATGACGCCGCGCTCCTCGGCCTCCCCCCCATCTTCGGGGTCGACGGGCTTCTGCTTACTCATCTGCCAGGCCGCGAGCCGGCTGATGTTGAACGTGCCGACGAGGTTGAGATCGACGCTCGCCCGGAACGATTCCAGGGGATGCGGGCCGTTCTTGCTGATGGTGCGCTCGCCGATGCCACCGCCCGCCGTGGTCACGATGACGTGCAGTCCGCCGAGTCCATCGATTGCCTGCTGCAAGACGGCTTCGGTGCCGGCGAAGTCGGTCACGTCGACCTCGTGGAACGCCGCACCGATCCCGGCGGCGACGGCCTTGCCGTCGGACTGCGGCCGGTCCAAGATCGCCACGCCCGCGCCACCTGCGGCCAGCGACTCCGCAGTGGCGCGTCCGAAGCCCGACGCACCACCCACGACGATCGCCTTCTTGCCCGAGATCTCCATGTAGTTCCCTTTCCAAAATGAGGCCAGACTGTAAAGCAACCTAACCGACGTCACTTTCCGATGAGGCCTTTGGGTGACGAAGTCGGTATCTTGGCGTCATGGCCGATACGGCTACGCGCCCGGAAGTACCCAGCGACCTTCGTCCCAGCGGGCTGACGGGCCTCGCCGCCGCGGCGGTGGCACTCGGCGTCGCTCAGTTGAGTGCGGTGCCCTTCGGCCCGCACGCCGACTCCAGAACCGCGATCGGCTCGGCCGTCATCGACTTGACGCCGGGCCCGGTCAAGGAATGGGCGATCCAACTGTTCGGCACGTCCGACAAGCTGGCGCTGTCCATCCTCGTGTTGGTGGTCATCGCGGTGATCGCCGCGCTCACCGCGCAGCTCGAGACACGTCGCAGACCCGTCGGCAGCATCGCGATCGTGGTCGCCGGTGTGCTCGGCTGTGCCGCCGTGCTCAGCCGGGCAGGCGCAACGCCCATGGATGTGGTGCCCACGGTGATCGGCACGGTGTGCGGCGTCCTGGTGCTGCGGTTGCTCGTCTCCGGCCGCCTCGTCAAGGCGGCACCGCCGGCGGACGGGTCGTCGACCGACTCGCCCGACCGCGGTCGACGATTGTCGTTGGTAACGCTCGGTTTCATCGGCGCGGGAGCCGTCGCGGGGGTTGCGGGCGCGGTGCTCAACCGGCTGAACTCGTCGGTGGCCAGCGACCGCACCGCCTTCACCCTGCCCACCGCGGGCACCACCGCCCCCGTCGCACCGCCTCCTTCAGTCCAGCCTCCCGGAGTGGCCCTGCCGCCGTTCATCACTCCGAACGCGGACTTCTACCGCATCGACACCGCGCTGAGCGTGCCGCAGCTCAGCCGTGCGAACTGGCGCCTAAAGATCCACGGCATGGTCGATCGCGAAGTCACGTTCACCTTCGACGATCTGCAACGGTTCGAGGTCGTCGAACGGGTCGTGACACTGACGTGCGTCTCCAACCCGGTCGGCGGCGACCTCATCTCCAATGCCAAGTGGACGGGCTACCGGGTACGAGACCTGTTGGCCGGGGCCGGTATTCAGTCCGATGCCGACATGGTGATGTCGACCTCGATCGACGGGTTCACCGCGGGCACGCCGGTCGAGGCGCTCACCGACCAGCGTGACGCCCTGCTGGCGATCGGGATGAACGACGCACCGCTGCCCACCGAACACGGCTATCCAGCCCGCCTCGTCGTGCCCGGGTTGTACGGCTACGTCTCGGCGACCAAGTGGATCGTCGACCTGGAGCTCACCCGCTTCGATCGCGCCAAGGCGTACTGGACCGGCCTCGGGTGGTCCGAGCGCGGGCCCATCAAGACCCAGTCGAAGATCGAGGTCCCTCGCAGCGGCCAGGTCGTGCCCCGTGGCCCGGTCACCTTCGGCGGCGTGGCCTGGGCGCAACAGCGGGGCATCAAGGCGGTCGAGGTGCGCATCGACGACGGGCCCTGGCAGCCGGTGCAGCTCGGCGCGAGCTACTCGAACGACACCTGGCGGCTGTGGAGCTTCCCGTGGCAGGCCAATGACTCTGGCGCACACGTGATTGCCGTGCGCGCGACTGATGGCACCGGCACCGTGCAGACCTCCGAGACGGCCGGCGTCGTACCCGACGGGGCGACCGGCTGGCACTCGGTGTCGTTCGATGTCGCCTGACGCCGACCACCACCCTCAGACCGGGGCCCGACGGCTGGTCAGGACCGACGCCGCGAGTGTGGCTGCGCTTCCTGACCATTCACTGCGATGTTGCTTGGACGACCATGTCACGATGTCCGACCTCCATGCCAGGCTGGTCACGTGCTGCTCGTCGCCGTTGCCACCACGTCCGCCGAGGTCGGTGCCGTCTCGGCGCGCTCGGCCAAGATCAGTCGCATCGCGGACCTGCTGACGGAGGCCGCCGCGGAGGCCGACCCCGGTGTCGTCGCCGTCGTGGTCGCGTGGCTTTCGGGCGAGTTGCCCCAGCGTCAGATCGGCGTCGGTTGGGCCGCTCTCCGCACGCTGCCGCCCGCTTCCGCGGAGCCGTCGCTCACTGTGTCGGGTGTCCACGCCACGTTCACCGAAATCGGGCTCGTCGGTGGCAAGGGCTCGCAGGTCCGTCGGTCCGAGTTGCTGGCCGCGCTGTTCGCCGCGTCCACGGAGGCCGAACAGACGTTCCTCCGCCGTCTGCTCAGCGGTGAGCTGCGCCAGGGCGCCCTCGTCGGCGTGATGGCAGACGCCGTGGCCACGGCCGCCGACGTTCCCGCCGCCGAGGTCCGACGGGCCGCGATGCTGGGCGGCGAGCTGCCGACCGTCGCCGCCGCGGCGTTGACGGACGGCAGGGCCGCGCTCACGGCGTTCACGCTCCGAGTCGGCCGCCCGGTGGGCCCCATGCTCGCCCAGACGGCCACCGGCGTGGAGGACGCCCTCGAAAAGCTCGGCGGGACAGTCGTCTTCGAAGCCAAGCTCGACGGCGCCAGGGTTCAGATTCACCGCGCCGGCGACGCCGTGTCGATCTACACCCGCAGCCTCGACGACATCACGGCACGGCTACCCGAGGTGGTCGAGGCCGCGCTCGCGCTTCCGGTCTCCAGCTTCATCGCCGATGCCGAAGCCATTGCATTGCGACCCGATGGCCGGCCCCACCGGTTTCAGGTGACCGCGTCGCGGTTCGGGCGCGGCGGCGGCAAGGGCGGGAGGACCCGCACCGCCCACGTCGACGCGGCCCGTTCCGCCCAGCCGCTGTCGGTATTCTTCTTCGACCTGTTGCATCTCGACGGCGCCGACCTGCTCGACTTGCCGACGCCGGAACGCCTCGCCGTCCTTGACGAGATCGTGCCCGCCGCGCACCGGGTCGACCGCACGTGCACCTCCGACGGCGAGGTCGCGGCGGCCTTCCTCGCCGCGACACTGCAGGCCGGGCATGAAGGAGTGATGGCGAAGTCGCCCACGGCGCCGTACGAGGCGGGTCGTCGCGGAGCCGGCTGGCTCAAGGTCAAACCCGTGCACACGCTCGACCTCGTCGTGCTGGCGGTGGAGTGGGGCTCGGGCAGGCGCACCGGCAAGCTGTCCAACATCCACCTCGGCGCACGCGACCCGGCGACAGGCGGATTCATCATGCTGGGCAAGACGTTCAAGGGCATGACCGACGAGATGCTGGCCTGGCAGACCAGCCGTTTCCTGGAACTCGCGGCCGGACCGACCGACGGCTACGTGGTGCCAGTGAGACCCGAGCAGGTGGTCGAGATCGCCCTCGACGGGGTGCAGACGTCGAGCCGATACCCGGGCGGAATGGCACTGCGGTTCGCCCGCGTGCTGCGGTACCGCGACGACAAGGGGCCCGGCGACGCCGACACCATCGATACCGTGCGCACCCTGTACGAGAGCTGAACGAATGGCGGCGTTCCCGCCAACAGGCACTGTCCTCGGTGAAGGGATCGCCCCATGGCCTCACCCCCGGCGCCCGCCGCCGCGGCACGTCTGGAAGACACCGACGGCGACATCGCCTACGTCCGCGACCAAGCCGATCTGCCGCCGGTGTCGATCATCGACCGGTCGCCGATCACCGCGAAGCACAAGATCGTCTTCGCCGTCATCGCACTTCTCGGGGCGGTCGCTGGGCGGTGATCGCCTTCTTCCGAGGGGAGAGAATCAGTGCGGTTTGGTTCGTGATCGCAGCGGTCTGCACGTGGTGCATCGGATACCGCTTCTACGCCCGCCTCATCGAGATGAAGATCGTCAAACCTCGCGACGACGATGCCACCCCGGCCGAGGTGTTCGAGAACGGCACCGACTACATGCCCACCGACCGGCGCGTGCTGTTCGGCCATCACTTCGCCGCGATCGCCAGCGCAGGACCCTTGGTCGGTCCGGTGCTCGCCATGCAGATGGGCCATCTGCCGGGCACCATCTGGATCATCGTCGGGGCGGTGTTCGCCGGCTGCGTGCAGGACTACCTGGTGCTGTCCATCTCGGTCCGGCGCCGTGGCCGCTCGCTCGGCCAGATGGCGCGCGACGAACTGGGCACGGTCGGTGGCATCGCCGCGATCGTCGGCGTGCTGGTGATCATGGTGATCCTGCTGGCGGTGCTCGCCCTCGTCGTCGTCAACGCCCTCGCCGAAGCCCGTGGGGCGTGTTCTCCATCTCGATGACCAACGATCGCCCTCTTCATGGGTCTCTACCTGCGGTTCCTGCGACCGGGCCGGGTGTCCGAGGTCTCGCTGATCGGTGTCGTGCTACTACTGCTCGCCGTCGTCTCCGGCGGTTGGGTGGCCGAAACTGCATGGGGCGCAGACTGGTTCACCCTCTCGAAGGTGACGCTGTCGTGGTGCAGCATCGCCTACGGCCTGGCCGCCTCGGTGCTGCCGGTCTGGCTGCTACTCACCCCGCGCGTACTCACCCCGCGTGACTACCTGTCAACGTTCATGAAGGTCGGCACCATCATCCTGCTGGCCATCGGGATCCTGATCGCCCGCCCCATCGTGGAGGCACCCGCGATCTCGACGTTCGCGGCCAGCGGCACCGGTCCGGTCTTCGCGGGCTCACTGTTCCCATTCCTGTTCATCACCATCGCGTGCGGCGCCCTGTCGGGCTTTCACGCCCTGATCTCCTCGGGCACCACGCCGAAGCTCTTAGAGAAGGAAAGCCAGATGCGGCTGATCGGCTACGGCGGCATGCTGACGGAGTCGTTCGTCGCGATCATGGCGCTGATCACCGCGGCTCAGAGTGTGGGCGAGGAGACGATCGTGTCGCGCACGGGTGGTGCGCCGACGCTGGCGTTCGGCATGTCCGAGGTGCTTCACCAGGTCTTCGGCGGCGCGGGCCCTCCCCGCCCGCGGCCTCACCCAGCCTCAGCGAGTCGAGACCTCGGCCCGCAGGCTGGTCGAGGCGGCGGCTCTGTTGATCACCGAGAAAGGCTGGGAGGCAACGACTGCCGCCGAGATCGGTCGGCGAGCCGGCTACAGCAGGGCCATGGTGCACGCCCGCTACAGCTGAAAGGACGCGATCCTGGACACTCCCTTCTGGACACCTATGAAGCGCGAACCGGTATGGATCCGGACGGCGATCTCAACGGATTGCGCCAGTCGGTCCAATACTTCGACAGGGTGATCAGCCTCTACGCCGAGGATCGTGAGTTCCTGCGCGCCATGTTCGTGCTGGCCTTCGAGGCGGTGAAGTCGACCTCGCCGATGCGGAGCCGGCTTCAGGAGTGGCTCACCGGTGGGGCCGACACCGTAACGCCGGGCTGCGGACCGGTATCGCCGATGGCTCGATCCGGGCGGACGCCGACATCGATTCCGCCACGATAGACATCAGCACCGCAGGACTGGGAGTCGTTCACTACTGGATGGTGTTCGGTGACCGCTACCGGCTCGATGAGGCGTTGAAGTCAGCTCGCGACAGAATCATTGGGGATTATGGATCGTCCCCGCCTTCGGCACGGATGGGATTCGCCCCATGACGGAGACGCGCGGCTTTCCCGAGCGCAAACCCGTCGACGCGCGCCGGAGTTGGATCGATGTGCACTTCGGCATGATCGTCTCGTCTGCGGGCAGGCCCATCAGCCGCACCGCCTACCTACACATCGACTATCGCGCCGCCACGCCGATCGACACTCCTTTGATCAGCCGTGGGCGCATCGACCGCATCGACGGTCGCAAGGCCTTCATCACCGCAACCATGACCGACCCCGACGGAACCGTACTCAGCGAGGCCAACGGCTTGATGGTCAAGCTGCTCGCACACCAGCCCTGAGACCGAGGCGAAGCGTCACGACCCGGTCCAGTTGGGTGCGCGCTTTTCCGCGAAGGCCGTGGCGCCCTCGATGGCGTCCTTCGACGCGAACACCGGACGGATGAGTTCCTGCTGCTTGCGCCACATGTCGTCCTCACTCCAGCCTGCGGACTTGACGATGACCTCCTTGGTGACCGCGACGGCGAGCGGTCCGTTCGCCGAGATGCGCTCGGCTAGGGCCAGCGCTCCGGCCAACGCCTCGCCCGGTTCGGTGAGTATGTTCACGAAGCCCCACCCGGCGGCCTGCTCGGCGGTGAACATCTCGCCGGTCAGCGCCACTTCAAGCGCCTTCTGGTAGGGGATCCGGTGCGGCAGCCGCAGCAATCCCCCGCCGCCGGCCACCAGTCCGCGCTTGACCTCGGGGATACCGAACTTGGCGAGCTTGGACGCCACCACCAGGTCGGTGGCCAGAACGATCTCGGTGCCACCGGCAAGCGCATAGCCTTCGACCGCCGCGATCACCGGTTTGGCCGGGGGCCGTTCGGTGAAGCCGATCCCGCGACCCGGAATCGACGGGACCTCGCCAGCCACGAATGCCTTCAGATCCATTCCGGCGCAAAAGTTTCCGCCCGCGCCAGTGACGATGGCCACCGACAGCTCGGGGGTGCCGTCCAGCTCGTCCATCGCGTCTGCGAGACCCTGCGCGACGGCCAGGTTGAACGCGTTGCGCGCCTCCGGCCGGTTGATGGTGATGACGAGCGTGCGCCCCTGGCGCTCTGTCAGAACGTCGTCGGCCACGTTGCCCCTCTTGCTCATTCGATTGCACTCAATCCGCTACCCAGCGGAATTTACTACAGGCGCGTCGGTAGTACCGATGCGGGATCGGCCCTTCGTCGTGACGAGCCATCGGGAAGGAGCCCTACCAGCTGCGGCGTCACGGAACCGAAACCGTCACGGTAGCGCTATTGGCGCCGCAAGACCGGCAGCCGCTGACGCTCCGCGCGCTCAGACCTCGACGACGACCGCGCCGCCCTGGCCGCCACCGGCGCACATTGCGGCGACACCGACACCGCCACCGCGACGTTGCAGTTCGTATATGAGCGTGGTGACCATTCGCGCACCTGACGCTGCAATAGGGTGCCCCAGGCTGCAGCCGCTGCCCGAGAAGTTGACCAGCTGCTCGTCGAGGCCGTACTCCCTGCAGGCCGCGATCGGCACCGACGCGAAGGCCTCGTTGATCTCCCACAGCGCGACGCCGGACGGCTTGAGGCCAGCCCGGTCGAGCACCTTACCGATGACTTTGACGGCGCCGAGTCCGGTTTCGCGAGGGGGAACGCCAACCGCACCCCACGCCTTTACCGTGGCCATCACCGAAAGTCCTTCGGCCGCTGCATAGTCCTGGTCGACGACGGCGACGGCCGCGCAGGCGTCGTTGGTGCCGCTGCTGTTGCCTGCCGTGATCGAGAAGCCCGCGATCTCCGGGTGTAGAACCTTCAGCCCGGCCAGCGTCTCCGCGGTGGTGCCGCGGCGCGGATGCTCATCGACGCTGAACTCGATGACGGAGCCGTCCGGCAGCTCGACCTTCAACGGAATGATTTCGTCGAGGAACTTGCCCGCGTCCATTGCCGCGATGGCGCGCTGATGCGATCGGGCTGCCCAGGCGTCCATCTCCTCGCGCGTGATGCCCATGGCCTGCGCGGTGTTCCAGCCGACGGTGATCGACATGTCCTTGGCTGGCGCCTCCGGCGTCTCGACGTGGGTAGGCGGCGTCCACCGCTCCTCGAACTTCAGCTCTGGGCCGGGGATGCGCCAGCTCATCAAAGGCATCATCGACAACGACTGCACGCCACCCGCGATCAGAGAGCGCTCCATGCCGGAACCGATCTGCGCCGACGCGTTGCCGATCGCCGTCAGGCTTCCCGCGCAGTGCCGGTTGACCGACTGGCCGGGAACGTACTGCAAACCCATCACATCGGCCGCGTACCGCGCCAGATCGCCTCCGCCGTAGTGGGATTCGGCAAAGATGATGTCGTCGACATCGGCGGGATCGATCCCCGACCTTCGGATCACCTCGGGCAGCACCGTGGCGACCAACGTCTCGGGGGGCGTATTGACCAGCGTGCCCTTGAAGGATCGACCGATGGCCGTCCTGCCTGCCCCGACGATGACGGGTGTTGGCATGGTCTCGACCTCACTTCTCGGCAGTAGGCCCGCGACCGCGACTTCTGCCCCCTGGCTGCGGCCAGCGTGCGATCACGACCCCGACGCAGAATTCGGCGCAGCAGCGGCTTCGGTGATGACCCCGCGCTCGACGAGATGCTCGGTCAGCGGCGCCACGCCGATGGTGAAGTGCTCGGCCATCGCCATCCGCGCCCGTCCAGCGTCGCGCCGTTCGAACGCGGCGATGACACGGCGATGGTCTCTGGTCGACTGCTTGGGCCACCCTGACAGTGTCGGGAAGACCGACTCGGGCGCGTATCGCGTGATGCCGGACATGAACTGGGTCAGCTTCGGCGAGTCCGCTGCCACGTTGATCAGTCGGTGGAATTCGTGATTCAGCCGCACGGTGCGGTCCAGGTCGCCGCCGCCATAGGCCTCCTCCAGCTCGACCTGAATGGCCCGCAACGCCGAGAGCTGCTCATTAGTGATGTTCTGCGCCGCACGCGCCGCCAACTCGCCGCCGATGAAGGCCTGCACGATGGCGACGTCGGCCAGGTCTCTGGCCGTCAGCTCGAGCACCATGAAGCCCCGCCGCGGCTGCTGCACCAACAGACCCTCGGCACAGAGGTTGAGAAGGGCCTCGCGCACGGGCGTCACGCTGATGCCGAGTTCGACCGCGAGCTGATCGAGTCGCAGATACTCCCCGGCACGATAGGTGCCGTCGAAGATCTGCCTTCGGACGTAGCGGGCGACGTCGTCGGACAGTTGCGGTCGGGCTGCGAACCCGGGATCAGAGCTGATACTCACGCAACAGGCTTTTGCTGATGATCGTTTTCTGGATCTCGCTGGTGCCCTCGCCGATCAACAGGAAGGGGGCATCGCGCATCAGCCGCTCGATCTCGTACTCCTTGGAGTAGCCGTACCCGCCGTGGATGCGGAAGCTCTGCTCGGTGACTTCCGAGCAGTACTCACTGGCAAGGTATTTCGCCATCCCGGCCGCGACGTCATTGCGCTCGCCAGAGTCCTTCAGACGCGCGGCGTTGACCATCATCAGATGTGCGGCTTCGACCTTGGTCGCCATTTCCGCGAGCTGGAACGCAATGGCCTGGTGTTCGACGATCGGCTTGCCGAACGTGCTGCGCTGCTGCGCGTAGCGGATGGCGAGCTCGAAGGCCCTAATGCCTACCCCGCACGCCCGCGCCGACACGTTGACGCGACCGACCTCGACACCGTCCATCATCTGGAAGAAGCCCTGCCCGGGTAGTTCACCAAGCACGTCGGAGTCGTCTGCGTGATAGCCGTCGAAGACCAACTCGGTGGTGTCGATGCCCTTGTAGCCCAACTTGTCGAGCTTCCCCGGAATGACCAGTCCCGGCAGCACCTCACCGAAGCCGGCCGGCTTCTCGATCAGGAAGGCGGTGAGATTGCGGTGCGGCTTGTCCGCTCCCTCATCGGTCTTCACCAGCGCCGCAACGAGAGTGGAGCTGCCACCATTGGTCAGCCACATCTTCTGGCCGTTGATCGTGTAACCGCCGTTCGCGTCGCGGACGGCCTTCGTGCGGATGGCGGCGACGTCGGAGCCAAGCTCTGGCTCGGACATCGAGAACGCGCCACGAATCTCACCGGTCGCCATCCGCGGCAGGAAGCGCTGCATCTGTTCATCGGTGCCGTGCTGGCGGATCATGTACGCGACGATGAAGTGCGTGTTGATGACGCCTGACACGCTCATCCAGCCGCGCGCCAACTCTTCGACGCACAGGGCGTAGGTGAGCAGTGACTCCCCCAGGCCCCCGTACTCCTCGGGGATCATTAGCCCGAACAGACCCATCTCACACATCGCGTCGACGATCGCCTGGGGGTATTCGTCGGCGTGTTCGAGCGCCTGGGCGTGCGGAATGACCTCCTTGTCCACGAACTTCCGTACCGTGGCGACGATCTCAGCCTGAATCTCGGTCAGCCCAGCCGTCTGCGCGAGTCTGGTCATGCTCCAACCCTTTCGAAGACGGCGGCCAGTCCTTGACCCCCGCCGATACACATGGTCTCCAGCCCGTACCGGGCGTCACGCCGGTGCAGTTCCCGTGCGAGTGTGGCGAGCATCCGCCCTCCGGTGGCCCCCACGGGATGGCCGAGCGAGATGCCCGAGCCCTGGACGTTGGTGCGATCCATATCCGTCGAGGTGAACTTCCACTCCCGCATCACCGCCAGCGCCTGCGCGGCGAACGCCTCATTCAGTTCGATGAGGTCGATATCAGCGAGTTTGAGCCCGGCGTTCCGCAATGCCAGCTCCGTCGCCGGCACCGGGCCGATGCCCATGACGTTCGGCGGCACGCCCGCAACGCCCCAGGACACCAGCCGCAGGAGGGGCCTCAGCCCCAGCTCGGCGGCCTTCTCCTCGGTGGCCACGATGCACATGGAAGCCGCGTCGTTCTGGCCGCTCGCATTGCCCGCCGTTACGGTGGACTCCGGATCCTGCTTGCCGAGTAAAGGTTTGAGCTTGCTCAGTGACTCCACTGAAGTGTCCGCACAAGGATGCTCATCGGTGTCGATCACCGTTTCATTCCGGGCGGCACCTTGCCGCATCGTCACGGTGACCGGGATGATCTGATCGGCCAGCAGGCCGTCCTTCTGTGCGGACACGGCGCGGCGATGCGAGGTGACGGCCAACTCGTCCTGCTCCTCGCGCGGAATTCCGTACTGCCTGCGCAGGTTCTCGGCGGTTTCGATCATGCCGCCGGGCACCGGGTAGTCATGGCCGCCGGCGGTGGTCCGGCCGCGGTTCAGCGCGTCGTGCACCTTCACCCCGCCGCGTGATCCGCCCCAGCGCATGTCGGTCGAGTGAAACACCACGTTGCTCATGGATTCCGCGCCGCCCGCGACGACGAGGCCGTTCTGCCCTGTGGCCACCTGCATGCACGCCTGGATGACGGCCTGCAGGCCCGATCCGCAGCGGCGATCGAGTTGCATGCCGGGCACCGTCACCGGCAAGCCGGCGTCGAGCGCGACGACGCGGCCGATCGCCGGTGCCTCCATGCTCGGATAGCAGTGACCGAGGATGACGTCCTGAACGGCGTCGGGCGCGACGCCCGAGCGCTCCAGCAGCCCGCGCAGCGCCGCGACGCCCAGGTCCACGGCGGTCAAGGACGTAAACATACCGCCGTAGCGGCCGATCGGGGTCCGGACGGGTTCGCAAATCACCGCGGTAGTCATCAGATGTGCCTGCCGCCAGTCACTTCGAGCACCGTGCCGGTCATGTACGACGACAGGTCCGAGGCGAGGAAGAGCGCGACCTTGGCGACCTCCGCGGGCTCACCGGCGCGGGCCATCGGTATCTCAGCCAACTTGGCGTCCCAGATCCGTTGCGGCATGGCCTCTGTCATCGCCGAGCGGATCAGACCCGGCTGAATGGCGTTGATCCGTACGCCGAGATGCGCGACCTCCTTGGCCGCCGCCTTGGTCAGGCCGACGATGCCCGCCTTGGCGGCAGAGTAGTTGGTCTGACCGATGAGGCCCACCTTGCCTGAGATCGATGAGATGTTGACGATCGCTCCGCTCTTGTTCTTCCGCATGACGTCTGCCGCCTTGCGGGTGCCATTCCAGGTTCCCTTGAGGTGCACGGAGATGACCTGATCGAACTGCTCCTCGGTCATCTTGCGCATGGTGGCGTCCCGCGTGATGCCCGCGTTGTTCACCATGACGTCGAGGCTCCCGAACGTCTCCACCGCCGCCGCGATGAGCGCCTCGACCTCTGCGGCGTTCGTCACGTCGCAGCGCACCGCCGTCGCCACCTCGCGTCCACCCAACTGCTCGACTGCCGCTTCGGTGGCGGCCAGGTCGAGATCACCGAGCACCACCCGGGCGCCCTCGGCGACGAAGCACTCGGCGATCGCAAAGCCGATTCCCTGCGCGCCGCCGGTAACCACTGCGGTCCGTCCCTCGAGCAATGGCATCTGGTGCCCGTCCTTCCATGGCTTCGGGTGTCAAACATAAAATATGATATTTCTTGTATCAAACCATCCCCTCCCCGTCAGGAGAAACCCGCCCATGGCAGATCACGCCGTCAGCACCCAGGTGAGCGACCAGGATTTCCGGGACATCCTCGACGCGACGCGCCACTTCGTCCGCTCGGTGGTGATGCCCCGCGAGTTGGAGATCATGAACGGGAACGGGGTGCCGGACGACATCCGCGACCAGACGAAGAAGATGGGGCTCTTCGGCTACGCGATCCCGCAGGAATGGGGCGGGCTCGGCCTGAACATCGCTCAGGACGTCGAGCTGGCCTTGGAGTTCGGCTACACGACGCTGGCCCTGCGGTCGATGTTCGGGACCAACAACGGCATTGCCGGCCAGGTTCTGGTCGGCTTCGGCACCGATGAGCAGAAGGCACGCTGGCTGGAGGGGATCGCGTCGGGCGACGTCGTCGCGTCGTTCGCCCTGACCGAGCCGGGCGCGGGATCGAATCCAGCAGGCTTGCGCACCAAGGCCGTTCGCGACGGTAGCGGAAAGGATGGGGCGTGGGTGATCACCGGGCGTAAGCAGTACATCACCAACGCGCCGACGGCCAACCTCTTCATCGTCTTCGCCCGCACCCGTCCCGCTGATGCCGACGGTCCTGGCATCGCGGTGTTCCTGGTGCCCGCCGACGCCAGCGGCGTGGAGGTCGGCGCCAAGGACGCCAAGATGGGCCAGGAAGGCGCCTGGACCTCCGACGTCATCCTCGAGGAAGTGCGGGTCGGCGACGATGCACTCATCGGCGGTTCCGTGGACGTGGGGTACCGGGCCGCCATGACCTCATTGGCGAGGGGGCGCATCCACATCGCCGCACTGTCGGTCGGCGCCGCCCAGCGCGCCCTCGACGAGTCGGTGTCCTACGCCGCCACGGCGACTCAGGGCGGCACGCCGATCGGCAGTTTCCAGCTGGTCCAGGCGATGATCGCCGATATGCAGACCGGGGTGATGGCGGGTCGCGCGCTAGTACGCGACGCCGCCAGAATGTGGCTGACCGACGAAGACCGCCGGATCGCGCCGTCGACCGCGAAGCTGTTCTGCACCGAGATGGTCGGCAAGGTCGCCGATCTCGCGGTACAGGTCCACGGCGGCGCCGGGTACATGCGTGACGTCACCGTCGAGAGGATCTATCGGGACGTACGGCTGCTACGCCTCTACGAGGGCACCAGTGAGATCCAGCGCCTCATCATCGGTGGCGGACTCGTCAAGGCGGCCCAGCGGAAGCCGTAGAGGTCAACGCGTCAAGATCAGGCGCCCAAGATCAGGCGCCCAAGATCAGGCGAGGTAGCGCACGATCGACTCGGCCACGGCGGCCGGCTTGGCGGAGTCCTCGATCTCGACGGTGATCGTCGTGGTGGCCTGTACTGCCCCCTCGAGTTGGCTGATCGCGGTGATCTCGCCGCGAGCGCGAATCTTCGCACCCACCTTCACCGGCGTGATGAACCGCACCTTGTTGTAGCCGTAGTTGACGGCCAGCGCGACGTTGTCGACCCGGTAGAGCTGGTGGGAGAAGTGCGGCAGCAACGAAAGTGTCAGCAAGCCATGCGCGATCGTCGCACCGAACGGTCCGCCGACTGCCCGCTCGGGGTCGACGTGGATCCACTGATGGTCATCGGTGGCCTCGGCGAAGAGGTTCACACGGTCTTGGCTGATCTCCATCCAGTCCGTGGGTCCGAGTTGGCTGCCGAGTGCCCCCGCAAACTCGTTCAGATCGCTGTAAGCCTTCACGTTCGCTCCTCTCAAAGCGCCATGACCACCGAAATGCGGTCGGTTTCGGTTTCGCACTCGCTCGTCAGGCCAAACAACGACAGTGATACGCAGTGATTTGCCTCACACTTGACAGCTATCTGCCGTCGCACGAAGCGGATGTCGACAACCTGCATAGATGCAGATAGTCGATATTGCCGTAACTCGACCCCGGTTAGCCGAAGATCGTGCCAGGTAGGAGGTAGATCATAAGAGTTCAGAGAACATTCGAATCCTAGCTGGGATTGAGTCACCGTGGGACTGATACTTACTTCGTCACACTCATCACCCCCCACTGGAATGACCGCGGCCAGCGGCGACTCAACCGCTCACCGGCTGCCCCACGAACGAGGCAATCAATGCACCCACAACCGCTTGAATTCGGATACTGGGCCGACCGCAGGCTCACCGAGAACATCAGTTGGTGGGACGCCGAGGCCGACTGCACAATGGTGGTGTCGCGGCCCGACGTGGATCGCACGCTATGGCAGGAGTACCTCCGTGGCGCCGAGCAAAGCTACCGCCGCCACGGCGTCGAAAGGGCGATCGACGTCGCCGCCATCGCGGACGGTACGGACACCGCGATGTTCTGGGTGACTCTCGACTCTTCGGGACGGGTGATCGGCGGCCTTCGCGCCAAGGGACCTCTCATGTCGGCCGACGACTCCCACGCGACGGTCGAGTGGTCCGGACAGCCGGGACTTCCCGCCGTGCGCAAGATGATCGAAGACCGCATTCCTTTCGGCGTCCTCGAAATGAAGGCCGCCTGGATAGCCGACGATCGGGAGACAGCGCGCCGGTTGTCCAGAGCGTTGGCGCGCAGTGGTTTTCATGCCATGGCACTAATGGGCATACAGTTCTGTATGGCGACCTCGGCCCCGTACATATTGGACAGCTGGCGTACGTCGGGAGGGGTGGTGGCACCGATCGCCGCCACCCCGTATCCCGACGAGCGATACCGCACCAAGATGATGTGGTGGGATCAGCGCACGTTCGTCAACCATGCCGAGCCGCATCAAGTCTCGAAGATTCTTCAGGAAATGACCTTGGCGTCGGCGCAGCTGTCCGCCCAGGTTTCGGACTGGGCAATCGCACGGTGATCGGAATCGACGACGCCGCGCCGGAATCCGCTCGGGTGCTGGACGCAACCGTCGGCGACGATGCCCGACTGCTGGCGCGGCTGCGGGCAGACCCCGTGATCGACTTCGTAGACTCATTGGCCGCGCAGAGCGCCGCGCTAGAGCGGATGGAGGTTATCGAACCCGAGATCGTCGGGGAGTCACCCCGTTTCGTTTACTACCCATGGCGTCGTACGGTCGTGAAGATCCTCGGGCCGATGTCGTTCCGCCGACTTCGGCTTGACCGCAACCGGAATCTCATCACCACTGACGAACAGGACCGTCTCGGGCGCTTGTGCATCGGCGTAATAGGGCTGAGCGCGGGCCACGTCATCGCACACACCCTCGCCATGCAGGGCCTGTGCGGAGAGTTGCGACTGGCCGACTTCGACGATCTCGAACTGTCCAATCTCAACCGGGTACCAGCAGGCGTGTTCGATCTGGGGCTGAACAAGACTACCGTGGCAGCCCGCAGAATCGCCGAGTTGGAGCCCTATCTGAAGGTGCGGACGATGACCGCCGGACTGACGTCGGACGGCATCGACGGATTTCTCGACGGTCTTGACGTCGTGATCGAGGAATGCGACTCGCTGGACGTCAAGGCACTGGTCCGACAGCGGTCGCGGGCCCGTCGGCTGCCCGTGCTCATGGCGACCAGCGACCGCGGCATGATCGACGTGGAGCGGTTCGACCTGGAACCGGATCGGCCAATCTTCCACGGCATGCTCGGTGACGTCGACACCGTCGACCTGGCGGGATTGAGCGGTCCCGAAAAGATCCCGTACGTCATGAGGCTCATCGAGGTCGGTGGTTTGTCTGCGCGAGCGGCCGCATCGCTGCTCGAGGTGGGAAACACCCTGGCGACCTGGCCTCAGCTGGCCGGTGACGTGACAATGGGCGCAGGCGCCGTTACTGAGGCGGTGCGCAGAATCGGCTTGTGCGAACCGCTTTCATCCGGTCGGATTAGTCTCGACGTCGGTGGCGCCTTCGACCGAATCGAGTCACCGCCAATCGGGACCGCCGGGGCCGCGGAGCACTGCGAAATCGTGGAAAACGAGCAACCCGTCGATCTCGTCGGGTCCGTCATGGCCGCCGCTGCTCGCGCGCCATCGGGTGGCAACGTCCAACCGTGGATCATCGCAGCGACGCACAACACCGTCACGATCCAGTTGGCACCCGAGCGCACATCAACGATCGACGTCGAGCTGCGCGGCAGCGCCGTGGCGGTCGGCGCCGCGGCGTACAACGCCCGCGTAGCCGCGGCGGCCCATGGCGCCGTGGGCCAGGTGGAGTACACGGAGTCTGCGGGGACGTCCCCGCTGACAGCACGGGTACGACTGGGCGAAGGCACCGACGACGCACTGGCAGCCCGATACGGCGCCATGCTGCGCCGCGAGACCAACCGCAACCAAGGCACGGGTGCGGCGTTACCCGAAGGCGTCACCGAAGAGTTGGTCGCAACCGCGCACCGGGAAGGTGCTCGCCTTCGGGTGCTCACCTCGCGTGCCGACGTCGACGAGATCGCCGACGTCTTCGCCGCGGCCGACCGCATCCGCTATCTGACTCCGCGGCTGCACGAGGAGATGATCTCCGAGCTGAGATGGCCAAAGGATGAGGACCCAGATTCGGGCATCGACGTTCGGAGCCTCGAACTAGGCCCCGGTGGCGACCTGGCGCTGGAGATCCTGCGGCGTCCCGAGGTGATGGCGGAGTTGTCGGTCTGGCACGGCGGTGCGATTCTCGGCGCCGACACCGCCGCGGGACTCTCGGCGAGCTCGGCCGTAGCGGTCGTCTGCGTTCGGGGCCACGAGCTCGTCGACTACGCGCGCGGTGGAGCGGCGGTCGAGGCGACGTGGATCGCCGCCCAGGAACTCGGCTTGGCGGTCCAGCCGATCTCGCCACCCTTCCTCTACGCCACGAAAGACGAGGAGCTGCAAGACGTCTCGCCGAAGCACGCCGAGGACCTGGCGGATCTGCAAGCACGGTTCCGCACGGTAGCCGGAGTCGGTGACAATCAGGACGAATCACTGATCCTGGTGCTTCGCTTGTCGGTCGCGGCACCCGCCACGGTTCGGAGCCGTCGACGCGCCGTCAGTATCGGCCTGTCACCGTTACCCTAATTCAGTGCCCGAAGAAACTGCGCCCCTGAGCCTGGACCGACTGGTGACCACGGTCGCCGTCCGGCTCATGGCGGCGAACGGGGCGACCTCCGTCATCGTGTTCCAGGAGGTCCTCGCGGTCCTCGTGAAGTACTTCGACGTCGACGTCAGTTTTCTGCGCTACAACGACCACACCATCCGGGCGTCGATCCTGGTCACGGAGTGGCCACCGCGTTCGGACATCCCCGATCCCGATCCGCTGAAGAGAGTCTTCTTCGAGGGCGCCGATCCCGTTTTCGCATTTGCAGAGACCTCCAAGAAGCCGATGGTGTTCCGCCCCGACAACGAGGACTATCAGAAGCGGATCGAGGAGGGGCGCAGCATTCCCGAGACGTCGATGGCGGCTGCGCCGCTGGTGTCGGGCGATCTAACGACGGGTGTTCTCGGATTCGTGAAGTTCGGCGACAGGGAGTGGAAGCCCGCCGAGCTCAACGCGCTTGAGGCCATTGCGTCGTTGTTCGCCCAGGTGCAGGCCCGAGTGCAGGCAGAGGAGCGCCTGCGCTACCTCGCTGAACACGACGATCTCACAGGCCTGCAGAATCGGCGCGCGCTGATCGACCATCTCGACGCCCGACTTGGCACCGGCCGTCCCGGTCCCGTGTTTGCGCTGTATCTGGACCTCGATCGCCTGAAGACCATCAACGACTATCTCGGTCACAATGTCGGGGACTGGTTCATCCGGGTGCTCGCCGAGCGACTCCAACGGGAAACGGGGGATGCTAGCCACATCGCGCGGCTCGGAGGCGACGAATTCGTCGTGATACCCGCCGCACCGATGTCGACGGCAGCGGCCGAACAGCTCGCGAACCGGCTGCTGATGCTGCTCCGCGAACGCGTCCCGATCGAAGGCGAGATGCTGACCAGGACCGTCAGCATCGGGGTTGCGCTCGGCACTCCCGGCCGGGACACCACGTCGGACCTGCTTCGTCGGGCCGATCAGGCGGTGCTCACCGCCAAGGCGGCCGGTGGAAATCAGACCGCCGTGTTCTCCGCCGAGATGTCGCTGAGGACCGACTACCGCAACGACATCGAACTGCACCTTCAGGACGTCATCGAGAACGGCGCGTTGTTCCTGCAGTACCTCCCCGAGATCGACATGCGCACCGGCGAGGTGCTTGCGACCGAGGCGCTGGTGCGGTGGAACCACCCCACCCGCGGACTGGTGTCACCCGAGGTGTTCATCGCCGTCGCCGAATCCATCAACCTGGCCGGGGACCTTGGCCGCTGGGTGTTGCGTACGGCATGCCAGGAGTTCGCGAGGTGGCGCGCACTCGGGGTCGCCCGCGGAATCGTACTGCGGGTGAACGTATCGCCGGTCCAACTGGTGACGGACGGATTCGTAACGTCGGTGGCGGCGGTCATGCGTGAATTCGCCCTTGATCGTGGCTCCCTCTGCCTGGAGATCACCGAGACCGTCGTCGTTCAGGACTTGGAGACCACCAGCGTCACACTGGCGGGCCTGCGGGAGGTCGGCGTCAAGGTCGCCATCGATGATTTCGGGACCGGCTTCAGTGTGCTGTCGCACCTGAAGTCGCTACCGGTCGACGTCCTGAAGATCGACCGGAGTTTCGTCACGGACCTCGGCTCGAATCCGGACGATCTGGCGATCGTGCGGGCGGTCATTGCTCTTGCCGAGGCATTCGAGCTGGAACTGGTGGCCGAGGGCGTCGAAACCCAGGAGGCCGCGATGATGCTCCTACATCACGGCTGTCACCGGGCGCAGGGGTTCCTGCTTTCGCGGCCGCTGAGCGGCGAAGACATGGCGTCGCTACTGGCCAAAGGTGGGGTACCCGTGCACTTTTCCACATCGCCATCCATCTAGGGACGGCTGCCGCGGTTCGTGCAAGCCCTCGCGCAGTTGGCGCCGTGAACCGGTGCACGTCGGCCGAGAAGGCGCCGCAGGCTCGGTGGTCAACAACTCGACGCGGCTGAAGCGGCTGGCAGTTCGACCGACGAGGCAGACCTGCAGCCGTTCACCCGTGGCCAACTCGACATGCTCGTCAACGTCCAGAACCTGATCACGGGCCGCGAGGGTGACGCCACACCTGGCCCGCACTGCGTAGGGACCGTCCGGGGTCGTCAGCACGACACCGACGATGACGCCTTCTTCGAATACGACTCGATCCAGCGTGCTGGCGGCCTCGACCTCGATGTCGCGCTCCAATGCTTGCGCCGTCATCCACCTGCGCAGCGCACTCTCACCGAAGCCGTCGGCCCATTCCATTGCGCCGACCGAGGCCACCTCGATCGAACCGCCGTCCTCCGACTTCATCGTGGTCGTTCGCCAATCCCGCATGCTGGAGTACAGCGATCCGTATGGCGAGGCGATGCACTGCGCAGCCCACGCGGTCAACCGTGATCCCACGAACGTCTCGACCGGACGCCCGGAGGCCTCGTCCCGCGAGAGATTGCGCACGGTGCGGCGGGGAACGACCGCATCTCGAACGACATCCGCCGAATCCAGGAGTCCGTCGGAGACCGCGGCCAGGTATTCGTTGGTCTCGACGTCGAGCGTGTCGCACAGCCACCAGCTCCGCTTGGCCTCGACGCGCTCGCGCAGTGTCCCCGAAGGCACCTCCCCATGGAATGCGGAACCGGCGTCGGCCACCAACACCTCGCCACCTGCATCCACGGTTGCAATGGCGGTGGCCAGTCCGCCGATGCCCGCGCCGATGACCGCAATGTCGACTTCTGTATCCCACATGGGCGTTAGTTACTCCGCGATAGCTTGTCGGATGAGTGCTGGGTTGCCAGGGTTCGGCAGGAGATGCGATCCGTCGTGACGTCGCGTGTGCCGTGGTCCCCATAGTCTCGCAAGCCGAGACACACTTTGACGAACTGTTGAGTGCTTGCGAATGTCGTCACGGGTCCCGCGGATTGACGTTGCTGTAGCCCGCAGGAATCGCTCGAAACGTTTGCTGGTCGTGGCGCATGGCAGAGCCTGTCTGCGGCCCGAAAGATAGCGGGCCCGACCGGCGCGATCTCGGACGAGGCAGCCGTCAGCACCCTGCTCGCCCAGCGCCAGCTTCAGACCCGAAGTCGCCACAGCCCTACGTTACATACTTTTGGAATGAAACGCAGCATCAGATGTGACCGAAGGTCTGGAGCTAAATTGGCTACGCCGGCGACCAAAAAGGTGGCAACCCCGTCAGCCAGACAGGAGGACTCGACCGACTACAGGTGCGGTTGTGTGACGACGTACGACACCCCCCGGGGCAGTCGCCGCTCACCGTCGGGCGCCTGCTCACCTCGCTCTAACTCGGCGTTCGGCAGACGAGTAATCTCAACGACGCTGAACAGTTCATCGGTGATCTAGAGGCAGTCCTCTTGCTAGCCCCACCGGGCCTCGCAAACCCGGACCGACTCCCCTACCTGCAGGGCTTCGTCGAACGACGGTCGGTACTCGCGATCAGGAATGCCGCGCCCTCGGGCGCCAACAAACTATGATTCCGTCCAACGACCGCCACCTGGACGGATCGACGGAGGTGCTAGGAAATGGTGCGCCAGGCTCGATCCGAGGCGACACGTAGGAAGATCATCGACTCCGCAGTCGACCTGATCAACGAGATCGGTTACCCCGCCGCCGGCCTGGGCAACATCATCGAACGTGCCGAACTGACAAAGGGCGCACTGTATTACCACTTCGATTCCAAGGAAGCCCTAGCGACCGCGATCATCGAAGAGGGATCGGACAATCTGCTCGGCGCGTTCCGCGCGGCGGACCGATCAGGTTGCCCCGCCATGGAGAACATCATCCACGGATCATTCGTCGTGACCGACGTGTTGAGCAGCGACAGGGTCGCGCGGGCGGGATCCCGGCTACTTCGCACCTTTGGCGGTTTCAACCCAGCAGCAAAGAAGGCTTTGCAGATCATGGTCGACGAAATGGCGGAGCGGGTCAAAACCGCCACCGCCGAGGGCGACCTCCGCCCCACGTTGGACGCGCAGACGACCGGCGCCTCGCTCGTAGCAGGGATGCTGGGAGCCGAATTGCTCTCGAGCGCGTTGGCCGTCGGGGCGGACCTTCGCGCGCGCTGCGCGCGAACGTGGGAGCTGTATCTGCCCGCGATCATCACCGAAGAGTCACTGAACTACTACCGGGAGTTCCTCGCCCGCCAGGCGCTGCGCCAAGTCCCGCCACCGCAGTAAACCGGCAGTCGCTCGAGACGGCCCTCGGACGACCCGTAGCCGACTGCAGTTGGGCAACTGGGTTTACTGTCTCCAGTACCGGCATCGAACGACGGGGGACGATAGTGGATCTTCTGTGGTCACCGACCGACGTCGCGTTTCGCGACGAGGTACGCGCGTTCCTCGAAGAGAAATTGACACCGGAACTGCGGCAGTCCGGCCGCCTGATGACCAGCGTCTACAGCGACCACGAAGCAAGCCTCGAGTGGCAGCGCCTCCTGCACGAACGAGGTTGGGCGGCTCCGGCGTGGCCTCTCGAACACGGTGGTTGCGACTGGAGCCTCACCCAGCACTACGTCTTCAGTCGCGAGTCCACCCTTGCAGGTGCTCCATCGTTGTCGCCCATGGGAATTCGCATGGTTGCGCACGCCATCGTCAAGTACGGCAAGCCGCCTCAGAGAGAACACTTCCTCCCGCGCATCCTCACCGGTGAGGTGTTCTTCTGCCAGGGGTACTCCGAACCCGAGGCCGGATCCGACCTCGCGTCACTGTCGATGGCCGCGGTCGACGATGGCGATGATCTGGTGTGCACGGGGAGCAAGATCTGGACGACCCATGCCCGCGAGGCGAACTGGATGTTCGGGCTGGTCCGGACCTCGCGTGCGGCCAAGAAACAACAGGGCATCACCTTCGTGCTCGTTGACCTCACCTCGCCCGGCATCCAGATCCGTCCACTGGTCATGACCTCCGGCGAGGAGATTCAGAATCAGGTCTTCTTCGACGAGGTGCGCATCCCGAAGACCAACGTCATCGGTGACATCGACGATGGATGGGCGGTCGCCAAGTACCTGCTCGAGTTCGAGCGAGGCGGTGGCGCCAGTGCACCTGCCCTTCAGGTGATGGCCGAGGAGGTGACCGCCGCCGCAAGGGCCCAGCCGGGTCCCGACCGAGATCGACTCATCGACTGCCCGGCCTTCGCACGGAAGCTCGCCGACGCCCGCATCCGCACCGACGTGTTGGAGATCCTCGAATACCGGGTGCTGGCCGCCCTCGCCGGCGGCGGCCACCCCGGTCCGGCGTCATCGATGCTCAAGATCCTCACGACCGAGCTCAGTCAGACCCTCACCGAGCTGGCCATGGAGGCGGCCGGTCCGCGCGGCCGGGCCTATCAACCTCACGCGACACGACCGGGCGGGCCGATCGCCGAGTACGAGCCGCCGCCCGACGACTACGTCAGCGGCGAACCGTGGCAGGCGGTCGCTCCCCTGCGCTACTTCAACGACCGGGCGGGCTCGATCTACGCGGGCAGCAACGAAATTCAACGCAACATCCTCGCCAAGGCAGCGCTGGGGCTGTAGGTGGACTTCAGACTCTCCGACGAACAAGAGATGCTGCGCAACGGCATCACCAAGTTCCTTGCGACGCGCTATCAACTCCAACGCAGTCGCGCTGCCGCCAAGACCGGAGCGGGCTGGCAGCCCGACATCTGGCGGGCATTCGCGGACGAACTGGGAATTCTCGGCGCCGCGTTGCCCGAAGACGTGGGCGGCAGCGGCGGAGGCCCCGTTGAGGTGATGGTGATCGCGGAGGCGCTCGGTCACGCGCTGGTCGTCGAAACCTATGTGGACACCGCGGTGGTCGCCGCGGGCCTTCTCGTCAGGGCCGGAGGCGAGAGGGCGGCCGACGTTCTCCAACGCATCGCCGCGGGACGGGCGATCGTTGCCCTTGCCGCAGCCGAGGAGCAGTCGGGCGACCGTTGGCTCGACGTGGCGACCACGGCACACCACGACGGATCAGGCTGGGTGCTCGGGGGGTCCAAGATGATGGTCGTCAGCGCACCGCTCGCGACGCATCTCCTCGTCACCGCGCGCTCGGAGACCAGTGTGTCACTGTTCCTACTCGGCATCGACGAGGTCGTATCGGGCCTCGACATCCATGGTTATCGCACGGTGGACGATCGCCGCGCCGCGGATCTGGTCCTAAAAGATGTGCGCCTGCCGGCGGATGCGTTGCTCGGCCGCGAGGGCGAGGCCTGGCCATCGCTCGCCCAGGCACGCGACGAAGGAGCCGCCGCCGTGTGCGCCGAGGCCGTCGGCGGCATGCGGCGGGTATTCGCCGACACCGTCGAATACTGCAAGCAACGTCGGCAGTTCGGGCAGCCGATCGGCAGCTTCCAGGCCTTGCAGCACCGCATGGTCGACATGCACATGGAGCTCGAACAGGCCATTGCGGCGGTCTACCTCGCGGTGCTGAACCTCGAGGCAGACGCCGCGACGCGGGCTCGCGCGGTGTCCGCGGCCAAGGCGACGATCGGCAGGGCGGCCAGGTTCATCGGCCAGAACGCCGTGCAACTCCACCGCGGAATGGGCATGACCGAGGAGCTCGCGATCGGGCACTACTTCAAGCGGCTCACCGCCGTGAAGTACGAGTTCGGATCGACCGACCACCACGTGACGCGCTATGCGGAGCTCACTCGCGGGTGAGTCCCCGGGGGTGGCTGCTCTTTGCGGCGATGAGTGTCATCTGGGGCATTCCGTACCTGCTGATCAAGGTGGCAGTGGAAGGCGTCTCGGCGCCCGTGCTGGTTTTCGCGCGAACGGCCATCGGCGCAGCCGTGCTGTTGCCGCTCGTTCTGTCCCGCGCCGCATGGGCTCCGGTGCTCACGTGCTGGAAGCCGGTACTGGCCTTCGCGTTCTTCGAGATCATCGCCGCCTGGCTGCTGCTGTCGGACGCCGAGCGGCACATCTCGAGTTCGCTGACCGGACTCCTCATCGCGGCCGCACCCATCCTCGCCGCCGTGCTGGACCGGCTGACCGGTGGCGAACGACGGTTGGGCCGTCAGCGAGTCGCCGGGCTTGCCGTCGGACTGGCCGGCGTCGCGGTACTGGCAGGCCCCGAGATGACGGGAGGCAGCGCCTGGCCGGTCTCCGAAGTCCTGCTGGTAGCACTGTGTTACGCGATCGCCCCGCTGATCGCTGCCCGCTACCTCGCGGCCGTCCCCACGCTGCCCATGACCGCCGCCTGCCTCAGCGTCGCGGCAGTCGTCTACGTCGGACCCGCGGCCGCGACCTGGCCGACGGCGACGCCATCGACGCGCGTCCTCGTGGCGCTGGCGATGCTCGCCGTGATCTGCACCGCCGTCGCGTTCATCGTGTTCTTCGCACTCATCCGGGAGGTGGGCGCCGCGCGCGCGCTGGTGTTCACCTACGTCAACCCGGCGGTAGCGCTCGCCGCGGGGGTGATCGTCCTGAATGAACCACTCACGGCGTGGAATCTGGCCGGCCTGGCCTTGATACTCGGCGGTTTGGTACTGGCGACCCGGCGCCCGGGTCCACCCCTCACGACGGAGCGGACGCCGGCCTAGCGGACTGGACACATGTCTGTTTTGGCCACAGGTGGCGGGTGGCCTCTCCTCCAAGCAACCCGCGGTCTTCGGCTTCGCGCCTGCAAAGTTGCTGTTTGCGAACCGAGTACATCCAAGGATTGCCACCATCCGACCCCGTCCGATAACCTGGACACAAGTCCAGTTCGGGCGTGGTACCCGCGATGCCGCTGACGCCGGCCTCGGAGAAAAGACCGGGCCGACGTCCGGGCACCCCAACGTCGCCGCCGCGCTCGCGTACACGAAGGAGCACCTGGACTCGGTGACCGCCGACGACGTGAACCGTGCGGTATCGGTGTCCGAGCGCACGCTGCGGCGGCTGTTCTCCGTACCCTCGGATTGTCCTGGTGCACTTACCTTCTGCACGCCAGGATGATGCTTGCCATGGCATTGCTCGCAACCCCTGGACAGTCCGTACTTGCGACGTCGTCAACGGTCGGCTTCGAGAACCTGAGCTCCTTCACCCGTTGCTTCACCCAGTTCTGCGGTGAGACGCCCAGCACCTACCGCAAGAGGTTCGTCGGCCTCCGAGCTTGACCGTCGCCCTCATTTCCCAGGAGCGGGACGCTCAGTCTCCGCCAGTCGACCGATGGACGACCACCCACGATGACGGCGCCAAGGCCCTCTGTCGGTGCCTGCCCCCGCCGCTGGCTGTGCACCCCGCAGGCGTGTCGGACGCCGGGCGCGGAGGGCGTGTGGGCCGGCGTCCTGATCCCCGAAGCGGGCCGCGGCCGCCGATTCGCGTTGAATCGACCGCGATCTCTGGCCGACCGCAACGGGTTCCCGGTCCGGACGTGGCCGCAGTAGGACTTTCGGCGCAGCTATCCTTGCGACGAAAAGACTTCCGCGCCGATCGATCTGATCCACGAGCTGGTGTCCTCGGCGGCTGCGGCGGTGCCCGACCGCAATGCGATCGTCGCCCCCGACGGCAACGCCATCACCTTCGCCGAGTTCGATCGCAAGATCAATTCGGTCGCAGCCTGGGTCGACGCGCGAACCCGACGTGGGGACCGGGTCGCCGTCATCGCGGACAACGGCGCGTCCTACGCCCGGCTCTATTACGGCGTTCCTCCGCTCCGGGCGCATCCTCGCGTTGATCAATCAGCGACTGAGTCCCGGTGCGCAGATCACCCAGCTGGCATCGGCCGAACCGACAATCCTCCTCGGCGACACTCGCTACCTCGCCGCGCTGCCCGACGCCAGTCGGCAGATCCCGACGCTTCAGCACGTCCTGACGTTCGATGAGCCGCAATGGCAACGTGTGGAACATGATTCGGCCGAGTTGGCCGGGCGGGTCGACCCCGACGAGCGCGCCTGGCTGTTGTTCACCAGCGGGTCGACCGGAACGCCCAAGGCCGTCCTGCACACCCACCGCTCGATCACCACCGCGGTGCGCGGCACCGTCGCCGGCCGATCGGTGCGCACGGGCGGCGTGTACCTCCTGCCCTTTCCGATGTGCCACGTCGCGGGTTACAACATGCTGGTCCACCACTCTGCGCACGCCACGGTGCTGCCCGTGGCGGCGTTCCGACCCGATGCGTTCGTCGCAGCGGTGAACGCGCACTACGTGACGTCGTGTTCCCTGGCGCCGACCATGCTGCACGGCCTGCTCGCCCATCTGGAGGACACCGGCATCGAGCTGCCGTCGCTGCGCGACATCGCCTACGGGTCCGCCGCGGTTCCCGCCGACCTGCTCTGACGAGCGCTCTCCCGACTCGACGTCGGCTTCCATCAGGGGTACGGGATGACCGAAACCGGCGGCAACGTGAGCTTCCTCGGGCCGACGGAGCACCGCGCCGGTGCACTCGGTGAACATCTCGGCTGTCCGCCAGGTCTTCCTGATCGCAAACGGCGCCAGCCCCAATAGCCGGCCGTGCGTCCTCGGCTGATCGCGTCGAGCGCGTTCGAGTCGAAGTCGAGCCTCCCGTGATGACGGCTGCAACCGCGACTCCAAGCAGGATGGACAGAACGAGTTGCGTCACTGCGCGATGGTAGCGGCAGCGCTACAGCGGTATTCGCCTCGGCGCGGCTACCTGACGCCGCGCAGTAGCCGGCCGGGCCGGGCACCGGTGTCGACGCCGTGACGTCGGGTCACGACCCCGCCGACCACGGTGGCGTCGTATCCCCTGGCTCCCTGGATCAGACGGCGCCCGCCGGCAGGCAGGTCGTACGCCATCCTGGGCACCTCGAGTTGCAGCGCATCCATGTCGATCACGTTGACGTCGGCCTTCTTGCCCATGGCGATCACCCCGCGATCACCGAGACCGAACAGGGTCGCGGTGTCTAGGGTCTGCTTGCGCACCATGTACTCCAGGGAGAATCGCGGCCCGCGACTGCGGTCGCGAGCCCAGTGGGTCAGCAGGTAGGTCGGGTACGACGCATCGCAGATCAGTCCGCAGTGCGCGCCGCCGTCGGACAGACCCGACACCGCCGCCCGGTGCGAGATCATGTCGTAGATAGCGTCGTGGTTGCCCTCGGCATAGTTGAAGAACGGCAACATCAACAACGCTGTCCCTTCCGATTCCAGCATCAGGTCGTACATCGTCGCCAGCGGGTCCTCGCCACGACTACGGGCAATCGCCCCCACCGTCTTCTCGGGAGTGGGCTCGTAGTCGGGCGGGTCACCGATCGCATACAGGCTGTCGATGCTGTGTTGGATCATCGCGAAGAGGCCGTCGAACATCGGCACCGCCTGCACGGGGAGATCCGCCTCGGACAGGATTGCCGCACGCACGGCTGGCTCGGCCAGACGCTCGGCGAGTTCTTCGCGGCCCAGTTCGGCCTTGAGCTTGCGGAACGTGGGCCGGTGGTCGAAGGCGTGATAGCCGGGGAACCCGAACAACATGCCGAACGGTCGCGCCGCGAACTGCGGATGCACCCTGATCCCGTCGTCCACGGCCGCGCCCGCGAGATCCAACTGCTTGCGCCAGAGATCCGGCTTGCCCTGCGTCTGCACCATGGCGAAGGAGACCGGACGGTCGATCTCGGCGGCCAGCCGGATCATCCAGTCGACCTCGCCGAGAAGCGCGTCCGGGTGTTCACCCGCCGTACCGTCCGGCGCCACCTCGAAGACCGCCTGACCACCTGCCGCCATCGCCCGACCGAGACCGAACAGCTCGTCCGCCGCCGCGTAGGTGCCGGGGACAACTTCGCCGTCGAGGGCCCGGTGGCCTTCCGTGCGCGACGTGGAGAATCCCAACGCCCCCGCCTCCACGGCCTCCCGAACGATCCGTGCCATCGCCGCGATGTCGTCGTCAGTCGCCAGTTCATTGCGGGCGCCGCGCTCGCCCATCGCGTAGCCGCGCACCGCGCCATGAGCGATCTGCACTCCGAAATCGACGGCCAGATCCCTCTTCTCGATCGTGTCGAGATACTCGGGGAAGCTCTCCCAGCCCCAGGTCATGCCTTCGGCCAGCGCACTGCCCGGGATGTCTTCGACGCCTTCCATCAGCTCGATCAGCCACTGCTCGCGGCCCGGACGCACCGGGGCGAAGCCCACGCCGCAGTTGCCGCTCACCACCGTGGTGACACCGTGCAGGCTGGACGGCTCCAACGTTTCGTCCCAGCTGACCTGGCCGTCGTAGTGAGTGTGGATGTCCACGAAGCCCGGTGTGACGATCCGTCCCGTCGCATCGATGGTCCGCTCGGAGTCACCGTTCAGTCCGGCGTCGTCACCGTCCCGACGACGGACTTCGACGATGCGCCCATCCTTGACACCGATGTCCGCGCGGTACCGCTCGTCGCCGGTGCCGTCGACGACGGTCCCACCGGTGATCGTCAGGTCATACATGGGGTCTCCTCGCACGAGCGGCCATAGTCCCGGTATCCATCACTACCACCACTACTACGAGCGTGCGATCCGCGGGCTCGAATCCGTAGGCAGGCTTTCGCAGGCGCGGCACGACGAACTTCCCTGACACATCACGCCGATGAAACCCACGACGTCTACCTTGTGAACAGTTGGTGGCCCTCAGGCCAATCTTGGGAGGCATGGTCTTCGGAACGTACGTCGGTTGCGTCCGCCGCGACGACCGGCTGCACGAATTCCTCAGTGGCATCGTGCGCGACCAACTCGCCGTACGCGAACACGAACCGGCCTTCCGCGCATTCCGTCTGGACGGCAGCAACGAGGTGTACGCCTACGAGGAGAAGCACAGCTCCGCGAAGATCATCTGCAAGTTCTACGGTCGGCGATACGGGTGGGACCAGGACAATGCCGCGCGGACCGCGCACCAGGAGTACGAGAGCCTGCAGCGGTTGAGAGGGTTCGACCTCGTCGGGTCACCGCACCACGTGATCCGACCTGCACAATCGGACCGCGAATGGCCGAACCGTGGACTTCGACGCCGACTGCCACTACTTCGGCCAACTCGTCGACCGGCTCAGGAGAAACGAACGGATCGGAGCTTGGGACGTCGTCGAGTTGCTGTGGTTACAGGCGCTCTGGCACGACCGTCCGGCCATGTGGCAGGACCGGCAGGTCTGGTTGCACGGCGACGCCACTCCCGCCAACATCCTGTTCGGACACGGCCTGGACGTCGCCGCCATCGACTTGGAACGGACGAAGCGCGACGACAGGATGTTCGACGTCGGGCGGGTGGCGGGCGAAATTCAGCACGCATTCATGACCCGTGATGTTCGACTCCGATCAGGGAACCAAGGTGTACCAGGACTGCGAGCCCAACTTCACCATCACCGATCACCGGGACCTGTTGGCGATTCTCGGCGTGAAATGCCTACCCGACCGGGCGAGCTACGGGCGATACTGGCGGCGATGATCTCCAAGCCCGCATACGCGGCGCGCGACCGTTGGGACGTGACCGGGCGGTGCTGATCGGTATCGCGGCGGCTCTACTCGCCTGTTTCGGCTACGGCACCGCATCGGTCCTACAGGCGTACGGCGCGCGGGCTTCGGCTGCCGCGGACGCAGCCCGTCGCCCGGGTACATCCTTCACTCCGACGGGCGCCCCATCCCTGGGGGCAACGGTCCGCGCCGCGTTAACCCCAGCGTTCATTGCCGGGATGGCTCTCGACGTCGTGGGTTTCGTGGGCAGCGTCGTCTCGGCTCGGCTGATTCCACTCTTTCTGTCGCAGACGATCATGAGCGCCAACCTCGTCGTGACGGCCGTGCTCGGCGTTCTCGTGCTGGGAATGCGCCTGCGCCTGCGTGACTGGGTGGCGATCGCGGTGGTCGTCGTATCTCTGGGCGTGCTGGGGTTCACCGCCGGTCACGTCGGCGAGGACACCTCTCCGCCCGTGGTGCACCGGGGCGTGCTGGTGTTCTCCGTCGCGATGCTTCTCGTCGGCCTCGGCCTGATCCGTGTCCTCGGTGCCCGCGGCGCCGTCGCCGCCGGACTGGTCGCGGGCATCCTGTTCGGGGCCATGGCGGTGGCAGTGCGGGTGGTCGATGGAATCGACCCACTCAAGCCAGCCGTTCTGATGGCCGACCCGGCCGCATGGGCGGTCGCAATTGCCGGAGTGGGCGGCTTCTACCTCTTCACCGTCGCGCTGCAGATCGGTTCGGTCACCGGCGCATCCGCCGCACTGGTCGCAGGCGAGACGGTGGTGCCTGGAATCGTCGGCGTGGTGCTGCTCGGCGACACGTCGGCACCCGGATTGGGCTGGTTGGTGGCGGTGGCGTTCGTCGGTGCGGTCTCGGGTGCGATCGCAGTGGCGTTGTTCGGCGCTGCCGAGAACGCGCCACCCGAACCGAGCACCAAGGCCGCCTGACTCGCGTCGAATTTCGCAATTGACGTTTTCGGAGCAAGGGCCCGGGTGCTCCTCGCCAAGGACGAGGAGGTCTGGAAGATGCCCATTTGGGGATGGATTCTCATCGCAGCGATCGTCGTGATCGCCGCGGTGTCGGTGATCGTCGCTGGATCACGGAGCCAATCGAGGAAGTGGGGGCTGAAGTAAAGATTCGGTCAACGGAGGATTCACTATTCGTCTCCGAGGACCTTTTGGGTTTGCGAGCTCGGTGGAATGACGTCCAAGCAGGTTTCGTCGACGATCCCCGCAAGTGCGTGCAGAGCGCCGACGGGTTGGTGTCAGACGTGGTGCAGCAGCCCACCGACGGCTTCACATGCGCGCCCGCGGCTGCAGGAGAAGTGGGCGCGCGGCGAGGACGTGTCGACGGAAGATCTTCGACTGGCGTTGAAGCGCTACCGGGAGTTCTTCGATCGCCTCCCCGTCGTCTGCCGCTGGCTGGTCGGGTGAGTTGATTGACGCGTCGCTAATCTAATCGTCGACGTCGTGCAGTCCGTTTTCTTTACGTGATCACGAGGATCTCGCCGCGGGTCAGCTCGCTAACCCGCATTCCGCCGGTATGTCGATTTCATCAAGATCGCTCACACTGTGTTTTCCCAATGTGGTGAGAAATGCGCGAACTCAGCAAAAACGGGGAACTGCGGACTGCTTAGTGTGCCGCTTCGAACGCATCGAAGACCTCGGCCTTGATACGCCCGCGGTCTGATACTGCGTGACCGTTTGCGCGTGCCCATTCGCGAACGGCGGTCAGTTGTTCCTTCGAGGCCTTACCGTTGCTGCTCACCTTGGTTCGGCTAGCGCGGGCACTCCTGACCTTCATCGCCGCATCCACGTAGGGCTTGAGCGCCTTTTCGAGCTTGGCGACGTTGGCCGCTGAAAGATCGATCTGATAGGAAGACCCCCGAAGCGAGAACTCGACCCGCTCACCATCCCCATCGGGAATTTCGGCACCGTCGATATCATCGATCAGTTGACGGATAATGCGTTCAGCCACGACGAACTCCCTTGCGATGCCATTTATTGATTACACCGTACCAGCGGTATCCCTAGGTCTATGACAGCGACTTCTTCATCCATCGGACGTCGGCTGAGGGTATATCCCGAAACCCGGAGATTTGCCCGATACCCGATCCCATGGTTCCCGGGCCGGTCTCGCACGAAATGTTGGTCGGTTGCGCCGATCTCTGCAGTGCATTCTTTGAAACGGACTTCCGAGGAGGGATGACACGGTGTTCATTGGCAAGGGATCCCGCTTTCTCGAGTCCGTCGGGCGCGGCCGATGAAAGACGACCGGTCGTGTCGAGGCGACGCCGAGTGATCCGGTGCCCTTCGTCCTCAACGGCGTCGTAGTGCCGAGCGCCTGACCTCGCGGCCTACCTCGGCGGCCAGCGCCTCGGCATCCAGGCCGGGCCGCAGCGCGGCACCCCACCGGGAGATGTCGACCGCGCCGTGGGCGAACGCCCACGCCAACAGCGCGCGCTGAGTCGCTTCGTCGACGATGAGCCCAGGGTTGGCAGCGCGGACCGCGTCGACGAGACGGGTGAAGGTCACCTGCGCGGCCTCCCTCAAGGCGTCACCCTCGACGCCGCCGACGTCGGTCGGCAGACTCCGGAACATCACGTCGTAATGCGTGCGGTGCCGCGTCGCGAATAGGACGTACTCCGTCACCAATCGCTCGAGCTGATCCGGTGCGGACCCGGCACCATCGAGGACCATGAGCTGAGTGTGCGCCAACGCGTCGAAGCCGTCGCGCGCGACGGCGGCGAGTAGCGCGTCCTTGTCGGAAAAGTGGTGATATGGCGCTGCGGCCGAGACCCCCGCACGGCGGGCGACTGCACGCAGTGTCACCTCGTCGGGGCTGGATTCGGCGACCAGTTCGAGGGCAGCGGCAATCAAGGCCTGACGCAGGTCCCCGTGGTGTTGCCCGACGCTTCGTATCACCAGCACATGGTTGACAGTGTTCAACTACGCTGTCAAGATGAACACCGTTCAACAGAGCCGACCGAGGGAACTACCATGACCGAAACCTCAGTGGCAGCGACCTTCACCATCGATGGTCGACCCGTCACGGTGCACGCACTGCACGGCGGCACCGTCACCGTCAAGCGGTGCCACGCCTGCGGGTGCCTACCCGAGCGCAGCCCATCGCTGCTGCGGTTCCTGGCCATCCTCGCGGATCGTCGCTTCGCGGCGCCGATGCCGATCTGGACCTACGCCATCGACCACCCCGACGGCGTTTACGTCATCGACGCAGGCGCATCGCCGTCCTACAACGACCCGCAGTCATGGCGCACCGATCCGCGGACGCGCGCAGTGATCCAATCCTTCATCAAGCTCGACGTCCGCGAGGGCGAGACGTTGCCCGACCGGCTCATCGACGCGGGACTCGACGCACGGCAGGTCCGGGCGATGGTCTTGACCCATCAGCACGTCGACCACACCGGCACGGTGCCCGCATTCGCGGGCGTCGACATCTGGACCACCCGAGCCGAGGATGCCGCGGCGGGCCGAATCGGAGCGCTGCACTGGCGCTGGCGCGATTCCACAACGCGCATCCGTTACGTCGATGATGAAGGTGTGCCCGACGAGCTCGGGCGCACAATGTCCCTCACCGCAATGTCCCTCACCGCAAAGTCCCTCACCGCAAAGTCCCTCACCGTAGACGGAACGATCCAGGCGGTCTGCACTCCGGGGCACACACCGGGTTCGGTCAGTGTGCGACTGCGGACCGACCAGACTGATATCTGGTTCACCGGGGACATCGCCTTCACCGCTGAAGGAATGAACCCGTCCGCGCCCACCGCGGGCATCCACACCGACATGCGGAGCGTGCGCGCACTACAGGCCAGGTTGCAGCACGCCGGGCTGCTACTGCCGTCGCACGACCCCGACGTCCCGAAGCTTCTCCGTGCCGCCTCCTCGACGTAGTCGCAGTTCGTCCCTGCGATGGGTGGTGGCATTCGAGAAAGTCCGCTCCGGATCGCGCCGGATGACGGGTGATGCGAGGCACGGTTTCGGTGATCCGATCCTGTCCGCGAACGCCTCCCGACGGTAGCGCCGTTACGGACCGACGGGGATCAGGTGGTCCGTCGTCGGGGCAGCGGCTTGCGCGTCGTCGGGATAGAAGCCTTGCGCCCACTCGCTGGCTGGGTGACGAGGCCGGCGAGCGTGACATCCGGTCGGGCACTGCCCGCGAAACTCACCAGCCCGGGCAGAGCCCTTGTCCGGCGCGAACTAACGGCGGTCGGCCAGGCCGAGGATCGCTTGCTGGCACGGGTGAACCAATCGCAACGCGGCGAAGTTCGCGCAATCCTCGTTGCGCTCGGCTCCGCCACGCCTGACGAAGCCGCCCGCGGGATGTAGCCAGCGCGATAGCGCCTTGATCGACAAACCCACCTTCGGATGCGGCCCATGACGATCCGTGCGACACGGTCGGCCATGTCGCCGCGAGTGCTACCTCACCGGTTCATCGGACTCATCATCGCCTCACCCAATGGCTGGATCACCGTGCGCTCAGCATGATTTGCCAACAGCACCGTTGCGCGCCGACTACCAGGTCCGCTACCTGGTGGAGCCGTCGACGATGCCCAATTGGGCTCCTGATAAACGTTGCGAAAACAGCCTCGACCCTAGTGATGCTCGGTACACGAACCGTGACAAGAGGTGGGCGATCCATGGACAACGACATGATCTTGCGTTTGGTTCTACTTGGCGTCCTCATGACGGTAGTCGTCTTGGCTTTCGCCCTGGACGATGACAGATCGCCTCGGCCCACAATCAAAATCCCTCTGTCAATGGACAGCTGAAACTGCCCGTCGGCGGACGTGCACGGGTCGATGTCAGGCGCCGATCCTTGGCTGGTCCTGACCGGGTCCGTCCCAGCTACCCAGAAGGTGCTGGCCCGAAGGAAAGACGTGTCGCAGCGGCTTGATGCGGAAAGGAGCCGCGTCGTTTCTGCGGATCGATGAGCCGAATGCTCAAACGGGATCGTGCTGGGGATGATGGTTCAACGCCGAAACAGATAGGCCCGCAAGTTGGCGACGACCAATGCCAGCGCTGCGACCAGCAGAAGCCCACCGATGGCAACTCGCAAGCTCGTGACGAGCAGGAACACGATGCCAGCGACGGCCGCCAGCACACCCAGACCGAGCACGAAGGCGACCACCCGACGGCGCAGAACCGCTTCCACCGTCGTGACGAACAGCACCGCGGAAACGCCGACCCGGATCAACGAGGTGTTGCCGAACACCAATGCGCCACCCAGCAGCGCCAAGAGCGCGGACAGTGAAATTTCGGTCCAGAAGCGCAGTAGCAGGCCCGGCGGTCGGTCGGTGTCGACGTTCGGCAGCGCCCGGCGTCGCAGGTGAGCGTGTACCGCCGTCACCGGCGGCGGCTCGTGCCGTGCGCGCCTGAGATGCTCCTCTTCGATGACGACGGCCCGGCGCGCAGCGCGAAGCTCCGACGACGTGACTTCTTGTTTACGCAGCTCTCTGACCACGCCGAGTGACCCACGACGGTCCGCGGCGACCATCGGGGTCAACGCCGTCGCGGCGATGCTCAGTTGCTGCATCACGGCTTCCTGGGCGGCAAGTTCGGCAGTGAGCGCCGCACGCTGCTGCTGTAATGTCCTCAGCCGGGCGTCCACCGCTCGGTAGTACTCGGCTGCGGTGGCGGGTACCTTCTCCAGGCCGGCCCAGCCCACGGGGTCGGCCCAGGACGGACGTATCGTCCCGTTGCGCTCGTAGCGTGGTCCGGCGGGTGCCCGTTCACCGCCGAACGGATCGTCGGTGTCCAGCCCCCACAGGCCGCTGAAATCCCGGACCCACGGCGTTTCGGCGTCGATCAGCACCGGCGTCCACGGCCGAGGCGTCCCCGGCCCGATCTGGACACCGTCGCCGCGCTTGTAATCGATGTACGGAATGCCGACACCTGGCGCCGGGCGATTCCGTGTCCACGGGAAAAGCACACCACGGGCCCTGTTGACGGCTGCGAAAAACCGGTGCAGCGCCGGCGGTTCGACGCGCACCAGGTATTCGCCCGGCCGGTACGCGCCTGAATGGGATCCGGCGCCGGAGTACACGACCGGGTGCGTGCGATCAACCCAGGTGATGTCCGGGTCGTCGCAGCGCCGCCGCAGATCGTCGCCGGTTTCGTCATGCGAGGAGAACGCGACCCAGCCCACGCGCAGAATATCGGACCCGTCGGGCCGGTCCGCTGGTCCCGCAATCTCGATCGGAACCAGGAACACGGTGACCTGCTCCCAATCGGCCTCATGGTCGTTGACCCCGTCGAAGGTCGACCGCCAGTCATTCATCGCGTAGAAGAACCAGTACTGCAACACGACGTAGCCACCGTGTGAGCTGATGTGCGCGTAGTACGGGAAACTCGTTGCAGCCGCAGAACCGCTGTAGCGGCGGTGAAGTGCTGCAGTCAATCCTCCCGGGACGGAGCCTCGAAGGATCAGCGAGAGGCGAAACAGGGAGTCGATGATCCTGCCCAGCAGTCCGACCGCGGCGAACCGCGACGTGCTCCGGAAGCGTGCGCGGGCGGGATCGCGCCGCCATTGGCGTAGCTCGCGCGTGTTCAGCGCGGCCGGAACATAGCGCAGTTCCAGAGTGGCGCCGACGTTGGTGCGGGCGTGGCCGGTGAGCAGGTCGAGGTTGAGATAACCGTGGTCGACGTGGCGTTGACGGTCGCCCTGCCCGGCGGTTCGCCCCCACAGTGCGGCCTGCTCGACGTAGGCCTCCACGGCCATCGGGAAGAACAGCTCACCCTCGGTAAAGCGGATCACCGGCTCGTAGCGACGCACCAACTCCACCGGATCGACACCTGCGGGCAGGGGCGCGACGTTCGGGGCCATGCCTGTGATCCTGACACGACTCCGGCGATGTCCGACGAGAAGAGGATCGGGGGTTGACCTCTGATGGGACTGCAGTCGATCTCATCGGGAGTGTGAGTCCGTCATCTCACGTAGCCTGTGCTGCGCCCAGTGGCCCAAACGTCGGGCTGGCTCAACGCCCGGCCGCTTTCTGCAGTACTACCGAGAGAAAGCCAACCGGCTCGAACAGACCTACGCCTGGATGCCTCGAAGAGCCGTCACAGCAGGGTAATTCAAAACGTCGACACCACTGACGGTGTTGTAGCAGGAGCCGAGATCGACACCAACGCGGCAGTCCACCGAGGACATCCGACGCGGTGATGACATTGGCGGGTGTCCAAACGTCGTCGTGGTTGTCGTCAGATCTGTGGTCGATCGACGGAATGAGATGAATTCCCTGATGCCACCGAGTACCTCATGGTGCAGCGTCAGGCGTGCTGGCGACCAAGAGCCACACCAGAGTCGCTAGTCCGGTGAAAATGCCCTGCACGGCGAGAAGGAACGCCATGTACTCATGCCAGCCCGACAGCACGTCTCCGCATCCTCGGCCATCCCAAGGCAGCGTCGAGAGCGCCCCGATCAGGCCAACGGAGATCACCGCCACGGTCGCCGCCGTCGCTGCGCGCTGACCGGCGTCGGCCAACGTTCGGCGGAAGTAGTTGAACTCGATACCGAGGGTCAGCAACAGCACCGGCAATACCCCGACCACTTGCTGGAAGAACACCGGGCTGATCGCGCCCTCGCACAGTTGCGCAAGTACCGCCAATTGTTCCGATTCCGGCATGCTAGCCACCTCGGCGGCGGTCGCCGGGTCGAGTGCCCTCAGGGTGTCGACGTCGAAGAAATCGACGAATGCGCTCGCCGCGAGGTAGCAGACCCAGGCACCCAACACCAGCGGCACGATCGCACGCACCCGCACCCAATCTGTGGGCAACGCCATCCGACGCGCGCTCCTGAGCAGTGTGAGCGGATCCGCGTTCAGTGCCGCCGCCATCGTGAAACCCGTTGCGGCGGCATAGACCGTCGCGGTCAGCAGGTCTAGACGAATGGACTCCGCGGGCATGAGCCGCAGTACGTCGACGGCGATGAGAATGGCGACGCCCGTCCACCACCAACCCCATAGCCGCGACGCATCTCCATCGGCCCGGGTGACAGCGCGTTTCATCAGCCCGACGAACCCCAGAACTACCGCATCGACGACGATCACGGCGATCCGCCATGACGTGTGTCCACCGTGGCCGAAGGTAGGGAACAGTGCCGAGACGAATTGCTCGCTGAACGAGAACACAAACAACATGAGGAAGACGACCCCGAAAACCGCGCGGTCTCCGCGAGGGGGCGCTAGGCCTTCAGGCAAAATTGGCTCCCGCTTCAATGCGCCGGTCGGGACTGCTGGCCATCAGGAGCCACATGAGCGTTGCCAGTCCCGTGGCTACGCCCTGGACGGCGATGACGAAGGTCACGTACTCATGCCAGTAGCCGAGTACCTCGCCGCAGCCCGTGCCAGCCCACGGCAGCGTGGACAGCGCCAGCACCAGGCCAAGCGACATCACGGTAACCGTCGCCGCGGCGGCGGCCCGCTGGGCGGGTTCGGCCAGGGCACGCCGGAAGAAGTTGAACTCCACGCCGAGGGTGAGCAGCAGAAGCGGGATGACGCCGACGACCTGCTGGAAGAATGCCGGACTGACGGCGCCGTCACACAGCGTCGCCAACGCCCCGAGCCGCTCGCCCACCGGCATCGCGGCGACTTCGGCTTTCATGCCCGGATCGAGGGCCCGCACCGTGTCGAGGTCGAAGAAGTCGTCGAACGCGGTGGCGGCGACATAGCAGGCAAAGGTACCAAATACGAGCGGAACCACCGCCCGGACTCGCGCCCAATCGGTCGGAGCCGTGGATCGTCGGACCCTGCTGAACAACGTGATCGGATCGGAGTTCAGCGACACCATCATCAGAATCCCCATGAGGGTGGCGAAAGACACTGACGACGCCAAGTCGATCCACAGCGAATGATCTTCCGGCAGCAATACCAAGAACACGTCGAGCGCGACGACGGCCGCGAACGAAGTCCACCACCATCGCCACAGTCTCGGCGCTTCGCCGTCGGCGCTGGCAATGGCGCGCTTCAGCATGCCCACCACGCTCAGCACGACCACGTCGAAGCCGACCAGCCCAACAAGCCATGCCACGACATGTTCACGACCGGTGCCATCGAGCACGGCGAAGACGAAATCCTCGCTGTAGGAAAAGGCAAACAGCAGCAAGAACACCACTGCGAGCACGGCGCGGTCGCGTCGATGCCCCTTCAGCACGGCAGACCGATCGGCGTCCGGTTCGGCCTCCAACCGCACCCCCAACCACATCAGTCCGCGGACAGCGTCATCGATCTCAGTGCGCTCACACTAATCGCACTCGTTGAAGCTTCCGCTCAGTTTCGCAAACAACTCGTCGCTTCCGCGCGCTCGACGACGCGGGTAGGTCCTCATTGATTTGAGGCGAGATTCCGAATCGCGATTGTGATCAGCACTGCGGCAATCGCTGACACTGGTGCCGCCCGTCGAGATCAAAGCGCAGCGAAAACCAGTTTCTGCCAGGAACTCTGGTCGTCGGGATTTGAGCCAGCTGGCGGCGTCGATGGCACGAGCATTGCGCATCGTCGGGTTCGGAAAGTGACTAACCGCCCGGGCAGCCCCCGTCGGGGCCGACCATGGAACAGAGCTGCTGGACGACGAGGGTGGCATTTTCGTTTTCGATGAAGTTGCCGCTGTTGGTCTTCGTGATGTGAGTGGCGTGCAATTCGGCCGACTTGAGCGTGCCGGCAGTGAGCCATTGCGTCCAGTAGCAGTCGGCATTGCCGATGCCGAGGTAGTCAAATGGCTTGTCCGAGGTGAGGATCGAGACGGGAACGGACGGTAACGGGGCAGCAGCGTCCAGCGCCGTCTGCAAGTACTGCGAAGCGGGATCGACCAGCACGAGACCAGCGACGTCATCGGGATGAGTCCTGGCATCCAAAGCGATGATCCGGTCAGCGAACAAACCGCAACCCGCGATCTGCAGAGCCTCACCATGCGATGAGTCGGACCCGTACGCCATCAAGGCCTCGGATCCAGCTCAAGACAGCCTGTTGGGGGTGTCGATTGTTCAATGAAATTGAACAGCAATGGTTTTGGTTGATGTCGAGAAACTATGGAATGGGTTTTGAGTGAATACAAGGGGCGTTGGCAAGCAACGAGTGCGGGATTCGGGTGGCCGGGATGCGTGATGGCGGAGGCCGGCGATTGATCGCGCCGAGGTCAACCCGGCTCTGAATCTTGCACAAAGTGGTATCCGAGGCGGCCTACGTTGATGTCGTGCCGCGATAGGGCAGGCGGGAAGGACCCAAAAGTCATGGAGGACAACGCCGACGAAAGGTGGCTCAGCCGCCAAGATCTCGCCGACCGATACGGACTACCCGTCCGGACGCTCGCGCAGTGGGCATCCAAAGGTACGGGTCCGCGTTAGGCGCGCCTCGGCAGACATGCTCGACATCGGCTCAGCGACGTCACCGCCTGGGAGGCGTCGCGCTTTGGCGACGGGCCAAACTCCGACGGCGTCCGGGACGGGCTTCCCACCAACCCCCAAGCTGGAACCGATGCGCCCGCGGCCGCCCAAGATGCGCACCGCCGACGCCAGGGGCGGCCGCAATGATTCCCATCATCTACGACCTCGCCGAGGCGGCGCGCATCCTGGGTTTCTCCGAGTCGTACCTGCGATCCAAGCTGCGCGACCGGACCTTCGCCGGGATGAAACGCGCAGGACGTTGGGCGATGACGGAGGCGCAGATCGAGGCCGCGATCGGGTCGATGTGTATCGATGCCCGTCCAGCAGACCCGCCATCGCCTTCGGGGTTGTCGAAGCACGGCCGGTTTGGCCGTCGTCTGTATACACAACGGGGAGCGTGAATACCGTCGGTGACGGTTGGTGGTACCCCCCATGCTCGGCATCCCCAGTAGACATGGGTCGCCTTGCACAGTGCGTTGGGCGGGCGCTGCCGCCCGACGATTGCGAAACGCTCGGACGGACTCATCCTTCTGAACGTTGCAGGTAATCATCGAGTGCTCGCCGCATCACATCGCTTGGCGTCGAGTGATGCGCTTCGGCGAACGACTGCAGCCGAGCGTCCATGTCAGCGGACAGCCGGATCGTCCGTACGGGACTGGAGCCGCCTTTGCGTCCTCCGCCGGGGGGTCGGCCCATCCGCAGGGTCGCACCGGTGTCCATGGTTCCGGGCACGGTGTAATCGCCGGCCTCGACGGCGCGGCTCATCTCGGCGTAGTCCTCTACGCTCCTCTTGGCCATGTCAGTCCTCCTTGTCGTGTTGGGGCCCGATGAATGGGCGCTGTGTCGAGCATTCGCTGCGGAGATCGATCGTTCCCTGCGAGACGACGAGGACCTCTCTTGCGGTGCGTGTGGTCGGACGCATCGCATGGAAGACGGCCCATACTTCGCCGTCGACGTCTTCGGCTGCGACCTCGATCCATGGTTGTTGGTCCACGCGGCCAATGAACATGAAGGTTTCGGCCGTCGGGAAGATGGTGGTGATGGCGTAGCGGAGCAGGGGAAGGTGATGATGGTGCGGATCTCATCGCCGTTGATGCCGTGCTGCCAGGCAGTGGGCTGGCATTCGACCCGCATGCCAAAGTGTGTGACACTTCGGGGCGACGGGCAATGTGTAAGACAGTAATTTCTGAACATCAGCGCCGACCCGATCGCGTCACCGGCCGCCTGGGCGCTTTGGCGATCCAGATGCCGGCATCTCCAAGACTCGCGTCGCCAGCGTCCTCCGCGAGGAAGGCATCTCCATTCGTCGCCAGGGCCTCAACGATGAGCAGGTGGGTGAAGCCGTCACGCTGTATGCCGCTTGCCACTCACTGGCGTGGCTTGGCGTTCGCTACGACGTCTCCCACACGACCGTCGCCACTTCGCTTCGGCGGCAAGGCGTCCTGGTACGACCGCGGCCTGGATGGACGACCTGAGCCTATGTTTGCTTACCTCACCGAGCCGGGCGACGCGCGCCCGGTGGTAGTAGGCCGTTCAGGTCTGCGTAGCAGCGCGGCTCGCTGGTCACCGGCGGTGTGTGGTCCATCCAAGACGGGTCCGGCGGCGGTGGGGCACGCTGAGAACGGGCTAGTTCTGCATTACGTCCTGATCACATCCTGAGCGGCACAGCCTCCCGTGGCTTTTGATATCATAGATATCAGGAGGTCGTTGAAGCTATGGGAGATGTGCTCATCCGAGGGTTATCCGAGGCGGCTGTCGCTCGCATCGATGCCGATGCGACTGCTCGAGGTATGTCTCGCCAGGAGTATTTGCGGCAACGATTCGAAGTAGAAGGTGTCGTCGCGGTCGCAAATACGCCTCGCGTCTCTATCGATGATCTGCGCCGCGCGGCGTCGGCGGCCGTCGATCTCGATGACCCCGGCGTCATGGACGATGCATGGCGGTGACGGTGTGGCTGATCGACAAGTCGGCCTACACACGGCTGCCGGTGTCCCAGGATGCCGGAGCATGGGTGGACCGCATCGAACGCGGACTCGTTCGGATCAGCACCGTCACTCGGCTGGAGATCGGGTACTCGTTTCGCACCGGGGAGCAATCCCGGACCGAGTCAGCGGCACCACCGCTGACGATGATGCCGGTGGAGTACCTCACCCCGGCCGTCGAGGACCGCGCTGTCGAAGTACAGATGCTGCTCGCCGACCGTGGTCAACATCGTGCACCCGCAATTCCAGACCTGCTGGTAGCCGCAGCCGCCGAGATTGCCAGCCTCACAATCTTGGCTCTGGACAAGGACTTCGACCTAATCGCCTCGATCACCGGCCAACCCGTCGAACGTCTGCGTCTATAGGCGATGAGCTGCCAACTACGAGATCAGCTCGCGGATGTCGTCGATGGTGAGGGCGGAACTGAACGCGTTTCCGTCGTCGATGACGCTGGCGAATAGTTTCGCCTTGCGCGCGTTGAGCGCCAGCACCTTGTCCTCGATGGTGTCGCGGGCGATCAGCCGGTACGCCATGACCGTGCGGGTCTGCCCGATCCGGTGGGTGCGGTCGATGGCCTGCGCCTCGACTGCCGGGTTCCACCACGGGTCAAGTAGGAAACAGTAGTCGGCCTCGGTGAGGTTCAGCCCAGACCCGCCTGCCTTGAGGCTGATCAGGAAGACTGGGGCGTCACCGTCCTTGAACCGCTGGATCACCTTCGCGCGGTTGCGGGTTCGGCCATCGAGATAGCAATAGTCGATGCCCTCGGCCTCGAGACGATCGCGGATCTGGCCGAGGAATCGAGTGAACTGACTAAACACCAGTGCCCGGTGACCACCGGCAGCGACCTCGTGCAGATGCTCGGTGAGTACGTCGACCTTCGCGCTGGGCAAGCCGGCGTGCGTGGAGTCGACGAGACCTGGGTGGAGCGCCAACTGCCGCAGCACGGTCAGCGACTTGAGGATGGTGAAGCGGTTGCGCTGGACGTCGTCGAGCAGGCCGAGCACCTTCTGACGTTCCCTTTGTAACCGGGTGTCGTAGAGCTTGCGGTGGCGCGAAGCAAGCTCGAGGTGAAGGATCTGATCCTGCTTGGCGGGCAGCTCCGGAGCGACCAGATCCTTGGTCCGGCGCTTGACCAGTGGCTTGATGCGGCGCCGGAACAACTGGAGCAGTTCGGCGTCACCGGACTTCTCGATCGGCTTGGCGAAGTAGTCGGTGAACCTGGTCGGGCTGGGGAACAACCCGGGCGCGGTGATCGCCAGCAACGACCACAGCTCCATCAGGTTGTTCTCCATCGGCGTGCCGGTGATGGCGAGTTTGAACGGCGCCTCAAGCTTGCGCGCACACTGATGGGTCTTGGCCTGGCGGTTCTTGACGTACTGCGCCTCATCGAGGATCAGTCCGGACCACGTCTGCGCCGCGTACGCGTCAAAGTCGAGCCGGAACAGCGTGTACGAGGTAACGATGACGTCGGCATCACAGACCAGCTGGTCCAGCTTCGCGCCGGAGCGGCGCAGGGTATCGGCGAGCATCACAACCTTCAGCTCTGGCGCAAACCGCGCCGCCTCGGCACCCCAGTTCGACACCACACTGGCCGGGGCCACCACCAGGAACGGCGACCTTGAATCGCGTTGACGCGCATGGCAGATCAGCGCCAGCGTCTGCACGGTCTTGCCCAGGCCCATGTCGTCGGCCAGGATCCCGCCCAGGCCATGATCGTACAGCGTTGCCAGCCAGGCGAACCCGTCGTGCTGGTACGGGCGAAGGTCGGCGTGCAGCGTGGGTGGCACGGCAATCGGGTCGAGGGTCTGCAGCACGCGCAGGCCCGCCACCTGGCGCTGCCAGTCCTTGGCCTGTCGTACCACTGCGGCCAGTGCTGCCAAGTCCTCGAACAGCCCGACCTGGAAGCGGCTGATCCGCGGCGAGCCGTCGCCGTCGTTCAGGGCGCGGGCTTCCTCCACCAACGCGCGTAACTTCACCAGCTCGGGCTTGTCGAGCGCGATGTACGCGCCATCGTCGAGCAGCAGGTAGTCATGGCCCGCGGTGAGCGCGGAGAGCAAGCGCGCCAGCGGAATCTTCTTTCCCTCCACGCTGATGGTGATGCGAAGGTCGAACCAGTCGGTCTCTCCGGTGATCGAGGCAGTGCTGACGCCGATCTGCAGCGAGTCTCCGGCCTCTCGGTAATCGGCGGGCTCGCCGGTGATTTCGACGATGACGCCCTCGATATCGGCCAGCCGCGGCTGCAATTCGGTCGCGAACCGCATGGTGTCGACGCCGCCGAAAATCGTCGCGGTCAGGGTGCCCGTATCGTTGCGCAGGCCGAACTGCTCCAGGGGCGCATCGATATCGGACAACAATTCACGTTCGGCATCAATGTCGCGTACACCGATGCTGTCGTACGTGTCGATCGGGATGCGGAAGTCTCTGTCGCCCAACTGGTATGACCAGAACCAGGTCAATGCAAGTTGGTGTGCCGCGTGATACTCGGCGTGCAGCACCAGTTCCGGGCCGGTGATCTCGGGCGGGGTGAAGGAACCATCCGACGATGTCACTGCGGCCACCGCGCGCAGCCGCGGGTAATAGTCGAAGGCGAACTGCTCGGCCGATTCCGCGGGAACCTCGAGTGGTTCGTTGCGTATGGCGAGCTGCGTCAGCGCGGTCGGAGCCGGGGTCTCCAGCGACGACAATCGCAGTCCGTCGTCGAGATATGCCACACCGTGGGCCGGTGATCCCAGAAACGCCACCGCAACTTCGGGTTTCCCCCCGACATCGAGCACCGGCCTCACGCTGAGGGCGCCGGAAGCGTCGGCGGTGACATCCAAGCTGATGCTCGCTGCGGCGCCCAGGTGAACAGCCTGATCGGTGCCGGCTTTTACGAACTGCACTCCGACCTGCTGGGCTTCGGCCAATAGCGGCCAGAGCTGCGCACTGGTCAGTCTGGCGAGGTCGATCGTCTTCACCACGCCGTAGGAATAAGGCTGGTAGCCACCCGAGGTCGAAGACTGGAAGAGCGCGAAGAGGATTCGCAGTCTCTCGACGTGCTCGCGGCGATAGCCGTAGTGCACCAATGTGGACAAGCCTGACCAGTTCACGTCGCTTGCGACCCAGCCGGCCCGCTTGCCCGGGCGCACGACACGGGCCTCCAAAGCCGGCGCGTGGACGCCCGCGATCAAGTTCAGCTCGACGCCCAACGGGATGGGAGTCCGTCCGGCCCCTGCTGCCCCGGCCGGGACCAAGGGCAAGAGCGCATCCAGTGACTGCCGCCAGACGGCGGGCGGCGGAGGCGCAGGCGTGTCGCGGGCCGCCGCAACCACCAGGGCCGCGACGTGCTTGCAATCCACCTGCATCGGGCAGCTGCACCGACCGCTCCGCAGAGTCCACCTGTCGGCAGGGTCACGGACGAGGTTCACGACGGTGGTGTACGTACGTCCGCGGTTGCCGCGAACCGATCCGACCAAACTGCCGGGCCTCGGGTTCCACAGGCAGCGGAGGACTCGCCCACTCCGCGCATAATCGGCGCCCCGGCAGGACGTCTCGCGACCCAACCGCGCGGTGAGGTTGTCGATCGAGATCGCCGGATAGGTCAGTCCCTGCATACGGTGCACGATAGAAGGAGACCCCGACAAGGCGGCCCATCCGCACGGCGCGCCCGCCAAACTGGTGCGAATGAGGCTGGTGGGTTCGAGTAAGGGCACCAGGTGTCCGGAAAGTGGAGCTAATAGGAAGAACCTCGAACCTCGGTCACCTCAGTAAACAATGGGCTGATCTGCGCAAACGGATCGCCGAGTCACAGCCGCGGCCACCCCTGTTGGCCCAAGATGCCTCAACCCCCAGGTCGAAACGTTTCCTGACCACCGAAAATGTAGCCGACATCGTGGCACAGGTACGAAGCTGGTGAAACCACTCAGCAGCTCAGCACTCGCTACGGAATCTCCAAGACCCGCGTCGGCAACGTGCTTCGCGAACAAAGCGTCGCCATCCGCCGCCAAGGCTTGAGCGACGTACAGGTGGATGAGGCAGCAACTCTCTACACAGCGGGCAAATCTCTGGCATGGCTTGGTGCTCACTACGGTGTCTCGCACACAACCGTCGCCGCGGCATTTCGCCGCCAGGAACTTCATTGCGACGACGGCCGGGCCGGATCTGACGTTCGAGCCGCGATGAGCACACGTCTTCGGCAACGAGGCGTACTGCGTCGATCGCCGAACGAACCTGCGAGCTTACGGTCGGTACGGCGAAGTCGCCACCGCCTCAGGAAGCTGCCCGTCGATGACGCCGAACAGCGTCGCCAGGTCACATCTGCAGGGTCTAGTGGTCGATCAATGCACCGATGATGTCGGTGTCGAGTGACCAAAATGCAGATGAGACATTCCGGATCTACGGAGGCGATCGAACAGCGAAAGCCGTTGGTGCCAAATCGAACTCACTCGTGTGCGTCGGCACCAAGAACCGCCTCGTAGTCGCGCCCGCCATAAAAGACGCCGACAATCACCACCGTCTGGCCCAACACAGCGAAGGCAATTACGGCTCGACGCTTAAGCCGACCGTGCGAAGACCTGACCTGATGTCATCACGCGCCTTGCCACGATGCGTGGAATACACCCAGATCCTCGCAGAACGCCACGATAGATTCCGCGTAGCGCGCCGCTACTTCCGTCGATCCTGCCGCCGCGATGTAGCGGTACAGCTCAAGAAGCTGGTCCTCTGCCTCAGGCGTGAAGACGACGCTGAGGCTCACCCGTCCCCGGCCTGCTCGCCGGCAAGGCGCGCTCGCACCGCCTGCACAGAGACCCCCCTCGAAGGATCGGCAATGACGGCGTCGTATGCGGCGGCCACCTCGTCCCGTAGCCAGGCTTCAACCGCTTGATCGCGAGCGAACAAAGCCCGCAGTCCTTCACGGATCACCTCGCTCTCGCTGGCATATTGCCCCGACCGCACTCGTTCACGCAGCCCATCAGCCATATCGTTGGGGAGGGTGATGCTTAGTTGGCGTGTCGTGCGCATAGCCACCTCCAGAGTGATAGGACTCAATCCTACTATTGCACGGGATACGGCGCACCGAGTTCGAAGGTCGTCAGGCCTTGGCCGTTGAGCAAGCCCCTTGCTCGTCGTCTCGCTTCGGCCGAACCAGCGGAATGGTCTCGAGCCACCGCACATCGACCAGGTCGACGTCGCGCTCCCCACGTTCCCGTTCGAACAGTGCCGAAGTCTTGACGAGCACGAGTGTGTAGGGCCGGCCAGACCTTCGCGTCTCATGGCGAACCGGTAGTTCATTGAGGTCGATCCAACCGTGAACATGGCGCCGACCTTGCTCTGCCAAGGGCCAATCCAAATGCTGGCATCCGGGATCGACCAGAAACGCGCGGAGCTTGCCGCACAGTTGGCAGGTACAGATGTCTGGCGCGCAGATCGACCAGTCGTCGGGATCTCGCGCCGGTCGGGCGAGCCTGGCCGACAACCGCGTTCGCGTGATCTCCGCCAGGTCCCCGATTGCGCCCACGGTCAGCTGTTCGGGTGCGACCTCGGCGATGAGGCGCAGCGTGGTCATCGCGCAACGAAGCTGCTCGTCATTCGCGCTGAGGGCTACGGACAACTTCGCACCAACCGCGGTGTCCTCCGCGATCACCGCTCCGACAAGCAGGCCGGCCGCCGGCCCTGCAAGCTCGTCAAGTGCGTGTGCACGACGGGATGGTTGCGGCAGTGAGCCTGCCCGCTCCAGGGTGGCGAGAAACCCCGTGGCGCTCACCTCCAGGAGATCCCTGGCCACGTTCAAGGCACCGCGTTCTGTGAGAGCGCGACACAGCGCGGGCAGTTCAGCGCTCCACACTCGTCGCTGACCGTCGTGGCCCCACCGACGGCGAGCGGTGTCCCACTCGGCCAGAAGTTGCCGAAACCAGTGCACCCCGTATCGGTCGGCGGCGGCGGCCAGTGCCGACGCTTCCCGCGTGGAGACCTGGTCGAGACGGAACGGCCTCAACAGCATCGTCGCCAGTGGCGCATCGTCAAGCTCGAACGCGACGTCGAGGGCTATGCCAAGTTCTGCCAGATCGCCTGCTACCTGCTCGTCACTTTCCAGCTGCCTGCCCGCCAAGTCGGCCCAGAAGGGCGCAAGCGAACCAGCCCGTTCCCGAGCGCCTGCGAGATCCTTCTCGCGCAACAGTCCGCACAGCACGTCCAAGGCCCAACGGCTCGAGCCCTGCGCGCGAACCGAGAAAGCATGGCTACGTGGCCACATCACAACGGCCCCCCGCCGATACCAGCGGTCCATCGTGTTCCCGTAGTTGCCCATGTAGCCCTCGTACTCGGACGCGTATGGCTCCAACTCCCCGCTCGGCGTCGTCGCACACATTTCGTCGTCCCGAACGACGGACGCGCCGACTTGCGCAGGCACGCCTGAAGAATCGATCGAGGCGGCCAGGGTGGTGCCTCCGTCCAACAACTCGCCAAGGTCGTAAGAGCCCGTATCCGGCTCGTCGTCGTCCTCGTCATACCAACTATGTCGTTGATACGGCTCGTCGCAGCTCCAGGTCTCATGCACGTCGGCGAGCGCGAGCACGATCTCGTCGTCCCGCTCCCGCGCAGCGGCACGCAGCACGGCCACCCGTCCGGCATCGACACCTTTGAGCCGTCCAAAGCTCAATCCACGCTCCGTGTACTCATGGTCGAGCAGGTAGACCAAACGGTCCTGCACCTCGAAATGCGTTCGGAGGCAGCTGCTTACATCAGTGACAGCGAGCGCATCGATCTCGCCGATCGACGAATCGCCTTCGAGCGACAGGTTGTAGGTGAGCGCGACCCGATGACCGCTCGTCAGGGGACGCACTTCGTGCTCGCAGTCCGCATAGAACGCGACGAACGAGAGCAACCGATTCGATGATCGGTACTCCTCCCGCCGACCACCATGTTGAACCACCAACGCCCCACCGCGACTTGTCGACGGCAGCGTGACAACCAGTGTGCCGACCATCGCGTCAACCTTCTCCGAGTCCTTGTGCGACGCAAAGAATTGGCCCCGTTCGTACATCAAGACCGAGTGCAGCTCAGCTCGCAGGCGGCAGCCGTCGGGCAGGCCGAGCTCGGCGCGTAGCTCAGCTAAAACCGGCCCGAGCGTCTTGTTCCAGCGCCGCCGGTCGATCCGCACCCGGCTCTTGGGCAGCTCCCACGTGTCACGCACACGCGAGTCGACGAGAGTCTTCTCGCCCAACCCGTACCGCGCTGGGCGGGCGATACTGCGGAGGCGCCTGACCTGCGCCGCAGAGACCGGCAATTCCAACAGGCCAACTCCGTCAATGTCGACGCTCAAGTCGTCCGGCGCGGCGGTGCGGTGAGCACTGAACTGGGAAATGCTATCCAGGGCACCCAACAATCCAGCCAGACGCATCCTTGGCTCGATCCGCACCCGGCCAACGCTAGCCGAGCCGCCATCGACATGCTTCGCGGTCCCCCTGCGCCGACACATTTTTCACGCCCCGCGCCAACCCAGGGCTATCGCCGCGTCCGCGTCCAGATCCGTCATGGCCGTGACGAAGTCGTCAAGGAGTGGAGTGCATCAGCACACGGTCGCCGCTGACGCAACGAGCGCATGTATTGCCCAGAGTACGGAGACAGCCGTGATCTGATGCGCATCAAATGCGGGACGGTTCAATCAATGAAGGACGAAGGTTCGAGTGAGGACACTTAGGTATCGCTGAAGTGGAGCTAAGGGGATTCGAACCCCTGACCCCCACACTGCCAGTGTGGTGCGCTACCAACTGCGCCATAGCCCCTCGTCGTGCCCGTCGACGCTACACCAACGGGTCCTCACGGTTCAAAACCGGACGTCATGGCACCTCTCCGCCTGCCTCCGGACCTAACGGACGGGCTGATGTGTGTTCGGTACTGGTCCGCGGGCGCGTCTCCGGCGCAAAGACCCAGCCCACGGCCGCCGCCAGGAGAATCACGCCGCTGATCACGAACGCCGACCCGAACGTGAGGTGCTCGGCGATCTGACCCACCGCCAGGGAACCGAGGATCGCGCCGAAGTCCGACATCATCTGAAACGTCGCCACCGCGGTCCCGCCGCGGGACTTGCTGCCGATGATGTCGGCGACGGCCGCCTGCTGCGGCGATATGAACATGCCCGTCGCCGCGCCGGCAACGTACGCGGCCACCAGGAACAGCGGCAGAGACGTCGTGAAGCCGACGAACACCGTCGACACCGCCGACACGGTCAGTCCGACGATCATCAGCTTGCGTCGGCCGATCCGGTCGGACACATAACCACTCGGGATCACCGCGGAGACGTTGCCGATCGCGAACGTCGCCAGTGCCAGGCCCGCCATTCCGGCACCACGCCCGAGCACCTCCACGACGAACAACGGCACCAGGGCGATACGCAAGCCGAACGCCGACCACCCCGTCGCGAAGTTCGAGAACAACGCCGCGCGGTAAGCCGGGTTGCCCAGGGCCGTCCGCAGCGAGATGGCCGGTTCGGTCTCTACGTCCGGCGCCGCCAACGACGAGTGCCGCAGCCGGACGAACACCACGGCGACCGCGATCAGCAGCGCGACGCCGTAGATGACGAACGGCGCGGACAGGCCGAACCCGACGGTGAGGCTGCCGATCACGGGGCCACCCACCGAGCCGATCAGGAACGCACTCGAGAACAGGCCCGCGACGCGGCCGCGCGCATCAGCAGGTGAGATCCGGATCATCAGACCCAGCGAGGACACCGTGAACATGGCCGAACCGAACCCGCCGAGTGACCGGAACACCAGCAGCTGCCAGTAGGTCTGCGCGAACGCGCACGCGCCGGTGGACAGGGCCACGATCACCAGGCCGGTCAGGTAGATGCGGCGCTCGCCCAGCTTCTGCACGAGAACGCCACTGACCGGCGCAGCGCACAGCCGCATCAAGGCGAACGCCGTGATGACGAACGTCGCGGCGGCGATGCTGACGCCGAAGTTGCGCGCATACTGCGGCAGCACCGGCGCCACGACGCCGTAGCCGAGCGCGATCACCGAATTGGCGGTGACGAGAACCCACACCTCGCTGGGCAGCTTCGGCTTCTCCGTGTCGGCCGAACAGTCACCTTCCGCGACGGAACTCACTCCATCGACATTATTGGATGACGGAGTTCACTCAATCACCGCATTGACGACGGACTTGGCCGCCTGCTGCACCTCTGCCAGATGCTCGGGTCCCTTGAAGGACTCCGCGTAGATCTTGTAGACGTCCTCGGTGCCCGACGGCCGCGCGGCGAACCACGCGTTCTCCGTCGTCACCTTCAGCCCGCCCAGCGGCGCGCCGTTGCCCGGCGCGGTCGTCAGCTTCGCCGTGATGGGCTCGCCCGCCAGTTCGGTCGCGCTCACCTGCTCCGGCGACAGCTTGGCCAGACGGGCCTTCTGCTCCCGGTTCGCGGGCGCATCGATGCGTGCATACGTCGGGGCGCCGTACTTCTCGGCCAGCTCCGCGTAGCGCTGCGACGGCGTCGAACCGGTGACCGCGAGGATCTCCGAGGCCAGCAGCGCCAGGATGATGCCGTCCTTGTCGGTCGTCCACACCGATCCGTCGCTCCGCAGGAACGATGCGCCCGCGCTCTCCTCGCCACCGAATCCGATTGTCCCGCTGATCAACCCGTCGACGAACCACTTGAATCCGACGGGCACCTCAATCAGCTTGCGGCCGAGCCCGGAGACCACCCTGTCGATGATCGACGAGCTCACCGCCGTCTTCCCGACGGCGGTCGATCCCGGCCAGTTGGGGCGGTGCGAGTAGAGGTAGTCGATGGCGACGGCCAGATAGTGGTTCGGGTTCATCAACCCGCCGTCCGGGGTGACGATGCCGTGCCGGTCGGAGTCGGCGTCGTTGCCGGTGGCGATCTGGTAGTCGCCGTTCGCGCCATTCAGCTTCCGGATGAGCCCAGCCATGGCGTTGGGTGAGCTGCAGTCCATCCGGATCTTGCCGTCGGTGTCCAGCGTCATGAAGCGCCAGGTCGCGTCGACCAGCGGGTTGACCACCGTAAGATTGAGTTCGTGCCGCTCGGCGATGGCACCCCAGTAGTCCACGCTGGCCCCGCCCAGCGGGTCGGCTCCGATCCTGATCTCCTCGGCGCGGATGGCGTGGATGTCGACGACGTTCGGCAGGTCGTCGATGTAGGCGTTGAGGTAGTCGTGGCGCTCCGCGATCTGAAGGGCTCGCGCGAGCGGGACCCGCTTGACCTCGGCCAGCCCGCCGCGCAGGATCTCGTTGGCGCGCTTGGCGATTACTCCCGTCGCGTCCGTGTCGGCGGGGCCACCGTTGGGCGGGTTGTACTTGAAGCCACCATCCCGCGGCGGGTTGTGCGAGGGCGTCACGACGATGCCGTCGGCCAGGTCGTTGTCGCGGCCCCGGTTGAACTGGAGGATCGCATGGCTGACGGCGGGCGTCGGGGTGAACCGGTCGGCGCCGTCGATCATGGCCACCACGTCGTTGGCGGCCAGCACCTCCAGCGCGGACACCCAGGCGGGTTCGGACAGGGCGTGGGTGTCGCGGCCGATGAACAGCGGTCCGGTCGTCCCCTGGGCGGCGCGGTACTCGACGATGGCCTGGGTCGTTGCCAGGATGTGCGCCTCGTTGAACGCGGTGTCGAGGCTGGACCCACGGTGCCCCGACGTCCCGAACGCGACCTGCTGATCGACGTTCTCCGGATCCGGCACCAGGCTGTAGTAGGCGGTGACCACCTGGGCCACGTCGATGAGGTCTTCGGGGAGGGCGGGTTGTCCGGCACGTGGGTTGGCAGCCATGAATTCGATTCTGCTCCTTCACCGCGCGTCGCAAGTCCGCGTCGCGAAGATTTAAGGCGGTTGTCCTTCAGAGTGCCCATGCCAGCGCGAGCCCGGCCCCACACGCCGACACCGAAAGGACCAGGGAGCCGAGCGCGTTGAGCAACGCCAGCCCGCGCCGGTTCTGCTGCACCAGTCGAACGGTCTCGAAGCTCGCGGTGCTGAAAGTCGTATACCCGCCGCAGAAACCGGTGCCCACCACGGTCTGCCACGCGGTGGACTGGTCATGGTAGAGCACCAGCCCGGCCACTATCCCGAGCAGCAGCGAACCCGTGACGTTGATGACTACCGTCGCCCACGGAAAGGGGGATTGCCATCGCCTCTTGATCGAGGAGTCGAGCAGGAACCGCGACAACGCACCGGAGGCGCCGGCGATGAGGGTGAGAACCGCCATCATGCCGCCGCCCTCCGGCGGTGAAAGCCAGCCGCCACGACGATGCCCAACCAAGCGGTGACGACTCCGCCGATGACGCTGAGCACACCGTAGGCGACCGCCGCGCCGACGTGTCCATGCCGACCGAGCAGCACGACCTCCAGCGCAAAGGTGCTGTAGGTGGTAAAGGCACCACACCCGCCGGTTCCTGCGAAGAGGCGCGCCCGCTGCCGCCAACCGGAGTCATCGCCCAGACACACGAGGCCCTCCAACAAGGCGCCCAGGACGAACGCGCCAGCGAGGTTGATCAGGAAAGTCGCCCAGGGCCATCCCGAGGCGTCGTGTGGCAGCAGGTTCTCGATCAGGTAACGCAGCGCCGTGCCGATCACGCCGCCGGCGAAGACCCACGCCAGGGAATCCGGCCGGAGATGCAGCGGACTGCTCGGCGTGGCGGAAACGTGGGGATCGGACGGCAACTCGCCGAGCGAGTCCTCGGCACCGGTTCGGTTCATGGTCCTACCTACTCATCGACTCGACGGTAGGAACCATCAGCCGGTAGCCACTGAGCCGCCAGTTCGCCCACCCAGTCCGCAACCGCGTCGGCGTCATCGGGTGGCCCCGCGACGAGAACCAGTTCGTCGACGCCGAGGTCGGCGAGCTCGGCGACGTCGGATCGTTGCGGATCGCGCAGCGCTACCGCCAGACGCAGTGCCGTCGCGTCGCGGCCCCGCTCATCGCACGACGCTCGGATCTTCGCGAGGTGCTGAGCGACTGCAGCCGGTCCGTCCACGTTGAACCCGTACCAGCCGTCACCCCAGGCGGCCACGCGGCGCAGCGCCGCGTCGCTGTTGCCGCCGAGGACGATCGGAATGCGGCCGTTGCGAACCGGTTTCGGGTTCACCCGCACCGACTCGAATCCGACGAACTCGCCGTCGAAGGATGCCACGTCGTCGCCCCACAGTGTTCGGATGGCCTCGACGTACTCAGCGGTGCGGGCGGCCCGCCTCTCGAACGGCACTCCGAGGGCATCGAACTCCTCCCGCGACCAGCCCACGCCGATACCCAACGTGAACCGGCCACCGGACAGCGTGTCGAGCGTCGCGGCCTGCTTGGCCACCAGAACGGGATTGTGTTCGGGCAGCAGGAGCACGCCGGTCGCGATGCCGATGGTCGACGTCGCGGCGGCCACGAAGCTGAGCCCAATCATCGGATCCAACCAATCCGCCTCGGAGGGGACGGCTATCTGACCGTCGTCGGAGTACGGGTAGCGCGACGCGCACTGGTCGACCATGACCACGTGTTCGCCCGACCACAGGGTGGCGAAGCCGGCCTGCTCGGCGGCCTTCGCCACGGCATCGATGACGTCGCGCCTGGCGCCCGACCCGATTCCGAGCGCGTGCAATCCGAGTTGCATCGGGCCATCGTCTCACGCTCCGATGAGGAGAACACCGGTCCACACGAGGCCGGTCATCTTGACGACTTCGAGCGCGACATACGCGAGGTGGGCGCGCGACCGCCGCCCTTCCTCGCCCTCCAGAACGGCGGAACTACTTCGGGTCAGCAGTGGACGAACCACGATGGTCTGCGTCAGCAGCGCGCCCACCGCGACGCACAACGCGATGTTGAGCGCAGCCGAGGTCTCCTGGGTGAACAGCGCGAACGCGATCACGAAGGCGAAGACGTACTCGAAGACGTTCAGCGCACGGAACACCAACCGGCCGATGCCAAGTCCGATCGTCAGCGTGACGCCGGGCGCGCGAAACTTCAGCGGCGCCTCGACGAACGAGATGGCCAGCACCATGCCCAGCCACACGAACACCGCGGCGACCGCCAACCTCGTACCCGAGTCCACCGCGGCAGCCTACGACAGGGATGCGATCGTCAAGGGGTGCGCGGTGAATCCCGCGATCAGGAGCTTCGCCAACTGCGATATGAACGCGGCTGACGGGTTGGATCCGCGACAGTTCGCCGCGGCTTGTGGGATCGAGATCGACTCTTCCGCTGCGATTCTCACGGCATGCACGAAATCTGCGCGCACGCCGCGCTAGTTTGGCCGAATGTGGACGGAAGACCGTCGACGGATCGGGTGCCGGATCGTTGCGCTGACGGCGCTGTCGGCGCTATCGGCCTGCGCCCCCGGTGCCGGAACGTCCACTACTGCTCCTGCAACGACGTCACCCGCGTCAGCGGCGGCGACCACCGAGGTCGTCGCTCCCCCGCCGTCCACACCGATGGCGCGGACGGTGAACTGGTTCGACCTCGACGTCGGTGACTGCCTGGCCGACCCACCACCGGTCGATCCCACCGTGATCGCCGTCGCCGTCGTCGACTGCGCGACGCCGCACCGGGCCGAGGTGTACCTGCGCGCGCCGATGGCGGTCAACACCGCGATCGCCGACGTCATCGACCGCATGTGCGGTGGCGGCTTCACCGAGTACACGGGACGATCCGCCGGCGACGGCAGCTACTCGTCGACCTATCTGATCGACTCCAATCAGAACCGAACGTCGTCGAATCCCGACCCGAGCACGGTCATCTGCCTGCTCGAAGGCGCGGGCGGGGCGATGCTCACGCAGTCCGCGCGCAGGTGACATAGGCCTTCGGCGAGGTCGACCCCGGTTACTCCGACTCCTCGACCTCGGCCGCCTCGACGAGCAGCGACATGCCATGGTGGCGCGGCATTTCCACCGCAAAGCTGTGCAGGTCGTCGACCGTGCCCACCGTCTTGCCGGTGAACATGTCCATCACGTGACTACCCGGCGGCAGGTGTTCGGACCGCACGCTGCCGGCGATGTCCTCGTTGGCGAAGTTCAGCAGGGTGAGCTGATGTTGGGTGGGATCCTCGAGTTGGTGAACGAGCACCAACATCCCCTTCTGTGACACCTCGGGGATGTCGACTTGCCTGCTGGTGGCGACGCCGTAGTGCGAGCGCACTCGCAGAATTGCCTGCAACTGGCGCAGGAAGCTGGTGTCATCGGCAAGCTGCTCGGGGATGGAGCCGTACAGGCTGCGGCCGCGCGGCATGCCCGCCATCGATCGGGTCGCGCGCTCGTTGACCCCCATGAGGTCGTGGCCGGCGCGGTGGATCCACCGGGTGTCACCCCCGCGGAGCAACTCGGCGACCTCGCTGGGCGGCAGGGTCAGCATGCCGCACATGTCCCAGCCGGACAGTGCGAACACCCCGGGCTGCAATGCGTTGAACATGGCCAGCAGCAGGTGGGCACGGCGGATCGGGTCGATGTCGTCGATCTGGTCTAGATCGGTGACGCCTAGCGCCGCGGCGACGACGGTCGCGGTGGTGGACGCGATGCCGTTGGTCGTGAACACCTGGTTGTACGGCGCCTGGGGACCGGTGAGCTGGTCGAGCAGATCTTGGCGGACCGACTCGCCAAGCAGTTCGCCGGTGATCTCCTCGCCCTTGTAGGTGTAGATGTCGTCGCGGTGCCCGGTGGACCAGTGCACCAGCTCGTAGGTCAGCTCGTCGTGGTTCTGCAGCGCGTGCACCAGCGAGGCCGGCTCGACACCGAGCGCGATGGAGGTGCGCAGCGTCAGCCGTAGGAACTCGGTGTCCCCGGTGGCGAGGGCGTGCTGGTAGGCGGGCCGGTTGATGAAGTCATAGGACAGGTCGGCGCCGGCTTCCCCGGTTTCGCGAATGTCGTCGATCGTGAGGTTCAACTCCTGGAAGGTGAACCCGCCCAACTTGCGCACCATGCTGGCGATCAGGTGGTTGGCCGCCTCCGACAGCGGGTGGCCCTCGGACCAGGCGGGGCTGCCCTCCGCAGCGCTCTTCTCCACGCCCAAGAAGCCGTTCGCGTCCAGACGCAACGCCCCGGTGCCGAGGTCGGTCAGCGAGTGCAGCGCATCGCCCATGACCATGCGCATCCCGGCGAACGTCGGGTCCAGCCAGTTGATGGAGGGCTGACCGTCCTTGAAGTAGTGCAGGTACACCCAGCGGCGTTCGACGCCGTCGACGCCGAGAACCGGGCGGGTGACGCTCCAGTTGGTTTCCTTGACGCCCTCGGCGTAGAAGATCACCCGCTGCAGTCGACCGATGATGTACCCGGCCTTGTCCAGCCACTCCTCGGTCGCGGCGTCGATGTTCACCGAATCCACGCCGGCGGGAGTTTCCGGCAGCTCGTGCCAGTCCCTGGGGTCGATCTCCACCATGTGGTAGATGCCGGGGTAGTCCGCGTGGTGCATTTCGGCGAGCCGGAAGTCGGCGCCCTTGCCGGTGTGGCCAGGCACGACGTCGTCAATGATGGTACCGCCGTACCAGTTGGCGGTCGCGCACATCTTTCTGAACTCATCCTCGGTGCCGAAGGCCGGATCGATCTGCGTGCTGATCCGGTCGAAGTGGCCGTCAACGCTCGGCGTGTACTCCCAACCGGAGATCCCACCCGCGCGCTTGACGGGGCCGGTGTGAATGCCCTCGATGCCGATCTCGGCGAATGCCTTCCACATCTCCTCGTCGGCCATCGCCGTCAAGAACGATTCATCGGGCCGGGTGATCAGCGACAGCGGGTAGGCGGTGAACCACACCGACGCCGCGGTCACGGCGCCTCGCGGGTTGGGTTTGGCGAACGGGTTCTGCCACATCGAGCCCTGACCGGAGAACTGCTGGCTGATCTCGTTGGCGTCGGCCAGCATCGATTGCGCCAGCAGCCACGACACGTACGCCGGATTGTCGCCCGTGGCCGAACCGTCCTGGGCCACCGAGCGGCGCGTGAACGGCGCCTTGACCCGCGGACGGATGCGCAGGGTCCTGGGCCGGGCTGGGAGGCGGTATTCGTCATAGGTGATCTCGGCTGGTTCGTGCGTCTGATCGTCACCGGACGTGTCCGTCATCTACTTCCTCACCACTCGATTGCCCTGCCTGGTCCCATGACGCATCTGCGCGGCCCACCTGCCGCGCCGGATAGCCGTTGGCGAGATGTTGAAACTTGGCCCTCGACTCGACGGTATGCCGAGGTCCAGCGGGTCATGACAGAAGCACATACCAATGTAGGCGGGCCCATCGAGTGCGGCGCCGCGACCGACGGACCGTGCAACGATCGGTCGGTGAAGGAGTTCCTCGAGTTCCTCGGTGAGCAGTCACCGTACGACCGCCTCGACGACGACGATCTCGATCGTCTCGCCAAGGCAGTCGAAGTCGAGTACTTCACCGCAGGCACCGTGATCGTCGAGGCCGACGCGGCACCGCTGGATTGCCTCTACGTGATCAGAGTCGGCGCGGTCGAGATCGTCGACCGGGGCCGCACCACCGATGTCCTCGGCGCCGGTGAGACATTCGGCCACATCTCGGTGCTGTCGGGCCTGCCTCCACCGTTGCAGGTGCGCGCTGCCGAAGACACCCTCTGCTACCGGTTGCCCGATCCACGCACCCTCCTGACGCACCCGGACCGTCTCCGGTTCGCGCACTACGGCGGCCTGGTCGCCAGGGAACGCTTGATCAGCGGCGGTGGCGAGTTCGCCCGCCTGGAACGTCCGATCGGCGAAGTCGCGCACCCGATCACCTGGTGTGATGCCGACGATTCCATCCGGACGGTCGCCGGGCTGATGACCACCGCGGGCGGGTCGTGTGCGCTGTTCCTGCGGAGGGGGCAGATCGGCATCGTCACCGACGACGACTTCCGCCGCCGCGTCGCCACCGGGGACGTCGGAGTCGACGCGCCCCTCTCCGCGATCGCGAGCACCCCCGCGATCGTCATGAGCACCGACCGCACCGTGAGCACCGCGTACCTGTTCATGGTCGAGCACGGCATCCATCACCTCGTGGTCGTCGACGCCGTCGGCACCGCCGTCGGCATCGTCCGGGTCGTCGACATGGCCGCCGCGGAGGTACGCAACCCGCTGGTGGTCCGCTCCGCCGCGGCATCGGCAACCACCATGGACGAACTCGTCGAAGCGTGTCGACTGCTGACGCCCACCACGGTCGAACTCTGGGACGCCGGCCTGCCGGTCGAACACCTCGGTGCTCTGCTGTCGGCGATGATCGAGTCGATCTTTCGCAAGATCATCGAATTGCACACCGCGGCGTCACCGCTGGCCGACCTGGACTGTTCGTGGATGTTGATGGGCTCCCTCGGCCGCCGTGAGCCATTGCCCAATTCCGATGTCGACACTGCGCTGGCGTGGGCCGTTAAACAACCCACTGACGCGGTGTTCACGCGGGAACAGGTCGCGGCAGCCACCGAACCCCTGATGGCCGCGCTGACCCGCTGCGGTCTCGCTCCGTGCCCGCAGGGACTCAACGCATCAATGCCGCTGTTCAACCGCTCGCAGAGGCAATGGCGTGACATCGCCGACGCCTGGCGAGCCCATCCCGACAACGTCGACTACCTGCTGATGGCATCGACCGTATTGGATGCGCGACCGATCACTCGCCCGGCACTGATCCAACCGCTGCGCTCGGCGCTGGTGGGCGGCATTGGCCGGGACGGGTTCACGCGCGCACTGAGTCGATTCTCCATGAACGATCGGCCGCCGAGCGGTTTCGTCCGCGGGTTCGTCGTCGAGCACTTCGGCGAGCAGAAGGGCCATCTGAACCTCAAGAAGTCAGGTTTGCGTCCGGTGGCGTCGCTGGCCCGGGCGCTGGCCCAGCGCACCGGTGACCCCACGGGGTCCACCCCGCAGCGGCTCGCACGGGCCCATCGCAGCGGTCTGCTGACCGCCGACGAGGCTGACGCGCTGTCGGGGGCCTTCAGCCTCTGCTACCACCTGGTGTTCGGCAGCCAGATCGCTGCGATCAAGGATGGCAGGCCCGTCGAGTCGGCCATCGACCCCGGGATGCTCGATCCGCTGGAGCGACGCCACCTCCGCAGTGCCTTCCGGACGATCAGCGGAATTCAGGACCGGTTGAGCCGCAAGTGGTTCGGCTTCGAGGGACTGTGAGCATGGCGATCCACTGGACACGCCGACTTCGCACCCGCCGACCGCGTCGTACGGCCGCCTCCGACGTGGACTGGCGGGCCGACACCTTCGTCGTGATCGACCTCGAGACCACCGGACTCGATCCTCGACGCGACCACATCGTGTCCTACGGCGCGGTGCCGATCCGCGACGGGAGGGTCAAGACTGCCGAGTCGGTCTACGGTCTCGTCCACGTGCCGGGCGACGTGCCGCCGAGTTCCATCAAGTTCCACAATCTGCGGACCCAGGACCTCGAAGCGGCACCGCCGCTGGCGGAGTGCGTCGCCGCCCTTGATGAACTGATCGGCGACCACCCCGTCGTCGCGCACTGCGCCTGGATCGAAAGATCCTTTCTTCGCAGGGCATTTCGCCGCTCGTACCTACCGTTCTCGAGTCCGATCGTCGACACCGCCGTCCTGGCCCGCCACATCCTCGACGTCGACATCGCACCCGACCAGGCGGTGTCGTTGGAATACGCCGCCACCGCCCTCGGCCTCCCGGTGCACTCTCCTCATCACGCCCTCGGGGATGCCGTCACCACGGCCAGCCTGTTCATCGCGCTGGCCAGCCAACTGGAGGACGGCAGGACCCTGACCACCTCCAACCTGCTCGAGCTGTCGGAGGGACAACCATGACAAAGACTTTCGCAGTCTTCGGAACCAATCCTCGTACCGGTGAGTCAATGCAACCAAGCCCGGCTTCGTTCTGGTCCCCGACGGCAGCGACGGTGACCGACTCGTCGAGGCCATGCACGCCGGCCTCGCGAAGTCTTCGGGGCACGTGCTGCTCAATGAGGGCATCTACACCACGTTCACCGGCGAAACCGCGGCGACGGCTACACCGACATTCCCCGTCGCCTTGACGGTGTGTTGCACGCCGCCGGTGCCTGAAGCCTCCGCTCGACGTCGTGCGCGCGGCACACGGCGATCCGATTCATCGGACCGTACTGTGACCCCGAACTGACGTCACTGGACGGGCTCCTGCCTGAACCCGCGTTGGGATTCAGCTGAAATGTCACCGTGCGTCGACGTGATATCGGACACGGGTGTTTCGTCCCGTTTGCGGATGGGAACAACCTGCGCACCGTTCACGTTGTCGCGACAACGGCACTGGACCCGAAAGGACCCAAAATGGCCACTGATTACGACGCGCCACGTCAGAAGGAAACCGATGACGTCGTCGACGAATCGCTCGAGCAGTTGGCCGGACGTCGCAACGACGCCGCGACCGCGGTGCTCGACGTCGACGACGGCGAAGAACTCGAGGGCTTCGAACTGCCTGGGGCAGACCTCTCCGGTGAGGAGTTCACCGTCCGGGTCGTGCCCAAGCAGAGAGACGAGTTCACCTGCTCGAGTTGCTTCCTCGTGCAGCACAGCCACCGTCTGGCCAGGCAGGTCGGCGACCGGATGATCTGCGCCGACTGCGCCTAGACGGCTCGACCACCTCTGCCCGCAGCAGTCAGGCGGAGGGCGCGGCGGGGAGCGTGAGCGTGAACGTCGCTCCGCCGCCAGGTGTCTGCGTGACGCCGATCTGGCCGCGATGCGCGACGGCGATCTCTCGGACGAGTGCCAGTCCGATGCCATACCGTTGACGACCCGCCGTGGCGGTGTGGTTCTGGCCGTGCGAGAAGCGGGTAAACAAGGTCGCGACGGCGTCGGGATCCACCCCTACTCCGTCGTCGCGCACCTCGATGACCACATCGTCGGCGCGGCGCTCGACGTGAATCGCTATCGCCCCGCCCGGGTGCTCGTGGGCGAGCGCATTGTCGACCAGCGAGGTCAGAGCGCGCCGGAGCGCGGCAGCCGATCCGAGAACCACGTAATCCGCTGCCGTCTCGCCACGCCGATCGACGCTGAGGCCGACGCCCGCCCCTTCGGCATGCTCGGCCATGCTGTCGCGGACCGCGTCGGCGACCTCGGAGATGTCGACGCGGTCGCGGGTGACGCCCTTCGTCGCCATCGAGGCGGACGCCAGGAGATCCTCGATCACCTCGCCCAGCGCCCTGGTGTCGGCCGCCAACGCGTCGATCTGCGCCTTGGCCTCATGGGCGTCACCGTCGCCGAACCGGCGAGCCAACAGCTGAATCCTGGTGTGCAGCACGGTCAACGGTGCGCGTAGCTCGTGTGAGGCGTCCGCAACGAATCGTCGCTGCAGAGCCAGCGCGTCGGCGAGCGGGCGAATGGAACGCCGCGTCAGGAGGACGACGACGGCGATCGAGGCGAGGATTCCCGCCAGTTCCGCCGCGCCCAGCGACAGCAGCAGGCGGCTGCGTCCCTCCTCGTAGGATTCCAACGCGAGCAAGGCGACCACCCTGCCTTGGGGCTTGTCGGCCACCAGGACGCGGTACTTCTCGCCGCCGACCCGGGCATCGGAGAATCCCGTCGGCCTCGCCAGAAGGTCCGCCGTCGGGAGGTCACGGGTGCTCTCCTGCACCGCGCCTGCGAGGTCCCGCACGACGAGCTGCATGCCCGGCGGCGGATCGGTGGCATCCTCGGCCGTCGACGCCACCGAGGTGAGCTGGTCGGCGATCTGCTGGTTCTGGACGCGAACGTCGACCAGGAAGATCACGGCACCGACCACCAGCAGCACCGCAGCCAGCGCGAGCGACGCCTGGATCGCGGCGATCCGGCCCGCGCGCCGTACCACGGCCAGATCGCTGCCGCCGTATGTCATTGCGCCCCGAATCGGTACCCGGTGCCGTGAATCGTTCGCACCGCCGATCGACCCAGTTTGCGGCGCAGATAGTGCACGTAGGTGTCGACCACCCCGGGTGTGTCGACACCGTCGAACGCCGAACCGAGCAGCTGCCCACGCGTGAAGACCCGACCGGGGGCCACCATCAGGACACTCAGCAGCGCAGCCTCCCTTTCGGACAGTTCCACGTCTGCGGTCAGCCCCCAGCCGCTGACGGTGCGGGTCACGCGGTTGAGGACGAGGCCATTGACCCGCAGCGTCGAACCGTCGTCGGGCCGCCGAAGCAACGCCCGGATCCGAGCCAGCAGCTCCGGCACCTCGAACGGCTTGACCAGATAGTCCTGCGCGCCCGCATCGAGCCCCTCGACGCGGTCGGCCGTGGAACCGCGCGCAGTCAGCACGAGTACGGGTGTCGCGATGCACCGTGACCGCAGCACCGCGACGAGTTCGACGCCATCCATGACGGGCAACCCACGATCGACGATCGCGACGGCGTAGCGACCGGTCAGCGCACGGTGAAGTCCCTGTTGACCGTCGTAGGCCACGTCCACGTGGTAGCCCTCGTCAGTGAAGAGCGCAACGAGCATCGCGCTTAGAGCGCGGTCGTCTTCGACGATCAGCAGCGTCGGCGCTGCGGTCCGGTCGGCCACCCGATGAGCGTGCCACGCGAGTTCTTCGAAGGTCTGAAGAAACGACTGCCAGCATCAGCGGCATGGACTCACCCCGTTCGGGATTCCGACGTGCCGCCGCCGCCTCGTGGGCTCTGACGGGGCTTGGCCTCGTCGGCGTCGCGGGTGCCTCAGCCCTGGCGTACGCCGAAACCGTCAAACCGCCGGCAGCGGAAGCTCCGGTCGTGGCAGTCGAGCCCGCCCCGCCAGAACTGGGTCCGACGCCCATCCTGGACCTTCCGCCGGTGCCCGACGTCCCGGTCACCACCGTCGACCCGCCGCCGATCACTTCCGAGACGACCGTCGCGAAGGCTCCCGTGCCCGCGTACACACGGGTACCCGAGTACACACCGGTACCCACCGTCGAGCGGGCTCCGCCTGCCGTGACCCAGCAGGCACCCAAGCCCAGCGCCACCACTCCCCCGACGACCAAGCGACGCCTCGCACCCACGACGGTGGTGGCGCCGAACTATTCACCGCACATCACGGTCTCCCGCGGCTCGTGACCATCACCGCAGAGGAGAACGCAGAGGTCCGATGGCAGCGATGGAGCACGGACATGCAGATCGTCGTCACCGATCCGTTCTCACTCGCCAGCGCCAGGACGGAGACCGATGCCGAACTCGACGTCATCGAGGCTGCAGCGTCACGCTTCCGGCAGGACTCCGAAATCAACGCGCTGACAACGGCATCCGGTCGCCCGACCGCGGTGAGCAAGACGCTGGCGAACCTTCTCGAGGCAGCGCTGGCGGCGGCCCGTCTGACCGACGGCGACGTCGACCCCACCGTGGGCGCCGCGATGATCGCACTCGGCTACGACACTGACTACGCCGACGTCGAAGGGGCGACGTCTGCGGTACCCGCGATCACCACTGCGGCCCACTGGTCGATGATCACGTTCGACGGTCGGGTGGTCACGATGCCATCGGGAGTCTTGCTCGACCTTGGTGCCACTGCCAAGGCGGTCGCTGCGGATCAGTGCGCCCAACGCGTGCACATCGTCACCGGAAGCGGGGTTCTGGTGAATCTCGGAGGGGACATCGCCACCGCCGGCCCTACGCCCGAGGGAGGCTGGCAGGTCCTGGTCCGCGACACCGACGACGAGCCGGCAAGCTTGGTCGCGCTGCCCACGGGCGCCGCACTGGCGACCTCGAGCACCCTTCGTCGCCGATGGCGCAACGGCGACGAACTGATCCACCACATCATCGACCCGAGGACCGGACGTTCCGCAGATCCGGCGTGGCGGACGGTCAGCGTGGGGGCGGAGACGTGTTTCGCCGCCAACACCGTGGCCACCGCCGCCGTCGTCCGCGGATGGCCTGCGCTGCAGTGGATTCGCACCCTCGGGATGCCGGCTCGGCTCGTCGACGTCTACGGGGACGTCCACACCGTCGGCGGCTGGCCGACGCCCGGCGTCGAGGCTCGGCGATGACCGATCAGGCGCTCTGGGCGCTGGGTCGCGGCACCGGGATGACCGCGCTCGCCTTCCTGACGCTCTCGCTGGGTCTCGGCATCGCCACGCGGTCGGGCCGCCGACTGCCCGGACTGCCGCGTTTCGCCGTGGCCGACGTACACCGCTTCGCTGCGCTGGCCGGAACCCTGCTAGTGGCAATGCATCTCACACTGCTGTTCTTCGACCCGTATGCCCAGTTGCGGTTGCTGGACTTCGTGGTTCCGTTCCTGGGCGCCTACCGGCCGCTGTGGCTTGGGCTGGGCACCCTCGCCTTCGACGTGCTGATCGTGGTAATCGTCAGCAGTCTGCTCCGACATCGAATTGGAGTGCGCGCCTTTCGCGTCGTGCACTGGGCAACCTACGCGTTGTGGCCCTTGGCGCTGGCCCACGCGCTCGGCAACGGTACCGATGCCGGCCGTACCTGGTTCCTCGCCTTCGCGGCGTGCTGCGCGCTGACCGTCGCGGCCGCCCTGACGTGGCGGGTTCGGGCGGATTTCGTCGAATATGCCGACAAGCGAATCGTGGAGCGTCGATGAAGAATCAAGAGCAGCACCGGGAACCGCCCGTCGCTCATCGTCTATTCGCCGCGCGCGGTCCGGGCCTTCAGGAACACCGCGCACGGTTCGGACGACCTCCCACCGATTCGGCGAAGACTCTCATCTCGTCGCTCGAGCAGGCCGGCCTGACGGGTCGGGGCGGCGCCGGATTCCCCACCAGCCGCAAGATCGCGTCCGTCAAAGGACGCAAACCCGTCGTGATCGGCAATGGCAGCGAAGGTGAGCCGCTCAGCCGCAAGGACGCCATGCTGCTGACTCGGTCGCCTCACCTGGTGCTCGACGGCTTGCAGCTGGCTGCCGAGGCCGTCGGCTCCGCCACGGTCTACCTGTACCTACCGAGCCACGTCGCACCGACCGCACGGTTGGCGATCAACGAGCGCGCCGCGGCCGGCTGGGACCGACGCCCGGTGACCGTCGTGGAAGCCCCCGACACATTCGTCGCGGGGGAGGAATCGGCGGTCGTCAGGAGCATCGAAGGTGGGCCTGCACTGCCCCGCGATCGCACGGTCCTGACGTCCACGTCTGGCGTTCGAGGCCGCCCGACGCTGGTGAACAACGTTGAAACCTTGGCCCACGTCGCGTTGATCGCCCGCTACGGCCATCGCTGGTTCCGGTCGGTCGGAGACCCTGCCCAACCCGGCACCATGTTGGTCACGCTGTCGGGCGCCTCCGACGGGCGGCCGGTCGTGGAGGTGCCGACCGGGACTCCGCTCATCGACGTGATCTCACACTGCACAGCCACCGACCTCCGCTACGTCAGCGCGGCGCTGATCGGCGGCTACCACGGCAGCTGGATCCCCTCGACGGCCTTCGCCGAGGCCACGCTCTCTCGAGCGGGTCTGGCCCACCTCGGGGCCAACCCCGGTGCCGGCATCGTCCATACCCTGCCCATCGACGAGTGCGGCCTCGCCCGTACCGCGGACATCGTCGCGTACCTCGCCGAACAAGGCGCCAGGCAGTGCGGGCCGTGCCGCAACGGATTACCCAGGCTCGCAACACTCTTCGACGAGCTCGCCTACGGACACGTCGATGACGCCCTCCTCGACGAGATACACCGAAGTCTCGGCCTGGTAGACGGTCGCGGTTCGTGTCGACACCCGGACGGAACCGTCCGGATGGCACGCAGTGCGCTCGCCGTCTTCGCACACGACATTGCGCAGCACCGCTCCGGCCGCTGCGATGCCGCCTTCGCCACGGTGCAGAGCACCGGCCATTCCCGGACCCGCCAGAGTGAGTGCTGCACGTGAAGAAGCCTCCGAAACCCGTGCGCCTGCACATCGACTGGACCAGATGCGATGGACGCGGGCTGTGCACTGAATTGCTACCGGCGCTGCTCCAACGCGACGACTGGGGCTATCCATTGGTGCGCAACGGTTCTCGCGAACCTCAGATTGCACCCGGGGACATTGCCGAAGCGCGTATCGCAGTGGACCGCTGCCCGCGACTGGCCTTGTCCCTGATCGCACCACGTCCATCTTGAGCGGGCAGCGCGGCCCAATCCCATGATCGAACACCTCGACAAGGAGTTACTACGTGACGACGGTCAATGGGCTGCCAGTCCATGTGCTGCTGGTCCACTTCATCGTCGTCCTGGCACCACTCACGCCCGTCCTGGCGATCCTGTGTGCCGTGTGGCCCGCCGCCGGGCAGCGGCTGGTGTGGCTGATCGCGACCAACAGCAGGTCGGTGATCTGGGCGGCCGCCAACACCACGAGGACGTTGAGGCGTTCGCCACGCAGTAGCCGGCGGTTGACCAGCGGGTCGGGCATTGTGGCGAACGGTGTGCCGGTCATCTGGTGGGTGTCGACGGCGGAACGGCTGGCTTCGACCATCGGCCTGAGCCGAGAGCGCGTGGCCGACACGATGAAGGCGGCCGTGACGGCGAAGAGAAATGTCAGAGCGAGCAGCAGTCGCGCCTGACTGATCGCGTCGGACATCAACCACACGTAGGTGTTGAAGAAGACCACCACGGTCAGCAGCAGCACGGGTAGAGCGCGGAGGAACAGCGCTCCCTGGCGGCAACGCGGTCAGCGCGGGCGCGGATCGTGGCCACACGTAGCGCCACCTCGCCCGCGCCGTCAATGCCGCGGGCAGGCCCCTGGCAAGGAACCAGCGCTCGGCCTCGTCGCGGTCGCGATCATGGGTTGTCGTCGACGAAAGCCGTATCGACCGCTGCCGAGTCAATGCGAGAAGACCTCGGCGTCTCCAGGTTCGGCGTCCAGCACCTCGTCACGGCCTCTGCCGTCACCGCGGCACCGGCCTGTCACTTGGGGGTGCTGTGCACACTAGCCCGGCGGCTGTTTCCTGCTACCCAAATTGGTGTTCTGGACGATGAGTCGCCTGACCCCCACCGCTTCGCGGGTCTAGTGCCCTCGCGCCACGATGACGGGCATGCGCGAGGACTGTGCCACCGCCGAGCTGACCGATCCGAGCTGCATGCCCGCAAACCCGCCGCGCCCGTGACTGCCGACGACGACGAGCTGTACCTGCTCCGAGTTCTTGATGAGCATTTCGGCGGGGCGGTCGGTGACGGCGATGGGATGCACGCGGACGCGAGGATGACGTTCCTTCCACGGGGCGAGCCGATCGCTGAGAATCTCGTCGCCCAGCGTGTGCATGACCGACGAGTCGACGGGGGGAAAGTCACTCAGTGCAGCGTCGCTCCACGCGTGCACGGCGATGATGTCGACGCCGCGGCGATCCGCTTCCCCAAAGGCGATCTCGGTCGCCAACTCCGATGCAGGCGATCCGTCCACGCCAAGGAGAATCGGTGCGTGAGCTGGATCCGGCATCAGGGGATCCTCATCGTGGATCACCGCGACGGGGCAATGGGCATGGTGTACCAGCCCGGCGCTGACCGAGCCCAGCAGTAGGCGCCGAACGGCCCCCATGCCGCGGCACCCAACCACGATCATCTCCGCATCCTTGGTCAGCTCGACCAGGGCGGGGATGGTCGCTCCGGTGAGGACCTGGCTGTGCAGCTGCAGCGACCCGGTCTTTCGGCTCGCTTCCTCCGCGGTGTCCATCGCCGCACGGATGACGTCCTTGGCCTTGGCCTGATGCCAGTCCGTCAGCCCAGGCAACCGATCCGGTTCGGTCCACCTCAACATGTCCGGGGTCGGAATTACGTGCACGACGGTGAGCGGCACCCCACGCAGCATCGCATCCCGGGCTGCCCAGTCCACCGCTACGCGTGATGCCGGCGATCCGTCGACTCCGACGACGATCCCGTGATGCCCGTCCTCTTTCGACATGCTGTACTCCCTTCGGATTGGCCCGGCCCCGTGCACCGGCTGTCGGCCGGCGCTAGCGGTCCCCGGTGGGTCCCGCGTCGCCATCGGGCAGCACGAGAATCGAGCAGTTGGTCTCCCGCAGAACCGAAGACGCTTCCACGCTGAGAGCCATCACCGCGGCACCCCGCAGACGCCCCTCGCCCACCGCGCCGCGCAGAACGCGATCCTCTCCGGGCATCGCCTCGAGAAGGGCTACGACCCACCGGTCCGGGGACCACGCCGTGTGCAATTGGCGACGTTGTACGACAGCCACCGGCGACGGAGAGTTGCGAATCAGATGCGTAGCCATCGATTGCCTGGGCGCCGCGGAATCCGCACTGGGGAACAACTACGGCCGACGCACACCATCGCGGCATCGTGGGCGACCTTGCCAAGCACCTGCACTGGATCACCCAAAACACGATAACCTCTATCTTGGCCGATACCGAACCGCTTCAGCGGACCGAAATCGCTTCTCCGGTCACCGATTCGATGTCACCGGCCGTGGTGACGAACAGTTGCCTCGTCAAGTGGGTCAGGGCACGCGCGACGGCGAGTTCCTCACCGACCCTCTTGGGGAACCGTTCGCCGTCATCCAGCTCCGCGTCACCCGTGCCCACCAAGTCGACATCGCGCCAGTGCAAGGTGGCGGTGGCTCGCGTGTCGTCGCCCTTGCGTTCGACGGAGATCTTGACGAGATGCTCGGCCTTGCCGTGTTTCTTGTGACCCATTGGTCGCTCCCTACCTTCGCTGTCACCGCAGACTCTGCGGGAATTTTCGACCGCTCACCAGGGTCTTTGGTCCTCGGCTACTCGTCCTACGAGGGTCTGGCAACGATGACCGGGATCGTGGCCGACTCGGCGACCGCCGTGCTCACCGAGCCCAGCAACATGCCCGCGAACCCGCCGCGGCCATGACTGCCGATCACCACGAGCTGCGCGGAATCGGCGTGACTGAGAATCATCTCGGCGGGATGTCCGCACACCACGATTCGGTCGATGGCGACGTCCGGGTACCGCTCCTGCCAGCCAGCCAGGCGTTCGGCCAACGCCAGTTGCGCCTGCATCGCCGCCGTGGAGACGTCGTACCCCGGGAGTTCGAAATTGGTCCAGTCACTCCAGACGTGCAACGCCTGCAGCCTGACACGCCTCCGCGACGCTTGGTCGAAGGCGATCGCCGTCGCCGTCTCCGACGCCGGGGAACCGTCGATACCGACGAGGACCGGGGCGTCGTCACGGGGTGGCGCCGCGGAGGCTTCGTCGTGTATCACCGCGACCGGGCACCGCGCGTGATGAAGCAGCCCGGAGCTCACCGAGCCCAGCAGCAGGCGATCGACCGGACCCTGTCCCCGGCAGCCCACCACGATCACGTCAGCGCCCTTCGACAGATCGACGAGCGTCGGAACTATCGGCCCCATCGAAACATCGCGATCGACCTCGACTGCCCCGCCATCTTCGGTCGCCTCCACCACGATCCGGTGTGCACGCTGGACGAGCTCTTCGCCGTAATTCTGTTGTTGTACGACGAGTTCTGACGACACCATCGGTACGGGCCAAGCCATCTCCAACGGAAGCGGTTGAACGTAGGCCAGCGTAAGGGGCACTCCGCGCGAAGCGGCCTCACGGGCGGCCCACTGGACGGCCGCCTCCGACGATGGCGACCCGTCCACTCCGACGACAACTCCGCGAAGACCCGTCGACTCTGTCACGATTCCTCCCCCGCAGGCGATCCTTGCGCAGGCCGTCATTCGGCGGTCCCGCTCCTCTGATCCACGCTAGGCCGAACCTCCGGCCGCCTCAGGGGTCCTTGGTCACTAGATGCAGGGGCCTTGGTAGGCATCGGGTCCAATGGCCGGGCCGCGGGGACCAATGACCCTGGTAAGCATCGCGGCAATCCCTAGGGTCGACATTGGTAGGAGGCTCGGTCTACATGACTCGCACGATGGCGAACACCCAAGTCATCACCACGGCCATCCGGCTGGCGTGCCGAGCGCCCTCGCTGCACAACAGCCAGCCGTGGCGATGGATCGTTGGCGGGGTGGCGGTGGACCTCTTCGCCGACTATCGACGAGTCGTGCGCTCTGCCGACCCTTCGGGGCGAGAGGCGATCATTAGTTGCGGGGCGGTTCTCGACCACTTTCGGGTCGCGATGACCGCCGCGGGATGGGCGACCCACGTCGATCGCTTCCCCAATCCGGGTGATCGAGACCATCTCGCTTCACTCGACTTCAGTCCAGCCCCTCACCACGCCACTACCGCCGAGAGTGCCCGCGCCGACGCGGTCTCGTACCGGCGGACGGATCGTCTCCCGTTTCATGCTCCCAGCGATTGGGATGCCTTCGAACGCGCGCTGCACGAGACCGTTGAACTCAGTCCCGTCACGCTCGACATCCTGCCCGACGACGCGCGTCCGGCATTGGCATTGGCATCCCGGCGCACCGAGACCCTACACCGCTCAGACGAGTACTATCGCGACGAATTGCGTTGGTGGACAGACCCCCTCCGCCCCTATCAGGGCGTTCCACCCAGCGCGTTGGTGTCCGAGGAGGAGCGCGCACGAGTCGACATCAGCCGCGAGTTCCCCGTCACGCAGATCAGCGATAGGCGATCCGACGTCGAGGTGGACGAAGCGAAGGTACTCGTCCTGTCGACGCCTGAGGACACCAGGGACGACGCGCTCAGCTGCGGCCAGGCGCTCTCCGCGGTGTTGTTGAATTGCACCGTCGCCGGAGTGGCCACGTGCACGCTCTCGCACATCACCGAATTCGCCGAAAGCCGTGCCGTGATCCAGCACCTGACCGGCAGTCGAGCATTCCCCCAGGTGCTGATCCGTGCGGGCGAAGCGCCGGAGTCCGAACAGACCCCGGAACTGACCCCGCGCCGCCCGTTGAGCGAAGTCATGCAGATCCGTCGTTGAGTGAGGAGCATCACATGCCCGAATTGGGTTACCCCACAGGAATATTGGTTGGCGTTGACGGCTCCGCGGAGTCTGATGCCGCCATCCGCTGGGCAGCTCGCGAAGCGGTGATGCGACATGCACCGATGACGTTGGTGCACGTGGTCGCACCGGTGGTGTCGCGCTGGCCGATGGAGCCGATGTACGCCACCATCACCGATTGGCAGCAGGACAACGCGCAGCACGTCCTCGAGCAGGGGCTCAAGACTGCGCACGCGTGCGGCGCCGACTCGCGGCTCGCCGATGTCCGAACCGAGACGCTGAATTCGAGCGTCGTGCCGGCGTTGGTCCGGGCATCCGAGAGTCAGCAGATGGTCGTCGTCGGCAGCCGTGGGACCGGCGCGCTCGGCCGGATGCTGCTGGGCTCGGTGAGTACCGGCCTGGTGCACCATGCGCACTGCCCGGTCGCCGTCATTCGTCCCGAACCCGCGTTCGCGGACGCAAACGCGCCAGTTCTTCTCGGCGTCGACGGGTCTCCTGCGTCGGAAGCCGCGACGGCGATGGCCTTCGAAGAGGCCTCGGGCCGTGGGGTGGGTCTGGTGGCGTTGCACGCGTGGAGCGACGTCGCCGTCTTCCCGATGCTGGGCATGGACTGGTCCGAATACGAGAGCCAGGGACACGAGATCCTCGCCGAACGGCTGGCCGGCTGGCAGGAGCGGTATCCCGACGTGAACGTGCAGCGACGTCTCGTGTGCGATCAGCCGGCCCGCTGGCTCATTCGTGAGTCCGAGCACGCCCAGTTGGTGGTGGTCGGCAGTCGGGGTCGTGGCGGCTTTGCGGGCACGTGGTTCGGATCGGTCGGCTCGGCCGTGGCACAGTCCGCCAACATTCCCGTGCTCGTGGTGCGCGGATCCACGAACGGAACCAGGTAGGTGACCGAAATGCCATCATCAAGCGAGCGAACCGGATACGGCGCGACCATCGTCACTCTCACGATGAACCCGGCGCTCGACGTTACGACCGGTGCCGACCAGGTTCGTCCGACGGACAAGATCCGCTGCAGCACCGCGCGTTACGACGCGGGCGGCGGTGGCATCAACGTAGCTCGAGTGGCGGCCGTTCTCGGTGCGTCCGTGGCGGCGGTGTTCCCCGTGGGCGGACCAACCGGCGATCTGGTCACAGAACTCGTCGCCGATGCCGACGTTCCCTATCGCCGCGTCGCAATCTCCGAGCCGACTCGGGAGAGCTTCACCGTCGACGAGGAAAGCAGCGGCCAGCAGTATCGATTCGTCCTGCCGGGACCACGGCTAACCATCGCCGAACAAGAAAAATGCCTCGACGAACTGCGGTTTGCGGCGCGATCCGCCCGGGTCGTGGTAGCCAGCGGCAGCCTACCGCCCGGTGTTCCCTTCCACTTCTACCAACGCGTCGCCGACATGTGCCAGGAGATCGGGGTGCCGCTGGTCTTGGACACCTCGGGGGGCGGACTTGCGCATATCGCGTCCGGGGTGTTCCTGCTCAAGCCGAGTGTGCGCGAGCTCCGGGAATGCTTCGGTCGTGAGCTCGTGACCGAATCCGATCAGCTGGCCGCCGCGCACGAGCTCATCGACTCCGGGGTCAGTCAGGCCGTCGTGGTCTCCGTGGGGTCCAAGGGCGCGCTACTCGCCACCACGACTGGCAGCCAACGCTTCTCGGCGATTCCGGTGCGTGTCGTGAGCGGCGTCGGCGCGGGTGACGCGATGGTTGCGGCGATCACCGTCGGGGTGACCCGGGGATGGTCGCTGAGCAAGTCGGTACGGTTCGGGATCGCGACGGGCGCAGCCATGCTAATGACCCCTGGCACAGCGCCCTGCCGTCTAGAGGAGACGGAGCGGATCTTCGAGTTGGCCCCGGAGGCAGAGGACGTCGTCAGCTAGCGGGAGTCCAGTGCGGCACCGGCGGTTCGCGGTAGAGCGCGGCACCGGCCGTGATTCCCGCACCGGCGGCGACTAGCAGGATGCGGGCCCCGATCGGAAGATGGTCGAGCACATGTTGCAGGGCAGCGGCGAGCGAGGCGGTATACATACCCTCATCGTCGGCGACGACGATGCGCTCGGGAGGTATGTCGAGTCGGGTTGCGAGCGCGGCACGGTACTCCCGGCGGGCAGGCGCGGCGACGATGACGTCGACGTCGGCCAACGTCAGCGCGGAGTCGTGCAGGCAGTCGCGCACCGCTCGTGCTGCGGCGGTGGCCAGTGACGCGTCGAACGCCGGTGACTCCCGGAATCGCAGCACATTTCGGGAATCCGCGGATCCGACCGTCGCCCGGAAGTGCTCCCCGTCATCGGGATCGTTCACCCAGCTCACCGGGCCGAGGCCGTCATCGTCATCGGTCCAGTTGCACAGCAGCGCAGCTCCGACGGGCGAGAACGGGAAGTGTTCGCTGAGTCCGCGGCCGGGGTTGGCGTCACTGGCCGTGATCAGCGCGCACTCGATCGTATGCGATCGCAGAAATCCGTCGACGATCTGCAGTCCAGTCAAAATCCCACAGGTTCCGTTGGAGATGTCGAACGAGAACGTGCCACGCCCCTTGCCGTGCGGATCCTCGGGATTGGCGCCGACGTCCTCCTGGATGAGCGCTGCGAGGGCCGGTTCAGCCAGGTTCCGGTCGCGGTAGATTCCCGCATTGATCAGGAGATCGACGTCGTCGGCGTCTCGCTGCGCGTCGTGCAGGCAGGACTTGGCGGCCGAGACCGCAAGGTGCAGCGCGCTGTGACGCATCCGCCAACCGCCCTCGACGACCCCCACTCGGTCAATGATCGTGCCCATAGCGACCCACCAGATCCTCGTCCACGGTCACGAGAACGACGCCGATCTCGAGACCCGATGCCAGTGCGATCAATGCGATCGTCTCGCCGGGCCGGATCCGGCCGGCTTCCAGTTCTTCGACGAGCGCCACCGTGTGCGTCGTGGACGCCGTGTTCCCGTACCGGTCGACGGTGATGACGGCGTCGTGCCGTGGGCTGTCACCCAAGACCGCGGATATCTCGGCCATCCCCTTGCGGATGGCGCGGGCCGATGTCTGATGTGTGATCACGTGGTCGATGTCGTGGATCTTGATGCCTGCTGCCGACAGGACTTCCTCGAGCAGGACGGGCGTATCCGCGATGGCGGCCCGCTGAATCGCCCTGGAGTCGGTGAACATTCGTGCCCCGGGGTCCCGGCCCTTCGGGTACGCCAGACACAGTCGGCTGTGATCTGCGATGGTGGTGAACCCGGCGAGGGTGATCGCACCCGACTCGGCGCCGGCTCGCTCGAGCAGCAGGGCCGCTCCAGCGTCACCCAGCGTCAGGCAGGCGAGTTCCTTGCTCATGATGGTGCGGATGTGGCGCGCGGCGTTCTGGCCCAGCTGCGAGATGTGCTCACCGCTGACCACCAGCCCGCGCCCGACGATGCCCTGCCGGATCCAGTTGTTGAGAATCGTTACACCGGTGAGCATTCCGGCGCACGCGTTCGAGACGTCGAAGACCATCGCGTTGGGCGCGCCGATCGCCTGGGCGACGGCACCGCTCATGGTGGGCTCGAGCCACTGGCTGAGGCCATCGTGAATTTTCGTGATGCTGCAGTTGATCACCACGTCGAGCGTGGAGGCGTCGCACTGGGCCTTGTCGAGGCAGTCTCGCGCCGCCGCGATGGCCAGACCGTAGGAGTCCTCGTCTCCCACCGACACGCGCCGCTCGTGAATTCCGGTCAGTCGTTCCAGGTCGATGTGCGTGTTGTGACGCGTGGTCGACATCAACTCGTCGGTGGTGAGCCGAGTGTCGGGCAGATACCGGCCTGCCGCAGCCAGACGGGCCCGGTAGGGCGCGCGACCGACGTCTTCCGGGCTGTCCATCACCAGCCAGTGCGTACCCATCGGCCATGCCTCCGTCCGGATTCAGCATTGATCACCGAGCGCGTCAGGAACAGGGCATTTCGGCCCCACCACTTGCGCACTACTTGCGCTGGTGCGCCACGATCACCGGCGACTGGGCCAACTGCACGACTGCCGTGCTGACCGAGCCCAGCAACATTCCCACGAAACCGCCGAGGCCTTGACCGCCGACGACCGTGAGTTGAGCCCGACGGGATTCGTCGACGAGCACGGTCGCCGGATCGTTGCGCACGACTTCACGGTGCACGGACACGTCGGGGTAGTGCTCACTCCAACCGGCCAGGCGCTCGGCGAACACTTCGCCCTCGATCGAACTCCTTGCGGGTGTGCCGATTCCGTCGGGACCGATGCCAGCCAACGCCATCACACCGATGTCGCTCCACGCGTGCACGGCCACCAGCTCCACGTTTCGGCGGGAGGCTTCGTCGAAGGCGATCGCGGTCGCCAGTTCCGCTCCTCGCGAGCCGTCGATCCCGACGAGCACCGGCGCCGTCGCGGGATGTTCCGTCAGCGGATCCTCGTCATGGATGACTGCGACCGGGCAGTGCGAGTGATGGACCACCGCGGAGCTCACCGACCCCATCGGTCGACCTCGCAGCTTCCCCATGCCGCGTCGACCCACCACGACCAGCTCGGCATTCTTGGAGAGGGCGATCAGGGCGGAAACGATTCCCCCCGAGGGAGTCTCGCGGTTGATCTGTACCGGTGGGCGCGCACAGCTCGCGAGGACGACCTTCATGGCCTCGTCGATTACATGGCTTGCCCATTCCTGCTGCCCGCGCGTCCAGTCGGCCGGGAGGGGTGTTCCCAGCCACGTCCCCGCCGTCGCGGTGCAGACGTGTACGAGGGTCAGGGGAACGTTGCGCAACTCGGCGTCGCGGGCCGCCCACTGGACGGCGGACGTGGAGGCGGGCGACCCATCGACACCGACGACGATTCCCGGATGTGTGTTCGGCTTCGGCATGAGAACTCCTTCGACGTCGTGTCGGTACGTTACTGGCCCAGTGCCGCCCAGTCAGGAGGCGTTCGTCACCGAGTTCGATGGACCTAAGACCTCAAGTGCACTCTGGCGTCGGGGCACCGGGGCCGACATCAGTCGATCGCTACCTCCTCTTCAGAAGAGGACCGCGCAGTCGACTACCGTGGTAGCGTCCGAACTGGAATCAGACAGGCCGGAATCACGCCACTCGCGACGTGTCATTGCCGTCTGGGCGTACTGATCACTGGCGGTGTCGATACGATGAACTCTAGGTCGATCACACGACTCGGTCCAGTCGTCGCAACGATTCTCGATCGACATTCCAAAGACCCGACGGACCTCATCGACATACTGTGGGACGTTCAGCACACCTACGGTCACATCCACGCGGATGCGGTGCTCGCGATTGCCGACCGCCTCGGATTGGCTCCAGACGACGTGACGGAGACCGCCTCGTTCTACCACTTCTTTCACACCGAGCCGACTGGTAGACATCGAATCTATCTGAGTGACAACGTTATTGCCAAGATGCACGGCCACCAGCAGGTACGCGACGCTCTGGAACGTGAAACGGCAACACGATTCGGCGAACCTGGTTCACGCGATTTCACCCTGTTCGACACTGCGTGCATGGGGCTCAGTGACCAAGAACCGACGATGCTCATCGACGACGTGGTCTTCACGCGCCTGACGCCGGCATCCGTCGCCGACGTCATCGCGCGACTGACGGAGGGCCAGTCCCCGGCAGAGATCGCGAATCCGTCAGGACTGGCCCGCGACAAAATCGCTTACGTCGAGACGCTGATCGATACCACGGTGCACACAGCGGGGCCGGTCTTCTTCACCACCGGCAGTGACTACCGGGCGCTACTGGGCCGATGTCTGGCATTGACACCTGAGCACGTGATCGCGACCATCACCGATTCACGTCTCCATGGTCGCGGTGGTGCCGGTTTTCCCACCGGAGCCAAGTGGCAGATGTGTCGTGAGGCCCCCGGCGATGAGAAGTACGTCATCTGCAACGCCGACGAAGGTGAACCCGGCACATTCAAGGACCGCGCCTTGCTGACCCGCACGCCCAAGCAGGTGTTCGCAGGCATGATCATCGCGGCCCACTCCATCGGCGCAGCGCACGGCATCGTCTACCTGCGCGCTGAATATGTCTACCTCAGAAAGTATCTCGAAGCTCAGCTCGCCGATCTCCGCGACGACGGGTTGCTCGGTGACGGCTTCGACATCCACCTGAAGATGGGCGCCGGATCATACGTCTGCGGTGATGAGACCGCCCTCATCGAATCCCTGGAGGGCAAGCGGGGTACCCCACGGATCAAACCGCCATTCCCCGCCGAACACGGATTCCTTGGTAAGCCAACCTGCGTCAACAACGTCGAGACGTTCGCCGCGGCGGCCCGGATCATGGACATGGGCGCCAGCTGGTATTCCGCCTTGGGTACACCCGGATCCTCGGGCACCAGGTTGCTCAGTGTCGCCGGGGATTGCGTCGCCCCGGGAATCCATGAAATCGAATGGGGCATCACCCTCCGTGAGGTACTGGACATTGTCGGCGCAAGGGACGCCCGAGCCGTGCAGCTCAGCGGCCCCTCGGGGGAGATGGTTTCGGCCGAAGCGGACGCCGGTCGCCGCCTCGCTCACGAAGACCTTTCCTGCAATGGCTCATTCATGGTTTTCAATGCAGAACGCGACTTGCTAGGTGTTGTCAGGGATTTCATGCAGTTCTTCGTCGACGAGTCCTGCGGCATCTGCGTTCCCTGCCGGGTGGGCAACGTGGCCTTGCGCCAGAAGGTTGACCTGGTCATCGACGGCCGGGCAGGCAAATCGGATCTCAACGACATGGTCCAGTGGGGTGGTGTGATCGCCAGGACCAGCCGGTGCGGTCTGGGGACCGGCTCGCCCAATCCGATCTTGACGACGCTGGAGAAGTTTCCCGAGATCTACGACGACCGACTTCACCAGCCGACGGGCGACGTGCTGGCGTCCTTCGACATCGATGCCGCACTGGGCGGTTACGGCGCGGCCATGCGGCAACTCGAGCAGGAGCCGAGATGACCATTCAGATCGAGATCGATGGAGTCACGGTGATTACCGAGGAAGGCAGAAGCCTCGTCGATGTCGCCGCAGAGTCCGGTGTGTACATCCCCACCCTCTGCTACTTACGGGGGAAGCCGGCGTTGGGCACCTGTCGCGTGTGTTCGGTCAAAGTCGATGGCCGAGTGGTCCCAGCGTGCGCCGTGCAGGTCACCGACGGCTTGCACGTCGAAGTGGACGAGCCGCAGACCATCGACATGCGAAAGGCATTGGTCGAGATGCTGTTCTCCGAGGGCAATCACAACTGCCCAAGCTGCGAGAAGAGTGGTCGCTGCGATCTGCAGGCGGTTGGTTACGAGGTCGACATGACGGTGTCCCGCTTCCCGTATCAGTTCCCCGAGCGCGTACAGGACCACGCCTGCGACAGAATCTGGCTGGAGCGGGATCGGTGCATCTTCTGTCAGCGGTGCGTCGAGTTCATTCGCGATCATGCAACCGGACAGAAGATCTTCAGCATCAGTGGGCGCGGCGAGCATGCGCGCATCGAGATCGATGTCGAGCTTGCCGATGCGATGCCGCTCGAACAGGTGAGGGAAGCGGTGGCCATCTGTCCGGTCGGAACCATCCTGGAAAAGCAGAAGGGCTACGACGACCCCATCGGCCAGCGGCTGTACGACATCGAATCGGTAGCTGACCGCGCTCTGGGAAAGCACCCGGAATGACCGAACCGGAGATGAACACGATCGCGTCGCACGAGCTGCCGACGACCCCCCTGGACCCTGCGCTCGCCGCCAAGCGAGCCGGGAAGATCAAGGTATCCATGATCAGCCTGTGCGGCTGCTGGGGATGCACGCTTTCCCTCCTCGACGTCGACGAGCGGCTGCTGGGACTGCTGGACAAGATCACCATCCACCGTTCCTCGCTGACCGACATCAAACGGATCACCGAGCGGTGCGCCATCGGATTCATCGAAGGCGGGGTTGCCAACGAGGACAACATCGAGACGCTCGTGCACTTCCGGGAGAACTGCGATGTCCTCATCTCGGTCGGCGCCTGCGCGATCTGGGGTGGCGTACCGGCGATGCGCAACATGGTCGAACTGAAGGACTGCTTGTCGGAGGCCTACACCCACTCCCCCACTGCGGTCCCCGGCGCCCTGCCGGTCGTCCCGTTCCACCGCGAGATTCCCATTCTCACCACCAAGGTCTACCCATGTCACGAGGTCGTCACGATGGACTACTTCATTCCCGGCTGCCCCCCGAGACCAGACGCCATCCTGCACGTACTGGACGACCTGATCAACGACCGTCCCGTCGACTTACCCAAGTCGCTCAACCACTTTGACTGACATCAGGAAGCTCGTGATGAGTACCAAAATCGTGATTGACCCCATCACCCGTATCGAGGGCCACGGGAAGGTCGTCGTCGAACTGGACGACGACCACAACGTAGTCGACGCCAAACTGCACGTCGTCGAGTTCCGTGGATACGAGAAGTTCATTCAGGGGCATCCATTCTGGGAGGCCCCGGTGCTGATGCAGCGCATCTGCGGTATCTGCTTCGTCAGCCATCACCTGGCAGGAGCAAAGGTGGTCGACGACATCGTCGGGGTCGGTAAGGCCTCAGGGGTCTACCTGACACCGACCGCGACGAAGATGCGTCGCCTGGGACACTACGCACAAATGCTGCAGTCACACGTCACGGCATACTTCTACCTCGTGGTCCCGGAGATGTTGTTCGGCATGGACGCAGCACCCGAGCAACGCAACATCCTCGGACTCATCGAGGCCGACCCGGACATGGTCAAACGCGTTGTGATGCTGCGAAAGTGGGGTCAGGAAGTGATCGCGGCGGTCTTCGGCAAGCGGATGCACGGCATCTCGACGGTGCCCGGCGGCGTGAACAAGAGCCTGACGGCCGCCGAGGTCGAACGGCTCGTTCGCGGGGAGGACGGGCTGCTCTCGGTCGATCAGGTCATCGAGCACGCCCAGCTGGGTCTGGAACTCTTCGACGACTTCCACGACCGGCATCGCAGCGAGGTCGACGGGTTCGCGAACGTGTCCGCGCTCAACATGTGTCTCGTCGATCCCGACGGCAACGTCGACTACTACGACGGCACTCTGAAGATCGTCGACGACGAGAAGAACGTCGTTCGACAGTTCGACTACCACGACTACCTCGACCACGTCTCCGAGGGCGTCGAAGAGTGGAGCTACATGAAGTTCCCGTTCCTCACCGAACTCGGCCGGGATGCCGGCTCGGTGCGGGTGGGACCGCTCGCACGGCTCAATGTCACGAAGACGCTGTCGACGCCGCTCGCGCAGCGCGCGCTGGAGAAGTTCCACGCATATACCGGCGGCTCCGCGAACAACATGACGCTGCACACGAATTGGGCGCGGACGATCGAGATCATCCACGCCGCAGAGGTCGTTCGGGATCTCCTGCTGGATCCGGATCTGCAGAAGGACGACTTGGTGGTCACGGCTCCTGCCGATGCGTGGACCGGTGAGGGGATCGGGGTGGTGGAGGCCCCCCGCGGCACGCTGCTGCACCATTATCGTGCCGACCCCGAGGGAAGCGTGACCTTCGCGAACCTCATCGTGGCGACCACCCAGAACAACCAGGTTCTCAACCGCACCATCCACAGCGTCGCAGTGGACTACCTCGGTGGCCAGGCTGAGATCACCGAGGGCATGATGAACGCTATCGAAGTGGGTATCCGCGCCTACGACCCGTGCTTGAGTTGTGCCACACACGCTTTGGGGCAGATGCCGCTCATCGTTTCAGTCGTCGACACCGCCGGCCGGGTGATCGATGAGCGCGTCCGCTGAGCCACGATCCGCCCCACTGGACTACTTCGACGACCCGTCATCGCTGATCTACGGCATCGGCAACGTCGGACGTCAGGACGACGGGCTCGGCTGGGCGTTCATCGACCGACTCGAGGCGCGTGAGCGTCGCGCCCAGGCCGAACTGCGTCGCGCGTATCAACTCAACCTCGAAGACGCCGACCTGATCAACCGATTCGCACGGGTGCTCTTCGTGGACGCGACGAAGGATCCGGCGGTCCTGTCCTTCGCGCTGACACGTCCTGAACCCAAGCTGGACTTCAGCTTCACCTCGCACGCGCTCTCGGTCCCCGCGGTCCTCGCGACCGCCAAGCAATGCTTCGGGCGCATTCCCGAGGCCCACCTCCTGGCGATCCGCGGTTACGCATGGGAACTACAGATGGGTCTGACCGAGCAGGCGGAGCGCAACCTCGCCGACTCACTGAAGTGACACCGCGGGGCCCCGGATGCTCAAAGGCTTACAGGGTCGACGCGACCAAGCCGGCAAGGTCGACGAGACGATGGGAGTAGCCCCATTCGTTGTCGTACCAGCCGACGATCTTGACCAGGTCTCCAGTGACCTTGGTGAGCCCTGAATCGAAGACGCACGATGAGGGATCGGTGACGATGTCGGAGGAAACGATGGGATCTTCGGTGTACGTCAGGAAGCCCTTGAGCTCACCTTCGGCGGCGGTCGCGAACGCGGCGTTGACTGCCTCGACGGTCGCCGGCTCGCGGACGACCGCGGTGAGGTCGGTCGCCGAACCGGTGGGCACCGGTACTCGCAACGCGTACCCGTCGAGGCGGCCTTCGAGTTGGGGTAGCACCAAGCTGATCGCTCGGGCAGCGCCGGTGGACGTGGGCACCACGTTGATCGCGGCCGCGCGTGCCCTGCGCAGGTCCCGGTGCGGGCCGTCCTGCAAGTTCTGGTCCGGGGTGTAGGCGTGAACGGTGGTCATCAGGCCGCGTTCGATGCCGAACACCTCGTCGAGGACCTTCGCCATCGGCGCCAGACAGTTCGTCGTGCACGACGCGTTCGAGACGACGGTCTGGGAGCCGTCGTAGTCACGATGGTTGACGCCCATCACGATCGTGAGGTCGGCACCCTTCGACGTCGCGGACACCACCACTTTCTTCGCGCCTCCGTGGAGGTGGCCACGAGCCTGCTCCGCAGCGGTGTACCGACCGGTGGACTCGATCACGACGTCCACGCCGAGGTCGCCCCACGGCACCGCCTTAGGCCCGTCGGCGATGGAGAACACCTTGATGCGGTTCCCCCCCACCACGATGTCCTCACCATCGACCGATACCGCGTGCGGTAGGCGCCCGAGGACGGAGTCGTACTTGAGCAGGTGCGCCAGGGTCTTGTTGTCCGTGAGGTCGTTGACCGCCACGATCTCGATGTCGGTGGTACCTGCCGCCCTCTGCGCACCCACTGCCCTGAAGAAGTTGCGGCCGACACGGCCAAAGCCGTTCACACCCACCCGGATCACCATGTCGACTCCTCGAAAGCTCGTGTTTCACAGCGTTGGCTGCGTGTGACCTCGAGTCTCGCGAAGACTCGGGCCTAGGGGCAGGGCACAAGGTCCTCGCCTTGATCCACTTTGTGACTCGACGTCAACGTACCCACGGGCAAGACCCAACTCCCCGTGGAATGTTGACCTTTGGAGTGACCTTCGGCCCTGTCCCCCATGCCCGCCGCCGTGCAACGTTGGCACTCGAGGCGCGACGCCGTGGCAGGACGCCGTCATCTGTGACACGCACTACGAGAGGTCAAACGATGAGTACGTCCAAGTACGTCCGCTTCTTCGAGGACTTCGGCATCGACGACGTGCCGCTGGTCGGCGGGAAGAACGCCTCGCTGGGCGAGATGTTCCAGAACCTGTCCGGACAGGGTGTCCGCATTCCGCACGGGTTCGCCATCACCGCCGCCGCCTATCGGCACATGTTGGACGAGGCCGGCGCGTGGGAGGGCCTGCATGCCGCGCTCGACGACATCGACCCCGACGACGTCGCCGCCCTGGCGCGGAAGGCCAAGCGAGCCCGGGAGATCGTCTACGGCGCCGGGCTACCCGAAGATCTGGCCGCCCAGATCCTCGCCGGCTACCGCGCACTGCAGCAGGAGTACGGCGAGGAAGTCAGCCTCGCGGTGCGAAGCTCGGCGACCGCCGAGGATCTGCCCACCGCGAGCTTTGCCGGCCAACAGGATTCGTATCTCAACATCAAGGGCGACGAGAGTCTCCTCGATACCTGCCGCCGCTGTTTCGCCAGCCTGTTCACCGATCGCGCCATCCACTATCGCATCGACCAGGGCTTCGACCACTTCAAGGTCTCGCTGTCGATCGGCGTGATGAAGATGGTGCGCTCCGACATCTCCTCATCCGGCGTGATGTTCTCCCTGGACACCGAGTCGGGCTTCCGGGACGTCGTCTTCGTGACGGGCGCCTACGGTCTCGGCGAGAACATCGTTCAGGGTGCCGTCGACCCGGACGAGTACTACGTCCACAAGCCGACCTATCTGGCCGGCCATCGCGCAGTGTTGCGCCGTCTCCTCGGCGACAAGGCCGTGAAGATGATCCTCGTCGAGGGTGAAACGAAGAACACGACGCGCAACATCCCCACCCCGAAGAACGACCGCGCCCGCTTCTGCCTCACCGATTCCGACGTTCTCGAGCTGGCCGGCTACGCCTGTGCGATCGAGCAACACTACGGGCGGCCGATGGACATGGAGTGGGCCAAGGACGGCCTCGACGGAAAGCTCTACATCGTGCAAGCCCGCCCCGAGACGGTCGCCTCGCAGCACAGCGTGACGGCACTGGAGAACTACGTGCTCGAGGGCAAGGGCGAGATCCTCGCCGAGGGCCGCTCGGTCGGCGAGAAGATCGCCACGGGCGCGGTGAAGCGCATCGAAAACCCCACGCAACTGGCCGAATTCAAGCCCGGCCAGGTGCTCGTCGCCGACACCACCACACCCGACTGGGAGCCGGTGATGAAGACCGCCGCGGCGATCGTCACCAACCGCGGCGGCCGCACGTGCCATGCGTCGATCATCGCCCGCGAACTCGGCATCCCCGCCGTGGTGGGCACCGGCGACGCGACCACGTCCGTTCCCGACGGCGCCGTCGTGACGGTGTCCTGCGCCGAGGGCGACTCGGGCCGCGTGTACTCCGGCGCGATGAGTTACCACGTGGATCGCACCGAGGTCGGTGACATGGCGCGACCACGGACGCAGATCATGATCAACCTGGGCAATCCCGACCTCGCGTTCAAGACGTCGTTCCTGCCCAATGACGGCGTCGGACTCGCGCGGATGGAATTCATCATCAGCGAGTACATCCGCGTACACCCGCTGGCCCTAGTGCACCCGGACAAGGTCGACGACCCCGACGCCCGCCGGGCGATCGCTCGGCTCACCCAGGGATACGCGGACGGCAGCGCGTTCTTCGTGGAGCGGCTCTCCGAAGGCATCGGCACGATCGCCGCCGCCTTCTGGCCGAAGCCCGTGGTGGTTCGGATGTCGGACTTCAAGACCAACGAGTACGCCAGCCTGCTGGGCGGCCGCGGCTTCGAGCCGACCGAGAGCAACCCGATGCTCGGCTTCCGCGGTGCCTCGCGGTACGCGCATCCCGCCTACGCCGAGGGTTTCGCGCTGGAGTGCCGTGCGATGCGGCGCGTGCGCGACGAGATGGGCCTGACCAACGTCATCCTCATGCTCCCGTTCGTGCGGCGGGTGACCGAGGCCGACCTCGTCCTGCAGACCATGGCCGACCTCGGCCTAAAGCGCGGCGAGAACGGGCTCAAGGTCTACGCGATGTGCGAGATCCCGAACAACGTGATCCTGATCGACCAGTTCGCCAAGCGTTTCGACGGCTTCTCCATCGGCTCCAACGACCTGACTCAGCTGACGCTGGGCGTCGATCGTGACAGCGAGATCGTGGCCTTCGACTACGACGAGCGCGACGAGGGAGTCAAGGAGATGATCCGGCTGGCCGTTGAGGGATGTCACCGCAACGGGATTCACTCGGGACTGTGTGGACAGGCGCCATCGGACTACCCGGACATGGCCGAGTTCCTGGTCCGGCTCGGCATCGAGTCGATGAGCCTGAACCCCGACACCGTGGTCAAGACCACCCGCCAGGTGCTGGAGTTGGAGCATCGGCTCGCGCCCTCTCCCGTGTCATGAAGTTGCCCATCACGATCGACCCGCGATACCACGACGCGGTGCTCTTCGACCTCGACGGTGTCCTGGCTGACGACGTGCCGGTATTCGGGCCCACCGTCGATCTGGCACGGAAGTTGCGGGAGATCGGCGTCGCCGCGGCCGCATACTCGTCGAGCCCGCATTGCCTTCAGGCATTGAAGGCTGGCGGAATCGACGACCTGTTCGGCGTCTGCATCGACGGAATGGCCGGCGAACGCGGAACAGCCGAAAGACCGGACTCCGCAGCGCTTCTGGAGGCGACTCGCCGACTCGGGGTGCGACCGCAACGGTGCGTCGTCATCGAGAACTCCGACGCCGGGGTGGCGGCGGGGCGAACCGGCGGGTTCGCCCTCGTGATTGGCATCGACGGAAGAGGACGTGTCGCGGACCTGACCCGCCACGGAGCCGACGTCGTGCTCGCCGACCTGGCCGAGGTCACCGTGCGCACGGGCGACAAGCGCGTTTCGGAACTCCCGAATGCGCTGGAGTCCTACGGCCAACTCATCGGCATCACCAGCGCGCGCGAGTCGATGCTGTTCCTGGACTTCGACGGCACGCTCTCCCCCATCGTCTCGGATCCCGGCGCGGCCAGGCTCGTCGACGGCGCCGACGAGGCACTGAAGCTCGTGGCGGGCGTGTGCCCCGTGGCCATCCTGAGCGGTCGCGACCTCGCGGACGTCCGCGACCGAGTCGGCATACCGGGCATCTGGTACGCCGGTAGCCACGGGTTCGAATTGACCGGACCGGACGGCGCCCATCACCAGAACGAAGCCGCCGCTGTCTTCGTACCCGTCCTCGAGTCCGCCGCCGCCGAACTGAGCCGGACGCTGGCCGAGATTCCGGGGGTGCGCGTCGAGCACAAGCGCTTCGCCGTCGCGGTGCACTACCGGGAGGTGGTGCCGGAGCACGTCGCCGAGATCGTCGCCACGGCACATGGATTGGGAGCACGGAACGGCCTGCGGGTGACCGGCGGCCGGATGCTCGTCGAACTGCGCCCCGACATCGACTGGGACAAGGGCACCACGCTGGCGTGGATCCGTGACCGGATCGATCCCTCCTGCGCGCGGTTGCCGATCTACATCGGCGACGACCTCACCGACGAAGACGCCTTCGACGCGGTCCGGTTCGATGGCGTCGGAATCGTCGTCGCACACGACGAGGACGGCGACCGCAAGACGGCCGCCCACTTCACACTCGGGAGTCCGGATCAGGTCCGTGAATTCATTCAGCGCGGGTCGCAATGGCTGGCCTACAAGCACCAGGCGTCGGGTGAGTCCTGGGAGTTCACCTACGACGGCTACGACCCGCAGAACGAGAAGCTTCGTGAGGCGTTGTGCACCTTGGGAAACGGCTACTTCGCCACCCGCGGCGCCGCTCCCGAGTCGAAGGCCGGGCAGGTGCACTACCCAGGGACCTACGGCGCCGGGGTCTACAACCGCCTCGTCGACGACGTTTCGGGCACCGAGATCACCAACGAGAGCCTGGTCAATCTGCCCAACTGGCTGTCGTTGACCTTCCGGATCGACGATGGGAGCTGGTTCGACATCGACACGGTCGACGTACTGTCCTACCGCCAGACGCTCGATCTTCGCGGCGCGGTGCTGACCCGGGAGGTCCGCTTCCGCGACGATGCGCAGCGGACGACCGTACTGTCGCAACGACGATTCACGGCGATGCACATGCCGCACGTGGGTGCCCTCGAGACGACCATCCTCGCCGAGGATTGGTCCGGGAACGTCGAGGTTCGCTCGACGCTGGACGGCAATGTCACGAACTCGCTAGTCGAGCGCTATCGGGACCTGGCCAGTGAGCATCTGCAGTTGGTGCACAAGCGGGAAGTCTCCGGGAGCACCGTCCTGTTGACGGTGCAGACCAGCCAATCCCGCATTCCCGTGGCCATGGCAGCGCGAAACACCGTCTGGCGCGACGGCGAGCCCGTTGCCGCAACCTTCAGGCCGTACGACGACCACGCCGAGATCGGCCACGACATCGTCGTGCGGCTCTCAGTCGATGAAACGGTCACGGTCGAGAAGGTCGTCACCGTCTATACGGGGCGCGACGTCGCGACGTCCGAACCCGCCGTCAACGCCGAGCGCTTACTCGCCCGACTTGGCCGGTTCGGCGAGTTACTCGAGGGCCATCGAGGCGAGTGGGTGCACCTGTGGGAGCGGCTCTCCATCGAATTCGACGACTTCACCGACGAATTGCGCATCCTGCGGCTGCACATGCTGCATCTGCTGCAGACGGTGTCGCCGAATACCTCCGACCTCGACGCCGGAGTGCCGGCCCGCGGATTGCACGGTGAGGCATACCGCGGTCACATCTTCTGGGACGAGCTGTTCATCTTCCCCGTCCTCAACCTGCGGCTGCCGATGATCACCAGGTCGCTGCTCGAATACCGCTACCGACGCCTTCCGGAGGCCCGTAACGCCGCCGCGGCCGCCGGTTACGCGGGTGCGATGTTCCCGTGGCAGTCCGGCAGCGACGGACGCGAGGAAAGCCAACGGCTGCACCTCAATCCGCGCAGCGGCCACTGGAATCCCGATGCCAGCGCTCGCGCACAGCACATCGGTATCGCCGTCGCCTACAGCGTGTGGCATTACTACCAGGTCACCGCCGACCGCGCGTACCTGATCAACTATGGCGCGGAGATGCTTGCCGAGGTCGCACGTTTCTTCGTGAGCAGGGCCACCTACGACGACGTGCGAGACCGCTACGTGATCCGCGGCGTCATTGGGCCCGACGAATTCCATTCGGGCTATCCAGACGCGCCGTACGACGGCATCGACAACAACGCCTACACCAACGTGATGGCAGTCTGGGTGATCACGCGGGCAATGGACGCGTTGGATCTGCTACCGCTGCCGAACCGTCTGGACCTGCTGGAGGCGCTCGGACTGCACAGTGCCGAACTCGTGCACTGGGAGGACGTCAGCCGCCGGATGTACGTACCCTTCCACGACGGCGTGATCAGCCAGTTCGAGGGATACGGTGAGCTGGCGGAACTGGATTGGGAGCGCCTCCGCGCGCAGCACGGCAACATCCAGCGGTTGGACCGCATCCTGGAGGCGGAGCACGACGACGTCAACCGCTACAAGGCGTCCAAACAGGCCGACGCGCTCATGCTGCTCTACCTGCTGTCGGTGACCGAGTTGGTTGAGCTACTCGATCGACTCGGCTATCACTTCACCCCCGACCAGGTACCGGAGATGGTGGACTACTACATGGCCCGCACGTCGCACGGGTCGACGCTCAGCGGCGTGGTGCATACCTGGGTGCTCGCCAGGGCCAACCGCGACCGTGCGATGGAGTTCTTCCAGCAGGCGCTGGACTCGGACGTCTCCGACATCCAGGGCGGCACCACGTCCGAGGGCATTCACCTGGCGGCCATGGCTGGCACCGTCGACCTGATGCAGCGGTGCTTCACCGGGCTCGAGACCCGGTCCAACCGCATCATCCTGTCCCCGCACTGGCCCAAAACGCTTGGTGTGCTGGCGATACCGATTCACTACCGCGGCCTGCACATGCACCTGCGGGTCAGCGGAAAGGGCGTGATCATCAGCGTGGATCCGCACGACGCGGCCGGGATCGAAGTGGAATGCCACGGCCGCGTCGTTCAACTGATGCCCGGGACCACCGTCAGGTTCCCCGGCTGATGGCTGACTCCAGAGACGTCACACCGCTTGTCGACCTGTCGTATGGCCACGCCGCCGCCGGTCCGGTGCGTGAGCATCGACCCGTGTACGTCGATCTGCTGCCGCCGTGCAACGTCGGCTGTCCGGCCGGGGAGAACATCCAGGCCTGGCTGGCGCACGCCACCGCGGGCCGGCACGAAGCCGCCTGGCGTCAGCTGGTTGCGGACAACCCGTTCGCCGCCATCCACGGGCGGGTGTGCTACCACCCGTGTGAAACCGTCTGCAACCGTGCCAATCTCGATAGCGCGGTTTCGATTCACTCAGTGGAGCGGTTCCTCGGCGACCTGGCCCGGGAGCGCGGCTGGACGTTCGAACCACCGTCCGCCCGAACCGGCAAGCGGGTCCTGGTCATCGGCGCGGGGCCGAGCGGACTGTCCGCCGCCTACCACTTGGCGCGCCTGGGCCATGAGGTCGAGATCCGGGACGCGGGAGCCTTACCCGGCGGGATGATGCGTTACGGCATTCCGGCCTACCGGTTGCCGCGAGACGTGCTCGACGACGAGCTGAACCGAGTCGCGGAACTCGGCGTGCGACTCACGTTCGATCATCGGGTCTCCGACCTCGCCGCCGAGCGTGACGACGGCGGATTCGATGCGGTGTTCGTTGCGATCGGGGCGCACCTGGCCAAACGCGTCGACATCCCGGCCCGCGACGCAGGCACGATGGTGGACGCGGTGTCGTTCCTGCGCAGCGTCGCCTCCGGCGAGAAGCCGGCGATCGGACGCCATGTCGCCGTCTACGGCGGCGGCAACACCGCGATGGACGCCGCCCGCGTCGCCCGCCGCCTCGGCGCTGAGGACGCGGTCATCGTCTACCGCCGCACCCGCGAGCAGATGCCCGCCCACGCCGAGGAAGCCGAGGACGCCGAACGCGAAGGCATCCGGATCAACTGGCTTCGGACGGTCACCGCCTTCGACGGTCCCGAACTACAGGTTGAGGTCATGGCCCTCGACGATTCGGGATACCCACGACCGACCGGGCGCTTCGAGACACTGGCCACCGACACCTTGATCATGGCGCTCGGCCAGGAGACGGAGTCGGCGTTCATGCGGACGCTGCCGGGGGTGGAGTTCGACGCCGATGGCAGCGTGCAGGTGTCGGCGTCGATGATGACCGGCTGCCCGGGTGTGTTCGCCGGTGGTGACATGGTGCCCAGCGAGCGCACGGTCACCGTCGGCGTCGGGCACGGGAAGAAGGCGGCGCGCCACATCGACACCTGGCTGCGAAACTCCGCGGTCGACAACCCGGCCAAGCACCCGACGGCGACGTTCGACGCGCTGAACCTCTGGTACTTCGGCGATGCCACGCAACGTCGACAGCCCGAGCTGGATGCGCAGGCACGGGTCGCGAATTTCGAGGAGGTCGTCGGCGGTCTGTCGTCGGAAGAGGCGACCTACGAAGCGGCGCGGTGCCTGTCGTGCGGTAACTGCTTCGAATGCGACGGCTGCCTCGGCGCCTGCCCCGAGGACGCGGTCATCAAACTCGGGGTCGGGCACCGCTACGAGTTCGACTATGACAAGTGCACCGGCTGTGGCGTCTGCGCCGACCAGTGCCCCGTCCACGCCATCGACATGTTTCCGGAGCCGACATGACACGTGTGACGGTGGACGGCAACGAGGCCGCCGTATCGGTGGCCTACCGGCTCAACGAGGTGTGCTGCATCTACCCGATCACACCGTCCTCGCCGATGGCCGAACTGGCCGACGTATGGTCCAGCGCGCAGCGGCCCAACGTGTGGGGCACCGTCCCGACAGTGGTCGAAATGCAAAGCGAGGGTGGAGCGGCGGGCGCACTGCACGGTGCACTGCAGAGCGGCGCGCTGACTACGACGTTCACGTCATCGCAGGGCCTGCTGCTGATGATCCCCAACATGTACAAGATCGCCGGCGAACTGACCTCGGCCGTCATCAACGTTGCCGCCCGATCGATTGCCGCGCAGGGTCTGTCGATCTTCGGCGACCACTCGGACGTGATGGCCATCCGGCAAACGGGGTTCGCGATGCTCGCGTCGGCCTCGGTCCAAGAGGCACAGGATCTGGCGCTCATCGCGCAGGCGGCCACCCTGGCGACCCGGGTACCGTTCGTACACTTCTTCGACGGGTTCCGAACCTCGCACGAGCTCAACACGATTGAGACGCTGTCCGACGATGACCTACGGGCGCTGGTGCCCGAGGAGTTGGTTCGGGCGCATCGCGGACGGGCACTGTCTCCCGAACGCCCATTCATCCGCGGCACCGCCCAGAACCCGGACGTGTACTTCCAGGCCCGAGAGACTGTAAACCCCTTCTACGCAAGGGTTCCCGGGGTGGTCGAGAACCTGATGGCCTGCCTCGGCGAGCGCACTGGCCGCACGATGAGCATCGTCGACTACACCGGGCACCCGGAGGCGGACCGCGTGCTGGTGCTGATGGGCTCGGGTGCCGAGACCGTGGAGCAGACCGTTGCGGCACTCGTCGAGAATGGTGAGCGGGTCGGTGTGGTGCAGATGCGGTTGTATCGGCCATTTCCCACCGAAGCGCTGTTGGCAGCGCTGCCTTCGACGGTGCGGACCGTCGGTGTCCTGGACCGCACCAAGGAGCCCGGTTCGATCGGCGAACCGCTCTATCTGGACGTGGTCGCGGCGCTCGCCGAGGCGCATTCCGACGGCGCGCGACCGGTGATGCCGCGCGTCACCGGTGGACGCTACGGCCTGTCGTCGAAGGAGTTCACGCCCGCCATGGTTGCCGGCGTGTTCGCCGAACTCGCCCGCGAGCAGCCGCGTCGGCGGTTCACCGTCGGTATCGACGACGACGTCTCCCAGACCAGCGTCGACTACGATCCGTCGTTCGACATCGAGTCACCGAAGACGTTCCGGGCGGTCTTCTTCGGGCTCGGCTCGGACGGCACCGTCGGCGCGAACAAGAACACTATCAAGATCATGGGTTCCGAGGATGGCCTGAATGCGCAGGGATACTTCGTCTACGACTCGAAGAAATCGGGTTCGCAGACCGAGTCCCATCTGCGTTTCGGGCCGGATCCCATCCGCGCGCCCTACCTCGTCAACGGTGCCAACTTCGTTGGCTGCCATCAGTTCCGATTCCTCGACAAGGTTGACGTGCTCGGTCGCGCCGCCCCCGGTGCGACGCTGCTGCTGAACTGTCGGCTTCCGGAGGAGAAGGTGTGGGACGCGCTCCCCCGGCGGGTCCAGGAACAGATCCTGGACAAGAAGATCAGCCTCTACACCGTCGACGCCGACCGGATCGCACGTGAGGCCGGGATGGCCGGCCGCATCAACATCGTGCTGCAGACGTGTTTCTTCGCGATCTCGGACGTGCTACCGCGAGACCGAGCCATCAGGCGGATCAAGGAATCGGTGGAGAAGACGTACGGCAAACGCGGCCCCGAGGTGCTGGCCAAGGAAATGGCCGCGGTGGACGGCGCGGTGGACGGGATGCACCGGATCGAGGTGCCGACCGGCATCTCCGGGGTCACCTGCACCCGCCCACCGGTACCGACCGTGCCCGAGTCGGCACCGGAGTTCGTCCGCACCGTGACCGCGGAGATGATGGCCGGACGGGGAAACCTGCTGCCGGTCAGCGCACTTCCGGTGGACGGCACCTACCCGAGCGGTACGACTTCCTACGAGAAGCGCAACGTCTCCGAACTGGTCGCAGTCTGGGATTCTGACAGCTGCATCCAATGCGGCAACTGTAGCTTCGTCTGCCCGCACAGCGTGATCCGATCCAAATTCTACGATGACTCCCAATTGACTGGGGCGCCTGAAAGATTCGCTTCCGCGCCGCTGGACGCCGTCGGCCTGCCGAACGCCAGGTTCTCGCTGCAGGTGTACGTCGAGGACTGCACCGGATGCGGTCTCTGTGTCGAGGCCTGCCCGGTCGTCATACCCGGCACGAGTGTCACCAAGGCGATCAACCTCGCTCCCGCCGAGCCGCGGCTGGCCACCGAGCGCGAGAACATCAGCTTCTTCGAGACGCTGCCGGTCAATGACCGGTCCAGGGTGGACTTCGGCACCGTGCGTGGCACCCAGTTCCTGCAGCCGCTGTTCGAGTTCTCCGGTGCCTGCGCGGGTTGCGGTGAGACGCCGTACCTCAAGCTCCTGTCGCAGCTGTTCGGGGACCGGCTGATGATCGCCAACGCGACCGGCTGCTCGTCAATCTATGGCGGCAACCTGCCGACCACCCCCTGGGCCACCAACGCCGACGGGCGGGGCCCAGCCTGGTCGAACTCTCTGTTCGAGGACAACGCGGAGTTCGGGCTCGGCCTGCGGTTGGCCAGCGACGGACATGTCGCGCTGGCCCGTCGACGGCTCACCGAACTGCGCACCGCCATCGGCGCCGAGTTGGTCGACGCGATCCTGGAGGCCCCGCAACTGCGGGAGTCGGAGTTGGCCGCGCAACGTGAGCGAGTGGCCGAGCTCAAGGACCGACTCGACGGCCTCGATCCCGCCACGACCGCTGACCTGCTCAGCGTGGTCGACAGCCTGGTCCGGCGCAGCGTGTGGATCGTCGGCGGTGATGGCTGGGCCTACGACATCGGTTCCGGCGGGGTCGACCACGTACTGGCCACCGGGCGCAACGTCAACGTCCTGGTGCTCGACACCGAGGTCTACTCCAACACCGGCGGCCAGATGTCCAAGTCGACACCACTGGGCGCGGTCGCGAAGTTCGCCGCCGCCGGCAAGACGACGCCCAAGAAAGACCTTGCCCTGCAGGCGATAGCCTACGGGAACGTCTACGTCGCGAAGGTCGCCATGGGTGCCGACTCACAGCAAACGCTGCAGGCGTTCCGCGAGGCGGAGGCCTACGACGGTCCGTCGCTGGTGATCGGCTACAGCCAGTGCATTGCGCACGGCATCGACATGCGTCTCGGGATGGATCAGCAGTACCGGGCCGTCGCCAGTGGACACTGGCCGCTGCTGCGGTATGACCCGGTACTGCGTGCCGCGGGCCAGAACCCGTTCCTGCTCGATTCACACCGGCCGCGAATCCCACTGGCCGACTACGTCTACCGTGAGCTCCGCTACCGCGCGCTGGCCAACTCCGATCCAGCCGAAGCCGAACGGCTGCTCGGAATGGCCGAGCAGGCCATCGACCAGCGCTGGAATGTCTACGAGGAGATGGCCTCCCGCGGTCCCGAGCACTTCCACCCCGACGCCCGTAGGAAGTCCTGATGGAACTGTCCACTCGCTATCTCGGGCTCGAATTGCGTAACCCGCTGGTCGCGTCGGCGTCTCCGCTGTCGAAGACCGTCGACGGTGTCCGGCGCATGGCCGACGCCGGTGTCGGTGCGGTGGTGCTCTATTCGCTGTTCGAAGAGCAGCTGCGCCGCGAGGCGGAGCGGAACGCACGACTGGCCGACGCAGGCTCCGAGAGCTTCGCCGAGTCCCTGTCCTACTTTCCGGTCGGAGCCGACGAGGACCACGGCCCACGCCGGCACCTGGACCTGCTCGAACGTGCGGCAGGGGCGGTGTCGATTCCCGTGATCGGCAGCCTCAACGGCAGCACGCCCGGCAGTTGGGCCGGCTACGCGCGGTCGATGCAGGACTGCGGCGCGGCCGCCATCGAGTTGAACATCTACTTTCTCCCCGGCGATCCGCATGTGTCCGGACGCGACGTCGAAGAACGTCACCTCGACATCCTTGCCGACGTCAAGGATGCCGTGACCGTGCCGGTGGCGGTGAAGCTTAGCCCGTACTTCAGCGCGACCGCTGAGATGGCCCGGCGACTTGACTTGGCCGGTGCGGACGGGCTGGTGCTGTTCAATCGGTTCCTGCAGCCCGACATCGACCCGGAGACGCTAGCCGTCGCACCGGGATTGGCACTGTCGCGGGCGGCGGAGGCCCGACTGCCGATGACGTGGATTAGCCTGCTGCACGGACGAATTAGCGCTTCGCTTGCCGCTACGACCGGTGTCGAGGGATCGACCGAATTGATCAAGTACCTGCTGGCGGGCGCTGACGTAGTGATGACGGCGTCGGCACTCCTACGTCACGGCCCGCACTATGCCGCCGTACTGCTCGAGGGGTTGTGCGAATGGATGGGACGCAAGGGATACACCTCGGTCGACGACATCCGCGGACTTCTCGCCGTCCCGATCGGAACCGACGAGGTCTCACGAGAACGCGGTGACTACGTAAGCGCACTGCGGCGGGCCAACAGCGGCGGGTTCGGGTCCTGGTGACGAGTCAGGCAGGAGCCGACGCGAGCGCCAGCACCTCGTCGAAACCCGCGACGAGGCACTCGGCGAACACGTCGTAGTCGGGGATTGCGCCGGTATCCACGTCGATGCCCAGCGTGCACACGTCCACATAGGTGAGCAGCGTGACGTTGACGGCCGCGCCGACCGTCGGCCCGAAACCGTACTGGGTCAACACTTTGGCGCCGCCGAGGAACACCGGCACCGGGATGCCCGGCACGTCACTGCACACGAAGTCGACGTGACGAAGGATCGCGCCGATGTACCAGCGCGGCACCATGTTCAGAGCCCCGGCGATCCATTGTGTATAGGGCACCGACTTCTCCTGGCGCACCCTTCTGGTCTTCTCGTGGATCTGGCGGATCCGTTGAATCGGATCGACGACGCCGACCGGCACGTCGAATCGCATCAGGGTGATCCGGTTGCCACCCATCTCGTCGCCGTCTTGACGCAGGTTCATCGGCATTGACAGATGTAGATCGCCGACCGTCACACCGTGTCTGTCGTGGTAGCGCCGCAGACCACCGGCCACCCCTGCGACGAACGCGTCGTTCAATGCGCCGCCGCCGCGGTGGGCGGCCTCCCGGAGCTGCTCGAGGGGGACCTCCATCACGTCGAGACGCCTCGTCAGGCTGCGCCTCGTCATCAGCGGCGAACCCGTCCGGTTCACCGGACGCACGGTTCGGTACACGGACGCTGCCGTCTCGGCAGCGGCTGAAACGGTTCGCAGCGGCCGCAGAAGACTGTTGGAGATCAGCTTCGGGGCGGTCTTCAACGTGCCCGTCACTGCGTTCCCGACCACGCGGGCGTCGTACCAGGCGGTGTCCCGGTAGCCGCTGAGCCATGGCGTCGGGTGCACTTCGGGCAGGTCTGCTGACGGTCCGGCCATCTCGGCGGACTCGGTCAGGTCGAACAGCAGCATTCCGATCTGGACGCCTCCGACACCGTCGGTGAGTGCGTGGTGAAACTTGAGGACCATTGCCGCGGAGCCGTCTTCGAGGCCATCGATCAAGGTGGCCTCCCAGAGCGGCCGCGCCCTGTCGAAGTCTTCCATCGCGGCGACCCGGGCCATCTCCAACACCGTGTCGAACGTGGCCGGCGCGGACGCGGTGACCCTACGCATGTGAAAGTCGAGGTCGAAGTCCGGGGCGAACTCCCACCGAGGCGGTGCGGGCGGTGGAGACTCCACCACCCGCTGACGCACCATCGGCACCTCGCGCGAGATGACGTCGAAGCGTTTGCGCACCTCGTCCCAATCCGGAGATTGGTCGAGCACCACCACCGTGACGACGGTGGAACGCAATCGAGGATCGCTTTCCATCGCCCACGTGAACGCATCGCTATTGCGCAAGAAGTCGGCCATGTGAACCCAGATTACGACTCGGTCCAGCCGCCGTCAGCACCTCCGAGCTACAGGTGACCTTGGTCCTTCGAGAAGGGGGCCTTCGGCGCGTAGGGCGCCGTGCGACCGACGCGTGTCCGGCCCTTCGGCACGAGAGTCGGGACGAAGGGCCCTACTGGTTCGGGTGGCGGCCGAGGTGCACTTGACACACTGCCCTCGACCCGCATCTCGGGATTGTCGAGCTCTTCCTGGAGGACACCATGACCACAGTTCGCGACGAACCCACACTGGTCGAACGCCTCCGCGCCGAGGCGATCGAGCACTTCGGGAAGTTCGGCTTCGACCAGTCGATGCTGGAGATCTCGATCGCGCTCGACGTGGACGTGTCGACCCTGAGCGACCTGTTCGGATCCACCAAGGGACTGCGTAGCGCGTGCGACGAGTACGTGCAGTCGTCCCTTCGCGCCGCGAAGACCGAGGCACTGAGCGCCCACGATCCCGGTACGTGGTTCGCCCAGATCGGTCGGATCGAGTCATTCGCCCCGACGATGTCGTATCTGGTGCGCTCCCTGCGGGCGGGCGACGAGCTCGGTCACGCACTGATGCGCGAATTGATCGACGACGCCGAGACATATCTTGAAACCGCGGTCGGCAAGGGGACCATCAAGCCCAGTCGCGATCCGAAGGCCCGCGCCCGCTTTCTCGCCATGAACGGAGGCGGGGCCTTCCTCCTCTACCTCCGAATGCACGACACCCCGGAGGACATGGGCGCGGTGCTGCGCGACTACGCCAGCGACATGATCATGCCTGCCCTCGAGCTGTACACGCAGGGCCTGATGGCCGACGACACCATGTACGAGGCCTTTCTCACCCAAGCGCCTCGAGCGTGAGCATGGCCG
>JBBRTH010000003.1:0-132313 GCA_038244615.1 Mycobacteriales bacterium | reverse complement strand
GTCAGTCAGATCGTCAAAACTGTCGTCAAAGAACCAACAGCGCCGCGTCCACGACGACGAAAAGCGCCTCTGACCTGGGTGCGCCCGAAGGGATTCGAACCCCCAACCTTCTGATCCGTAGTCAGATGCTCTATCCGTTGAGCTACGGGCGCGTGCTATTCGATTATCCGACTGAAGCAAATCAGCCGTGGCGGAGGCGAGAGGATTTGAACCTCCGGTCCGCTTTAAGACGGACAACTCATTAGCAGTGAGTCCCATTCGGCCGCTCTGGCACGCCTCCTGACCGGTACAAAGAGTACCGGACTTGCGTTGGCTGTCCGGACCCTCGGGTCGCTACGCTCCTGCCCACCGCCCAGAACCGCCGAGGGAGAATCGTACACAGCGAGGTCAGCGGAAGGCAAAGCAGCGCCCCGACCACCCCTAGACTGTTAGCGTGACCGCCCGCCTGCGTCCCGAGCTGGCCGATCTGCCCGCCTACACGCCCGGCAAGACGGTGCCCGGTGCCATCAACATTGCCAGCAACGAAACCGTCGACGGTCCCCTGCCCAGCGTTCGCGCAGCGATCGCGACGGTGATCGACTCCATCAACCGCTACCCCGACAACGGGTACTGCGAGCTCAAGGAGCGCCTCGCCAAGCATCTGGGCGACGGCGCCTTCGCGCCCGAGCACATCTCGGTGGGCAGCGGTTCCGTCAGCCTGTGTCAGCAGCTCATCCAGATCACCGCATCCGTGGGCGACGAGGTGATGTTCGGTTGGCGCAGTTTCGCGATCTATCCGCTGCAGGTGCGCACCGCGGGCGCAACCCCGCTGCAGGTGGCGCTGACCGACTACACGTTCGATCTGGATGCCATGCTGGCCGCGATCACCGACCGCACCCGGCTGATCTTCATCTGCAACCCGAACAACCCGACGTCCACCGTCGTCGATCCCGACGCGCTGGCACGCTTCGTGGCCGCGGTGCCCAGCGACATCCTCATCGTGCTCGACGAGGCGTACGTCGAGTACATCCGCGATGGGATGCTTCCCGACAGCTTTGGCCTGGTCCGCGCGCACCGCAACGTCGTGGTGCTGCGAACCTTCTCGAAGGCCTACGGTCTCGCCGGGCTGCGCATCGGGTACGCGGTCGGCGACCCCGCTGTCATCACCGCCCTGAGCAAGGTCTACGTGCCGTTCACCGCGACGAGCGTCTCGCAGGCCGCCGCCATCGCCTCCATCGACGCCTCGGACGAACTGCTGGCGCGCACCGACGCCGTGGTCACCGAACGCGGCAGGGTCAGCGCGACACTGCGCGATGCCGGGTTCACCGTGCCACCGTCACAGGCGAACTTCGTCTGGTTGCCGCTGGCCGAGCGCACCAATGAATTCGTCAACAGCGCCGCGGACAACCGTCTGCTGGTGCGGCCCTGTGGGCAGGACGGCGTGCGCGTCACCGTCTCGGCCCCGCACGAGAACGACGCCTTCCTCGAGTTCGCCACCCGCTGGATTTCCACCGTCGGAGCCGGTAAGCAGACAGGAGATTCATGAGTACGGCACGAAAGACGTTCGCCGCGTTGACCGAACGCACCGGAGAGATTCCCGACGCCGAACTGGACGCATTCTGGGACACCCTGCAACCCGCCACCATCGACTTCATGATCGGTGAGTGGAAGGGCGGAGAGTTCGCCACCGGCCACCGCGCGAACGGATTCATGGAGCGGCTCAACTGGTTCGGCAAGACGTTCCACTCCGCCTCCAGCGCCCAACCGCTGGTGTGCCTGGACGTCGACGGAAACAAGTTCTCCAACACCGAGGCCATGAAGGGCGAGGCGAGCCTGTGGCTCGAGGAGTTCCGCGGCGAGGTGACCGCGTCCATGATGTACGACGGCGCGCCGGTGCACGACCACTTCAAGAGGGTCGACGACAACGTCGTCATGGGCATCATGAACGGCAAGGGCTCGTTGGACGACAGCTCCGGCTCGCCGCGACACCTGTACTTCTACCTGGAACGGGTCTAATCCCTATGGTTCGCAGATGAGGTTGCCCCGATGAGGACGCGCATACTGGTCGCCGCAGCGACATTCGTCGTCGCAGGTGCCATTGCCAGCTGCGACCGCACCACTCCGGGGACGGTGGCGATGACCACCGAGGCCGGCTCGTCAAGCCGAGTGTCGACGTCGTCACGACCCACTACGTCCTCACCGCGAACGTCCTCACCACGAACCTCGACACCGCGGACGTCGTCCGATGCACCGCCCCCCGGGGATGCCCTCAGCGTCACCTGCGCGGAGTACGTCGACCTCGATACGGCGAGCCAAACCGCGGTCATCGAAGAGATCCTGCAGGACCAGGCCTCGGTGCTGAGCCCGGGTGACGCAGAGATCGCGAAGACGCTGGCCGACGCGGCGTGCACGTTCCTGCCCGACAGCACCGTCAGCGAGATCCTGCTCGGCGAGGCGCCTCCGTAGGCCCCTGCCGCCGACTCCAAAGGGCTAGCCGTAGCCTTCCTGGCATGGGTGATGCATACGAATCCCTCACCGTCGACGTCGACGCTCACGTCGCACGGGTCACGCTGGTGGGTCCCGGCAAGGGCAACGCGATGGGTCCGGCGTTCTGGGCCGAACTCCCCACCGCGTTCGGCTCACTCGACGCCGACCCGGACGTCCGCGCCATCGTGCTCACCGGTTCGGGGAGGAACTTCAGCTACGGTCTCGACCTCGCTGCGATGGGTGGCACCCTCACGCCGATGATGGAGGACGGTGCGCTTGCCAAGCAGCGCAGCGAGTTCCACACCAAGCTGAAGGCGATGCAGGCCTCGATCACCGCCGTCGCAGACTGCCGCACGCCGGTGAGCGCGTCGGTGCACGGTTGGTGCATCGGCGGTGGCGTCGATCTGATCTCCGCCGTCGACATCCGCTATGCGAGCGCTGACGCCAAGTTCTCGGTGCGTGAGGTCAAGCTCGCGATCGTCGCCGACGTGGGCAGTCTGGCGCGACTGCCGTTGCTGCTCTCCGAAGGGCACCTGCGCGAACTTGCGTTGACGGGCAAGGACATCGACGCCGCACGGGCCGAGAAGATCGGCTTGGTCAACGACGTCTACCCTGATGCCGACGCCTCTCTGGCCGCCGCGCACGGGACCGCCAAAGAGATCGCCGCGAATCCGCCGTTGGTGGTGCAGGGCATCAAGGACGTGCTCGACGAGCAACGCACGGCGCAGGTTGCGGCGAGCCTGAGGTACGTGGCGGCGTGGAACTCGGCGTTCCTTGCCTCGCGCGACCTCACCGAGGGCATCACCGCGATGTTCGCGAAGCGGCCGCCGGACTTCAAGGGCGAGTAACGCTCAACCCTTCGTCATCGCGCGCGACCAATCGGCGATGCGGCGCTGACGGTGCCGCCGTTCGGGCGTAGTGACCGTCGTGGTGAGAGATGCCTGCGCCGCGGCGATCGCCTCACCGAACCTGCCCTCTCGGGCCAGCAGGTCAGCGCGGACGGCATGCCAGCGTTGATCGGGCACCAGCTGATCCAGCGCGCGCAGCCCGGCGTCCGCTCCGGCTGATTCGGCGAGGGCGACCGTCCGTGCCAGCGCAGCCGGCGAGCTCGGCTGTACCGACAGCAGTAAGTCGTACAGCCGGAGAATCTCAGCCCAGTCGGTCGTCGCATACGACGTCACCCGGGCATGCTCGGCGGCGATCGCCGCCTGCAGTTGATACGGATCGGCAATGGTGCCGGTGCGGCGAAGCGACGCGCCGAGTAGACGCAACGCCTGATCAATGAAGTCGGCATTCCACAACGAGCGGTCCTGGTCCTCGAGACGCACCGGATCGCCGGCATCGTCCAGCCGCGCGGCGCGCCGCGATTCGGTCAGCAGCACCACGGCGAGCACCGCCATGGGCCTCGGTTCGTCCGGCATCAACTCGTGGACCAGGCGGGCCAGCCGCAATGCCTCACGACAGCCGTCGACGTCCGTCAACAGCTGACCGCTGGATGCGGCATACGCGGCGGTGTACGACGCGTGCACCACGGCGCACACCGCTGCGAGGCGGGCGGGCAGCTCGTCGTCCCCGGGTATCTGGTACGGAATGCCTGCGCGCGCAATCTTCGTGCGGGTCCGAGTGAGGCGTTTCGCCACCGCCGCCTCGCTCGTGATCAGCGCCGCGGCGATCTGCTGAGGCGACAGCCCACACAACAGTCGAAGCGCGAGGGTGACTTGGGCTTCGAGCGCCAGTGACGGGTGACAGCAGGTGAAGATCAGCCGCAGGCGGTCATCGCGCACCACGCTGTCGGAGGGCAGTTCGGGGACGGTGAGAGCCATGCTGGCACGCTCCTTCTCGGCGCGGGCGGCCTCCCGGCGCAGAAGGTCGATCGCGACGCGGCGGGCAGTGACGGCCAGCCAAGCGCGCGGCTCGGCAGGCACACCATTGCGGGGCCAGTCGCGCAGCGCCCGGATCGCCGCCTCTTGTACGGCGTCCTCGGCGATCTGCAGGGAGCCGACCGTCCGGACGAGGGTGGCCAGAATGCGCGCACCCTCGGTCCGGACGGTCTCCGTCAGCGCTTGGTCCGGATCGATCAACCGGGCCGCCGGGTGATCCTGTGCAAGTGTCGCTCAGCCGAACTCGAGAACAGGGCGAACTTCGACGGCGCCATCCCATGCGGCGGGAATGTCGGCCGCAATGCGCACGGCTTCGTCCAGATCGGCGGACTCGATGAGGTAGAAGCCGGTCAGCGCCTCCTTGGTCTCCGCGTAGGGGCCGTCGCTGAGGACGACGTCACCGCCGCGCGCACCCGAGACGCGAACAGTCGTGGCGGTGCTGGTCTGGTGGAGCGCGGCACCCCCACGAATCGCGGCGGCGTGAATCTCGCCGAACTTCATGTAGTCGGTCATCTCCTCGGCATGCTCGGGCGCCGACCAATCGACGTCCCTGGTGTAGATGAGTGCGGCGTACTGCGTCATGGCGTTCTCCTGTTCAGATCATCCGGGCCATTCCCGAATCTCATCAGAAGGACGAACGGCTCGGGGCCGAGAAGGACACTCCGGCGAAAACTTTTCCCCACCATCACAACGAACGCAATGTGGGTCGGCGCAGCCGGACCCGGCGTAACGTCTTCTCCCTCAGATCTTGATTCGATTGAGGAGAGCTTCGATGCGGAAAACCGGCATGACGTTCGCCGCGGTGGCGATGACGATGGGCACGTTCACGATGACTCCGCTCGCGCAGGCCGCACAGGTCGCGCCGACCCCGCCACGCCCGCTCGTGAGCACCCCGGCGTCGCCGCCGGTGCAGATGATGGACTGCGCTGGCACCACGGGCAGCATGGGATGCGGACCCGGTTGGATCTGGCGCGACGGCTGGCGTGGATACGCCTGCTACCCCTGCTGATCAGACCGCGCCGGCGTCCCTGATCGCGGCAGCTTGCTTCTGCGCATACTCGACGGCCAGATCCGACGGCACCGGATCCCCTGGCGCACCGCTGAATTCGATGACGGCCGCGGTGCCGCCCTCGGTGAACCGCACCACGGTGACGGACTGCGTCCCGTCCGGTGAGGCGCCCGTGATGATCGTTCCGCCGGCGCCCACCGGAGCGGGTTGGCTTCCACCACCCGGGATGGACGTGACGACGACGGGGGTCGCACCCGCCAGCGCCGCCGAGGCGGCTGCCGGATCCGACAGCACGAGGATGGTGTCGGTGATCTTCCTGCTGCTGTCCCGATGGGTGAACACCGCCTCGACGCCGGGCTGTCCGTTCGGGTTCAACGTCGGCTCGGCGGCGATGTAGGCCGTCGAATCGGTGACGCCGTTCGGGTCGACCGGCAGCCCCGCATAGCTCCCCGGCTCGGCCAGCGCAGCGTTCGCGGTGATCACACCGATCGTCAGAAGCGCGGTCGTCGCCACACCGCAGGTCGCAACCAGGGAAACCCTCATCGGAACGCTCCGCCCAAATCATCGTGTTCGTCGGAGATCGACGTGATCACGTTAACCGAGCGACCGCTGCCCCTATGGGGATATCGCAGGAATCACAGAGCGGTGGCGGAGGGATTTGAACCCCCGGACGGTGTTAGCCGTCTCTCGCTTTCAAGGCGAGTGCATTAGGCCGCTCTGCCACGCCACCGTGGTCAAGCCTAATGGCCCCGGGTCGCTTCGCTCCTGCCCGCCGTACCCAAGCCGTTCAGACCCGGCCCACCCTCGCGGGCGTCTCCTCGGATTTGAGGGCGACACCGATACGCCGGCAGTTTTCCCCGATCGCGACCGTCTGCGGACGCGAGAGTCGGGTCAGGAAGTGCGTACGCACACTGTCGCCGTACGTCGACATCGCCACGCACAACACCTCCTTGCCGTCATCGGTGATCGTCGCGAGCACGCCCCTGCCGTCCTCCGGGGTCGAGCACCGTCGCACCAGGCGCTGAGTCTCGAGCCGATGGATCTGACGAGTCACCCTGCTGGGCGAAGACATCAACTCGTCGGCGAGATCGCCCATCCGGGCCGAGCCGGTTGGTGAATTCGCCAGCACGTCGAGCAGTCGGACGTCGTTGAGTGTGAGTCCGTGGACGTCCACCAACTCCCGGTTCAACGTGGCGTGCAGCCGAAGTGCTGCATCGAGGAAGTGTTGCCAGGCGCGTTGTTCGGCGATGTCAAGCCCCGGGATCGAGCTTGCCATCCACCCCCCCATGGTGGCCTCCATGGCGATATACTAGGGCCGCCGCCGCCTGGTAGTAGCGTTATGACAATGCGCGCGATCGTCGCCGAATCTGGCACTGACCTGGCCTGGCGAGAAGTTCCGGACGTCACCGCCGACGAGGGCGAAGTCATCATCGACGTCCTCACCGCCGGAATCAACCGCGCCGATCTGCTGCAGGCCGCCGGGCACTACCCGCCGCCGCCGGGCGCCAGTGCGACCATCGGCCTTGAGGTGTCCGGGCGCGTGTCGGCCCTGGGTTCCGGCGTCACCGCATGGTCCATCGGCCAACCGGTGTGCGCGCTGCTGTCGGGAGGCGGCTACGCCGAGCGCGTCGCGGTGCCCGCGGGTCAGGTGATGCCGATCCCCGACGGAGTAGGTCTGCACGAAGCCGCCGGACTGCCCGAGGTCGCATGCACGGTCTGGTCGAACCTCGGCATGACGGCGCATCTGGCCGCGGGTCAGACGGTGCTCTTCCACGGCGGGGCGAGCGGCATCGGCACCCACGGCATTCAGGTGGCCCACGCGCTGGGGTGCCGCGTCGCCGTCACGGCGGGGTCGGCCGAAAAGCTCTCCTTGTGCCGCGAACTCGGTGCCGACATCACCATCAACTACCGCGACGAGGACTTCGTCGAGCGAATCAAGGATGAGACGGGCGGTCTGGGTGTCGACGTCATCCTGGACCTCATCGGGGCGTCCTACCTCGATCGCAACATCGACGCGTTGGCACCCGACGGCCGGGTCGTCGTCATCGGCTTCCAGGGCGGCCTGAAGGGCGAACTCAACCTCGGCAAGCTGATGACCAAGCGCGCGGGGGTCATCTCGACGGCGCTGCGAGCGCGGCCGGTGGACGGCCCGTCGGGCAAGAGCGCCATCGTCGAGTCGGTGGTGGCCAACGTCTGGCCGATGATCGCCGACGGTCGAGTGCGCCCCATCATCGGAGCGGAATACCCCATCGCGCAGGCCGCCGAGGCGCACCGGCTACTCGCCTCCGGCGACGCGCACGGCAAAGTGCTTCTGCGCGTCCGGGATTGCTAGGAAGTCAACCGAGGGAAGCGAGCGCGCGGACCAACTGGTCCACCTCGGCCATCGTCGTGTAGTGCGCAAGGCCCACCGTGACGGCACCGCCGATGTCGTTGACCCCGATGACGTCGAGAACCCTGGACGTGGTGTTCAAGGCGGCTAGCACGCCGTTGTCGGCGAGCCGCTGGACCACCCGCTCGGCGGGCACGCCGTGCACGGCGAAGCTCAGTAGCGGGATGCGCTCCTCGGGCTGGCCGATCACCATCACCAGCGGTAGCGACCGCAGCGCAGTCAGCAGGTAGTCGAACAGCCGATCCATGTAACCAGCCGCCGATTGCATGGAGACGGAGAGTCTTTCGCGACGGGTCCCTGACGCCGACTCGTCGAGGTTCGCCAGGTACTCGACGCTGGCCACGACACCGGCGAGCATCCCGAACTGGTGTGTGCCCATCTCCAGCCGTTCGACCCCGGTGGCCAGCGGATCGAGCGACACCGCGCCGAAGGATTCGATGGTCGACGGATCGCGGAACACCAGCGCACCGATCGGGGGCCCGCCCCACGCCACGGTGTTGACCGCGAGGATGTCCGCCTCGAGTTCGTGGATGTCGACCAATCGGTACGGCGCCGCGGTCGAATGGTCGACCACCACCGTGCCGCCGTTCTCGTGCAGCAGCTTGGTGACCGGACGCAGATCGTTGACGGCGCCGATGGCCGACGACGCCGACGTGATGGCGACCAACTTCGTCGGCTTGTCGATCAGTGATTCCCACTGCCAGGTGGGCAGCTCACCGGTCTCGATGTCGACCTCGGCCCACTTGACCTTCGCACCATAGCGATTCGCCGCGCGCAGCCACGGCGCGACGTTTGCCTCGTCGTCTAGCCGTGTGACGACCAGTTCGTGCCCCAGCCCGACCCGCGAGGCCGACGCATCGGCGAGCGACGTCAAAAGGATCGAACGGTCGGCGCCGAGTACGACGCCGCGCGGGTCGGCTCCAGCGAGGTCGGCGATGGCCTGCCGGGCGGCCTGCAGCACCGCGGCGCTGCGCATGGCAGCGGGATGAGGCCCATGGCCGGTGGTCATCGAACCGCGGAAGGCAGTCGACACGGTCATCGCCACCGAGTCGGGCAGCAACATGCCGTTGTGAGCGTCGAAGTGCACCCAGCCATCGCCCAGGGACGGGTGCAGCCCACGCACCCGGGCGACGTCGTATGCCATGCCAGCCACCTTCGAGCCCTGTGAATACTGATTTCGGTGGTGCCCGCCGCGCACACGCGTGTGCGGACCAATTCACCTGCGTGGTCATACTAGTGCAGTGAGCTTGGCGTCCGGGGTGCTAGTGGCCCTGCTATTGCTGGTCATCCCTGGAGCAATCGTGGCGCGGACGGCTCAGCTAACCTGGCCGATCGCCGTCGCAGTGGGTCCGGCGCTGACCTACGGCACCGTGGCGCTGGCGATTCTTCCCCTGGGTGCAGTCGGCATCCCGTGGAACCTGGGGACTGCGCTGCTTGCATTGGTGATCGTGGTGGCGGCGGTCACAGTTGTGCAGGCGGCGTCGGCGAGCAGACGCAACCGCACCTCCGTCGGCGAGCCGATGACGATGGGGCCAGCGCTCGTCGTCGCGCTGGGTGTCGTCCTGGGTGCGGCGTTGATCACATTCGCAGCAATTCGTGGCATGCCTCACTGGCAATCCATTCCCAGCACCTGGGACTCGGTCTGGCACGCGAACACCATCCGGTTCATCCTCGAGACCGGCCAGGCCTCACCCACCCACATGGGCGAGCTGCGCAACGTGGAGACCCACGACGCGCTGTACTACCCGTCCACCTTCCACGCGCTGGCCGCGATTCAGTCCCAACTCACCGGCGCCACCGCCACAGCCGCGTACACGTTGAACTCGCTTGCCGTCGCCATCTGGTTGTTCCCGGTTAGCGCGGCGGCACTGACCTGGCATCTGCTCCGGGGCCGCGACGTGGGCCAGTGGCAGTCGGCGGGGTCTGCCGCCGCGGCGGCGGCGCTGGCGGCGTCATTCACGGCCGTCCCCTACGTCGAGTTCGACGTCGCCGCGATGCCGAACCTCGCGGCCTACGGTCTTGCGGTTCCGACGATGCTGCTGATCGTGTCGACGCTGAGGCACCGCGACCGGATCCCGCTGGCCGTGCTCGCCCTGCTCGGCGTTTTCTCGGTGCACATCACCGGCGGTGTGGTGACGGTCCTGTTCGTCGTGGCGTGGTGGCTGTGCGACGGACTCTGGCGGCCCGTCCGCGGACGCCTCTCCGACTTCGTCAGCCTGGTGGCCGTCGCCGGGCCGACGCTGCTGCTGCTGCTGCCACAGTTCGTCGGAGTGCTTCAGCAGGCAGAGATCATCGCCGGCCACGAGTTCGACACCCATCAGGGCAAGAAGAGAGCGCTCTTCGACGCCGTCGTGCAGCACACCCGTCACCTCAATGACTATCCGATCCAGAACGCGCTCATCGCGCTTGCGGCGATTGGATTCGTCATCCTGTTGATCCGAAGGATCTGGTGGCCCGCCGCGGTGTGGCTGGTCCTGGTGTATTCGATCGTTCACTCGTCGGCTCCCTTCGGGGGATTGCTCGGCAAGGTCAACGCGCTGTTCAGCGACCTGTTCTACAGCGACCCGCGGCGCCTGACGGCGGTGGTCACGATGCTGCTCGCGCCGATGGCGGGCATCGCGTTGTTCACGCTGACGACGGCCGCGCTAGCGGGCCTCCGGCGACTGGCTCCGCGACTCGGTCCGCGCGTCGGTTACGCCGTCACGGCGATCGTCCTCGTCGCGGTGTCGATCGGCATGGCCTGGCACTACTTCCCGAGACACGCTCGGCTCTTAGGCGATAAGTACGACCAGGTCATGATCGACGACAGAGACCTCGCGGCATTCGCCTACCTGGCTACCCTGCCGGGAGCCCGTGACACCGTGATCGGCGACGCCAACATCGACGGCACCGCCTGGATGTACGCCGTCGACGGCCTCCACCCGCTGTGGACACATTACGACTATCCCCAGCAGCAGGGCCCGGGCTACCACCGCTACGTCTTCTGGGCTTCCGCCGACGATGCCGACACCGATCCCCGCGTTGCCGAGGCCGTCCGCGCGCTGAACATCCGCTACGTCATCACCAGCACACCGGTGGTGCGCGGGTTCGTCATGCCCAGCGGACTACTGTCGCTAGACAAGTCGAGGTCGTGGAAGGAGATCTATGACAACGGCGAGAACCACATCTATGAGTGGCAGGGAAAGTAGAAGTCCAGCGAGTGTTCAGAACATGGGAGCGATTCACAGCCGATGACCAGTAGCGCCGACGACAACGCCGATGACATCGAGATCCTCGGTGAGATGCCCAGGATTGGCGATGACGCCGACGGCAAGTCCCTCACCGAACTCGTCGAACAGCCGGCCAAGGTCATGCGGATCGGCACCATGATCAAGCAGCTGCTCGAGGAGGTTCGAGCGGCTCCGCTCGACGACGCCAGCCGCGGACGGCTCCGCGAGATCCACGCGCGCAGCGTTCGCGAACTCGAAGCGGGTCTGGCCCCCGAGTTGCGCGAAGAACTCGAGCGGCTCGCCCTTCCGTTCAGCGAGGACAGCCTTCCGTCGGACGCCGAGCTGCGAATCGCGCAGGCGCAACTCGTCGGCTGGCTCGAGGGCCTCTTTCACGGCATCCAGACGGCGCTGTTCGCCCAGCAGATGGCGGCCCGCGCACAGCTCGAGCAGATGCGTCAGGGGATGTTGCCGCCAGGCGCAGGCGGCATGCCGGGACAGCGTGGCCCGTCCGGCTCCGGGACCGGTCAGTACCTCTAGGCCTCACGTGTCCCAACCTTCCGGTCCCCCCATCGGGACGCACCCCCACATCCAGACGCGTAGTGCGTGGGTGGAGTTCCCGATCTTCGACGCCAAGTCGCGATCGCTGAAGAAGGCGTTCCTCGGCAAGGCCGGCGGCACCATCGGCCGCAACGAGTCGAACGTCGTCGTCATCGAGGCCCTTCGCGACATCACCATGTCGCTGGAGATGGGCGACCGCGTGGGCCTGGTGGGCCACAACGGTGCGGGAAAGTCGACGCTGCTGCGGCTGTTGTCGGGCATCTACGAACCGACTCGCGGCTCGGCGACCGTTCGCGGCCGGGTGGCGCCGGTCTTCGACCTCGGCGTCGGCATGGACCCCGAGATCTCCGGTTTCGAGAACATCGTCATCCGCGGCATGTTCCTGGGGCAAACGCGTAAGCAGATGGCTGCCAAGGTCGACGAGATCGCCGACTTCACCGAACTCGGTGACTACCTGTCGATGCCGCTGCGCACCTACTCGACCGGTATGCGGGTGCGGCTGGCGATGGGTGTCGTGACCAGCATCGACCCCGAGATCCTGCTGCTCGACGAGGGCATCGGCGCGGTGGACGCCGAATTCCTCAAGAAGGCGCGCACCCGACTGCAGAGTCTGGTGGCACGGTCCGGCATCCTCGTATTCGCCAGCCACTCCAACGAATTCCTCGCACGGTTGTGCAAGACCGCGATGTGGATCGACCACGGCACCATCAAGATGACTGGCGGCATCGAGGACGTGGTGCGCGCCTACGAGGGCGACGACGCCGCTCACCACGTGCGCGAAGTCCTCGAGGAGAACGCGCGCGAGGGGCTCGCTCCGTGACCGACCGCCTGATCGCGGTCGTGGTCACCCACCGGCGCGTAGCCGAGTTGGCGCTGTCCCTGAAGGCCGTCACGGGCCAGACCCGTGCACCCGACCACGTGATCGTCATCGACAACGACGACGACGATCAGGTTCGGGAACTCGTTGCGTCGCAACCTGTTCCAAGCACTTACGTCGGATCCCGACGCAACCTGGGCGGGGCCGGCGGCTTCGCACTCGGTGTGCTCATGGCCCTGTCCCTCGGCGCGGACTGGGTATGGCTTGCCGACGACGACGGCAGGCCCGCGGACGCCGAGGTACTCGGCACGCTATTGGATTGTGCGACAAGGCATTCATTGGCCGAGGTGTCGCCCATGGTGTGCGACCTCGCCGACCCCGCGCGGCTGGCGTTCCCGCTGCGTCGCGGGCTGGTGTGGCGCCGCAGGGTCCACGAGCTGCGCACCGACGGGTCCGGTGACCTGCTATCCGGCATCGCGTCGCTGTTCAATGGCGCACTGTTCCGAGCGTCGACGCTTGAGGCCGTTGGCGTGCCTGACATTCGGTTGTTCATCCGCGGCGACGAGGTTGAGGTTCATCGACGACTGGCACGGTCGGGTCTGCCGTTTGGCACCTGCCTGGACGCGGTCTATCTGCACCCGCAAGGGTCCGACGAGTTCAAGCCGATCCTCGGCGGCCGGATGCACACCCAGTACCCCGACGACGACACCAAGCGGTACTTCACCTACCGAAACCGCGGATACGTCCAGTCCCAGCGCGGCATGCGGCGGCTGATCCCCCAGGAATGGCTGCGGTTCGGCTGGTTCTTCCTGGTGACTCGCCGTGACCCGGCGGGCTTCAAGGATTGGTTGCGGCTGCGGCGTTTGGGCCGCGACGAGAAGTTCGGCCGGCCCGAGCAGGGAGAACGTGCGGGCGAGCGAAGCGACGGGAGAGAATCGAAGTGACCTTCACCGACGCGGCGGCGCAGTCGAAGACCTTCTCGCGAGCGTGGGGCGACCTCGCCACGGGCTTCGGCAAGCGCGAACTGTGGCTGCATCTCGGGTGGCAGGACATCAAGCAGCGCTACCGCCGCTCGGTGCTGGGGCCCATCTGGATCACCATCGCGACCGGCACCATGGCGGTCGCGCTGGGAGGTTTGTACTCAACGCTCTTTCACCTGCCGCTGGCCGAGCACCTGCCCTACGTCACGCTCGGGCTGATCATCTGGAACCTGATCAACGCCTCGATCCTCGAGGGCGCCGACGTGTTCGTCGCGAATGAGGGCCTCATCAAGCAGCTGCCGACACCGCTGTCGGTGCACGTCTACCGGCTGGTCTGGCGCCAGATCATTCTGTTCGGGCACAACATCATCATCTTCGTGATCATCGCGATCATCTTCCCGCAGCCCTGGAAGTGGACCGATCTGTCGTTCATCCCGGCACTGGTCCTCATCGCGTTGAACTGCGTGTGGGTGGCGCTCTGCTTCGGGATTCTGGCGACCCGGTACCGCGACATCAGCCCGCTGTTGGTCAGCCTGGTCCAACTGTTGTTCTACGTGACACCGATCATCTGGAACGACGAGACGCTGCGCCAGCAGGGCGCGGGAACGTGGGCCAAGGTCATCGAGTTCAACCCGCTGCTGCACTACGTCGACATCGTGCGGGCCCCGCTACTGGGCGCCGACCAGGAGATGCGGCACTGGGTGGTGGTCATCGCGTTGACCATCATCGGCTGGACCGTGACGGCGTTCGCCATGCGACAGTACCGCTCCCGCGTGCCGTACTGGGTGTAAGCGGCTGCGCCGAGTTATCCACAGTCCAGGATTCATCCACAGATTGCGATTCGCCGCTGTTCTAGCGTCGGACGATTCGGAACAATCGAACATGTGTACGACGAAATGCCCGCCCCAGACCTACTCGCGGCGATGCGCGACGAGCAGCGCGCCGAGCGCTCGGCGGTCGCGCGGAGATTGATCGCCGCAGGTCGCCTGTGCCAACTGCGCATTGCTGAGTCCGGGGATCGCGATATGTGGTGCGTCGACGGCTGGGAGGCCGTGGCCGCCGAGGTGAGCGCCGAGTTGGGGATCAGCCGCGGGCGGGCGTCTTCGCTCATGAACAACGGAATGACCCTGCTCGAGCGGCTCCCCCAGCTCGCGGCCGTCTGCCTCTCCGGCGAGGTGGACTACCGGGTGCTCGTCGCGATCGAGTACCGCACCGGCCTGATGACCGACCCCGCGGTGCTGTCCGAGATCGACCGCGAGTTGGCGAACAGAGCGCCCGACTGGAACTCCTGCTCTCGAGCCAAACTCGCCGAGCTCATCGACTGGCTGGTCGTCCAGCTCGATCCCGAAGCGGTGCGCGTGGCGCGACAGACCGACGACGACCGCTACCTCGACGTGCGGCCGTCGAAGGACGGGATGGCCGAGATCTGGGGCAGCGTACGAGCGCTCGACGGCGCAGCCTTCGACAGGCGGCTCGATTTGTTGGCCGCCACGGTGTGCCCGAACGACACTCGCACCAAGCGTCAACGCCGCGCCGATGCACTGAGCGCACTCGCCACGGGCGCCACGACGATGCCGTGCGACTGTGGTGCAGACGATTGCCCCGCAGCTAGCGTCGACCAGGCGCCACCGTCGATCGTTCTCCACGTGATCGCCGAGGCCGCCACCATGTCTGGCGAGAGCACTAAGCCCGGTTACCTGCCCGGCTACGGAGCCCTCCCCGCCGCAGTGGTTCAGGATCTGGCCAAGCGGGCTACGGTTCGACCGTTGAGCCATCCGCAGGACCTCAGGGTCGAACCTCGATACCGACCGTCGCGTGCGTTGGCGGACTTCATCCGCTGCCGCGACCTCGCCTGCCGCTTTCCCGGCTGCGACCAGCTGGCCGACCGGTGCGATGTGGACCACACCGTGCCGCATCCGGCCGGTCCCACTCACCCCTCGAACATCAAGCCGTACTGCCGAGTTCATCATCTGATCAAAACCTTCTACACCGGCCCCGGCGGCTTGACGGACGTTCAATTGCCCGACGGCACGGTCAATCTGACCTCGCCGAGCGGACGCACGTACAGCACGACACCGGGCGGCAGCTTCTTCTTCCCGCAACTGGCCTGCCCCACCGAGACATTGGTGCTCCCCGACTGCGATCCTCCGCGAGACTCCAAGACACTGATGATGCCCACCCGCCGAAGAACCCGCGCCGCGGACAAAGCCGCCCGCATCGAATGGGAGCGCGGGCTCAACAGGGCTCGTATCGCCGCCGACCCACCGCCGTTCTGACCGGGCCCACGCGTTTCCGGCGCAGGCGGATCGCCTCGAGACCGTCACCACGTCCACGCAGGTTGCCGTGCCCAGCCCGTAAGCTGCCCGCGTGGCCGAGCCTCCCATGTCGCCGAACCTGAGCCTGACGACCCAGGCCTGGCGATTCATCGTCACCGGTGGGCTGTCGGCTGTCGTCGACTTCGGCCTCTACGTGCTGTTCCTGCGACTCGGCCTCAACGTCAACGTCGCCAAGACGCTCAGCTTCATCGCGGGCACCACGACCGCCTACCTGATCAATCGCCGATGGACGTTCCAGGCAGCACCCAGCAGGGCCCGCTTCATCGCGGTCTGCGCGCTCTACGCCGTCACCTACGCCGTACAGGTCGGCATCAACTACGCGTTCTACACACTCTGGGACGACAAGCCGTGGCGGGTTCCGGTCGCGTTCGTCATCGCCCAGGGCACCGCGACCGTCATCAACTTCGTGGTGCAGCGAGCGGTGATCTTCCGGTGGGCAGGAGCGGAGCGACTTGGGGAATGAAACGGCTCGAGTGAGGGCGGTACCCTCGTCACGATGTTTGCAACCACCACCAAGCGGCTGACGGGCTGGGGCCGCACCGCGCCGAGTGTCGCCCAGGTGCTCTCGACGCCCGACGCAGGGACCATCGCCGAGGCCGTCGCCAAGGCGGACGGTCGGGGTGTCATCGCGCGTGGGCTGGGCCGCTCCTACGGTGACAACGCCCAGAACGGTGGCGGCCTCGTCGTCGACATGACGGCGCTGAACAAGATCCATTCGGTCAACGCCGAAACTCGGCTCGTCGACGTCGACGGCGGGGTCAGCCTCGATCAGCTGATGAAGGCCGCGCTCCCGTTCGGACTGTGGGTACCGGTCCTGCCGGGCACCCGCCAGGTCACCATCGGGGGCGCCATCGCCTGCGACATCCACGGCAAGAACCACCACAGCGACGGAAGCTTCGGTGACCACGTTCGCTCCATGGATCTGCTCACCGCCGACGGCCAGATCCGCCACCTCACCCCGGACGGCGCCGAGGCGGAACTCTACTGGGCCACCGTCGCCGGAAACGGGCTGACCGGGATCATCCTTCGGGCCACGATCTCCATGACGCCGACCGAGACCGCGTACTTCGTCAATGACGGCGACAACACCGCCAACCTCGACGAGACCATCGCGTTTCACAGCGACGGCAGCGAGGACGACTACACCTACTCCAGCGCGTGGTTCGACGCCATCAGCGCACCACCGAAACTGGGCAGGGCCGCGATCACGCGGGGGCGGCTGGCGCGCCTGGACGAGCTGCCGGACAAACTCGCGAAGGACCCGCTGAAGTTCGATGCACCGCAACTGATGACGGTGCCCGACGTCTTCCCCAACGGTCTGATGAACAAGTTGACGCTCAGCACCATCGGCGAGCTGTACTACCGGCGGGGCGGGCACTACCGCGGCAAGATCCAGAATCTGACGCAGTTCTATCACCCGCTGGACCTGCTCGGCGAATGGAACCGCGGCTACGGGCCCGCCGGTTTCGCGCAGTATCAATTCCTGGTTCCGCTGTCGGCGGTCGAGGAGTTCAAGCTCATCATCGGTGACATCCAGCGCAGCGGGCACTATTCGGCGCTCAACGTCTTCAAGGTCTTCGGGCCGGGAAACCAAGCGCCGCTGAGCTTTCCGATGGCTGGCTGGAATGTCGCCATGGACTTCCCGACGAAGTCCGGCATCGGGGCGCTTCTCAACGAACTCGACCGACGCGTCCTCGAGTTCGGGGGCCGCCTCTACACCGCCAAGGACTCGCGTACTTCTGCCGAAACCTTTCACGCCATGTACCCGCGGATCGGCGAGTGGATCGAGGTGCGCCGCAGCGTCGATCCCGCCGGGATCTTCGCCTCCGACATGGCCCGACGTTTGGAGCTTCTGTAAATGGTGTTCGACGGCGTGGGAAATCCGCAGGCCATCCTCCTGCTCGGTGGCACCTCCGAGATCGGCCTGGCGATCTGCGAGCGCTACCTGCGCGACGGCCGGGCACGAATCCTGCTGGCCGCCCTTCCCGATGATCCCGGCCGGGACGCCGCCGTCGCCCAGATGCGCAACGCCGGTGCGAAGTCGGTCGAGGTCATCGACTTCGACGCGGTGGCCACCGACACCCACCCGGCGGTGCTCGACGCCGCCTTCGCGGGTGGTGACATCGACGTAGCGATCGTGGCCTTCGGCCTGCTCGGTGACGCCGAGGAATTGTGGCAGAACCAGCGCAAGGCCGTACAGATCGCCGAGATCAATTACACCGCAGCAGTTTCCGTGGGCGTCCTACTCGGCGAGAAGATGCGCGGCCAGGGCTCCGGCCGAATCATCGCGATGAGCAGCGCGGCGGGTGAGCGGGTACGCCGCTCCAACTTCGTCTACGGCTCCACCAAGGCCGGGCTCGACGGCTTCTACCTTGGACTGGGAGAAGCGTTGCGCGAGTTCGGTGTCCGCGTGCTCGTCATCCGCCCAGGACAGGTCCGCACCCGGATGAGCGCACACGTCAAGGAAGCCCCGATGACCGTCGACAAGGAGTACGTCGCCGAACTCGCGGTCACGGCATCGGCCAAGGGCAAGGATCTGGTGTGGGCGCCGGGAGCGTTCCGGTACGTGATGATGGTGCTGCGGCACGTGCCGCGGCCGATCTTCCGCAAACTGCCGATCTGACTTCCGGTGCTGGGGGTACCCCCGCTTGCGGGGGAGAGCGGAGCGACCCGGGAATGGCAACCATGAGCACAGTCGGCCGACCGGCGGCCGCTATGCTCGGCGCCGCAGTGGTCGCGGCTGTCGTGTCCGCGGTCTCGTTGGCCGCGATCGCGCGGGTGGAGTGGCCGGCGTACAACTCGTCGAACCAGCTGCACGCGCTCACCACCGTCGGCCAGTTCGTCTGTCTGGTTGGTCTCTTCGCCGCAGGGTGGCTGTGGCGTCGGGGTTGGCAGATGGTCGCCCGGGTCGTCTCGGTGGTCTTTCTGTCGGCGCTGTCGGCCGTGACGCTGGCGATGCCCCTCGGTGCCACCAAGCTGTACCTCTTCGGCGTGTCGGTCGATCAGCAGTTCCGCACCGAGTACCTGACGCGCCTGACCGACACCGTGGCGCCGCACGACATGACCTACATCGGCCTTCCGCCGTTCTATCCGCCGGGGTGGTTCTGGCTGGGCGGCAGAGTCGCCGATCTGACCGGCACGCCGGCGTGGGAGATGTTCAAGCCGTGGTCGATCGTGTCGATCACGGCCGCGATCGCCGTCGCCTTCGTGCTGTGGGCGGCGATGATCCGCTTCGAGTTCGCGCTCGTCGTGTCGACGGCCACCGCCGCGGCCACGCTCGCCTACGCACCTGCCGAGCCGTACGCGGCGATCATCACCGTGCTGCTGCCGCCGGTGTTCGTGTTGGCGTGGTCGGGGTTGCGGGGCGGCCGAAGATCAGGCGGCTGGGCCGCTATCGTCGGCGTCGGCCTCCTCCTCGGCATGGCGGCCTTGTTCTACACGCTGCTCCTCGGCTACGCGGCGTTCACGCTCGTCCTGATGGCCGTGCTCGTCGCGTTGGCTCGCCGCAGCTGGGATCCTCTGGTGCGGGTCGCCGTCATCACGGTGATCGCCGGAGCGATCGCGCTGCTCGGCTGGGGCCCCTATCTGCTCGCCGCCTCGAAGGGCGCCCCCGCCGATTCGGGCACCGCGCTGCACTATCTGCCCGCCGACGGCGCCCAGCTGACGTTCCCGATGCTCGACTTCACCCTGCTCGGCGCCCTCTGCATGATCGGCACGCTGTGGCTCGTGGTCTACGCCCGTAGTTCGACTCGCGCGGGCGCGCTCGCCGTCGCCGTGCTTGCCGTCTACGCGTGGTCGCTGCTGTCGATGCTGACGACGCTGGTGGGCACCACGCTGCTGTCCTTCCGACTGCAGCCCACGCTCACGGTGCTGCTCACGGCTGCTGGTGCACTCGGCTTCATCGAGACCACTCTCGCCATCGCCGCCAGGTACGCCCCCCGAACGGGACAGCGCGTCGTCGCCGCAGGCGCGGCACTCGGCGCGATCGGGGCCATGACGTTCGTCCAGGACATCCCCGACGTGCTGCGGCCCGACATCGTCGTGGCCTACACAGACACCGACGGCAACGGTCAGCGCGCCGATCGTCGGCCCCCGGGGGCCGAGCAGTACTACCGCGAAGTCGACGCCAAGATAAGCCAGGTCACCGGGCGCCCCCGCCACGAGACCGTCGTGATGACCACCGACTACAGCTTCCTCGCCTACTACCCCTACTACGGGTTTCAGGGCCTGACGTCGCACTACGCCAACCCACTCGCGCAGTTCACGGAACGGTCCGCTGCGATCGAGGGCTGGGCCACCATCACCAAGCCCGACCAGTTCATCGCCGCTCTCGACGCGCTGCCCTGGCAGCCGCCGACCGTCTTCCTCATGCGCCACGGGGCCCACGACACCTACACGCTGCGCCTGGCCAGCGACGTCTACCCGAACCAGCCGAACGTCCGCCGCTACCAGGTGGCACTCGACGCCGCGTTGTTCGACGATCCGCGGTGGAACGTGTCGGACATCGGGCCCTTCGTGCTGGCGATCCGGAAGTAGTCGCCGTGACCAATGAGGCGCCACGAGACGGGCAACTAACATCTAGCCCCGTGAGCCGCGAGGGAGTGGGAGCCCAGCCCCTTCACCGCACGGGCAACCACCGAACCGCGCGACTGGTCGCCATCGTCGCCGGTCTGCTAGGTGCCGTCCTGGCGAGCGCCACGCCCTTCCTCCCAGTCACGCAGACCACCGCCACACTCAACTGGCCGCAGAACGGCGTCATGCAGAGTGTGGACGCGCCGCTCATCGGCTACGTGGCGACCGACGTCAACGTCTCCATCCCGTGCCGTGCCGCCGCAGGCCTGGTCGGCCCGGAGAACGCCAGCCGCACCGTCCTGCTGTCCACCGTCCCCAAGCAGGCGCCCAAGGCCGTCGACCGTGGCCTGCTCATCGAGCGCGTCGGCGGGAACCTATTGGTCATCGTGCGCAACACCCCGCTCGTCAGCGCTCCGCTGACCCAGGTGCTCAGCCCGGCCTGCCAGCAGTTGACGTTCACCGCCCACGCCGACAGGGTTACCGGCGAATTCGTCGGCCTCGTCGAGGGACCCGACGCTGAAGGGCGAGCCAAACCCGGCGATCCGCTGCGGGGCGAGCGCAGCGGCTACGACTTCCGACCGCAGATCGTCGGCGTCTTCACCGACCTCTCCGGGCCTGCGCCACCAGGGCTGCAGTTCTCGGCCACCATCGATTCCCGCTACAGCACCTCACCAACGCTGTTGAAGCTGCTGGCGATGATCGTCGGCATCGCGATGACCGTCGTCGCACTCGGCGCGCTTCACGTCCTCGACACGGCCGACGGCATGAGACACCGGCGGTTCCTGCCGCCGAGGTGGTGGTCGATGAAGCCGTTGGACGGCATCGTGGTCGCGGTGCTGCTGTGGTGGCACTTCGTCGGCGCCAACACCTCCGACGACGGCTATATCCTGACCATGGCGCGGGTGTCCGAGCACGCGGGATACATGGCCAACTACTATCGCTGGTTCGGCACCCCGGAGGCGCCCTTCGGCTGGTACTACGACCTGCTCGCGTTGTGGGCGCACGTCAGCACCGCGAGCGTCTGGGTGCGACTACCCACCCTGCTGATGGCACTGGCGTGCTGGTGGGTGATCAGCCGTGAGGTCATCCCGCGACTCGGGCACGCGGTGAAGACCAGCCGGGCCGCGGCGTGGACCGCGGCGGGGATGTTCCTGGCCTTCTGGTTGCCGCTCAACAACGGTCTGCGGCCCGAACCGATCATCGCCCTGGGGATCCTGCTCACCTGGTGCTCGGTCGAACGCGGAGTCGCCACCAGCAGGTTGTTACCGGTGGCGATCGCCATCATCATCGGCGCCCTGACCCTGTTCTCCGGACCCACCGGCATCGCTGCGGTCGGCGCCCTGCTCGTCGCCATCGGTCCCCTGAAAACCATTGTGGCTGCTCATACTTCGCGTTTCGGATACCTCGCACTGCTCGCCCCGATCCTGGCCGCGGGCACCGTGACCACCTTCCTCATCTTCCGCGACCAGACGCTCACCAGCGAGGTTCAGGCCAGCGCGTTCAAGTCCGCCGTCGGCCCCAGCCTGGCCTGGTTCGACGAGCACATCCGTTACGAACGACTGTTCCTGGCTACGCCCGACGGCTCGATCGCGCGGCGGTTCGCGGTACTCGCACTCCTGTTGGCACTGGCGGTCTCGGTGGCGATGTCGTTGCGCAAGGGGCGAATTCCCGGAACGGCGGCCGGACCGAGCCGACGCATCATCGGCATCACCATCATTGCGTTCCTCATGATGATGTTCACCCCGACGAAGTGGACGCACCACTTCGGCGTCTTCGCCGGACTGGCCGGACCGCTCGGCGCACTAGCCGCCGTAGCGGTGACGGCCGTGGCGATGAAGTCGCGCCGCAACCGCACGATCGTCGCCGCCGCGGTGCTGTTCATCACGGCACTGTCATTCGCCAGCGTCAACGGGTGGTGGTACGTCTCGAACTTCGGCGTGCCGTGGTCGAATGAGTTCCCGGCGTACAAGTTCGGCTTCACCACAATCCTGCTCGGCTTCTCCGTACTCGCCCTCATTCTCGCTGCCTGGTTCCACTTCTCCGGTCGGGACACGATGCCACCGAAGCACGACCCCGGGCGCTGGTCTCGAATCCTGCAGATGCCCTTGACGATTGCCGTGTGGGCACTCGTCGTCTTCGAGGTGGCGTCCCTCACCATCGCGACGGTTGGGCAGTACCCCGGGTGGACTGTCGGACGGTCCAACCTGGAAGCGGTAGCGGGCAAGACGTGTGGCCTGGCCACCGACGTCCTGGTCGAACAGGACCCCAACGCGGGCATGTTGACGCCGGTGAGCATCCCGGTGGGCATCGCCCTTGGCGCCGCCCTGGCACAGGGCTTCAACCCCAACGGAATTCCCGCAGACCTGTCGGCTGACCCCGTCACGGAGCCTCAGGGCAGCAACAACTTCGCCGACACCGACGGCTCGGTGGTGAGCGGCAGCGAGCCGGGCACCGAGGGCGGTACGACGGCCGGAGCCGGCGTCAACGGGTCGCGCGCGCGTCTGCCGTACAACCTCGACCCCGCCACCACACCCGTCATGGGCAGTTGGCGCCCCGGCACGCAGCAGCCCGCCCAGCTGCGGTCCGCCTGGTACCGGCTGCCGCCGCGCGATCAGTCCGGGCCGCTGCTGGTGGTCACCGCCGCCGGACGGTTCGATCCCGGAGAGGTCGTCGTGCAGTGGGCGACCGACGAACAGGCCACCAAGGGACAGCCCGGCGGCAGCGTCGACTTCGGCGACGTCGGCGCCGTGCCGGCATGGCGAACCCTGCGCGTGCCCCTCAATGCGATCCCGTCCGAGGCGACGCAGATCCGGCTCGTCGCCTCAGACGAGGACCTCGCGCCCCAGCACTGGATCGCGGTCACCCCGCCCCGGATCCCTCGGCTGCAGACCCTGCAGGACGTCGTCGGCTCGACGGATCCCGTGCTGCTGGACTGGCTGGTCGGGCTGGCGTTCCCGTGCCAGCGACCCTTCGGCCACCAGAACGGCGTCACCGAGGTGCCCAAGTGGCGCATCCTGCCGGACCGCTTCGGGGCCGAGGCCAACTCGCCCGTCATGGACTACCTCGGCGGCGGCCCGCTGGGCATCACCGAACTGCTGGTGCGCGCCGAGCCGGTGCCGACGTATCTCAAGGACGACTGGTTCCGCGACTGGGGCGCGTTGCAGAAGCTGACGCCCTGGTATCCCACCGCCCAGCCGGCGCGCCTGGATCTCGGGACAGCCACACGCAGCGGACTATGGACTCCCGGACCCTTGCGACTCAGCTGAGCTCTGAAAACGGCTGAGCGCTGCATGGCGGCGCAGCACACACGAGGACGTCGCATAACATCGAGCCTCGTGCCCGTCAGGACCATTCGACTCATCGCGATCATCGCGGGCGTCATTGGACTCCTGCTATGCGCCCTCACCCCGCTGCTGCCCGTCAAGCAGACGACGGCTGCGATCCTCTGGCCGCAGGGTGCAGGGCCGGATGGGCTGATCACCGACGTGACGGCTCCACTGGTGTCCGGCGCACCGCTAGCGCTCGACGCGACCATCCCCTGCCAGGCCGTCTCGACGCTCCCCGCCTCGGGCGGCATCGTCCTGTCGACCATTCCGGAAGGCGGCATCGACGCCGGCCGCAACGGCCTTTTCGTCCGCGCGACCGCCAACAGCGTCATCGTCGCGTTTCGTGACTCCGTGGCCGCCGTCGCGCCACGTCAGGCCGTCAGCTCCGGTGCCTGCAGTTCGCTGCACGTCTGGGCCAACGTCGGCGGTGTCGGCGCGGACTTCGTCGGCATCCCCGGAGCCACCGGCACCCTCGCGCCCGAAAAGAAGCCTCAGGTGGCGGGCGTCTTCACCGACCTGAAGGTCGCCGCCCAGCCCGGAGCCGCCCCGGCGGCGACATCCAGCGCCGGACCCGCCCCGGCGGCGACATCCAGCGCCGGACCCGTCGCGGCGGCGACATCCAGCCCGGGGCTGTCCGCCCGCATCGACGTCGACACCCGCTTCATCACCTCGCCGACCGCGTGGAAGACCGCGGTGATGGCGCTCGGCGTGTTGGCCACCATCGCCTCGATCGTGGCTCTGGCCGTCCTGGACTTCCGGAGCCGCCCCGGCGGCGACCTTCGGCAAAGCGCGGGCCGACGGGTACGCGGCGCGTGGCGCAGGTTCTGGCGGGTGGGGATCGCGATGTGGCTGGCCGACGGTGTCGTCGTCGGAACCCTGGTTCTCTGGCACGTGATCGGCGCCATCTCGTCCGATGACGGCTACAACCTCACGATCGCGCGGGTCTCCGGCGACGCCGGCTATGCCGCCAACTACTACCGATACTTCGGGGCGTCGGAGGCACCATTCGACTGGTACCAGTCGGTGCTCGCACACTTCGCCGCCATCAGCACCGCGGGTGTGTGGATGCGCCTGCCCGCCCTGCTTGCCGGCATTGCCACGTGGGTGTTGCTGAGCCGCTGGGTGCTGCCCCGGCTGGGCAGGCGGCTGGCGGTCAACCGCATCGCGGTCTGGACCGGTGCCGCCGTGTTCCTGGCCAGCTGGCTGCCCTTCAACAACGGGCTGCGACCCGAGCCGTTGATCGCCGTCGGCGTGCTCGCGACGTGGGTGCTCATCGAGTACTCGATCGGCGCACGCCAGTTGTGGCCCACGGCCGTCGCGATCATCGTCGCGGTGTTCAGCATGACGCTGGCCCCGCAAGGGCTGATCGCGATCGCGCCACTGCTGGTCGGCGCGCGCGCCATCTACGGGATCGTCCGAGACCGGCGTACCGGCAAGAACGAGGCCGGACTCCTCGCCCCCCTCGCCGCCTACGCCGCGTCACTGTCGCTGGTCCTCGTGATCATCTTCCGTGACCAGACACTGGCCACCGTCGCCGAATCCGCCCGGATCAAGTACACCGTCGGCCCGACGATCTCCTGGTACCAGGAGTTCCTCCGCTACTACTTCCTCACCGCAAAGGAAAGCGTCGACGGATCGCTGACTCGACGCTTCGCCGTGTTCGTGCTGCTGCTGTGTCTCTTCGGCCTCCTCACGGTCCTGCTGCGCCGCGGCAGCCTGCCCGGCATGGTCACCGCCCCGGTCTGGCGCCTCATCGGAACGACGGCCGTGGGTCTGCTGCTGCTGATGTTCACACCGACCAAGTGGGTCGTGCAGTTCGGCGCGTTCGCCGGACTCGGCGGCGCGCTCGGCGCAGTCACCGCCTTCACGTTCTCCCGCGTCGGACTGCACAGCAGGCGCAACCTCGCGCTCTACGTCACCGCGCTGCTATTCGTGCTTGCCTGGGCGACCGCGGGCATCAACGGCTGGTTCTACGTCGGCAACTACGGCGTGCCGTGGTTCGACAAGCAACCGGTGATCGCGGGCCAGCCGGTGACGTCGATGTTCCTGGTGCTGGCGATCGCCACCGGCCTGCTGGCCGGCTGGCTGCACTTCCGCATGGACTACACCGGGCACACCGAGGTCGAGAACACCCGTCGCAACCGCGTGCTGGCCTCCACACCGCTGCTGGTGGTGGCGACGCTGATGGTGCTGCTCGAGGTCGGCTCGATGATGAAGGGCGCAGCCGCGCGCTACCCCATCTACACGACCGCCGCAGCGAACGTCGACGCGGTCGTGTCCGGACTGAGCTCGACCAGCTGCGCCATGGCCGACGACGTCCTGGTCGAGGCCGATCCCAATGCCGGACTCCTGCAACCGGTTTCGGGTCAACGTTTCGGACCCGACGGACCGCTCGGCGGCACGGACCCTCAAGGGTTCACCCCCAACGGCGTCAGCGACAGCCTTCTGCCGCCCGAGCCCGTGACCGGCAACCCGGGCACCGTCAACTCCCCCGGCTCGTCCGACAAACCGAACGTTGGCATCGGCTTCTCGGCAGGCACCGGTGGCGGCTACGGCCCCGAGGGCGTCAACGGCTCGCGAGTGTTCCTGCCGTTCGGACTCGACCCCGCTCGCACCCCGGTGATGGGCAGCTACGACGGGAACACCGCGGCGGCCAAGGCCACGTCGGCCTGGTACCAACTGCCACCCCGCGCGCCGGACCGGCCGCTGGTCACCGTCACGGCTGCAGGTGCCATCTGGTCCACCAACGAGGAGGGCAACTTCAACTACGGTCAGTCGCTGAAACTGCAGTGGGGCGTGCGCAATCCGGACGGCAGCTTCCGCCCCTTGGCCGACGTGCAGCCGATCGACCCGCTCGTGCCGCAGCGGGCCTGGCGCAACCTGCGGTTCCCACTGGCCGCGGCGCCGCCGGAGGCCAACGTCGCCCGCATCGTCGCCGACGATCCGAACCTGTCCACCGATCAGTGGTTCGCGTTCACCCCGCCACGCGTCCCGGTACTGCAGACCGCGCAGCAGTTCCTCGGGTCGACGACGCCGGTGCTGATGGACATCGCCTCTGCTGCGAACTTCCCCTGCCAGCGGCCGGCAACCCAACACCTCGGCATCGCCGAACTCCCGAACTATAGGATCCTGCCCAACGCCAAGCAGGTCGTCGTCTCGTCCAACCAGTGGCAGTCCGCCGACGACGGCGGACCCTTCCTCTACATCCAGGCGCTCCTGCGCACGTCCACGGTCTCGTCGTACCTGAGCGGGGACTGGTACCGCGACTGGGGTTCGATCGAACACTACGACCGGATCGTGCCCGCGTCGGCCGCTCCCGACGTCACCGTCGACCAGGGCACCGAGACGGTTCTGGGCTGGACGCGCAGCGGCCCGATCCGAGCCCTGCCACTGGAGACGGACTCGTGACAACCGCCGTCATGAAGAGCGATGCAAGGACCACCCGCTGGGTGGCGATGATCGCAGGCCTGATCGGATTCGTCCTCTCGGTGCTGACACCCCTGCTGCCGGTCGTGCAGAGCACCGCGACGCTGAACTGGCCGCAAGCCGGACAGGTCGCCAACGTCACCGCGCCGCTGATCACGCTGACGCCGGTCACCATGTCCGCCACCGTGCCGTGCGACGTCATCAGGAAGATGCCGCCCTCGGGCGGACTGGTGCTCGGCACCGCGCCCGCCGATACCAAGGACGCAGCGCTGAACGCGCTGTTCGTCAACGTCACCAGCACCCGCGTCGACGTGACCGACCGCAACGTGGTGGTGGCCAGCGTGCCGCGGGCGCACGTGGTGTCGCCCCAGTGTGAGCGGATCGAGATCACCTCGGACGAGTCCGGGACGTTCGCGACGTTCGTCGGGCTCACCGGTCGCGACGGCGGACAGATGCGCTCCGGGTTCAATGACCCCAACCTGCGCCCCAACTTCGTCGGCGTCTTCACCGACCTGACCGGGCCTGCGCCGCAAGGGCTCTCGCTGTCGGCGACCATCGACACCCGCTTCACCACCAAGCCGACGGCGCTGAAGCTCGGCGCGATGCTGCTCGCCATGGTCGCCACCGTCATCGCGCTCGTCGCGCTGTGGAGGCTCGACCAACTCGACGGCAGGCGAATGCAACGGGTGATCCCGACGCGATGGCGCACCTTCTCGGCGACGGACGTCGTCGTGGTCGGCGGGTTCCTGCTCTGGCACGTCATCGGCGCGAACTCGTCGGACGACGGCTACATCCTGCAGATGGCCCGGGTCGCCGACCGGGCGGGCTATATGTCCAACTACTTCCGCTGGTTCGGCAGCCCCGAGGACCCGTTCGGCTGGTTCTACAACGTGCTCGCCCTCATGACGCACGTCAGCGACGCCAGCATCTGGATGCGGCTACCCGATCTGATCTGTGCGCTGGTGTGCTGGCTGTTGCTGTCCCGCGAGGTGCTGCCCCGGCTCGGCCCGGCGGTCGCGTCGAGTCGCTCCGCAATGTGGGCCGCCGGCCTGGTCCTGATGGCGGCGTGGATGCCGTTCAACAACGGCTTGCGACCCGAGGGCCAGATCGCCACCGGTGCACTCATCACCTATGTGCTCATCGAGCGCGCGATCATCTCCGGCCGGCTCACCCCGGCCGCCCTCGCGATCGTCTCCGCCGCCTTCACACTCGGCATCCAGCCGACGGGCCTCATCGCGGTCGCTGCGCTGCTGGCGGGCGGTCGGCCGCTGCTGCGCATCCTGGTGCGCAGGCATCGCGTCGTCGGCACCTGGCCACTGGTGCTGCCACTGCTGGCCGCAGGCACCATCATCCTCACCGTCGTCTTCGCAGACCAAACGTTGGCAACGGTGTTGGAGGCCACCAGGATTCGCACCGCGATCGGCCCCAGCCAAGCCTGGTACACCGAGAACCTGCGCTACTACTACCTGATCCTGCCGACCGTCGACGGCTCGCTGTCACGCCGCTTCGGCTTTCTCATCACCGCGTTGTCCTTGTTCGCGTCACTGTTCATCATGCTTCGGCGCGGACGTGTGCCTGGCGTCGCCCGCGGCCCCGTGTGGCGCCTCGTCGGCATCATCTTCGGCACCATGTTCTTCCTGATGTTCACCCCCACCAAGTGGGTGCACCACTTCGGTCTGTTCGCCGCCGTCGGCGCGGCGATGGCCGCGGTCGCCACTGTGCTGGTGTCGCGAAAGGTATTGCGCTCGGCGCGCAACCGGATGGCGTTCACCGCCGGGGTGCTCTTCGTGATCGCGATGACCTTCTCGAGCACCAACGGCTGGTGGTATGTCTCGAGTTACGGCGTCCCGTTCAACAACGCATTGCCGAACATCGGTGGCGTCACCGTCAGCACGATCTTCTTCGCACTGTTCGGCGTCGCCGCGCTGTGGGCGTTCTGGCTGCACTTCGCGCGCGACCGCGCCGAAAGCAGGCTGGTGCGTCTGGTGACCGCGGCGCCCATCCCGATCACCGCGGGCTTCATGGTCGTGGTATTCGTCGGATCGATGCTGGCGGGCGTGGTGCGGCAGGACGGGACCTATTCCAACGCCTCGTCCAACCTCGCGGCGTTCGTCGGAGGCTGCGGCCTTGCCGACGACATCCTCGTCGAGCCAGACACCAACTCGGGCTTCCTGGCGCCACTACCGGGAGATTACGGGCCACTCGGCCCACTCGGCGGGGTCGGCTCCGTTGGATTCACCCCCAACGGCGTGCCGGAACACATTGTCGCCGAAGCCATCCGAAACGACCTGCCGACACCGGGTACCGACTACGACTGGAATGCGCCGGTCAAGCTGTCGAGCCCGGGGGTCAACTCCTCGACCGTCCCGCTGCCCTTCGGCTTGGACCCCAAGCGCGTACCGCTGGCGGGCAGCTATCTGAGTGGCCCGGCGCAGCAGCAGAGCCGCCTGACGTCCGCGTGGTACCAACTGCCCGCGGCAGACGACGAACATCCCCTGGTCGTCGTCACCGCCGCGGGCAGCATCACCGGCAACAGCGTGTTCAACGGCCGCACCGAGGGTCAACGTGTCGAGTTGGAGTACGCGCGACCGGGACCGGACGGCGCACCGGTCGCGGCGGGTCGCGTCGAGCCGTACGACCTCGGGCCGATCCCGTCGTGGCGCAATCTGCGCTTCGACCGCTCGCAGATCCCGGCGGACGCGATGACCGTGCGCGTCGTCGCGGAGGACCTGTCGCTGACGCCAGGTGACTGGATCGCCGTCACGCCGCCTCGCGTCCCCGAACTGAAGTCCCTGCAGCAGTACGTCGGCTCCGAGCAGCCGGTGCTGATGGACTGGGCCGTCGGCCTGGCCTTCCCCTGCCAGCAGCCGATGTTGCACGCCAACGGCGTCACCGAGGTGCCGAAATTCCGCATCACGCCCGACTACAACGCCAAGCGCAAGGACACCGACACCTGGCAGGACGGCCTCAACGGCGGCCTGCTCGGCATCAGCGACCTGCTGCTGCGGCAGAACGTGATGGCCACCTACCTGTCGCACGACTGGGGCCGTGACTGGGGCTCGCTGCGACGGTTCGACACCGTCGTCGACGCGCAGACCGCGCAGATCGATCTGGGTACTGCTACCCACAGCGGGCTGTTCTCGCCGGGCAAGATCCGCATCGAGCCCTAGGGAAGTTCCCGCCGAAAGTCAGTGCGGTGTACCGAGATACGGAAAGACGTCGAGGGTGTCGGTGTGCGGGCTGAGCCCGGTCGGCGGAATGTCGCCCTTGGACAGGAAGCTCAGGCGGTAGTCGATCACGTCGTCGGTGAACACCCGGCCGTTGGGATACGTCGCGGGCTTGTTCGGGTCGAAGGTCAACACGTCCGGCAGCGTGCCCTCCTCGTCGATCGCGGCGATCGCCTCCTCGTCGGAGTAGCCGCCGGTGTGGCCCATCAGATGGATGAACTGGCCGATCCACCGCTCGCGGTCGTGGATCGGCTCGCTCGCGTTGTACTCCTCCTTGGTCTCATCGGTGTTGAAGAAGCTGCTGACCGACGGGTGTCCGGCCCGGTCGACGTGCAGCAGTTCCCCGTCGCGGTGAAGACTGCAGCGGCCCCAGATCCTGATGTCGGGCGCCGGTCCCAAGTCGGCGGTCGGCAGCTCGAGCACGAGGGAGAACACGTTGGCCGTCGTGTTGGAGTCGACGCCCGTCCACGGTGCGTCGCCGGACGCGTGCAGGGCGGTGAAGTTTCGCCCGCCCGAGGTGTCGAAGAGGTTCTTGATGCCGTCGAAGTCGAAGAAGAACGCGTCACTGCGAGCGCCTGCGAAGAACGTGAACTCCCCCGACGTCGCGATGGTCGGCGTCGGCCCGAAGGAGACGTCGACACCGGCGAAGATCCTCTTGCCCACTGCTTCCGGTTCCTCGGCTTGCTCGCCGACAGCCATGAACACGTCGACCGTCTGGCAGCCGTCCTCGGGGGTGGAGAACACGTAGCTGAACGCGATGTCATTGCGCAGATCGCCATCGTTGTCGACCGCCAGGCGGTAAATCGCGTCGGGGTGCAGCGCGTCGGCGTTCGGGTTGGCGTTGAGGATCAGCACCGTGCGCGCGGAATCCGCCGGGGACTGAAAGGCATACAGGTCACAGAGGTCCAACCGTTGGTCGCCCAGCGGCGGCCCGAGGCTCAATCCGGTGAAGTGGTTCGACATCTCACCATCAAACCCCTAAACGGGCCGCGCGTACACCACCCTGGTGCCCAGCACCAGATCCTGCACCGATCGGCGCTGCTTGTCGACGGCGACGAGTGCCAGCCCGATCGGAAACACCACGCAGGCCACGGCCCGTAGCACGGCCACCAGCAGTGACACCCGACCCGAACGTCGACCCACCACACGCAAGCCCATCACGACGGCGCCTGCCGTACAGCCGGAGGTGACCCAACAACCGGCCAGATACAGCACCGCGACGGCGAACATCACCGTCGTCGAGAAGAAGACGCTCGGCGCGGGAAAGCGGAACGCCGACGGCTGCACCATCAGCTGCGTCAGGGCCACCCCGAGGTACAGGACGCCCACGATGGCCCCGGCCACGACCAGATCGATGAGGGCCGCCACTCCCCTGCTGACGATTCCTGCGACTTCGGGACCCTCGGAATCTGGCCGCTGCCTTCTCAATTCGGAGCCTGGTTGCGTCCGAGCATGCGGTCGACGAAACCGGACACCGCATCGTCGGCCCGTTGCCCCTGGGTGCGCACGTCGGTCATGACCTCGGCCGTCACGGAGTTCGTCGATTCGCGAATGATCGCAGGCAGGTTGACGCCGTCGATGATCTGGTTGGCCAACCCGATGAGGTCGATGCGGTCGATGATGGCGTCGATGTCGATCTCGGCGGCAATCGCGTCGACGTCCACCCGCTCGCGCACCAGCGCGGTCAGGTCGATCTCGTCGAGGACGAGCCCCACCACCTGAGAGCCGACCGTCGACACCAGGGCTCGGAGCTGCTCGACACCGGCGTCGACGCCGCGGCGCAGCGGACCGCCAACCACGGGCAGCGCATCGACGAGCTTGAGCAGGTCAGGCATCAGAAGCATCGTAGTGTCGACGCATGGCCGACCGCATCAAGCTGGGCAACGCAACCGTCACCCGTGTACTCGAGTGGGAGTTCGACCTGAGCACCGGGTTGTTCGCCGAGACGCCGCCGCAGGCCTGGCAGGACAACGCCGACCTTCTGGTGCCGACGTTCTACGACCCGGCGACCGGGCGATGGCGGGTCGTCATGCAGAGCTGGGTGATCGACGTCGACGGACTGACCGTCGTGGTCGACACCGGTGTCGGCAATGATCGCGAACGCCCGCACCTTCCGACACTGTCGGGGCTGAGCACCGACTTCCTCGGCGCGCTGAGCCGGGCAGGGGTGAACGCCGACGAGGTCGACGTCGTCGTCAACACGCACCTGCACACCGATCACGTGGGCTGGAATACCACGCTCGTCGACGGCGCATTCATGCCGACGTTCCCCAACGCGCGCTATCTGATTCCCGAAGCCGACTACCGCTTCTTCGCTCCCGACGGGCCCGGCACGTCGGAGGGGGCGCGAATCGTGCTCGCCGACAGCGTGATTCCCGTCGCGGATCAGATGGAGCTGTGGTCCGACGATCTACAGATCAGCGAATCACTGCGACTTCGTCCCGCCGCCGGACACACCCCGGGGTCATCGGTGTTATGGCTCGACGCGGGCGCACCCGCGGTGTTCGTCGGCGATCTGACGCACTGCCCCATCCAGATTCCGAGACCAGAGGATCCGTGCGGATTCGACGTGGACCCGGCCGCGGCGGCGGTGACCCGCCAACGGGTGTTCACCGAGGCGTCGCGCTCACGGGCCGCGGTCGTGCCTGCGCATTACCCCGGCCACGGCGGGGCAACCCTGGTGGCCCGCGGCGACCGGTTCGAGGTCGACGATTGGCTGGACCTGCCGCCCGTCTAGTCCGCGAGCGTGCGCGTTGTGCCAGTCCCGCGCGGCGTGTCGTGTACCGACACGCACGCTCGCGGAGGGGGTGCGGAAGTGGGGCTAGATCGGGGTCAGTCCGTGCTTGCGCTGCACCCGCGAAATCTGCTTGTCATGCAGAAGCTTGATCGCACCGCGCAGCAGCAACCGGGTCTGGTGCGGCTCGATGACGCCGTCGATGTAACCCCGCTCAGCGGCGATGTATGGCACCGCAAGGTTCGCGTTGTAGCCCTCGATGAAGTCTGCCCGGATCTTCTGCACCTCGGGCGACGTCGGGTCGGGAAAGCGCTTCACCAACAGCTGAGCCGCGCCCTCCGCGCCGATCACCGCAATGCGCGCGGTCGGCCAGGCGAAGTTCAGGTCGGCGGTCAGCTGCTTGGAGCCCATCACCGCGTACGCGCCGCCGTAGGACTTGCGCACCGTGATGGTCACCTTCGGCACGTCAGCCTCGACGACCGCATTCAGGAACCGGCCGCCGCGCTTGATGATGCCGCCCTTCTCCGGTCCGACGCCCGGCATGAAGCCCGGAGTGTCGACGACGAACACCAGCGGCGTGTTGAACGAGTCACAGAACCTGATGAATCGGGCGGCCTTGTCAGACTCCTCGTTGTCGATGGCCCCCGCGTTGTACATCGGTTGGTTGGCGATCACTCCGACCGGGCGACCGTCGACCCTGGCAAAGGCCGTGATGATCGCCGGCCCCGCATTCGCGGCCACCTCCAACACGTCACCGTCGTCGAAGATCCGCAGCAGGATCTCGTGCATGTCGTAGCCCATGTTGTCCGAGTCCGGCACGATCGCGTCTAGTTCCAGGTCGTGCGGGGTGATCTCGGGTTCGAGTCCGGGGTTGACGATGGGCGCCGAGTCGAAGGTGTTGGCGGGCAGAAAGCTCAGGTAATCGCGGACGTACTGGAACGCGGCCGCTTCCGACTCCACCACCTGATGGATGTTGCCGTACTTGGCCTGCGCATCGGCGCCGCCGAGCTCGTCGAGCGAGACGTCCTCACCCGTGACGTCCTTGATGACGTCGGGCCCGGTGACGAACATGTAGCCCTGGTCCCGCACTGCGACCACCAGATCGGTCTGGATGGGCGAATACACCGCACCGCCGGCGCACTTGCCGAAGATCAGCGAGATCTCCGGCACCAGCCCGCGCAGCAACTCGTGGCGCCGCCCAAGCTCGGCATACCAGGCCAGCGACGTCGCGGCGTCCTGGATGCGGGCGCCGCCGGAGTCGTTGATACCGATGATCGGGCAGCCCACCATGGCCACCCACTCCATCAATCGCGCGACCTTACGGCCGAACATCTCGCCGACCGAGCCCTGGAACACCGTCTGGTCGTGGCTGAACACGCCGACCGGCCTGCCGTCGATGGTGCCGTGACCGGTGACGACACCGTCGCCGTAGAACGCGTTCGGATCGCCCGGCGTCTTGGCCAGTGCGCCGATCTCCAGGAAGCTACCCGGGTCGAGCAACGAGTAGATGCGCGCCCGCGCCGATGGGATGCCCTTCTTGTCTCGCCGCGCCTTCGCCTTCTCGTCGCCCGGATCCTTGGCGAGCTCAAGCCGCGAGTAAAGGTCGGCCAGTTTCTCGGCGGTGGTGTGGGGACGGGTCGGGGGGAGAGTCTCGGGGTGGCTGGGTGGGAGTGTGTCAGTCACGTCGCCTACTTCTCCTTCTCGGCCCGTTCAGCGGCTTCACCGTTGGTCGCTTCGCTCTGGATACGGCTGATCGCCTCGCTCATGTGCGCGCCGACCTTCGCAATGTACGGCTCGTCGATCGCCTGGATGTGCTCGCCCCCGATGGCCACGACCTCTAGGTCGGACACGAATTCACCCCAGCCACCGTCAGGCTGGCGGACGGCGTAGCGCGGCTCGAACTTGATCGCGTCGTCGTGGTAGCGGTCGGCCATGTACAGGGTGACGTGACCGTCGTACGGCTCGATCACCGCGGTGTCGATGGCGCGGTTGTCCAGATAAGACGTCCGCTGATGCTCGATGATGCCGCCGGGGATCTGCACGCCCGCGTCTCTCACCGCGTTGAGCACGAACTCCACCTGACCCGCGTCGTCGAGCCCCTCGAGTTCCTCGTACGGGATCGCGGGGATCTCGACGTTGAACGTCTTCTGCGCGAACTCCGCGTAACGGTCCCAGCGCTTGCGGGTCTCCTCCGTGGTCTGCGGCACTTCCTCGCCCGCCCGGACCGTGTCGATGAGGCCGACGAATTGCACGTTGGCGCCCGCCTGCTTCAGCCCGATGGCACAGGCGTAGGCCAGCACCCCGCCCAACGACCAACCGGTCAGGATGAACGGCTTGCGTGCCCCTTCTCCCGTCGCTCCGCTCGCCCCTGCCCCTTCCCCCGTCGCTCCGCTCGCCCAGCCGTTCAACTCCAGCAGCTTGGGCACGTATTGCGCCGCACGCTCCTGGATGGTGCCCTCGACGCGCTCGAAGCCGTACATCGGCGTTTTCGAGGGCAGACGCTTGAGCAGTGGTTCGTAGACCCCGGTCGAGCCGCCTGCGGCGTGGAACACGTACACCGGGACGTCATCGTCGTCGTCCGCCTTGCGAATGGTCCGCACGAAGCCGTCGAGCTCACCCGCCTCGAGGAACTCCCGCACCGTGGTGGCGAGCTCCTCGATGGTCTGGGCCTTCTTCACGCCCTCGACGGTGATGGTGCCCTCGGCGCGCTCGGTCAGACGCTTCGCCATCTTCTGCGCCTCGTCATCCGACAGCGACTGCAGCGGGTTGAAGATACCGCCGGGAGACTTGCCGGTGACGATCGCCCACGTGGCGAAGGTGACCCGCTCGGCAGCATCACGCGGCGGCACGTCGGAGTTCAGTGCCTCGGCGACGGCCTGCTGGTTGAGCACCTGCGCGGCGCCGGCCGGGTTCGGCGACTTCTTCTCTGCCGACGGCCCTGCGGGGTTGGACCGCGGCGGAGGTGGAGGCGGGGGGACCTCCTCCGCGGGGGCCTCGGCGTCAGCGGCCTTCTTGGCGAGCATCTCCTCGAGCTCGGCCACCGTCGTCGCGCCGCCCATCAGTTCGGCCTGGGCCGCGGCGATCTCCTCGTCGGACTGCGTCTTCTGAACCTCCGACAGTTCCTGAACCTCGTCGCGGTGCTCGATCGCGTACTGGATCAGCTTCTCGACGGCGTAGAGATTGGCGTCCCGCACCGCCGTCAGCTGGATCGGCGGCACGTCGAAGTCGTACTCGACGCGGTTCTTGATGCGCACCGCCATCAGCGAGTCCAGGCCGAGCTCAATGAGCGGGACCTCCCACGGGAGGTCCTCAGGCTCATAGCCCATGGCGCTGCCGACGATCGTGCCGAGTCGCTGCGCGATGGACTCACCGGACTCGGGTGACCACTTCGCAAAGCCCGCACCGAGGTTCGCACCGATGGCGAGGTTGTCGCTCAGGATCGCCGCATCGTCGTCTCCGGCGGGCTCTTCCACCGCCTGGGAGATCGACGCCAATTCCGTCACCGCGGGGGCCGAAATGGCGGCACCCGCACCTACTGCCGTCGGCAATGCGGTCCCCTGGCCGCCGCGCGTCACGATCGCGTCGTACACCAGGGTGAACGACTCGTCGATGCGCGCATGCACCTGCACCGTCGCGCCGCCGGGGTGGCGGGTCAGCGTCGTCACCAGTCGGGCATCGTCGACCGCTACCGCGCGCTGTTCGTAGGCCGTCAGCTTGGCATCCGGAAGCACCACCACCGCAGCGGCTTTCACCAAGGCGGCGAGGTCGGTCGCACCCCGCGGGGCGTACTCCCAGACGTGGCGGCCGTCGGGCATCGCGACGTGTGTGCCCGGGAGGATGCCCGAGCCGTCAGCGGAGAACCGGACGTCGAGCCAGTGCGGCTTGCGTCGGAACTTGGTCGGTGGAACGTCGGCGTAGTCGGCAGCGCTCGACGCGCGGGAGAACAGGGTGCGGAAGTCCAGCGCGTGGCCGTGCACGAACAGCTGCGCCATGGCCGTGGTCATCGAATCGACCTCGTCCTGCTTGCGTGCCAGCGTCGCGATGAGCTGCGCATCGTGCAGGCCTGCCGAGGCCGTGGTGAGCCCAACCTGCATGAGCGCCACGGGGTTCGGCGCCAGTTCCAGAAACGTCGTGTGGCCGTTGTCGACGGCGTTGCGGATGCCGTGCGTGAAGTACACGCTGTGCCGCAACCCCTTCTTCCAATAGTCGACGTCGTGGATCGGCTCGCCGCCGGGCCGGATGAAACCGCCCTCGTGAACCGTGGAGAAGTACGGCGTCTGCAACGGCAACGCCTCGATGCCCTGCAGCTCGGCCGCGAGCTCGCCGAGCAGTGGGGCCATCTGCTGGGTGTGGCTGGCGCCCTTGGTCTGGAACTTGCGGGCGAACTTGCCCTCGGATTCCGCCCTGGCGATGATCGCATCGACCTGCTCGGGCGGACCGCCGATGACCGTCTGCGTCGGCGCCGCATACACGCAGACCTCGAGGTCGGGATAGTCGGAGAACACCGTCTTGATCTCGTCGGCCGAGTACTCGACGAGTGCCATTAGACGGATGTACTCGCCGAACAGCATGGCCTCGCCCTCACCCATCAGGTGGGCACGCGAGCAGATGGTGCGGGTCGCGTCGACCAGCGACAGGCCGCCAGAGAAGTAGGCGGCCGCCGCCTCGCCGAGCGACTGGCCCACGAGCGCAACGGGTTTCGCGCCGTGTGCCTTGAGGAGCTCGCCGAGCGCGACCTGGATCGCGAAGATCACGGTCTGGGTGGTCTCGATGCCGTAGTCCTGCGCGTCGTCGAGGATGAGCTCCACGACGGAGTACCCGAGCTCGTCCTGCACCAGGGCGTCGACCTTGTTGATCCACTCGGCGAAGACCTCGTCGCGCAGGTACAGACTCTTGCCCATCTTGCGGTGCTGTGCGCCGAAGCCGGCCAACACCCAGACCGGTCCGTTGGTGGCGGGACCGTCCGCGGCCAGCACCAGCGGGGTCTGCTTGCCCTCGGCCAACGCGCGGAGGCCCTTGACCGCCTCGTCGTGATCGTGGGCCAGCACCACGGCGCGGGACCGACCGTGGTTGCGCCTGCTCAGTGACCGGCCGATGGCTTCGAGCGAGGACGCCCGACCCTCCGGGCCGTCGATCCAGTCCGCGAGGTCGCCTGCGGTGGCGCGCTTGCGCGAGGTCAGGAAGCCCGAAACCGCAATCGGCACGAGGGTTTTCGTGGGCTCGGCGGACTCGGCTGCGTCCAGTTCCTCGCGGGCGACCTCAAGAAGGCGCAGCGCCTCATCGGTGAGACCCGGCAGTTCCGGCTCATCGTCGTCGGCCGCAGGGGCGGAGGGGGCGTACTCGTCGTCGCCATCGCCGTCGAATTCTCTTCGCCCGAGCGGCTCCTCGCTGCTGAATTCTCTTCGCGCACGCGGCTCATCGATGAACTCGCCGTACTCGTCCATCTTCACGCAACCGACGTACACGGCATCGGCGACGTACACGGCATCGGCAGACGTGACCGCCTCGGGACCCGGGGCGGGTTCCGGCTCGACGAGATCGCTCGGCAGCACCTCGCGCATCACCAGGTGGGCGTTGGCGCCGCCGAAGCCGAAGCCCGACACCCCGGCGATCGCGTGGCCGCTGTAGCGCGGCCACTCGCTCACGGTGTCGTTGACCTTGATGTGGATCTTCTCGAAGTCGATGTACGGGTTGGGCCCGGTGTAGTTGATCGACGGTGGCAGCTTGTCGTTCTTGAGCGACAGCGCGACCTTGGCCAGGCTGGCCGCCCCCGCAGCGGACTCCAGGTGTCCCACATTGGACTTCACGGCGCCGAGCAGCGCGGGCTTGTCGACCGCGCGGCCCTTGCCGACGACGCGACCGAGTGCGTCGGCTTCGATCGGGTCACCGAGGATGGTCCCGGTGCCGTGAGCCTCCACGTAGTCGATTTCGCGCGGGTCGATGCCCGCATCCTTGTAGGCCTTGCGCAGCACATCGGCTTGGGCGTCCGGGTTCGGTGCGAGCAGTCCGTTGGACCGCCCGTCATGGTTGACCGCACTGCCTGCGATGACGGCCAGAATCTCATCACCGTCGCGGCGGGCGTCGGCCACCCGCTTGAGCACGAGCATGCCGCCTCCCTCGGAGCGGGCATAGCCGTCGGCGTCCTGCGAGAAGGACTTGATCCGGCCGTCGGGTGCGAGCACGCCGCCGACCTCGTCGAAGCCGACCGTGACCATCGGCGTGACGAGTGCGTTCACGCCGCCGGCGAGCACCACGTCGACGTCACCGGCGCGCAGGGCCTTCACGCCTTGGTGCACGGCCACCAACGACGACGAGCACGCCGTGTCGATCGACATCGACGGACCGCGGAAGTCATAGAAGTACGACACTCGGTTGGCGATGATCGAACTCGCGGTGCCGGTGATCGCGTAGGGATGTGCGGCCACGGGGTCGGAGACACTGAGCATGCTGTAGTCGTTCGTGGAGCTGCCGACGTAGACGCCGACATTGCCGCCGCGCAGACTCGACGCCGGAATCCTGGCGTGCTCCAACGCTTCCCACGTGAGCTCCAAGGCCATCCGCTGCTGCGGATCGACGTTGTCGGCCTCCATCTTCGACAGTGCGAAGAACTCGGCGTCGAAACCCTTGATGTCCGTCAGGTAGCCACCGCGGGTGCGCGCCTTGGCGACCCGCTCGGCGATCCTCGGCTCGCTGAGGAACTCCTCCCAGCGACCCTCGGGCAGGTCGGTGATGGCGTCGCGGCCCTCGAGCAGCGCCCGCCACATCTCGTCGGGTGTATTCAGGTCGCCGGGGAACCGGGTGCCGATGCCCACGATGGCGATGTTCAGCCTGCCCTCTTCGGACTCATCGCTGGTGCGCGACCAATCCTCGTCGCCGGTGTCGACCTCGTTGTCCTCGGGCTCGCCCTCGACGATCACGGCGGCCAACGACTCGATGGTGGGGTGCCGGAAGGCGACGGTGGCCGTCAGCGTCACACCGGTGAGGTCCTCGATGTCACTGGCCATCGCGACGGCGTCGCGCGAGGACAGACCCAGTTCGACCATGGGAGCGGACTCGTCGATCGAATCGGCGGCCTGCCCAGTGGCGTTGGCGATCCAGTTGCGCAGGTACTCCCGCAACTCGGCGACCGTCTTGTCGGTGCGGGCCGGCCGGTTCTCGGTGACCGCCTCGCCTGCTGGCTGCGAATTGTCTTCGGTGTCAGTCATCTTCACTTTGCTTTCGCCGCCGTGCGGCCTCGTTCGACGGACCGACCGAGGGGTCAGTCCGACTGGTCGGGGAAGTCGTTCGCAATCTTTCCGCTACGTAGGCTGCCGTCGAGGTACGCCGAACGGCAGGCGCGCCGACCGATCTTGCCGCTGGAGGTCCGCGGAATCGCGCCCGCCGGCGTCAGCAGCAGGTCGCGCACCGTGACGCCGTGGCGGACCGCGATGGCGCCACGGATCTCGTCCGCCAACGGCGCCAGGTTCATCTTGTTGGCACCCGCCGCGCGCTCGGCGACGATCACCAACTGCTCGGACGTGTCCTCCGGGTCGCGCTTAAGACCGGCATGGGCGTTGTCGAAGACCTCATCGGGCAGCTGGTTGGCGGGCACCGAGAACGCCGCCACGAAGCCGGTGCGCAGCGCCCTGCTGGCCTCCTGCGCCGAGGCCTCGAGATCCTGCGGGTAGTGGTTGCGGCCGTCGACGATGACCAGATCCTTGACGCGACCGGTGATGTAGAGGTCGCCGTCGTGGAAGGCGCCGTAGTCACCGGTGCTGACCCACGTCGCGTCGTCGGTCGCGCCGTGGGCGTGGGACGGGTCGGTCCTCGACTTCAGGATGTTCTGGAACGTCGCGACCGTCTCGTCGGGCCTGTTCCAGTAGCCGGTGCCCATGTTCTGGCCGCTGATCCAGACCTCACCGATCTGGCCGTCGGGCAGCTCGGTGGCTGTCTCGGCGTCGACGATGGTGGCCCACTCGGCAACGCCCACCTTGCCCGCCGACGCCTGCGCGACGGCCGACGGCGCGTCCTCGGAGACCTTGACGAAGCGCTGCGCGTTGAGCTCGTCGCGGTCGACGTAGACCACCTTTGGCGGCTCGTTCGTCGGGGTGGTCGACACGAACAGCGTGGCCTCGGCCAGACCGTACGACGGCTTGATCGCCTTCGGGTTGAACCCGAACGGATTGAACGCCTCGTTGAAGCGGCGGACGGTCGCGGCCGAGATCGGCTCGCTGCCGTTGAGGACTGCCTTCACGTTCGACAGGTCCATCGGCGGTTCGCCGTCCTTGGGTACGCCGCGCGCCGCGGCGTGGTCGAACGCGAAGTTCGGCGCGACGGAGATGACACCACCGGTGTCGTCCTCCTTGCGGGCCATCTCACGAATCCACCGACCCGGCCTGCGCACGAACGCCGCAGGCGTCATGAACGTGATGTAGTGGCCGACCACGGGAGGGATCATCGCCGTGACGAGGCCCATGTCGTGGAAGAACGGAAGCCAGGTGACACCGCGGTCACCCTCGTCGCCCCCGATGCCCTCGATGACCTGGACGATGTTGGTGGCCAGGTTGAGGTGGGTGATCTGAACGCCGGTCGGGATGCGGGTCGAGCCCGACGTGTACTGCAGGTACGCGACGGTGTCGTGCGTGACGTCCTCCTGCACCCACGTGACACCGACGTCGTCGGGCACGGCGTCCACGGCGAGGACGCGGGGACGTTCCTTGGCGGGCCGGGTGCGGAAGAACTTCCGCACACCCTCGGCGGATTCGGTGGTGGTCAGAATCGCGGTCGGCTGGCAGTCGTCCAGCACGGCGTGCAACCGGCCGACGTGCCCGGGCTCGGCCGGGTCGAACAGCGGAACGGCGATCCGGCCCGCGTACAGGACGCCGAAGAATCCGACGAGGTAGTCCAGGCTCTGTGGGCACAGGATGGCGACGCGGTCACCCGGCTGAGTGACTTGCTGCAACCGGGCGCCGACCGCCTTGTTGCGGGCGCTGAAGTCGCGCCAGCCCAAGTTTCGCGCGACGCCATCGCGTTCGGTGGAGAAGTCGATGAACTGATAGGCGAGTTTGTCGCCGCGCACCTTCGCCCACTTTTCGACGTGCCGGACCAGGTTGCCGCTGTCGGGAAACCTAATCAGGCCGTCCTTCAAGAACGGGTTGTGGAATCCCATTTCACTCTCCTGTCGACGCCGGTCCCACCCCGAATACGGGCGAGTCCAAACCTCAAGATCGTACCGGGGCGCGGCGGTTCGCTTTCGGACCAACTGCGCGCAACACCCCGCCGTGTTTCCGGGGTGCTCGCTCTTACTTTTCTCTTAATGTTAGGGGACCTTCTGGCAGAGGCCAAATCTGCATAGACCACGGGCCACGCCCGCCCCGACCCAGCAAACAAAGGTCGTCGCTCACCCGTGCTTCGGGTGTGGCGCGTTGTCGATGACGCCCCGCGCCCATGCTTCCGTCCACTGCGTCGCCGTCTGACCGTCGAGGTTCCAGAACTCCGGGGTGTTGTATAGGGCGTGCACCGGTTGACCCGCGCCTCCGCTGAGGACCTCCAACGTCTTCGGCAGGTTGATGATCGAGAAGGCGCCCTCCGGGGCCGAACAGATCAGGTCACCCGTCCCGCAGATCTGATTCGTCCGGTCGTTCAACGAGCCGAAGCCGCCGGGCCGCGGACCAGACATCGTCAGGCCGAGTGCCGACAGCGTCGGCACTTCCTGCAAAGTGATCTCGGCGCCCTGCCCGGCGGGGTTGGGGCCGATGTCCTGCCCCACACCGTCCTGCCTGCGGCCGTCGGCGATCAACGTCACCCCGAGCACCAGATCCGCGTCGACAGGACCCCGGCCGTTGCCGATGTCGCTGGCGATGTCGCCACCGATGACGGCGCCCTGCGAGAACCCGACGATCACGTAGCTCGTCAACGGGCAGCGATCGTTCATGTCGGTCAGCGCCTGGAGCGCGGCCTTCGTCCCCTCGGCGCGACTGTCGTTGTAGGACATCTGCTTGTCCGCCGAGAACGGATTGTGGAACTGCGCCGTGTACGGAACCGTGTACTCGGCCACCCGGTCCTCGCCGAACGCCTGGCGCAGCGGGTTGGTGACGTTGAGAAGCAGTGCGATCGGGAACTGGGTCGGATTGACCGGATCGAGCTGGGGCGACGACTCCCAGGTGCCGGGGATCGACAGCACCATCACGTCCGCGCAACTGGCGTCCTGGAACTCCGGGCGCAGCTTCTGACCAGGCGTCGGAACGCCGGTCGGAGGCTTCGCGGTGGGCGGCACGGCGTTCGGCGACGGTTCTGGCGTCCGCATCAGGATCCAGAGTCCGACGACGACTAGGCCGACCAGCACCGCCACCGCTCCGGCGGCGGTCAGGGCGAGGACACGATGACGCTTGCGTCGGCGAGTGTTGGCCATGAAGAGAGGAGTTCTCCTACTAGCAGAGTGTGTCGGTTGCGATGCGAATGTAGTCGGCGGTCGCGGCGTTCACCTGACTCATGGGTGCCGCCACCGACTCGCCGTACGAGTCCCTGACGTCACCGCGCACCATCGGCAGGACGAAGTCCCACACCACCTGGTCGCTTTGGTTCGCGGCCCGAGCCTGACACACGCCGGAGCCGATGTTCAACGCGGACAGCTCACTCGACGGTTTGACGCCCGATTCGATCAGCGCGTCGAGGAATGAGCGCTGCGCCGGTGTCACCACCACGTCGGGCTCCTCACCGGGCTCCGCTGCCGGAGGCTCGGCGAAGGTCTGCGCGCTGGCACCCTCATCCGTCGTCGCCGACGGTGGCATGCCGATGGTTGCCATGACGTCGTCGCCCATGCCGCAACCACTGACCATCAATGCCGCACAGGCCATCGCGGCACTTGCTGTCCGAGGTCTGCCGAGGTGCACGCCTCCAACGTACCGGCTCGGCTCACCGAACCCCGGAAGGCGTTTGCTGAATCGGCCCCCGAGCGCGTCTACCTGATGGCGGCGACGAGGTCACCGGACATGGCGGCCAGCTGCGGGCCCCAGCTGCCCCAGTCGTGCTGACCGGAGGTCGGGAAGTCGAAGTGTCCGTTGTGGCCGCCGACGGCGCGGTAATGCTGATAGAACGTGCGGTTGCTGCCTGCGGCCTGGTCGCAGTAGCCGATCATCGCGACCGGGTCGGTGCACTCCAGAGCCGCCGGGCTGTAGACCCACAGCCGGGTGTTGTTGTCGGCCAACAGTTGCACGTGGACGTCGGGGTCATGCCACTTCCAGCGGCCAAGCTGCGCGGCACCCCACATGGCTTGGGTGTTGACGCCGCCGTACTGAGCCATCCCGGCGGTGAGAGCGCCGTTCAGCGCGGTGGCCGACGGGGTCAGGAAGCCCGACAGCGAGCCGGCGTAGCGAAAGCGGTCCGGGTGGAAGGTAGCCATCATCAAGGCGCCCGTGCCGCCCTGAGACGCGCCGACGATGCCGTGCCCGCTGGGTGCCAGGCCCTTGTTCGCGGCCAGCCAGTCCGGCAACTCCTGCGACAGGAACGTCTCCCACTGCCTGCCGCCGTCGGCCTCCCAGTTGGTGTACAGGGTGAAGGCGCCGCTGGCGGGTGCGACCACCGAGATGCCCTTGCCCGCGAGGGTGTTCATCGCGTTGCCCGCGGTCACCCAGTTGCTCACCGGGTCGCCGGCGTTGAAGGCGTCGAGCAGGAACACCGCGTGCGGCCCGCCCGCCTGGAAGGCGACCGGGATGTCGCGGCCCATCGCCGCCGAGGGCACCATTAGATTCTCAACGCCATCGGCCCTCGCGACGTGCGGGCTGGCCACCCATAGACCGACGGCCAGGGCCAGGGCGAATGTCGTCCGAAGGAGTGTCGAGAGCAGCCTCATACCCATCTCACCAATCTGTTGATCGCCTGAGCGCCCCGCCCGCTCGGATCTCTCTGCGGGTGCGAGCAGCAACGATTAGTGAATCACATCACGGCGGCGACCCGCGCCGGAAACGAACGACGGCGGCGACCCCCGAGGGGATCGCCGCCGCCAGTTTCAGGCATTTGCCGCTAGACCGCAGGAGTAGCGCTGAGGACGCGCTGAAGGTCCGGCTTCATCGCCTGCAGTTGCTGGCCCCAGTAAGGCCAGTCGTGGGTACCGCTCTCCGGGAAGTTGAACACGCCGTTGGTGCCGCCCGCGGCGAGGTAGTTGGTCTGGAACTGCTTGTTAGTGCGCAACGTGAAGCTCTCCAGGAACTTGGCGGGCAGGTTGTTGCCGCCCAGTCCGCTCGGGGTGCCGTCGCCGCAGTAGATCCAGACGCGCGTGTTGTTCGCGACGAGAGTAGCCATATTGGCCGCGACCATCGGGTCGTTGTACTTCCACGCAGGATCACTCGACGGGCCCCACATGTCGTCGGACTTGTAGCCGCCGGCATCACCCATCGCGGTGTTGATCAGTCCCGGCCACCAGCCCTCGGAGGGGTTCAGGAAGCCCGACAGCGCGGCCGCGTACTGGAACTGCTGCGGATGGTGGATGGCCAGGGTCAGGGATGCCGAACCGGCCATCGACAGCCCGACCGCTGCGGTGCGGGTCGAGTCGACGCCGTTGTTGGCCGCTAGATAGGCAGGCAGTTCCTGGGTGAGGAAGGTCTCCCAGTTGTACGTCAAACAGGTGCCGCTCTTCTTGCTGCAGGCCGGCTTGTACCAGTTGGTGTAGAAGCTGGACTGGCCACCGACGGGCATCACGACCGATAGGCCGGAGCCGTTGTACCACTCGAACGCGGGCGTGTTGATGTCCCAGCCGTTGAAGTCATCCTGCGCGCGGAGACCGTCGAGCAAGTAGACGCCGGGCGAGTTGGCCCCACCGCTCTGGAACTGGATCTTGATGTCACGGCCCATGCTGGCCGACGGCACCATCAGGTACTCGACCGGCAGACCCGGCTTCGAGAATGCCCCTGCTGTGGCAGAGCCTCCGACGACGCCGACCAGTCCCGACAGCGTTCCCACCGCCAGGGCCGCGACCGCGAAGCGGTGCGCCATCTTTCCTACGAAACTCATGCTTGTATAGATCCCCTCTATTCGAATGCCGCACGGCAGACTCGCTGCGTGCCGCTGTAGTCAACCACACACAGAAGTGATAGCTCTCTCCTGCGAGTGTCCTGCCTGGTCACCGACTCAGCCATTGAGTGTGGCGATCAGGTCGGGCTTGAGGGCCTGCAGCTGCTGACCCCGGTAAGCCCACGAATGGTTTCCCTCGGACGGGAAGACGAACGTGGCGTTGCTGCCACCTGCCTTGGCGTACCTCTCCTGAAAGCGCTTGTTGCTGTTGATGGCGAGCAATTCCAAGCTGTTTGCGTTGAACGACTGACCGGGATCGACGTTCTCGTCGAGGGGGCCACCCCCCGGGGCGCAGTAGATCCACAGTCGCGTGCGGTTGGCGACGATCCGGTCGACCTGAAAGACGGGGTCGTTGCGTTTCCACGCGGAATCCCACGGCGGGTCCCACGTGTTGTCGACGTTGTGACTGCCCGCGTCGTGACGTCACCGAGGACCGCCATGGCGGGCAGCGACACCACGGCGGCGCCGAGGCGCGACATCATCCACATCGGTCGCTCTTACCATCCAATTCGTATGTCCGGCGCCGGTATACGGCGGTTTCCGTGGCACAGCACATGGCGAGCGTTGACTCACTCGACTGCTTATCGTCTGAACGTGGCCTCACCGTTACCAAAGCAGACGAACCCGCTGGCAAACAAATCTCGTGGGATCGGTCACGGCCCCGTCGCGGGCAGACCGTTATAGGGCGGCACCTTCGGCGGCGGCGCCTGCAGACCACATCGTGCTAGTTCATAGCGCGGTACGCCATCGATCCGGTACTTCGTGAACTTCCACGCGTGGAGCACGTTGGAGGCAAATCGCTTCAGCCCCAGTGGACCGCGCACCGAACTGAGCATCGCCTCGGTCTCCGGGCACGTCAGCGCGACCTTGGCCTGCGCCACCCAGTCCTCGTCGAGGTAGGGCGGAATGTAGGGCCGCTCGGGCAGGAACGGTCCCTCGGCCACCGCCCAGTCGGGGAACAGGTTCTTGTCGTGACCGATGCGGGCGTCCTCCAGTCGCGCGGTGTGTGCGGCCAACGGGTTGGCCAACCCGATCTGGTCGATGACCCGCACGTTGAGGCCGACGTTCATGCCGAGCATCCCCAGGTTGGTGAAGAACACCGTATGGGGGCCGCGGCGCTGCTTCTCGGTCAGCGGAGGTTGGCCGGGTGATGGGGGCGGAGGCGGGATCGCGGGGACGACGTCCCACTGGTCGTAGTTGCCGGACGGAAGCAACAGGGCCCCTCCCGGGGTGTTGTTGATGGCCGCGATGACGGCGCGCATTCTCGGATAGTCGAGGTAGTCCGCGGCCGTCAGGGGATGCGCGTGGCCCGTCGCCTGCGCGTAGAAGCGGCGTTCGTCGACGATGCCGGAGTACGTCACCCGAGTCGCATCGGCACCCAGACCCGGCGAATTCGCCGCCCACAGCGACCAACCGACGACCGCCAGCCAGAACACCGCAGTCGCGCCTGCCAACAGATAACCCGGACCCCGGACCGCCCGCATCCCGGACGGAAGCATGATGGGGATGACCGAGATCGGCGCGAGCAGACAGAACAGCGGCGTCAGCAGGACGCGGCCGTGCATGAAGTCGCCACCCTGACGGATCCAGTAGACGGCTTGCAGGAGACCGCTTGCGAGCATGAAGATCACTACGGCCGTTGGACTTTGGACGACACCCGCCCATCGACCGCGATTGCTGGTGACCGGCCCTCGTTTGCGCCACAGCAGACTTCGCACGCCCAGTAGCAGTAAGCCCAGGCCCGCGAGGAGGACCAGTGGCACCCAGAGGAGATAAGGGTGGTTGAAGTTGGTGAGGTAGACGAAACCCTGCGACCACTTGGAACCCGACGCGTCCTTGGCGATCGCGGTGCCGGGGACGAGAAGCCCGTAGTACCCCATTCGGAACACCTGGTAGAGCACGGGCAGTAGGCCGCCCGCGACGACGACGAGCAACCGCCGTCGCCCATCACGAGCCGCGACGAGCATCATCACCAGGGCGAGTCCGCCGATCAGTGCGAGCTCTGGCCGGATCAACACGCTGAGACCCGCGACGAACGCCAGTGCCCCTTCGAACGCGCGGCCCGTGGCATTGCCCGGGGGCTCGTTCGGCGCCGGCGGATTGATGCGGGGCGCCTGCGACCAGCACACCATCATCCACCAGAGGAGGCCGAGATAGGCCAGTACCAAACCATTTTCGAGCCCGGAGGTCGCGAAGTCGCGCGCCGGAGGAATCGCGATGTAGACGAGCGCACCGGCGGGAAGCAAAAGCGCCTGCCTGCCGCGCAACCCCGGCGCATAGAGGCGGCCGGTGCCCAGCATCACGAACACGATGCCCGCGACGCTGAGCGTCAACGCCAGCGCCAAGGCCACGTACTCGAGCCTCAGCGGACCGCCGATCCACGCACCCAGCGTGACGAGGTATGTCCACACCGTCGACGTGTTGGCCTCTACCCGCTCCCCCTCGTTGAAGACGGGGCCGTTACCCGCCAACAGGTTTCGCACGGTGCGCAGGACGATCAGACCATCGTCGGCGATCCACCTGCGCTGCCAGGCACCCCAGGAGAACAATGCCCCGACCAGCAGCACGCCAAGCCAGAGACTGAGCCGCACGATCGGGTCGAAGCGAAATGCCGGCCAGTGCGCGCCAAGTACTCCCCGGGTCGCTTCGCTCCTGCCCGCCGGAGACACTCCCCGGGTCGCTTCGCTCCTGCCCGCCGGAGACACTCCCCGGGTCGCTTCGCTCCTGCCCGCCGGTTGGCGCGCGATCGCGGGGGCCGGCCCCTCAGCTGAAGTAGGCCGCTGCACAGACGCTTCCGATCCACGCCACGGCCAGCAACTGAAGCACCCGGTCGCGCAGCGCGATGTCCTCCGGTTCGCCCGCGATTCCGGCGTCGACGTCGACGGCGTAGCGCAGGATTGCAATGGTGAACGGGATCATCGACACGGCGTACAGCGAGCCGCCCGCGGTGTCGTCGCGCTCGAACGCCCACAGCCCGTAACAGAGCACGACGGCCGTGGCCGACAGCGTCCAGACGAAGCGCAGGTAGGTGCTGGTATAGCTCTCCAGCGACTTGCGGATCTTTGCGCCGGTGCGCTCGGCGAGCTGTAGTTCGGCGTAGCGCTTGCCGGCGGCCATGAAGAGCGAGCCGAACGCCGTGAAGAGCAGGAACCACTGCGACAGTGGGATGTTCGCGGCGACGCCGCCTGCGATCGCGCGAATCAGGAAGCCCGACGACACGATACAGATGTCGAGCACCGCCTGGTGCTTGAGTCCGAAGCAGTAGGCCATCTGCACCGCGATGTAGATGGCCATCACCAACGCCAGATTCGGCGTGACGTACCACGCGAGGCCCAGCGACACGGCGCCGAGCACCACCGCCAGGCCATACGCCAGCGTGACGGGCACCACACCCGCGGCGATCGGGCGGAAGCGCTTGGTGGGGTGCGCGCGGTCCGCCTCGACGTCGCGGGCATCGTTGACCAGGTAGACACACGACGCCGCGAGACTGAACGCCACGAACGCGATGAGGACGTTGACGCCGTCGTGGAAGTCGAACCGGACGTCGCGCCCCAGCGCCGCCACCGGGGCCGCGAGCACGAGCAGGTTCTTCACCCACTGTCGTGGCCGGATCGCCTTGATGACACCGGTGACGAGATTCTTGGGCGGCCCCGCTACGGGGGGCGCTTCCTCACTCACGCGGGCTCACCCTTCTCGTTCCGGTCCGCTCGATCGCCGACGACAGCGACCGTCTTGGCCACGACGACACCGACCGCCACTCCAGCGAGCACGTCCGTCGGGTAGTGCACACCAAGCACCAAGCGAGACAACGCCATCGGCGGCACCAGAATCCACGGCAGCGGAAGTCCCGTCGCGCGGGCCAGCAGAATCGATGCTGCCGTCGTCGAGGTCGCATGCGCTGAGGGGAAACTCAGCCGACTCGGCGTCGAGACGTTGACGGCGATGGAAGGGTGGTGCGGACGTTCCCGCTTCACCACACGCTTGATGACGACCGCGCACGCGTGTGCGACTAACGCACCGACTCCGGCGGTCAGCCAGACCCGACGTCGTTGGGGTTGCAGCAGCGCGCCCACCAGGGACACCCCGACCCAGCCGGCACTGTGCTCGCCGAAGTGCGACAGCGCACGCGCACCCGGGAGCACACCCGGGCGCCCGGCGAGGGTCGACTGCACGGCGACGAGTGCCGCATCCTCGCCACGCAGGGTCTCGGTCACCGGGATACTTCCGCCGGAGGTTTCGAGGTGGGCAACAATACGGTTTCCCACTTCTGCTTACTGGTCAGCACGGGCAACGCGTCGCGATACACGCGCCGCATCTTGTTGAACGTCCGTGCGAGCGCAACATGTTGGCGCAGCGAGGTTCTCAGGAGTGCAAACATCGTCGCGCGGTCCCGCTGCCGGTAGACGACACCGCGCCCGTCAGCGGTGGTGACGGTGACGCCGTCGACCTTGCAGAGCAGGAACCAGCGGGCGTCCTGAGTCGCGACATTGAGTTGCGGCCGCTCGTGATGCGCGGGATCTTCCTTGCGGAGCTGATGCAATACGCCGCGGCCCAGCCGGAGACCGATGGCAGGCAGCGCGACCGGCGGCTTGTGCACCTTGCGCCTGCCCGATGGCGTGGGCAGCGCCGTAGCGCCGGACAGCACCACGGCATCGGGGTAGGCCTCGCGCATCTTGCGCACGTCGGGCAGCGCGCTCTCGAGAATCGAGAAGATGTGCTCGGGGCCCGCCAGGAAGTCGGCGATCGCGCGATTCTGGATCGCGACGGTCGAATATTCAAGGCAGAGAAGGTGTTTGAACGTGGCCTTGAGCGAGCTGCCCAGCAGGCCGTTGAGCTTGCCGTCCCAGTGCATGGCGGCCACCACCAACCGGTTCCGCAGGTGGAAGTAGGCCTGCCAGTCGATGGCGTCGTCCTTGTCGCTCCACGCCATGTGCCAGATCGCGGTGCCGGGCAGCGTGACGGTGCCGTATCCGTGCTCGGCGGCGCGCAGACCGTAGTCGGCGTCGTCCCACTTGATGAACAGCGGCAGCGGCTGACCGAGCTCCTCGGCGACCGCGCGCGGGATCATGCACATCCACCAACCGTTGTAGTCGACGTCGATGCGGCGGTGCAGTTCCTTGCTGCGCGAATCCTCATCGGCCAGTGGGTACTTGGAGAAGTCGTGGTCGTACTCGGTGTTTGGTGCGTTGGTCCACATGAAGTTGTCGCGGTTGACCACCTCCCCCATCACGTGCAGGTGGCTGGGCTCCTGCAGGTTGAGCATCTGACCGCCGATGAGCGTGGGGATCTTGGCGAACCGGTTGAGCGCCAACGCCCGCAGAATCGAGTCGGGCTCGATGCGGATGTCGTCGTCCATGAAAAGGATCTGTTCGCAGTCGGTGTTCTTCAACGCCTCGTACATCACACGGCTGTAGCCACCGGAGCCACCGAGATTGGGTTGATCGTATATCGAGAGGCGGGTGGACAACGGCTGCGCGGCGGCAGCGAAGTCGGGATGGTCCCGCGCCTTCTTGGTGCCTTGATCGGTGACGATGACCGCACCGATCACCTCGTCGACCAAGGGATCCGACGTCAGCGCGGCCAGGGCGTTCACGCAGTCCGACGGACGGTTGAACGTCGGGATGCCGACGGCGACATTGGCTCGACTCGGCGCGGGTTGCGGCGCGTACCAGCCCGCACTGTGCACCGTGACCTTCGAATCGGTGGTGACGTCGAACCAGATCCAGCCTCCGTCCTCGAACGCGTCGAGGCTGATCTCGAACTCGGCGACGGTGGTGGTCTTTCTTAGCGCAAGCGGCTCATCGGTGGTCGACTCGGAGTCGGCGCTCTTCACGGCACTGCCGCCCACCGTAATTCGCGAACCAGTGGCCTTGGAGCGGTAGACGTCCACGCGCGCGCTGCCGCTCAGTTCGACACGCAACACCACCGACTCCAGGATCGACCACCGGCGCCAGTAACTGGCGGGGAAGGCGTTGAAGTACGTCGCGAACGACACCTCGGACTCGGCGCCGATCTCCAATGCGGTGCGGGTCGGGGCATGTGCCCGGCGCGCGTTGGTAATCGACTCCTCGATGTAGAGCTTGCGGACGTCCAGCGGTTCTCCGGGACGGGGCAAGATGATGCGGGAGAGCAGGCTCACCGCCTTGGACTGTCCGGCGTCGAGCGCGCCCGAGGGAATGTCACTCATGCTCAGCTGCTTTCTGGGTCATTTTCGATGAGCGGCGCACCGTCGAGCAGGTGCGGCGCCAGCGTGTTGTCGTACGTGTTCAGTGCACTGGCGATCGCCATGTGCATGTCGAGGTACTGGTAAGTGCCAAGCCGTCCGCCGAACAGCACCCTCGCCGACGCAGTCTCTGCCTTGGCTCGCGAGCGGTAGGTGCCGAGCAGTTCGCGATCGGCTTCGGTGTTGATCGGATAGTAGGGCTCGTCCTCGTCATCGGCGAACCGCGAATACTCACGCATGATGACGGTCTTGTCCGTGGGGTAGGTGCGTTCGGGATGGAAGTGCCGAAACTCGTGGATGCGGGTGTACGACACGTCGAGGTCGTTGTAGTTCATGACGGGGGTGCCCTGGAAGTCGCCGGTCGACAAGACCTCGAGTTCGAAGTCGAGCGTGCGCCAGCCCAACCGCCCCTCGGAGTAGTCGAAGTAGCGGTCCAGCGGGCCGGTATACACCACGGGTGCGTCGGGGTTGGCCGCGCGAAGTTCGTCGCGCACGTCGAACCAGTCGGTGTTCAACCGCACCTCGATGCGATCGTCTCGTGCCATGTTTTCCAGCCACGCGGTATACCCGTCGACGGGTAGACCTTCGTAGGTGTCGTTGAAATACCGGTTGTCGAACGTGTAGCGCACCGGCAGGCGGGCGATGTTGGCGGCGGGCAGGTCCTTCGGGTCGGTCTGCCACTGCTTGGCGGTGTACCCCTTGACGAACGCCTCGTACAGCGGCCGGCCGATCAGGGAGATGGCCTTCTCTTCGAGGTTCTCCGCTTCTGCGGTGGAGATTTCGGCGGCCTGCTCGGCGATCAACGCGCGGGCTTCGATCGGGGTGAAGTACCTGCCGAAGAACTGCGACACCAAGCCGAGACCCATCGGGAACTGGTAGGACTGCCCGTCGTGCATCGCGAAGACCCGGTGCTGGTAGCCGGTGAACTCGGTGAACTGCCTGACATAGTCCCACACGCGCTGGTTGGACGTGTGGAAGAGGTGCGCACCGTACTTGTGGATCTCGATACCGGTCTCGGGCTCCGGTTCGGAGTAGGCATTGCCGCCGATGTGGGGCCTGCGATCGATCACGAGAACGCGCTTGCCCAGCTGCGTGGCGACGCGCTCGGCGATCGTCAGGCCGAAGAATCCGGAGCCGACGACCAGGAGGTCGAAGTGGCCGGCGGGCTGGAGCGCAGCGAACTGGGAGGTAGGAGCTGTCATCGGCAGCAAGGGTATCCGACGGGAAGGTCGCAGCCCGAATGCGTGCTCGGCCGGTCGCTCCGCCGTCGCAGGTCGCAATTCGCTCACGATTCCGCATCGTCACTCTAGACGCGCCAGTCTCAGCCGTACCATCGAACCCGTTGCATCCGAACACCAGCAGTTCCAATATCCGCAGTCCGGAAACACGGTCCAAGAAGCCACGGCCCGAGAAAAATCACGAGGAGACTTCCGTGCCCAACCGTCGTCGACGCAAGCTCTCGACAGCCATGAGCGCAGTCGCCGCCCTGGCCGTCGCAAGTCCAGTTGCAATAGTCGCGCTATCCGACCTGTCCACTACCAACGACGCGGCGCCACAGCACCGCGAGTTCGTCCAGGCCGCTCTCATCACCGACCTGCCCAACGAACTGCTCGGGGCGCTGTCCCAGGGGCTCTCGCAGTTCGGGGTCAACCTGCCGCCGCTGCCGACCGGGCTCCTGACGGGATCCGGCGCTCCGGCGACGACCCTGATCAGCCCCGGGCTGGCCAGTACAGGGCTGACCGCACCAGGTCTCACGGCCCCAGGCCTCACCACACCCGGCCTCACCACACCAGGCCTCACCACACCAGGCCTCACCACACCCGGCCTCACCACACCCGGGCTCACCACACCAGGCCTCACCACACCAGGCCTCACCACACCAGGCCTCACCACACCCGGCCTCACCACACCCGGCCTCACCACACCCGGGCTCACCACACCCGGCCTGACGACGCCCGCACTCGGGGACGCTGGCCTGACCAACCCGGCACTCACCAGCCCCACCGGCACGCTGCCGGGGCTGACCACGCCTGCGGCCAACACCGGCCTTGGCCTTGGCGCGCCCAGCGCGGGTGAGATTCCGATCGCCGATCCCCTCGGCCTCGGCCCATCCGCGGGCACTTACCCGATTCTCGGTGGTGACCCCTCGCTCGGCCTCGGCGCGCCCGCGGCGGCCAGTGGCGGCAGCGGAGGTTTGCTCGGCGATCTCAGCAGCGCCGCCCAGACCCTCGGCGCCGGACAGGCGATCGACCTGCTCAAGGGCATGCTCATGCCGATGATCACGGGAGCCATGAAGAGTGCGGTACCTGCGGCGGCAGCATCAGTTCCGGCAGCGATTCCAGGCGCCTAGATCCTGCGACGAAACGGCACCGCAGAAGCCACCAACGGGCTCTGCGGTGCCGTTGCGCGGCAGAAGCGTTCCCCGACACACCGTGTCGAAACACTGGTAACACCTGACACATACGTAACATCGGGCCGTGTCGTGTCGTCGCCAGTTGCCGTCGCTGCTGTTCTCTGCGGTCGCGGCGACGGCAGTGATGTTGCCGCTGGCCATGTACGGCATGCCCGGTGCGCCCGACCGGACACCGCTCGCCACGACCCCGCTGATCGTCGAACGTCCACTCACCGGTGTCGGCGGCGGCCAAACCATCCATGAACTCCACCAGGACACCCCGTTCGCGATGGTGGCGCTCACCGCCGATGATCTCAGTGGGACCTCGGCCCGCGTCCGCGCCAAGAAGGCCGACGGTTCATGGGGGCCCTGGTACGAGGCGGAAACGCTCGAGGGGGTTGGCCCCGAGTCGTCGGACTCCTGCAACCCCCCGAGTCGCTGCGCTCCTGCCCCACTCCACGGCACCGAACCCGTCTTCGTCGGCCACACCACCGACGTTCAGATCGCTGTGAACCGGCCAACACCCGGACCCACCGTCGTCCCGCTCCCGTCGTCGGGCACACCGAAGACAGACCTCGGATACGTCCCCGTCAACGTCGAACAACCACTGAGCCAAGACCTCAAGGCAGTGCTGATCAGCCCGCCGCAGGCGCCCGTGGACATCTCGTCAATCCCACCCGAGGCCGCCACGCCCCCCGGAGTCCCACCCGCTGTCATCGGGCGGGCCCAGTGGGGCGCCGACGAATCGCAAGTGTGCGGAAAACCGTTGTACGACGGCGGAATTCGCGCCGGCATCGTTCACCACACCGCGGGTAGCAACGACTACACCCCCGAGGACTCGGCCGGCATCGTCCGCTCGATCTTCGAATACCACACCCGCACCCTCGGCTGGTGCGACATGGCCTACAACGCGCTCGTCGACAAGTACGGCCAGGTGTTCGAGGGGCGTGCGGGCGGTATCGACCGGCCCGTCGAGGGCGCCCACACCGGCGGCTTCAACGTCGACACCTGGGCCGTGGCGATGCTCGGAAACTTCGACGACGTGCCACCGACTCCCATTCAGTTGCGCACCACGGGAAGGCTACTCGGATGGCGCCTCGGCCTCGATCACGTCGATCCGATGGGTACCGTCGTCCTCACCTCAGCCGGCGGTTCGTTCACGAAGTTCGCCAGGGGCGCCGCTGTTCCGCTACCGACGATCTTCACCCACCGCGACGTCGGCAACACCGACTGCCCGGGCAACGCCGCGTATGCGGCCATGCCACTCCTGCGCGACACCGCCGCCCACTTCAACACCCCCATCGGGCCCAGGGATCTCGCCGATACGCTGCGTGGCGGCGCGATCTTCCTGAAGTGGGCGTCGATGGGTGGCGACGCAAGCCCGCTGGGCACGCCGCAGACTCCGGAAACGCCCGGCGACAGCGCTTCCCGGTACGTGACGTTCGACAAGGGAGCGCTGTATTGGTCGCCCGCCAGCGGTGCCGAGCCCGTCACCGGATCCATCTACGAAGCGTGGGGCAAGCTGGGCTTCGAACGCGGCGCGCTGGGCCTGCCGACCAGCGGCGAGATCCAGGAGCCGCAGTGGATCGTGCAGAACTTCCAGCACGGCACGCTGAACTTCGACCGCCAGAATGGCACCGTGACCCGCGTCATCGACGGCGTCGCCCTGGAGATCCCGTTGGATCAAGGCGACTCCCCCGTCCAACTCGAGCGGTTCACGCCCATCGACAACAGAAGTTGACGAGTAGCTAGAGCCACCAGCGTTCGAGGACGCGCGCCAGCCCGTCGTCCGAGTTCGGCGTGGTGACCTCGTCGGCCGCTGCCTTCGCCTCGGGGTGCGCATTGCCCATCGCCACGCCGAGCCCGGCCCAGAGCAGCATCGGAATGTCATTGGGCATGTCGCCGAAGGCGACGACGTCCTCGGCCGTGACGCCCAGCGGTCTGGCAACCTCGTCGACGCCGGTCGCCTTGCTGACACCGAGTGGCACCACCTCGATCAGACCGTTGTTGGTCGAGTAGGTCAGGTCACCCTCGATGCCGACGTGCGGCGCCAGCGCGGCCGCCATGTCGGCGCTCCGTGCGCCCGCCCTTCGGATCAACAGCTTGACCGCAGGCGCACCCAGCACGTCCTCCAACGACACCTCGGTGTTGTCGGGATTGAGCCAGGCATGCTCGTAACCGGGTGAGCTCAGGAACTGCGGCGTCGCCGCGTCGTGCGCACTTCGCCCGACGCGCTCCACCGCGAGTCCGGCCCCGGGAATGACGCGCGTCGCCACCTCCGCCAGCTGAACGAGCACGTCGACGGACAACGTCTGGGCGGACAGGATGCGATCGGTGGCCGAGTCGTACACCACGGCACCGTTCGCACACACCGCCATGGGCGCGAAGCCGAGGGCGTCCACGACCGGAGCGATCCAGCGAGGTGGCCGGCCCGTCGCGAGCACGAAATGCGTGCCCGCGTCGACGGCCGCAAGGACGGCGGACCTGGTACGGGGCGTGACGCGCTCATCTTCGTCGAGCAGGGTGCCGTCGACGTCGGTGGCGATGAGAAGTGGCAGCACTAGTGGTTCTCCGAGTCCTTTCGGGCGTGTTCGGCGAGCTCGGCGTCGTCGCGCGCCCTAGCCCGTTCCATGGTCGGGTTCTTCGATCTCCAGAGCTCGGAAGACCGGTTCCGTGCCACCACTACCCCGAGGACTCGTCCGATTCGGGACGTGGCGCCGGGCCTGCTTGCTCCTCGCTGCGCTGAGTACGGCGGGCGGCCTTTTCGGCAGCCTCCTCGGCGTCCATCCGATTGGCCTCGGCGAGCGTCGGCGCACCCCCGCCCATCCGGCGTGGCACCCAGAACTCGCCTGCCGGATGCTGCCCGTAGGCGGCCTGGGCATGCTCGAGGAGGTGCTGCATGCGCGAGTGCAGCAGCACGGTCAACTCGCCGGCGGGCAGCGTGGGCATGATGGGTGCGCCGACCGTGACCGAGATGGGCACCTTGGGCCGCCACATGTTCTTGGGATGGCCCTTGGTCCAGACGCGCTGGGCCCCCCACACGATGTGCGGAACGATCGGCACGTCGGCGGCGATCGCCATGCGCGCGGCACCCGACTTGAATTTCTTGATCTCGAAGCTTCTGCTGATCGTCGCCTCGGGGTAGACGCCGACGAACTCGCCTTCCTTGAGTTTCTGGCAGGCCTCCTCGAACGATGCGGCGCCGCTGTCGCGGTCCACCGGGATATGGCGCAGGCTGCGCATGATGGGACCGCTGATCTTGCTGTCGAAGACTTCGCGCTTGGCCATGAAGCGCACCTTGCGGCCGCGGCCCTGCTTGAAGGCGGGCAGCCCCGCGAAGGTGAAGTCGAAGTAGCTGGTGTGGTTGATCGCGATCACGGCGCCGCCCGTGACGGGCAGGTTCTCCACACCGGTGACCGTGAACTTCAGACCCTGCAGCCGCCACAGGCAGCGGGCGAGGGTGATGACAGTTCCGTATACCGGTTCCACGACCACCAGCCTAGTGCTGCGACCCCACCGCAGGATGGAAAGGTCACTCGGGTGACCCTTCCGACCGCACCCGTGCCCGTACCGAACGTCGTCGTCGACTTGGCGGGGGGCCGGGAGGTGACCGCGGTCTGGCTCAACGAGCTCGGTGGCGTCACGTTCTCGCTGGCGGGTGAGGAGTTCGTGAAGGTATACCCACACGATCACGCGGCGCTGCTGGTCTCCGAGGAGGAACGCCTGCGGTGGGCGGTCGACTACCACCCGGTGCCTCGGGTCCTGTCGTCCGGCTCGGGGTGGCTGCACACCGCGGCGCTACCGGGGCGTTCGGCCGTCGATCCACACTGGGTCGCGCGTCCGCGCACCGCCACGCGGGCGATCGGAGAAGGGCTTCGCTACCTGCACGACTCGATGCCCGTCGAGAACTTTCCGTTCGGCGCGCCGTCCTGGGTGCCCGCCGACGCACCACCCGCCGATCTGCTGGTGGTCTGCCATGGCGACGCGTGCGCGCCCAACACCCTCGTCGGTGACGACGCCCAGTGCTCCGGGCACGTCGATCTCGGCGACGTGGGGGTGGCGGATCGGTGGGCGGACCTGGCGGTGGCGTCGATGTCGCTGGAATGGAACTTCGAGCCGGGGCTCGAAGCGGAACTCTTCGACGCGTACGGCATAGATGCCGACGACGAGCGGATCGCCTACTACCGCACGCGCTGGGAACAGTAAGCCGGCGGACCCCGGTAGGATCAGCACGGCGCAAACCCCGCGAGGAAGGTCATACGTGCAGGTCACAAGTGTCGGACATGCAGGCTTCCGGATCGACACCACGGCCGGGAGCATCCTCTGCGACCCGTGGGTAAACCCGGCCTACTTCGCATCGTGGTTCCCGTTCCCGGACAACAGCGGGTTGGACTGGGACAGCCTCGGCGAATGCGACTACCTGTACGTCAGCCATCTGCACGCCGACCACTTCGATCCGGCCCACCTGGCGGCACACGTCAACAAGGACGCCGTGGTTCTGCTGCCGGACTACCCGGTGCCCGACCTGCGCCGTGCGCTGGAGACACTCGGCTTCCACCGTTTCTTCGAGACCACGGACTCGGTGAAGCACCGCGTCACCGGGCCGAAGGGTGATCTCGACGTGATGATCATTGGGCTGCGCGCACCGGCCGACGGCCCCATCGGCGATTCCGGACTGGCCGTCTCGGACGGAGAAACGGTGGCGTTCAACATGAACGATGCGCGCCCCGTCGATCTTGACGTTCTGGAGTCGGCCTTCGGACACGTCGACGTGCACATGCTGCAGTACTCCGGCGCCATCTGGTACCCGATGGTCTACGACATGCCGGTCCGCGCCAAGCAGGCGTTCGGCATCCAGAAGCGCCAACGTGGAATGGACCGCTGTCGGCAGTACATCGCTCAGGTCGACGCCGCCTGGGTGGTCCCGTCGGCTGGTCCGCCGTGCTTTCTGGATTCGGAACTGCGCGACCTCAACGACGACCACGGCGACCCGGCGAACATCTTCCCCGACCAGATGGTCTTCCTCGAGCAGCTGCGCACCAACGGCCACGACCGCGGCCTGCTGATGATTCCCGGTTCCGCCGCGGACTTCGCTGGTGCGCAACTCAATTCATTGGTCCACCCGATCGCAGACCCCGAGTCGATCTTCACCACCGGCAAGGCCGCCTACATCGAGCAGTATGCGCAGCGGATGGCGCCCGTGTTGGCCGCCGCCAAAGCCGGCTGGGCGCCTGCCGAAGGTGATCCGCTTCTGGAGCCGCTGCGGGGCAAGTTCGAACCGATCATGCTGCAGAGCGACCAGATCTGCGACGGCATCGGCTACCCGGTCGAGCTTCGACTAGGTTCGGAGACGGTCGTCCTGGACTTCCCGAAACGAGCTGTCCGCGAGGCGATTCCGGACGAGAAGTTCCGCTACGGCTTCGAGATCGCCCCCGAACTGGTTCGCACGGTGCTGCGGGACGACGAGCCTGACTGGGTCAACACCATCTTCCTGTCGACCCGCTTCACGGCGTGGCGAGTGGGTGGCTACAACGAATACCTCTACACATTCTTCAAGTGCCTGACCGACGAGCGCATCGCGTATGCGGACGGCTGGTTCGCCGAAGCCCACGACGACTCCTCGTCGATCACCATGGACGGCTGGGAGATCCAGCGCCGGTGCCCGCACCTCAAGGCCGATCTGTCGAAGTTCGGCGTCGTCGACGGCACGACGTTGACGTGCAACCTGCACGGCTGGTCATGGAATCTGACCAACGGCCGCTGCCTGACGTCCACGGGTCATCAGCTCAGGAGCGCCAAGGCGTGACCCCACCCCCGCTGCAGTACGACGACGGTCTGATTCAACTGGACCGGCGGGCGATCACGTTGCGCCGCTATCACTTTCCGTCGGGAACCTCGAAGGTCATTCCGCTGCGGACGGTGCGCGGATACCGCACGGAGCCGCTGGGCCTGCTGATGAACCGCTTCCGCATCTGGGGCAGCTCTGACCTGCGGCGCTGGCTTCCGCTAGACGTCTGGCGCCCGATCAAGTCGACGTTGGTGACCCTCGACGTTCCCGGCACCCGACTCAGTCCCGCCTTCACCCCGTTGCGGGCCAAGGAGTTCGTGGCAGTCCTCGACGAGCTGCTGGATCGCTAGTCGTGTCGGGTGGGGCTTCGGACTCGGACAGACCGAAGTCGCGACGCACCTCCGCGGCGGAGAAGTCGGCCTTCGACTGCCGCGCCGACAGTCGGTGGTTGCTGGTGTCGTTCAGGGCGCCAGCGCGGTCAGTCGAACCTCGCGGCCGACCAGTTCGGAGAGAAACTGGTGCACAGCGGGGTCCGAACTCGAGCACTCGACGCCGTCGGGGAAGGTGATCGTCACCTCCGGCACGTTGCCAAGGCCCGCGTCCGCGGTCGGCTCGGTGAGGTAGGCGGCCGAGCATCCCAGCAGTTTGGGCAGGCGCCGCGCCGAAGCGGTGACGTCGTTCTCCAGGTCCCGGACCGCCGACAGCCGGTCGGCGTGCACACCACGCCGCCCATCGACTTCACCGGGAACCGCCACAATTGGGCTACCGCAACGCCACCCACCGGACCTCCTAGCGAGACGAAACCACTTGCCGCAGTTCGGAGAACGCGTCGGATGCGGTGTCGTAGACCCGCACGATCGCCTCGTCGCCCGGCTGCAGGAAGGTCGATTCGCCGAGTTCGGTGTACCGCGTCGCACCGATGCCGATCAACACGTTGGACGGATGCCCGGACGCGACCATCAGCGCCCCGACGTCCTCGAGCGGGGTCTCGGCCGAGCCCTTCTGGTTGGCGAGACGCTCGGTGATCCAGTCGAGCAGAACTTCACCGTAGTAGGAGTAGCCGAGCAGTGGGCTGTCCACGCCGTAGGCGTGCTCCTTGCCGTCGGCGGTGCGCAGGTTGCACACCAGTCGCAGCGTCGACGTGGGCCCGTCGGGCGTCAGGTCACTGATGTCGAAGAACTGCGCGGCCACGCCCTTGGACGCCGCGCCCCAGTTCTTCTTGTGGCTGATCTTCGGGGCGTTGGGACGCCGGATCGAGCAGTCGTTGAACGCACCGAGCGCGAACGGTTGCAGCGACACCACGGTGTCTCCCTGCCAGGTCACGTGGCAGGCCAGGCCGACTTCAGGCTCGATCTGCAGGTTCAGCGGGGTGTCGCTGCCGGGTAGCAGGATGCTGTCGTGCGACAGCGGGAACTGGCCGAGAAAGCCGTCGGAACCCGGTGCGTACCAGGGGAAGATGCCCTTGGGCGCCGATCCCTCGCTGGTCACCACCCCGGAATCCACACCGACGAAGTCGGCGGCTTCGCCCGCCTGCTCCAGGTGGCCGGCGAAGTTGCCTGCCACGCCGAAGCCGAACCAGTGCCGCAGTTCGGCTTCGTTCAGGTCGATCGTCTTGGGTTCCGTCACGGTGTCATCACCTTGCCGTCACGGTGTCAGCACCGACCTTCCGACGTAGGGCACCAGTGCGTCCGGAATGCGGACGCTGCCGTCCGGCTGCTGGTGATTCTCCAGGATGGCGACCAGCCAGCGCGTCGTTCCCAGCGTGCCGTTGAGCGTGGCGGCGATCTGCGGCTTGCCGTTCTCGTCGCGGTAACGGGTAGAGAGGCGTCGCGCCTGGAACGTAGTGCAGTTCGACGTCGACGTCAGCTCCCGGTACGTCCCCTGCGTGGGAACCCAGGCCTCGCAGTCGAACTTGCGGGCCGCAGATGAGCCCAGATCGCCTGCAGCCGTGTCGATCACCCGATAGGACACCTCGATCCGGGCCAGCATCTGGCGCTCGAGACTCAGCAGCCGCTGGTGCTCGGCGTCGGCATCCTCCGGCTTGCAGTAGACGAAGGCCTCCACCTTGTCGAACTGGTGCACACGGATGATGCCGCGGGTGTCCTTGCCGTAGCTACCGGCCTCGCGCCGGAAACACGACGACCACCCCGCGTAGCGCCGTGGCCCGTCGGACAGGTCGATGATCTCGTCGGAGTGGTAGCCGGCCAGCGGCACCTCCGACGTGCCGACGAGATACATGTCGTCGGCTTCGAGGTGGTAGATCTCATCGGCGTGCGCACCGAGGAAGCCGGTGCCGGACATCACCTCGGGACGCACCAGCACGGGAGGGATGACGAGGGTGTGGTCGTTCTCGGTAGCAAGCTTGACGGCGAGTTGCATCACGCCGAGCTGCAGCAGCGCGCCGAAGCCGGTGAGGAAGTAGAAGCGTGAGCCGGATACCTTGGCGCCGCGCTGCATGTCGATCAGCCCGAGCGACTCGCCGAGCTCGAGATGGTCCTTGGGGTCCTCGATCGCGGGCGGTTTGCCCACGGTGTCGAGCACCACGAAGTCGTCTTCGCCTCCTGGGGGGACACCCTCGATGATCACGTTCGAGATCGCCATGTGCGCTGCCGTAAAAGCAGTCTCGGCCGTGGCCTGCTCCGCTTCGGCGGCCTTAACGCTCTCGGCAAGCTCCTTGGCGCGCGCCAGCAGGGCGGGCCGTCCGTCGGCGGACGCCGTGCCGACGCTTTTGCTCGCCGTCTTCTGCTCGCCCCGCAGACCATCGGCCTTGGAGATCGCAGAGCGCCTCGTCGCGTCGGCATCCAACAGCACGTCGACGAGGACGGGGTCCTCACCGCGCGCCCGTTGCGACGCGCGCACCCGGTCGGGATCGTCACGCAGCAGCTTGAGGTCGATCACGAGAGAAACCCTACGTTCGGCTCGTCGGCCGGGGGGGACCCGGGCTTGGCAATCACGACGAAATCACCGGCAAACACGGACACCGGGGCACAACCACATAACGGTACAACTGCAACTCTTGTCACAGAGCTTGGCGCGCCTGTCACAATGGACCCGATGTTGGATGCACCCACCGCCTCGGACCTGGTCACGACCAAGGCGACAGACGACGCCGAGAAGCCATCGGGCCACGCGGCCTGGTGGCAGAGTCTGCAGGCCACGTCGACCCGGCGAGCACTGCTGCTGACGGCACTCGGAGGCCTCCTCATTGCGGGTCTCATCACCGCACTCCCCGGCGGTGGACACCCCAGGCTTCCGATCGGACTCAATGCCGGGTCGACGGCTCTGGGCGGCGGTCCACGCGGGAATGACACGTTCGACCACGCCGCCAGCGGGACCTGCCTGAACTGGCCAGAGCAGGTGCCGGACGCTGCGCAGCTCGTCGACTGCAAGGACGAGCACCGCTTCGAGGTCGCCGAGACGATCGACATGCGGACCTTCCCAGGCACCGAGTACGGCCCCGACGCCGCGCCGCCGTCCGAGGCGCGCATCAAGCAAATCAGCCAGGAACAGTGCCAGGCCGCCGCGCGCCAGTACCTCGGCGCCAAATACGACCCCAACGGACGGTTCAGCGTCAGCCTGGTGTGGTCTGGTGACAAGGCATGGCGCCAGTCGGACGAGCGACGCATGCTGTGCGGTCTTCAACTGGCAGGCCCGGACAACCACCAACTGGCCTTCGCCGGCAAGGTCGCGGACATCGACCAGTCGAAGATCTGGCCCGCCGGAACGTGTCTGGGCATCGATCCGGCCACCAACCAGCCGACCGACATTCCCGTGGACTGCGCGAAACCGCACGCCATGGAGGTCACTGGTTCGGTCAACCTCGCCGAGAAATTCCCCGGTCCCGTGCCCCCCGACGGCGACCAGGACCAGTTCGTCAAGGACTCGTGCACTCAGATGACGGATGCCTACCTGGCGCCCATCGCACTGAGGAAGACCACTCTGACGCTGATCTACAGCACGATCTCGCTGCCGAGTTGGACGGCAGGAAGCAAACAGGTGTCCTGCAGCATCGGAGCCACCTTGGGCAACGGCGGGTGGTCGACGCTGCTCAACAGCGCCAAGGGACCGCTGATGATCAATGGTCAGCCGCCCATTGCCGTGCCTGACATCCCCGAGGAACGGCTGGACATGCCGCCGATCCCCTTGCCGCCGGTCGACACGTCGTCCCAGGTGTCGTCGCAGATCGATCTCAGCGATCAACCTGATCAGAGCAGCCAGGGCTCCAACCACCTGCCGGGTCAGCAGCAGGTGGGGCCGCCGCAGACTCAGACCACAACGGCACCCACCACAACGGCACCCACCACAACGGCACCCACCACAACGGCACCCACCACCTCCGGCGCAGCGCCACCGCCGCAGGGCAATACCTTCCTCAACGGCCCCCCGCCCGCACCGGGCCCGCCGGTCGACGGACAGGGGCCGCCGCAGGACGGCGCGATACCGCCGCCGCCAGTGGGGGATCCGGCTGCAGTGCCCCCGGCCGCGCCGCCCGCAGGCCCCGTGCTGCCCGGCCCGCCTCAGTAGCCGCCGGTGGCCGTTCGGATGAGCCGGCAACGGTTCGACGAGCTGGTGTCAGACGCCTTGGACCAGATTCCGCCTGCGCTTGCCAAGGCGATCGACAACGTCGTCGTCCTCGTCGAGGACAGGCACCCCGACGAACCAGACCTGCTGGGACTGTACGAGGGCATCGCATTGACCGAGCGCGACTCGACGTACTTCGGCTCGCTGCCCGACACCATCACCATCTACCGCCACGCGCTGCTCGAGATGTGCGACACCGAGGCCGACGTGGTCGACGAGGTCAAGGTGACGGTGATCCACGAGATCGCCCACCACTTTGGGATCGACGACGAACGTTTGCACGAGCTTGGCTGGGGCTGACCCTGGAGGGCAGGAGCGAAGCGACCCGGGAAATCGTACCGAGGGCAGGAGCGAAGCGACCCGGGAAATCGTACGGAGGGCAGGAGAACCCCGCGCGGCAACCGGGATTCGTCGGTTGGCGGTGCTAGAAACGGACTCATGACCGGTGTGTGTCGCGAGTGTCGCGAGTGCCTCGAACACTGTCACGGCACCGTCCTCCACCACGCCTCGTCCGCGATCGAGTGCACCGACGACTGCACCACCCCGGACGGGCTGCACGCGTTCAGCATCGACTGCGAAGCCGTCGGTTGCGCGTGCGCGGAGACGATCGCCGCCTCGGCAGTCTCGTGAGCTGACTCAGCCCATCGGGTCGACGGGATGCAAGGCGTCCTCGTCGGGATGCTCGACCGGTTCGAACGGTGGCGTCAGCGCCGCCCACTGGACACAGCTCCACCGGCCGTCGGTGATCGGACTCAGCACCACGCACTCGGTGTTGGCGAGATGGTGCTCGAGCGCGAAGCCTGGGTCCACCCCCGACAGCACCGCCCCCACCAACCGGATCGCGGCACCGTGGCTGACCACGACGACGTCACCCGTCCACGCGTCGTCATCGAGGTACCGCACACGCAGTTGCTTCACCACCGGCAGGTAGCGGTCGAGAACCTGGCGGCCGCTCTCCCCGCCGGGTAGGGGCACCTCCAACTCGCCGCCGTGCCAAAGTTGGTAGAGGGCGTTGAACTCGTCGTGAGCTGCGTCGTCGTTCCGGTTCTCCAGATCGCCGACCTGCACCTCGTGAATGCCGTCCAATTCCACGGTGCTGAGTGCGAGTTGCCCACCGATCTTCGCCGCCGTCTCGGCTGCACGCAACGCCGTGGAGTGCGCCACCAGGCCCACGGGATGCTCCCAGTCGCGTCCGAACGTTCGCGCCTGCTCGTGACCTAGCTCCGTGAGCGCCGCACCGGGGGGCCGGGTGTCCAGCCGACGCGCGACGTTGCCGTGCGACTGTCCGTGGCGGACCAAAACCAGTCGACCCGTCATCGGGCGCGCCCCTCTCGAAGTCCGGCCAGCCATTCGGCGGCCTCGTCTGTCACTGGCGGCCTGGTCCCGATGGGGGTGCCGTCCGCCGAGCCGGTCGACCAGGAACCCAGATAGCGCACATCGGCGCAACGTCGGTGCAGCGCCCGAAGTGCCTCGGCCACCAGATCGTCATCGATGTGCCCGACGCAGTCCAGGAAGAAGAAGTAAGTGCCCAATTCGACTCGAGTGGGCCGGGATTCGATGCGGGTGAGGTCGATGTCACGGATCGCGAACTCGGTCATCGCCGACACCAGCGCGCCCGGCACGTTGTCCAGCCGCAGGACGACCGACGTGCGGTCGGTTCCGGTGCGGGCCGGCGGCGGTCCCGGCGGACCGACCAGCACGAATCGGGTCCTGGCGTTCGCCTCGTCGACGACGCCTTCGGCCAGCGTGGCCAGGCCCAGCCGCTGGGCAGCGAGCGCCGTGCTGACGCCCGCGTCGGCCCGCCCCTCCGCGACGTCGTGAGCGGCGGCGGCGTTCGACGTGGTGGGCACCATGTGTGCGTCGGGGAGGTGGTCGGCGAGCCACCGCTTCACCTGCGCCGCGGCGACGGGAAAGGCCGCGATGGTCTCGACGCTCGACGCCGGGGTGCCGGCCCGGACGGCGATGCTGAAGGCGACGTCGAGGGCGTGCTCGGCGAAGATCTGCAACGGCGCACCCACCGCGAGGCTGTCCATCGTCGGGACGACGGAGCCGTCGATCGAGTTCTCGATCGGCGCGCAGGCGTAGTCAGCGGCGCCGGCCCGAACGGCGGCGAGCGCACCCTCGGCGCTGTCGCACGGCAGTGGCGCGAGCTCGGAACCGCCTGCCGACGCGCCGGGTATCACGCCACCGGCCGCCATCTGCAACAACGCCGCTTCGGTGAAGGTCCCCTGTGGACCCAGATAGGCGACGCGTGGCACGGCTCAACACTATCGGCTCGGCCTTCGTCGTCTCCGAAGGCGTTTCGAAACCTCTTGCGCGATTCAGTGAGGCTCACCTAAATTAGGGCTACCTAATTTAGTGAAGGGCCAGCGCGATGATCGACGCGACGGCAGGACCGTCCCTGGTGGCGCCCACGACGGCCGCGCGCATCCGAAGCGCCTGCGCGCGTGGTGGCAGCTCCATGCTGGCAGTCGAGGACGTCGATCCTGCCCCGACGCCGGTGCACATCCGCTCGAGTGTTCGTTGGCCGCCATGGTCGCCCACTCGACCGGCGCTAGTCCGTCGCAATGGGCACGCTGCTCGACGCCCAGCCCGATCCGTTCTACGCGCTGGAGTCCCGCTGGCTGCAGCACCTCGAGTTGGCGCACCGCGACGTGGTGGACCGCGACGTGGTGGACCGCCTGGCCAACCGACTCCCGTCGCCGCGGCGGCGCGGCCGCGTGCGCCCGCTCGGACTCGACCGCTACGGCGTCCAGCTCCGCGTCGAGGCGGAGGACGGCGACCACGACGTGCGGCTACCGTTCGCCAAGCCGGTCGACGACGTCACGGGACTCAGTCAGGCGATCCGCGTGCAGATGGGATGCCCATTCCTGAACGGCCTGCGCGCTCGCCGCATCTAGATTGAGCGGAGGGCACGAGCGAAGCGACCCGGGAAAGTAATGCGGCTAGCGTGGCTCCGGTGACAGGGCCGAGCGAGGAGCTGCTGACCGACCCACGCAAGCGGGCCATCCGGCTAGAGATCGCCGTCGTCCTCGCCGTGACGTTCGGGCTCTCCGCCTACACCGCCCTCGTCAGCCTGACCGAAGCGGTCCTCCTAGGCCTCTCCGGCCAGAAGGTGGCACTCAACCGCAAACTCTCCCCCATCGACCTGATCAACCTGGCGCTGAATCTGGCGTCGGTGTTCCAGCTCATCGCATGGGGCCTACTCGGCGTATACCTGTTGTGGCGCAGCGGTTTCGGGCCCAGCAGCATCGGACTCGGGCGGTTCCGCTGGCGCCCGGATCTGCTCGGCGGCCTGGGCCTGGCGGCGCTCATCGGCATTCCCGGTCTCGGCCTCTACGTCGCGGGGCGGGCAATGGGCATCGGGGTGACCGTGGTGCCCTCGGAACTCGGGGATACGTGGTGGCGCATCCCCGTCCTGCTGGCAGTGGCCTTCGCCAACGGCTGGGCCGAGGAGGTCATCGTCGTCGCGTTCCTGATGACGCGGCTACGCCAGCTCGACATCTCCCCCGTCGTCGTGCTGGTGGCTTCCAGCCTTCTGCGCGGCGCTTACCACCTATATCAGGGCTTCGGCGCAGGTGTCGGCAACGTGGTGATGGGCCTCGTCTTCGGCTACGTGTGGCAACGGACGGGGCGCTTATGGCCGCTGATCGTGGCACACGGCCTCATCGACGCCGTCGCCTTCGTGGGCTACGCGCTGCTCGCCGGGCACCTTGGCTGGCTTGGCTGATCGCGGCCGATCGGGCCGCTTCCTGCACGTACATTCATTCTGTGACCGACTACCGGCCGCCCTTCCCCGGGCCTGATCCGCGGCGACCCCGGTCGCCGCAGGAACCGTCGCAGGTCATCCGCCGCGACCCCCACTACCGGCCGCCGCCACCCCCGGTGCGGCCGCCCGATGCCACCCAGCCGATCGCCCCGCAGCGCGTACCGGCACCACCACCACGCGCCCCGGCGCCGAGGTACCGACCCCCGCCGCCCCCCGCGCCCGCGCACCGACCTCCGCCTCCGGGCCGTCCACCACCCCGGGCGCGCGCACCCAAGAGGAAACGGCGCTGGGGACGCATCGTGGTTTCCTTCCTGCTCGTCGCCGTGTTGGCAGTCGTTGGCACGGGGGTATGGGTCGATAAGTCGCTGCACCGCGTCCCGGCGCTCACCGCTCTTCCCGACCGGCCGCCCGCCGGCGCCGGGACGACCTGGCTGCTGGTGGGATCGGACAGCCGCCAGGACCTCACCCCGGAGCAGCAGGCCGAGCTCGCCACCGGAGGCGACCTCGGCGAAGGCCGTACCGACACGATCCTGCTAGTGCACGTCCCGGGCCTCGGGTCGGACGTCGCGCCGACGATGGTGTCGATCCCCCGCGACTCCTACATCCCGATACCCGGGCATGGCGAGGACAAGATCAACGCGGCGTTCGCACTAGGCGGTGCACCCCTGTTGGCAGAGACGGTCGAGCAGGCGACGGGTTTGCGACTCGACCGCTACGCCGAGATCGGCTTCGACGGATTCGCCGTCATGGTCGACGCCGTCGGCGGCGTCACGATGTGCCCGCCGGAGCCGATCAGCGACCCACTGGCGGGCATCGAACTCCCTGCCGGGTGCCAGAAGCTGGACGGTCGCAGCGCGCTGGGCTACGTCCGCACACGCGCGACGCCACGGGCCGACCTCGATCGGATGACCAACCAGCGTCAGTTCATGTCGACGCTGATGCACCGCTCCGCAAGCCCTGCCGTCCTGCTGAACCCGCTACGCTGGTATCCGATGGCTCATGCGGCGTCAGGCGCCGTGACCGTCGACGCGGGCGCACACGTGTGGGATCTGGCCCGACTGGCGTGGGCGCTGCATGGAACCCTGACCACCACGACGGTGCCGATAGGCGAGTTCACCGGCAGCGACTCGGGTTCGGTCGTCGTGTGGAACACCGATGCGGCAACGCGGCTATTCCACGCGCTGGCGACCGACACCGCGGTGCCGAAGGACGTGCTCGACGCCGGCAACATTTAGCCGACCCTTCGTTTGCCCGCCGCCACAGCAAACATGCGCCGAGTTCGCCCTAGCCCAGGAACACACCACGACCGAGCAGATCAGCAGGCTTGCCAGCGTCGCCCGCGACGAGGGTGACTACCTCGGTGAGCAGTTCATGCAGTGGATCCTCACGGAACAGGTCGAGGAGGTCGCGCAGATCACCACTCTGGAGGGGATCGCCGACCGGGCCAGACAACCTGTTCCACCTGGAGGATTTCGTGGCGCGAACTCACCACGGCTACGACCGACGCGACGGCGCCCAAGGCAGCGGGGGGAAACCTCTAGCCGTCTGGCGGGTCGACTCCGGCCTCCGTCAACCCGTTCTGCAACCAGTCCTTGGTACGGCCTGGGTAGTTCGTGGCCACCCATGCCACGCCGACGTCGCGGCAGTAGCGGACGTCTTCGTAGTGGTCCACGGTCCAGCAGTACAGGGCTCTGCCGTGCGCGGCTGCCCGGTCGACGAGTTCGGGGTGCTCACGCAGCGTGGCGATCGACGGTCCCACAGCCGTGGCACCAACCGTGGTCGCGGCGCTGCCGCCCAGGTACCGCGACGTGTCACCGAGCAGCACCGTCGGCAGCATGGGCGCCGCGCGGCGGATCCGCCACACGGCCGCCGCCGAGAAGGAGATCACGACCGCTCGGGACATGTCGGCCGACGCCGGTGAGGCGATGCCGTACCGGTGGAGCAGGGCGAGCACCTTGCTCTCGACGAGCGCGCCGTAGCGCACGGGATGCTTGGTCTCGATGAAGATCTTGACCGGCCGATGCCAGTCGAGGACCAACGAGATGAGGTCATCGAGGGTGAGCAAACCGGTGTCACCGTGGCTGCCGTCCGCCCGCCAGCTCGAATGCCAAGCGCCGTAGTCGAATTCACGCAACTCGGCGAGCGTCATCTCGCTGACCAGGCCGGTGCCCGTCGACGTACGGTCGACCCGTCGGTCGTGGACGCACACCAGATGGCCGTCGCGTGTCAGGCGCACGTCGCACTCGACTCCGTCGGCGCCCTCGCGCAGCGCAAGATCGTAGGCGGCGGTCGTGTGCTCGGGGCGTTCTGCCGATGCCCCTCGGTGCGCCACCACGAATGGGTGGCCGCCGAGGGCTCCGTCGGCCGCAGTCATGAACCTATGCTGCCGGTTCTTCCCGGTCGGACTCAACTCGAGGTGCCGATTGCGGCTCGGTGTCCTTCGGTTGGGCGTCCTGCGGTGGCGCCCCGTGAGTCCGCGGTTCCTCGGTGACCCCTGCGTTGACCATGACCCACCGCTTGACCGGCCGATCGATGGCTTGATGTTCGAATCCGCGATACATCTTTCCGGTCAACAGCAGGGCGGCGAGCGCAGTCAGATAGGCGATGGAGATGGCGACAGTGTTGTTCGCGATGCCCTGTGCGTCGCGCGTGAAACTGGTCGCGAAGGCGAACATCGACAAGAAGAAGCTCACCCACCATGCACACCACCACACGACGATGGGAGTGCGCAGCCACGTAAGGCGACCTTCGACCCTGGCCAGTTCGATGACGAACACCGGCGCCCAGAAAAGATTCACCAGCGGCAGCAGGCAGCCCAACCACAGCTGCCACACCGGGCGCGGATCCGGCATCTCCTGCCGCGCGAAGGCGACCGCCCGCCGCGCGATCAGCCAATTGGCCAGCACCACCGTGGTGGCGATCAACGCGAAGAACACCAACACGCTGGCGGCGACACCCGCCCACGTCGCCGCTCCCGCGACGATCGGGTTGAGCAGGGTCGAGCGGTTGTAGAGCAGGAGCGCGTAGTTTGCGATGTGAATCACCACGGCGAAGGCAAGCGCGAACATGGTCGTCAAAAGCGTGGCCTGCACCATTCGCGTCGACGCCTTCGGAGGTTCGGCCTGCTGCGTTGGCGCGGCCGAATCGAACCGGTCCTGAAGGCCCCAACGGGGGATGACCGAGTACCTGGGCGTCGGCCCCAGCGGTCGACGTAGGCGGCGCGGTGGCGGCGCTTCCCCGGGGCGCACCGCGATCCAGCGATACCCGGAAGGCAGGCGTCGCGACGCGCCGGCGGCCCCCCACTGCGGTTCGGACTCGGCCGACGGTGCCAGCAGCGAACCCTGACAGCGCGGGCACCAGACACGCTGACGGTCGCGGACGTTCCATCGCGTGCCGCACCGTGAACAGACCTGGATCACGCGACCAGCCTACGGTCCGTCAGACCGTGCCCACAGAGCCGTAGTCGGTGACGACCGGACGTCCAGCTCCCGCCCACGCCAGCATGCCCCCCGCCACGTTGATCGGTTCGTAGCCGTTGCGGGCCAGATACTGCGCCACTCGTTGCGATCGGCCACCTGCATGACACACCACGAACAGCGTGGCATCCGCGTCGATCTCACCGATGCGGGCGGGGACGTCGCCCATGGGGATGTGTTGCGCGCCCTGTGCGTGACCGCGCTGCCACTCGTCGTCCTCACGGACGTCGAGCAGCACGACCGATTGGTCGAACGTCACGGGAACGTCGGCGATCTCGGCTTCCCCGACCTCGTCGTCACTCACTGCGTAACCACCTCGTTCGTCATCGCTTCGATTCGGTCCGTCCGTCGACGTCCCGCCCGACGGAGGCCCGCGCTCCATGCTGGCACGGCCGCCACAGCAATCAGTCGCCTATCCACAGTTTCCACAGGTCCATGCACAGGCACGGAGCTGCCGAAAAGCCTCTGAACCGGCGAATCTGTTGCGTACCTGCAATTGACTGAGAATAGCGCTGTGTTCGCATTGTCAAGTGATCAACAGGTTTCGCGGCGCCGAGCGAAAAGCGTCGTCAGGCTAACCATTTGGATTCCGCCCGGTCCGCCATCCCAACGCCACGACGCGGCCGTGAGGCTGATTTTCTCGCCAGTCGCCGAAGGGGCTATGATCACGGACATCGCGATTGGTTGTGACACATCTCACCGGAGGACAAGTTTGATCGCGCAGGTCAGGAGCTTTTGATGGCATCGCATTCGCTGGGGTCAGGGCCTGTACCGCCGTCCGAATGGAACACCTCCTCGCACGTCTACGCCCAGAGCCACGTGATGGCTTGCCTGCGAGCGGGGTTGATCGCCCTGGTACTTCTCGGCGTCCTGGCCCTCATCGTCCTCACCTGACCCCCTAGATCCGTCCTCGCGGACGACGAAGGCCGACGCAGCGCTCATGCACCGGGCCGGCCCTCGCGGTAGTTATGCCTGCATCAGGCGGGCGGGTACACGCCCATGTCCTTGGCCTTCTCGGTCTGCCAGAAGATGTCGGAGATCTCGTCGATCGTCTTGAGCAGCTTCTCGGCAACGGCGACGTCAGTCGACTTCTTGACATCGCCCGCGCCGTGGACGCCGTCCCAGAACAGCTGGTGCAGGTTGGGGAACTGCGCGAAGTGGTCCTTCGTGAAGAAGTCCGCCCACAGCACCATCAAATGATGCTTGACCTCCTCGGCACGCTGCTCCTTGATGATGATGGCGCGCGTCTTGAAGTGGTCGTCGTCCGAGTCGTGGAATTTCTTGAGGGTCTTCAGACATGAGAGCGCCTCGATCTTGGCCTGGGCCGGATCGTAGACACCGCAGTAAAGGTCGCAATGGGCGTGGGCGGGAGTTGCGTTGGCGAAGAGTCGAAGAAGCATGTGCCTAACTTACCCTTTGGCCATGGCAGGCAACCATCCTTCTCGATGCTGGCCAATACGCCGGTTCGCGGTCGTCGAGGATTCGATGCGCCCTGCACTCCGGCCGGGCGACGGCCTCCTCGCGCTGCGCCTCGGTCGTCTTCGGCGCGGCCAGGTGCGTGTGTTCCCCGACCCCACGGTGCCCACGCGGTGGCTCGTCAAGCGCGTAGGCGACGTCCGCGGCGCCGGTCGCGACGCGACCTTCGAGGCGCGCTCCGACAACCCGCACGCCCCTGGCGTCGTCGACTCGCGGCAGTTTGGCTGGGTACCCGCTGCCGGTTCCTACACAGTGGTGTGGACCGTCTCCGGACGGCAAGGCCGCTGACGCCCTACGTGTCGGTTGCATTACTGGCAGTCGTGTCCTCTTGCGTGCAAGCCCGTGCCTGCCGCATCCTGTCGGGATCGACCCACAGCCGTGTCGGGCGGCCTTAGCACGCACCGATCGGAGGCGAGGATGGATACCGGATCCCATGGAGCCATCGAAGTCGCTCCATTCCACTCAGGTGGATCCCTCAAGGGTTTCGTCGTCTCGGGCCGCTGGCCCGACTCGACGAAGGAATGGGCACAGCTGTTGATGGTCGCGGTTCGGGTGGCGTCGCTTCCCGGGTTGCTCTCGACGACGACGATCTTCGGCGTCCGTGAGGAACTGCCCGACGAGCCTGCACCGGGCACGGTCGGACTAGTCATCGCCGAGGGCACCGTGGTCGGCGACTCGGCCATCCCGCCAGGCTATTTCGCGCTTCGGCAGCCGCCCGCACTGTTGATGCTGCACCCGCCGTCGGAGACGATGCCGTCGCTTCCGGAGTGTGCAGGTGCCGCGTCGGGGTGCGTCCTGCTACCCGGCCTGCCGCACCTCGGCCTGGACCATCGGGCGGCCTGGGTGGAAGCAGAGTCCGACGGCACGATCACCTCGATGGTCAGTCGTGTCGGCATCGACCCCATCACTCATCCCGATACCGCCGTCCTCGCCATGCTGCTTGCAGCGTGAGGGTCTTCCCGGCCGACGATCGACACCGAGAAATCGGGCTGACACGCCACGGGGGATAGTGCGTCGCGGCCGCTCTTCCGCGGCGTCCCCGGGATCGTGACACCCCCGCTCAGTACGTCGACGGGCTCTGCGGGTACTCGATTCGTCGTTCGAATCCGGTGATCTACCCACTGGCTACTGTCAACCGACCAAACGCCACGGGGAACTCCGCCCTCTCACCTCGCTCATTGACGTGCGCGAAAGCCGCACCGACAGCTACCGGGCGGGGAGGCCCTCCGAATCCTGAGCAAGTGACGATGTCGTCGTTCACAGATCGCTGGCAGATTGCCGGAGGCCAAACGGGGGGTCGCTGCGGTCGCTGCGGTCGCTGCGCCAGCGCGCTGGGAGCAGGGCAAAACAACTCGAGCGTAATTATTTGCCTTGCGGCGCCACATTTCGGCGACGTCCACGCTGGCGATAATCGCTGCTAGAAGGTGTGCGACGGGTTGTGACATGGGTTAGGACGCATTATTCGGTGGTTTGCACTTGGTTGTCAGCGAAACTCTCGCTACGATGATCAGCAAATACGCGCCAACGATGACCGCTCGCAACGCTAAGTGGAGGACCGATCGATGAGCATGACTTTTTCCGCCAGGCTGAATCGCCTGTTCGACACCGTCTACCCGCCGGGACGCGGCCCCCACACCTCGGCTGAGGTCATCGCCGCTCTCAAGTCAGAGGGTGTCACGATGTCGGCGCCGTACCTGTCGCAACTGCGTTCAGGCAACCGCACCAACCCCTCGGTCGCCACCATGGCCGCCCTTGCCAACTTCTTCCGCATCAAGCCGGCGTACTTCACCGACGACGAGTACTACGAGAAGCTCGACAAGGAACTGACCTGGCTGGCCAGCATGCGCGACGAGGGCATCCGCCGTATTGCGGCGCGCACCGTCGGGTTGTCGCCCGAGGCTCAGCAGGACCTCGTCGCGAAGGTCGACGAGCTCCGTCGCCAAGAGCACCTGGACGATTAGCTCAGCTGGCACAGAACCGACGGCGTCGGGGCGTCCCGCGAATCGCTGAGACGATTCGGTCAGGACGCCGCAACGCTGATTTCGTTCTCGAGCGTCCGATACTCATCGGCGATCGCGAGAATCCACTCGCGATCTGAGTACGACGGCGGCTGACGTAGCCAATGTGGCCCAGGGAACTTGGCATCTGTCGCGTCCCCTTTGGCATCTCGGCCTGCATAAATCCACTCCGCGATCCGCAGCGACTGTTCCTCTGGCGGCACGTTCGGCGATTCTTGGTGGTGCCTTCCCGTCGACGTCACGGCGTCACCGCCCCCGAGCGCGCGCGAGGCCTCCAGATACAGCGCATCCGAGATCAGCGACATCTGCTCCGCCACGCGAAACAGCAAGGGTCCGCGCGGGCGAACGCCGATCCCGACGTTGGGATGTCTGCGACTCAGCTCCTCCAACAGCGGCTCGATGACCCGTAGTTCGCGCCTCGCGCCAAACCAGTCCTCCACGCTCGGCAACAACGATCCACTGGCCACGACGAGCATGGCGCAACCCAGCAGAGTTGCCGCGGCGCCAACGCCGATGAATCTGGTGCTGCCGACGGCTCTCATGAGGAAGAAAGCACTGGCCAGCACGATGAGCACGACGCCCGTGGTGAACACGAAGAGGGCGCGGCCACGACGCGTGCGGTTGGAGTGACGCACCCCTGCCCACGCCACCAGCGTCAGCGCGAGCATCACGTAGAGCAGCGGCAGAAGCCACGACAGGGTCATCGCACCTGACCCGAGGTTCTGCCGCAGATACTCCTGCGGCGCCATCTCCGGTTGTCGGGGCGAGGTGAAGAACGCGACCAGCGTCAGCATCGCGATGACGGCAGCGACCCCATACTGCATCATCGCGATGCGCCGGATCGTCGTTGGCTTGCGTTCGGAGGCCGCCGAGGTGATCATCACGCAGCTGCCCGCGGCGCACGCTATCAGCGCCACCTGGCTCAGCACCGTGGACACGTTGGGCCAGCGGGCCAGCGTGTCGATCAACAGGGTCAGGGGTTGCCAGTTGAGCGCGGCAACCAGTCCGAGGCTGCCGAGTGCCAAGATCATCGCCGTGCTGACGAGAGACTGCTTGTTGACGAGTGCCCAGCCGATTCGCAGGCCAGTTGCCAATCCGAGGAGACCGGCGATCACCCAGATGATCAACCAAACGCCTCTCCGAGGCGCACCTGCACGATGGACGCGCGATCGGACGGAAGTCGTCCCAGCCGGTAGATGAGTAGGGCGGCGAAGTCCTCGGCCTCCTGCTCGAGGTCCTCGCCGCTCGGGCCCATGCAGCCGGTCCGCTGGTTGAGCATGTAACCGATGAGATCGGAGCTGGCGAATTCGGTCAGGTCCCGCGCCGCTTCCACCACGGAGATGCCCTCGTGGCCGAGTACCAGATGGCCGAGTTCATGGGCCAAGGTCCGGTCACCTGCGGGCAGTCCCTGCTGGATGAGGAAGACGTCGCGGTCGACGTACTGCCGCCACTGACCGCACACTCCCGGCGGGAGGTCGGCCATTTTGAGCTCGATTGGTCTGCCGCGGTCCTCTGCTACGGATTCCACGAGACGTGCGAGCGATACCTCACCTCGTCGGGGTGCGAGATCGAGGACCTCGTTGACGGCGCGGGTGACACGACGGCTGGCTGGCATACAAACCCCCTCTCGATGAGTCCACTATCCCCGTCCTTCCGCGCTGAAGCGACGATTCCGATCAACCCATGAACCGTGCCGTGCCATTGGCCCGGACGGCATGTCCCGCTCGGGCCTGCCGGTACCCGAGCACGCCACCGGCGCCGGTGAGCACCAGGATGCCCGTGACGCCCGGTACGGCCACCGCAGCGATCTGCCCGACTCCGGCGGTGCGCAGATAGTCCCCGTACCCGGCACGGTAGGACGCGGGCATCTGGCCGTTGCTCGCGCTATACGCCGGCGGATTCTGCCCCCCGGCCTTCGGCGGCTGACTCTTGTTCTGCGGGCTGCCCGACGTCTTCGGCGCCGTGGGTGACCCTGGCCGCGGCGCAATGCCCGGACCGAGCGGCGGCACGATGACGGGGAGCGTGAGCGGTGTGAAGGGCAGTTCGGCTGCGGCCGTGGCCAATCCGCTGATGACGTCGGTCGCCGGATCGACGGAGATGACCGGAAGCGTCGGCGGCACCACTGTGGGAAGGGACGCAACGGGAAGCTGCATCAGCGGCGGTGGCTGCGGGATGCCGATCGCGAGGGGCGGCTTGCCCATACTCACCCCACCACCACCGCCGCCACTGCTTGGTGGCCTGCCGCTGCCGGGTGGTTGGCCGGGGTCCTTCGGAGTTGGCCAGCACCACGGCCAGTGCCACCACTGATGTTCGTCGGGATTGTCCTTCGAAGGAGGTGGGTTCTCCTTGGTCGGCCCGACCGGCGTGGTGGTCGTGGTGGCCGTGGTCGTCATCTTGGTAGACGACGTGGGTTCGCCGGTGCCGGTCGGATCCGTTTGCCGTGGTGTCGTCCCGGCAGCAAGAGAACGTTTGCTAGTCGACTCGGCGCCCTGCGTCGTCTCACGGTCGCCGGACGGCAGTCCGTTGCGGCCGTCGCCTACGTGGGATGGGGGCTTCGGCGCCGTCCCGGTGGGCATGGCGGCGGGAGCGGGATCGGTGGTCGCTTCCTCGAGCGCCTGTCCCGACGTCGGCGCGGTGGTCCCGACATCGGTCAGGTCGGTCGGCGTGCCAACGGTTTCCCCGCTCTGACCGGCCTCGGAATCGGCTAACGCCACGGCGGCACCAGCGCCACCCACGAACAGCCCCGACACCACGACACAGGCTGCCGCGGCGATGCGTATACGGGTAGCCACGTGTCCACACCTCTCACGACACCGGAGGGGTACTCCTGCAGCACCAACAGTCGGCATCGCCGAATCCTGATCAATTCTTGCACAATTGCGCCCCACTGTTTGCTGGACTGCCGAAACGGTTCGCTTCGACCGGGGTGGAAAGGGACCGCGACGCGACCGGCATTAGTGTTGGCTGCACCAGCGCAGCCACGATCGCCAGATCACGAAGAGATGACCGGGAGGCAGCCGGGATGGGCTTGTTCACACGGCGGAAGAGCCGAGCGACTCGGCGTGCGGAGGCCAAGGCCATCAAGGCCAGGGCGAAACTGGAGGCGAGACTCTCCGCGAAGAACGAGGCCCGCCGCATCAAGGCCGACGCGAGGCGCCAATCCAAGGCGATCAAGGCGGGCCTTCAGGCGCAGAAGGACAGCGACAAGGCCGCCGTGAAGGTTGCTGAAACGCAGCTCAAGGCCGTCCGCGAGGGAAAGCTGCTGTCACCGTCACGTATTCGCCGGACGCTGATGATCTCGCGGATGTTGGCGCCCGTGGTGGTGCCGATCGCGTATCGCGCGGCCATCGCCGCCCGTGGCTACGTCGACGAACGCCGCGCCGATCGGCTGGGCGTTCCGCTCAGCCAGCTCGGCCAGTTCTCCGGAACGGGTGGGGCGTTGTCCGCACGAATCGGCGGCGCGGAGCACACGCTGACTCAGGTGGCGGCGAAGAAGCCGAAGGACGCCGAGACCAAGCAGTTCGTCGCGGCCGTGACCGACCGCTTGCGCGACCTGTCCGCGGCAGTGACGGCCGCGGAGAACATGCCGACCGCGCGACGCAAGGCGGCGCACGCCGCGATCAGCGAGCAACTCGACGGTGTCGACGCCGATCTGATGGCACGTCTCGGAGTGGTCTGATCAACGCCAAGCCCCGCGGCCGGACCGCACCCGCGGCGCGCCTGCGGGGGACGGAGGCCGGGGCCTTGACGGCGGCACTGGCAGTCTCGGCACACGGGGCGGCAGGCGGAGGCCTTCCGTCGGGCTCCTCCACAGCCCTGCTCGCGCTGGTCTCGATCACCCTCGGGGCGCTCGTCGCGACGACCAGAGGCGCCGCGGACGTCAAGGTCCTGGTCGCCCTGCTCGCGGTCGGGCAGCTGCTGACCCATGCCCTGCTCGGTGCTGCCGGGCATTCCCACCCACCCGCTCCGGGCGCACCGTTCGGCCTGATGGTCGCCGCCCACCTCGCGGCGATCGCGGTCGGCGCCGTGCTCATCGCGGTGGGTGAGCGTCTCTGCGTCGCCATCTCACGCGTGCTCTCGGCCAGCCCGCGTCAGACGCGCCCACCCGTCGCCGGTCCCTCGACGATCGTCGTCCGCAGCGCGGATCAACCTCTCCAGTCCGCGCGCCTGCTTTCGGCGTCGTTGTCGCATCGCGGTCCGCCGCTCAGTCTCGCCCACTGACAACGACCACACGACCCATGACATCGAAGGCAACAACCCAACATGAGATCCATTCACCGGGCGTACTCACGCGCCCTCATCACGACCGCCGCCACCGGCGCCGCCATGTCGATCGCGCTGCTCTCGGGCGCGGGCCCCGCCTGGGCCCACGTCCACGTCGACGCTGACGACGCAGCTCCCGGCGGTACTTCGGTGCTGACCTTCTGGGTGCCTGGAGAATCCGAAAAGGGATCTCTCACAACCGAGTTCACTGTCGCCCTGCCCAATGTGGCTTCGGCCCGCACCGAAGTCATGCCAGGTTGGACGTCACAGCTGGACCGTGACGCCGCCGCGGGCACCGTCCGATCGGTCACCTGGACGGCGGCACCCCCAGTCGGCATCTCTCCCGACCAGTTCGCACTGTTCAACGTCTCGGTGACGCTGCCCAACCAGCCATCAGTCACTCTGCCCGCCACCCAGACGTATTCGGACGGGACCGTCGTGCGTTGGGATCAGCCGCCCTTGGCCAACGGTGACGAGCCCGAATACCCAGCTCCGGTGTTGAACCTGACCGGAGCATCGGGACCGTCGTCTGACGAGCACCAGCCACCGCCGGATGCGTCACCCGCTGCGAGCTCCGCGGAACCGGCGGCCGCCGCGCCCGCGGTGGCCATGGCGCCGGACAACACGGCGCGCTGGCTGGCGGGCGGCGCGCTGGTGCTCGCCGCCGTGGGCACCGTGGCGGCATTCGCGGGACGTCGCCGAACATGATCGCCCGGTGGGCAGCCGCGGCACTGGTCAGCGCGGTCCTCTCGGTTCTCGCGCTCCCGGGCGCCGGGATCGCGTCCGCCCACGCCGTCCGCATCGCGGCCGATCCCGCGCCGGACAGCTCCGTCGGTGCAGGGCCGGGGCGTGCCAGCGCCACGTTCAACGAACAATTGCAGACGGACTTCGCGGCCATGACCGTCGTTGGTCCCGACGGCAACCTGTGGTCGACGGGGCCCGCGGAGATCAAGGGCGCCGTCGCCATCGTCGCGTTGCGGCCGCTGGGTCCGACCGGTACGTACACGGTGAACTACCGCGTCACCTCGGCAGACGGCCACGTGGTGAACGGGGCGTGGTCGTTCGACCTGACCGTGGCGGGAACCGGCACGCCCGGCCCGAAGGTGGCCCAGTCCGCGGACGAGGCCGACGGCGTGCCGGTGTGGCCGTTCGTGGCTTTGGCCGCCGTGATCGTGGGCGTGGGCGCGTGGGTGGCGGTGCGGCGGCGCGGGTGAACCGATTACGCGCGGCGATCCTCGGCGCCCTGTGCGTCGGGGCCGCCGCAGCCACCGCATGGGGCCTGGCCTACCCGCAGAACTCGCCCGTACCCAGCCTTGTTCGGGCGGTCTCCGATGGCGCGGCAGTGGTCGTGCTCGGCCTCCTCGTCGTGCCCGCGTTCGACGAGGAGCGCTACCGCGGCGGGCTGGCCGATCGCGCGGCACGCCCCCTCATCGTGGGGTCGGCGGTGTGGGCGATCGCCGAACTCCTTCGACTCGTCGTCGGCGCGGCGGAGGCGGCGGGATCGTCGGCCGAACGGGTGGACGTGCGCACCACCTTCGTGTTTGCCGTCGATACCGCGGTCGGCCGAGCGGGAGTGGTGTGCCTGGTGGCTGCTGCGGTGGTGTGTGTCGTTGCGATGGTTTCGCCCGGGAACGCCCGCCCGACGTCGACCGCGAGCGTCGTCGCCGTCGGCGCCGCAGCGATCGGCGTGGCCGGCCGCAGCCTCGTCGGGCACCTGTCCGAGAGCCCGCTGGGCGGTGTCGCGGTGGCGGTGCATGCACTGGCCGCAGCGGTGTGGTGCGGCTCGCTCGCCGCCTTGGTGCTGACGGTGACCCACCGTGGTCAGTGGGCCAGGGTGCTGCCGCGCTTCTCGCAGGTGTCTCTGGCGTGTGTCGTCGTGCTCTCGGTGTTCGGCGTGGCGGGCGCAGTCGTGACGCTGAACTCCCCGAGCGATCTCTACCACACCGGGTACGGACGCGTACTGGCGGCGAAGCTGCTCGTCACGGTGGTTCTCCTCGGACTGGCGGCGCGGAATCGTTCGGTCTGGCTGCCCGCCGCGCGGTCTCACCAAGCGACCGTCAGCGTGTCGCGCGTCAGATCCCGGGTCGAGTTGGCGATCATGGCGATTGCCCTGACCTTGGCGGCCGCGTTGGCGGTCACCGGTTAGCGACAACCGTCAACTGGCATGATGGGCACCACTGCCGAACACCTACCGCACGCCGACTTTCGCATTCCGAAACTGCAAAGGAGCAGCCACTATGGCCGACGAGCAGGATGGACCGGGCGATACGCCCAACGATCGGTCGCCGGGCGACGGCGCCGATCCGGCACCACCGCCGCCGGTCGAGAAGGCACCCGCCAAGGCCGCCAAGAAGGTGCCGGCCAAGAAGGCACCCGCGAAGAAGGCCGCACCTGCGAAGAAGGCGCCTGCCAAGAAGGTCGCGCCGCCGCCCATCGCTGCGGCGCCCACGCCTGCCGCCGCCACCAACGGCGACCGCCCGCAGATTTCTCCGGCGAAGGAGGTTGCCGCACAAGCGAAGTCGACCATCGCGAGCGCTCCTACGCCGATTCCGCTGCCCGGACCCGAACCCTCTCGATTGCCACTGGCCGCCGCCGTGGCAGCGGGTGTATTGGCAATCCTCGTGGTGTTGCTGGTGCGCCGCGGGGCCGACGAAGACTGACGGTTCGAGCGCGACGCCATCCTCGCTAGCATCGAGCGGTGACAATCGAACCGCGCGCCACTGCCGACCTCGTCGACGAGATCTACCCGGACGTCCGAAGCTGTGATCTGCAATTGCAGGACTACGGTGCCAAGGCGATGTTCGCGGGGCCCATCACCACAGTGCGCTGCTTGCAGGACAACGCCCTGCTGAAGTCCGTGTTGTCCGGACCTGGACACGGTGGCGTGCTGGTGATCGATGGGGATGGCTCGCTGCACACGGCGCTGGTCGGTGACATCATCGCCGGGCTGGCCGTCGACAACGGCTGGGCGGGGCTGATCGTCCACGGCGCGGTGCGTGACGCCGCAGCGCTGCGCACCATGGACATCGGGATTAAGGCACTCGGCACCAACCCGCGCAAGGGCACCAAGACCGGCGAAGGTCACCGCGACGTCGCGGTGACCTTCGGCGGTGTGACCTTCGTTCCCGGCGAGGTCGCATACTGCGACGACGACGGAATAGTCGTCGTCTCGGGCGGCGACTAAACCTTCACGGCCGCACGGTGTTTGGTGAAGTGCAGTGATTCCTCGTCGACTCTGCCCTGACGGATGAGGCGGAGGTCCAGGAAGTAGTTCTGCTTGAGTCGCCACGGTGCCCGTGAGCCCGACTTCGGCAACTGATCGATCGCCCGAAGGAAGTAGCCCGGAGCGAAGTCCATGAACGGCAGTTCCTCCATGCCCGCGCCGGGATGCTCGGGGACGACCGTGTTGAAGCCGTTGTCGTCCATGTAGTTCAGAACGCGGCAGACGAATTCGGACACCAGGTCGGCCTTCAGCGTCCACGACGCATTCGTGTAGCCGAAGGTGATGGCGAAGTTCGGGATGCCGGAGAACATCAGGCCCTTGTAGGTCATCAACGCGGTCAAGTCGATCGGCCTGCCGTTGAGCGTGGGAACGATGCCGCCGAGCAACTGCATGTTGAGACCCGTTGCGGTGACGATGATGTCGGCGTCGAGAACCTCACCGGAGTTCAGCTTGATGCCCTCTGGGACGAAGGTCTCGATGGTGTCGGTGACGACGTCGGCGTTGCCCTTGCGGATGGTCTTGAACAGATCGCCATTGGGCGCGAGACACAGGCGCTGGTCCCACGGGTTGTAGCGCGGACCGAAGTGCTTCTCGACGTCGTAGCCTTCGGGCAGCCTGCGCTGGGCCATCGTCAGCAACGTCTTGCGCATGTACTTCGGAAATTTGCGGGCGAGCTGGTACTGCGCCGTGCTGAAGATGATCGCCTTCCACCGATTGACGGTGTGGGCAACGTTCTCGGGCAGATACTTGTTGGCCTGGGCGGCGATCGGGTCCACGTCGGGCAGCGAGCCGACGTAGGACGGCGAGCGTTGGAGCATCGTCACGTGGCCGGCGCCACTGTTGACGAGAGCGGGGATCAGCGTGATGGCGGTGGCGCCGCTGCCGATCACGATGATCTTCTTGCCGGCGTAGTCGATGTCCTCCGGCCAGTGTTGCGGGTGCACGATGGTGCCCGCAAAGTCCTCGGAGCCCGGGAAGGTCGGCGAGTAGCCCTGGTCGTAGTTGTAGTAGCCGGTGGTCGCGAAGAGGAAGGAGCACGTCATGGTGACCTCTTCGTCGCCGGTGTCGACGGTCACCGTCCAACGGTTGTCGGCGTCCGACCAGTCGACGGCGGTGACCTGGTGGCGGAAACGGATGTTCTTGTCGATGCCGTTCTCGGCGGCGGCTTCCTTGATGTAGTTCAGAATCGACGGACCGTCGGCGATCGACTTGGCAGAGGTCCACGGCTTGAACCGGAAACCGAGGGTGAACATGTCGGAGTCCGAGCGAATACCGGGGTACTTAAACAGGTCCCACGTGCCGCCCATGTTCTCGCGGCGCTCGAGGATGGCGTAGGTCTTCGACGGCGAACGGTCCTGCAGGTGCCATGCCGCGCTGATGCCGGAGATGCCGGCGCCGACGATCAGTACGTCGAGGTGTTCAGTCATGACGACACGTTATCAACACGGTGTTGAATAGGTCAACAGAGTGTCGATGAATTCAACATGCAGTAACGTTACCGCCGTGACCGCCGCCAGCACCGCCCGATCCGGACGGGGACGTCGTTCCACGCGCCCGTCGGGCGATGACCGCGAGGCTGCCATCCTCGCGACCGCCGAGCGACTGCTGGAGGAAAAGAAGTTCGCCGACATCTCCGTCGACGACCTGGCCAAGGGCGCGGGACTGTCGCGCCCGACGTTCTACTTCTACTTCCCGTCCAAGGACGCCGTGCTGCTGTCCTTGATCGACCCTCTCATCCAGCGGGCCGATACGGGATTCAAGGGCGCGATGGAGACGTTGCCCGCCGATCCGCGACGCGCGTTTCGCGATGGCATCAGGACGTTCTTCACGGCGTTCGGCTCGCATAGCGTCGTGGCGCGAGCGGGCACCGAGGCGCTGGCGACGAGTTCCGACTTCCGTGCCGTGTGGTCGGCCTTCATGCAGAAGTGGATCGACCAGACGGCGGCGCTGATCGAGGCCGAACGTGCCCGCGGGGCGGCGCCCGTCACGCTTCCCGCCCGCGACCTCGCCACGTCGCTCAACCTGATGAACGAACGCACGATGACCGCGACACTGGTCGCCGAGGACGGTGCCGTCGCCCGGGACCGCATCGTCGATACGCTCGCGCACATCTGGTTGACCAGCATCTATGGCGGAAGCCAGTAGCTCGTCTTCGCCCGCGTACTTCCCTCCCTGTTCCCTCGCGAACGTGAATCTGGCGACGTCCCCGCCGCCGCGATTTCCGTCGCCACATTCACACTCGGGCCCGGCCCCGAACGCATTCGTCGGAGTTCGATGCGAACATGTGTTCGTGACGTCCGGCGGGCAGGAGCGAAGCGACCCGGGGAAACGCGTACGGCAGTCGGGCGAGGCGAGCATGCTGCACGCCGACCTCGATTCGTTCTACGCATCCGTTGAGCAACGCGACGATCCGTCCCTGCGCGGCCGGCCGGTGATCGTTGGCGGCGGGGTGGTGCTCGCCGCCAGCTACGAGGCCAAGGCGTACGGGGTGCGTACCGCGATGGGCGGACGCCAGGCCCTGCAGCTATGTCCGCACGCCATCGTCGTACCGCCCAGAATGTCGGCGTATTCAGAGGCCAGCGCTGCGGTGTTCGAGGTGTTCCGCGACACCACGCCGCTGGTCGAACCCGTGTCGGTCGACGAGGCGTTCCTCGACGTCAGCGGGCTGGGGCGCGTGTCGGGCACGCCGGTGCAGATTGCGGCCCAGCTGCGGGAGCAGGTCGGCGACCGGGTCGGGCTGCCCATCACCGTAGGCATCGCCCGCACCAAGTTCCTCGCGAAGGTCGCCAGCCAGGAGGCCAAGCCCGACGGATTATTGCTGGTCCCACCCGATCGTGAGCTGGCCTTCCTGCACCCGCTGCCGGTGCGCCGACTCTGGGGCGTCGGCGCCAGGACGGCGGACAAGCTGCACGCGCACGGCATCCGCACCGTCGGCGAGGTCGCCGAGCTCAGCGAGTCCATGCTCGGATCGATCGTCGGCGGCGGCATGGGCCATCAACTCTTCGCACTGTCACACAGCATCGACCGACGCCGCGTCGTCACCGGGGTACGACGTCGCTCGGTGGGAGCTCAGCGCGCTCTGGGCCGCCCGGGAAACGGCATGTCACACAGCGAGATCGACGCCATCGTCGTGCACCTGGTGGATCGCATCACGCGCCGGATGCGCAGATCCGACCGTACCGGGCGGACCGTCGTACTGCGTCTGCGGTTCGACGATTTCAGCCGCGTCACCCGCTCGCACACGCTGCCCCTCGCCACTGCGTCAACCGATGCCATCCTCACTGCAGCAAGGACCTTGGTGGCGGCGGCAGCGCCGTTGATCGCCGAACGCGGACTCACGCTGGTCGGTTTCGCGGTGTCCAACATCGACCGCGACGGTGCTCAACAGCTGGAGCTACCCTTCGATGCGTCCATCGAAGGTCGCAGGCCGGCCGGCTCCGCGGCGGACCGGCTGGCCCTTGATTCGGCGATGGACGAGGTGCGGCAGCGCTTCGGCAACGCGTCGGTGACGCGAGGCGTCCTCCTCGGTCGGGATCCTGGGCTGGAGATGCCGATGCTTCCCGATTAGCGCCTAGCCCGCCGTCGTCCGCGTCAGTAGCTTCTCCAACGACCAGGTCTTGACGATCCGCTCGACCGGGACACCGTTGTCGAGGGCACGCTGGGCGCCGTAGCCGAGAAAGTCCAACTGCCCCGGCGCGTGGGCGTCGGTGTCGATGGAGAAGTCGCATCCGATCTCCAGCGCCATCGTCAACAACCGCGTCGGCGGGTCCCGTCGCTCCGGCCGCGAGTTGATCTCCACGGCGGTGCCGTGATCCCGGCAGGCGGTGAACACCTTCTCGGCGTCGAACGTGGACTCCGCCCTGATGCCCCTGCTGCCCTCGACCAGTCTTCCGGTGCAGTGACCTAGCACGTCGGCCTGACCACCCGACACCGCGCGCACCATGCGGCGCGTCATCGCGGCCGCATCCATCGCCAGCTTCGAATGCACGCTGGCGACCACGATGTCCAGCCGCTCGAGTAGGTCGTCCTCCTGATCCAGGCTGCCGTCATCGAGGATGTCGACCTCGATGCCGGTCAGAATTCGCATGGGCGCGAACGTCTCTCGCAGCTCGTCGATGACGTCGAGCTGCTCGCGCAGCCTCTCGGGCGACAGGCCATGGGCGACGGTCAGCCGTGGCGAGTGGTCGGTCAGCGCGCAGTATTCGTGGCCCAGCGACTGCGCGGCGGCCATCATCTCCGAGATCGGCGCAGATCCATCCGACCAGTTCGAGTGCAGGTGCAGGTCGCCCTTGAGCGCCGCACGGATCTCGCCGCCACCGAGATCCTCAGCAGTAGAACGCAATTCAACGAGCGTATCGGGTTCCCTGCCTGCCCATGCCTGCGCGATCACCTTCGCCGTCTTGGGGCCCACGCCGGGTAGTGACTGCCAGCTGTTGGCCTTGCCATGCTTCTCACGCTGCGCATCATCGAGCCGCTCGACGGTGTCCGCCGCGTTGCGGTAGGCCATCACCCGTCGCGAGTCCTCGCGGGCACGGTCCTTGTAGTAGGCGATCTGACGGAGCGCCTTCACCGGATCCATGGGTCCAGTGTGCCTATCAACGCCCCCGCGGACTACACCCCGGGAATGCTTCGCAGGGTTATCCGTCATCCGAGCGACCGTGGAAGTAGTCGGCGAGCGCCACGACCAGGCACTGACTTCCCCTTGGCTCGCGGGGCGAGTGATCAAATGTCAGGGTGTAGTCGCATATGTCATCGCCGATGAGGTGACGGGTGGTCCGCCGTTCGACGATCCCCGCGACGACCCGACCATTCCCGTCGAGAATCGTCGCCGTCTGCCGGGCGTTCTCTCCGAAGGCCCCGTCGACGCGCTTGTAGTCGTCGAAAAAAACGTCGTACGACCCAGCTCCGCGCCACCGCTCTGCAACGCGAAGGTCCGGAGCGCGGCCAGATACCCGTTGTTCTGCAGGAGCCGACCGATGCCGCGGCCCCATGCGTCCCACAACGCGAAACGCGCCTCGACATCGAGCTTGTTGGCGTCGTCGTCCTCGGTGATCACCTGCTACAGCGCTAGAAAACGTCGCGGGGCAACTGTTTTGATGTCAAACATCGGGGCGATGGTCATAGCCGTGTCGCTTTCGATCAACGGCGACATGTGCGCGCACCCGGTCGAGGTTCTGTCCGTCTCCGAGCACGTGCACTTCCAGATCGGGCGCGCGCATGCCCAGCATTGCTCGCAGCTCCGGCTGCGTCGATCCCGTCGGCGAGCAGCGTCCTGACCCGTTCCAGCGGGAACCGAGGTGCTTGAGCGCGACACACCGCTCACCCCGCCCAGGCTCGGAGGGCGCGGTGCGACGAATGTAGGAGCCCGTTCTGTCGGTCGACACCCAGTGGGCATGGCGAAGGACGCGAGTTGGCCCGACACCTATGCAAGGATCCACATACCGTTCGAGGAGGAACCGGCGAATTGGAAGTTCACCCGCAGTTCGTGTTCGAACCCTTTCGTGCCGAAGCGATCAGTCTGATCGGCTCCTTGCTGCCGACGGCACCGCTGGGTTGCAACTCCGTCACCAACTCATTCGGCGGAGCCATCCCGCACAGCGAGCAGCTGACGGCGGCGTGGGAAGCGCCGTACTGGGCAGCCAACGTCGACCGCTTGCGCAACATCAAAGCCAGCTGCGACCTGTGGCGTCTTCACCTTCGAGCATGGCGTGACGACCGACGAGCCGACGACATCGCGGTGCAACAGAATTCGACGTGGAGAGCGGAGTAGCCGAGAGTGACGCAGACCACGGCAGGAGATGCCGCCGCCGACGACCTCTGTCGGGATTGCGGGTACGAACCGGAGCTGAAGCGGTCGCTGAACGGCTTCCAGATGTTCGCCATCGCGTTCGCGTCGATGTCGGTGGTGATGGGCATCTTCGCCACCTACGACGACGTGCTGCGAAGTTCCGGTCCGGTCGGGATCTGGCTGTTCCCCGTCGTAGGGGTCGGACAGCTGTTAGTCGCGCTGGTGTATGCGCAGTTCGCCGCACGGATACCGCTCAGCGGCGGCACCTATGCCTGGGCGTCACGATTGGCCAACCCGAGGATCGGCTGGGCATTCGGGTGGATGGCCTTCCTCAGCGCGGCGACCTCCCCCGTGGCGATCGACAACGCGTTGGCGACCCAGTGTCTGATGCCGCTGTTCAGCATGGAGCCGAACGAGACCACCGGACGGGTGATCACCGTGGTGCTGCTGGTGAGTCAAACCGCGCTGGCGATCGCGGCAACCCGCATCGTCGGTTGGGTCAACTCGCTGTCGGTGGCGGTCGAACTCGGCATCCTCTTCGTGCTGGGCATGGCATTGGCAGCGGCCGTGGTGCTGTCCGGCGACGGCCACACCGACAACCTCTTCTCCCGCGGTGTCGCCGAGGGCAACCCGAACTACTTCCTCATCGGCGGCGGTCTGATGGCGGCTGCGCTGATGGGCCTGAACACCCTCGTCGGCTTCGAGACCGCCGCGAACATGTCGGAGGAGGCTGAAGACGCCGTCCGCACCGTGCCCCGGGCGATCATCGGATCGGTGCTGGCGTCCGCCGGGTTGGGATTCGTCTTCCTCATCGTGTTGACGATCGCGGTCAAGGACGTGCCTGCGGCCTCGGCGAGCGAATCCCCGGTCGCGGAGATCATGCGTCAACAGTTCGGACCCGCGTTGGAACGGCCGGTCCTCGCGGTCATCGCCGTAGCATTCTTCGGCGCCGCTCTGGTCGCCGTCGCCTCCACGTCGCGCTACATCTTCGCGATGTCGCGCGACGGACGCTTTCCCGCGCACCAGGTGATGCAACGCGTCAATCCGCGCACTCGCACCCCCATCCCGGCGACGCTTCTGGTGTTGGCCATCGGCGTGGTCCTGATGGTCGTGCTTCCGGGTGCGGCTCTGATCCAGCTGATCGCGACGGGCACGATCATCGGCATCTCGCTCTACATCATGACCGTGGTGCTCTATCTGGCGGTACGCCGCAAGTTCGTCCGCGGTGACGGCGGCTTCGACCTCGGGCGGTTCGACAAGCCCGTCGCGATCGCGGCACTCGTGTGGGTGGTCATCTCGCTGCTGACGGTGCTCGTGTCCTCCATGACCTTGGCGTCACTGTTGATCGTCTTCGGTCTGCTCGGCGCGGGTCTCGCCTACTTCCTCTACATGTGGAAGTTCGATCGCGCAATGCTCGAACACGAGCCCGGTGAGCCCGACATGTTCGTGCAAGGTGCGACGTGACCGAATCACGCGCGTTCACGTCCGGTCGTGCCGTCGAAGGAAGCAGCGCACTGTCTTGCGTCTCGTCCCGTTGACGAGCGGAAATCTCCAACCGATCGCAATCGCCCGAAAGGCGGCAAACATCATGACCTCGTATCCGAAGAGAACGGCATACCCAGCCCTCGCGTTCGCGACTGCCGTTGTGGCCGTTGGCATTAGCGCGTGCAATTCGAATTCAACTTCCTCGCCTGCCCCCTCCACCACCGCCTCCGCAGTTTCATCTACGGGCACCGCGGCAACGAGCCCAGCTCAGCGTGTCGTCCCACTCGGCAACGAGCCTTCGGGCACGACGACCCTCACGTGGGACCCCCAAACCAAACTCATCACCGCGAAACTGCAGATGGCGGGTTTGACACCAGGCAGCATCCACGCCATGCACATCCACACGGGCAATTGCGCGCAGCAGGGTGGCATCTTGACCCCTTTCAACGACGTGACCGCCGATGAACACGGGGTGATCAGTTCGGAAGTCGACAGCGTCGTGCCGTCAGAAGCCGGCTTGACCGCCAACACGTTCTTGAACATCCACCTGGCCTCAAGCCCGCAACTCGAAGCCCCTGGATCCACGTCGTGGATGCCGATTTCGTGCGGCGACATCACACCCGGGACTACGACGACTCTGCAGATGGCTCCGCTGCCTCAATTTGGCGATCACCCGCAGAGCCAAGCGATACTGAACTACGACCCGACCAGCAAGACGCTCAACGTGAAGACTCGAGCCACCGGGTTGGTCGCCGGTAGCGCGCACGCCATTCACATCCATTCCGGGTCGTGCGATTCACAGGGCCCAGTGCAATACCACCTCAATGACCTGGTCGCCGGACAAGACGGCGTCGCCGACACGACCACGGTCATCCAGAACGTCGACCAGGCCCCCCCTACGACCGGGTGGTACGTCAACGTCCATCTCGGATCGCACGACCAGATCGAACAGAACGGCAAACCCACCCTGTACTTCGCGCCGATCCTGTGTGGAAATGTCACCGATTGAGGAGGCGGCCGACGGCCGAATCCCGGCCGTCGGTCACACATTGCTTCGCCCCGGTCGCGTTCTGCGCTGAGCAGTTTCGGCGATTGTCGTTTGGCGTCGTGCCGCTCGTTGTCGCCGAAACAACTTCTGCTCAGCTGTTGCCGAGCTGCACTGACCACGGGTGGATCGGAGCATGGTCGGCGCGCCTTCGGACGCATCCCGCGGCACCGTTGCTCGCCGAGCCCAGCTTCGAGCTCTACCACCCGTCACGCAGAACCCAAGACCGTTGATGATCCAAAGGGCGCCTCCCACCGGGTGGCTTCGCGGCCGTCGTCGACGTCGACGACGAGCTGACCCACCATTGACCGGATCGGGGGTGCTCCCGATCATGTCGGGCTTCTCGGGCGACGGCTCGGCCGTGTACACCCACGGTGGACCGCTGCTCGAAATGCCCAAGGGGGTAAAATATCTTGTAGCCAGCACGATGCTCCTGAACGAGAACAACAGCGATGACTTTCCGATGTGGCGGCAGTTCGACCTGAAGAATGGGGACAAGGGACCCGCGTGCGCCTTCAACATGCGGAACGTCCTCGGCACCGACGGTTCGGTGTTCGTCTTCGCGGTCACCAACCGCAAAACGGACTTCATCGTGGAAGCCCGCGACCGAAACACCTGCGACACCGTATGGACCTTGCCACGGTCGTCGACTCGCTCGCGCGCGTCTGGCGGGTCAACACCACCCTGGTTTAACTTTAGTTGGTAGCCCGTGCGCGACGACCTCGCGCAGCATCAATTTCTCGCATGGGGTGGAACCGTTGAGCTGGTGGTCCGTAACGGCAGCCAGCGAGCGGGTCTAGGCTTGATCGAGTGCGATTCGCCTTCAAGACATCCCCGCAAAACACCACCTGGTCCGAGATGCTGCCGATCTGGCAGACCGCCGACGACATCGAGGTCTTCGAGTCCGGCTGGACGTTCGACCACTTCTATCCGATCTTCTCCGACTCCTCCGGCCCGTGCCTGGAGGGTTGGATCACCCTGACCGCGCTGGCGCAGGCCACCACGCGGTTGCGTGTCGGCGTATTGGTGACCGGCATCCACTACCGGCACCCCGCCGTGCTGGCCAACATGGCCGCGGCGTTGGACGTGATCTCCAATGGCAGGCTCGAACTGGGCATCGGCGCTGGCTGGAACGAGGAGGAGTCCGGCGCCTACGGCATCGAGCTCGGAACCATCAAGGAGCGATTCGACCGTTTCGAGGAGGCCTGCGAGGTGCTGACCAGCCTGCTGACCAAGGAATCGACGACCTTCGACGGCAAGTACTACCAGCTCAAGGACGCTCGCAACGAGCCGAAGGGGCCACAGCAACCGCACCCGCCGATCTGCATCGGTGGCAGCGGCGAGAGGCGCACGCTGCCGCTGACCGCGAAGTACGCCGACCACTGGAACTTCGTCGGAGGCACCCCGGGGGAATTCGCCCACAAGCGCAACGTGCTCGCGGCCCGCTGCAAGGACATCGGCCGTGACCCCAAGGAGATCACGCTCTCGGCTCACGTCCGACTCGGTGAGGACCGCAACTACCGCAGGGTGATCGAAGATTGCGTCGCGCTCGGCGCGGAGGGATTGGATCTCGCGATCATCTACCTACCGCCGCCCTATGACCCAGCGGTGCTGGAACCCTTGGCGGAGGCGATCAGAGATTCGGGCCTGCTCGGCACGCCCTGACCGGCTGCCTACTGACGCTCGGGTAGATATGTTAGCTAGGAAAACATACGAATCGGATGGTTCCGATCCAGAAGCAGTGTGCTAAACGCCGTATCGAACGAGTTCGGCAGCAGTCACCAGACGCTCGTGCTTGGCCGGGAACTCGCGGCTCCTGACCGGATGCCGAAGCAGTGACCAGGCAATTCGGCCCATTCGGGATCGGGCAATCGGGTTGATGTACACGGTGTTCACTCCTGCGGTTGGCGTATGGCATCACCGTGGGGAAACACTAGCGCATTAACCCCGACCACCATTAGACATCTGTGATCTGGCTAACATAGGAAGGCGCGCCGATGAAAGATCGGATGTTTCTGGTGTGACTCATGTGGTTATTGAGGCACCAAAAACCTACCGCTGAGGCGCGGCGGTCGGCCTGATCGGCGCCGGGAGCGCCGTCTGGCCCATGAGATAACGGTCGACTCCAGCGGCCGCGGCCCGCCCCTCGGCGATGGCCCAGACGATGAGCGACTGCCCCCGACCCATGTCGCCGGCGACGAAGACGCCGGGCACCGACGTCTGGAAGTCGTCATGGCGGGACACGTTTCCCCGGTCGGTGAGCTCGACGTGCAAGTCAGCCAGCAGGCCCGGCTTCTCGGGACCGACGAATCCCATGGCGAGCAGCACCAGGTCGGCTTCCAGCTCGAAGTCGCTGTCCTCGAGCTTGGCGAACTTTCCGTCCTGCATCCAGACCTCGTGAACCTTCAGCGCGGTGACGCGCCCATCGGCGCCGATGAACCGCTCGGTGTTGACCGAGAAGACCCGTTCGCCGCCCTCTTCGTGCGCCGAGGCCACGCGGTACATCAGCGGGTAGGTCGGCCACGGCGTCGACTCGGCCCGCTCCTCGGGCGGCCGAGGCATGATCTCGAACTGGTGCACACTGGCCGCGCCCTGACGGTGCGCAGTGCCCAGGCAGTCGGCGCCGGTGTCACCGCCGCCGATGATGACGACCTTCTTGCCCTTGGCCGTGATCGCCGGCTCGCCGTCATCGCCGAGCACGGGATCGCCGTTCTGCACCCGGTTCGCCCAGGGCAGGTACTCCATCGCCTGGTAGACGCCATCGAGCTCACGACCCGGAATCGGCAGGTCGCGCCAATCCGTCGCGCCGCCGGTCAGCACCACGGCGTCGAAGTCGGCCCGCAACTGCTCCGCCGAGACGTCGACGCCGACGTTGACACCGGTCCGGAACTGAGTACCCTCGGCCTCCATCTGTTCGAGGCGACGGTCGATGTGGCGCTTCTCCATCTTGAACTCGGGAATGCCGTACCGGAGTAGTCCACCGATGCGGTCGGCGCGCTCGTACACCGTGACCTGGTGGCCGGCCCTGGTCAGCTGCTGTGCGGCAGCCAGACCGGCCGGACCGGACCCGACGACGGCGACGCTCTTGCCGGTGACACGATCCGGCGGAAGCGGGACGACCCAGCCTTCTTCGAAGGCGTTGTCGATGATCTCGACCTCGACCTGCTTGATGGTCACCGGATCCTGGTTGATGCCGAGCACGCACGACGCCTCGCACGGGGCGGGGCACAGCCGGCCGGTGAACTCGGGAAAGTTGTTGGTGGCGTGCAGCCGCTCGATCGAGTCGCGCCACCGATCCTGGTAGACGAGGTCGTTCCACTCTGGGATCAAGTTGCCCAATGGGCAGCCGTTGTGGCAGAACGGGATACCGCAATCCATGCAACGCGCGGCCTGGTCCCGCAGGACGTCGTGGGAGAAGTCTTCGTAGACCTCTTTCCAGTCGCGTAGACGCAACGAGACCGGCCTGCGCTGCGGGGTCTCGCGGTGGGTGTGCTTGAGGAAGCCGCGTGGATCAGCCACGGGCCGCCGCCATGATCGCGGTGTTGACGTCCTCGCCGTTGCGTTCGGCTTCGGCGATCGCGGCCAAGACCGACCGGTAGTCGCGCGGCATGACCTTCACGAAGTGCTTCATTTGAGACTCCCAGTCGGACAAAATACGTTGACCAACAGCCGAATCGGTGGCGTCGACGTGCGCTTGGATAATGTCGCGCAGCCACACGGCGTCTTCTGAGTCGTCGGTGCCCAGCCTCTCCAGCTCCACCAACTCGGCGTTCACGTTGTCGGACAACCTGCCGTGCAGGTCGTACACGTAGGCGATACCGCCGGACATGCCCGCGGCGAAGTTGCGGCCGGTGGGTCCGAGGATCGCGACCTTGCCGCCGGTCATGTACTCGCAGCCGTGGTCACCCACGCCCTCGACCACCGCATGGGCCCCCGAGTTGCGCACCGCGAACCGCTCGCCGACCTGGCCGCGAAGAAACGCCTGCCCGCTGGTGGCGCCGAAAAGGATCACGTTGCCCGCGATGATGTTGTCCTCCGCCACGAAGTCAGCCGGTGCATCTTCGGACGGACGCACCGCGATCCGCCCGCCGGACAGGCCCTTGCCGACGTAGTCATTGGCATCCCCGTACACCCGAAGCGTGATGCCCTTGGGGAGGAAGGCCCCGAAACTGTTGCCTGCCGACCCGTCGAACGTGATGTCGATGGTTCCGTCCGGAAGCCCTTGTCCACCATGGGCCTTCGTCAGCTCATGGCCGAGCATGGTGCCGACCGTCCGGTTGACGTTGGCGATCTTGGTGTGGAATCTGACCGCTGTCCCCGAGTCCAGGGCCTCGCGGCACTGCGCGATCAGTTGCTGATCGAGTGCCTTGTCCAGACCGTGGTCCTGGCGCGAACTGCAGTACAGGTCCTGGTTCATGAACGCCGAGTCGGGCTCGTGCAGCACCGGCGACAGGTCCAGCTTGTGCGCCTTCCAGTGCTCTGCCGCCTGCTGGGTGTCCAGTGCCCCGACCTGTCCGACCATCTCGTTGACCGTGCGGAATCCCAACTGTGCCATGAGCTCCCGCACCTCCTCCGCGATGAACAGGAAGAAGTTCTCGACGAACTCGGGCTTGCCGTTGAACCGCTGGCGCAGCAGGGGATTCTGGGTGGCTACACCGACGGGACACGTGTCGAGGTGACACACCCGCATCATGATGCAGCCCGCAACCACCAGCGGGGCCGTCGCGAAGCCGAACTCCTCGCCACCGAGCAGTGCGGCGACGACGACGTCGCGGCCCGTCTTGAGCTGACCGTCGACCTGTACGACGATCCGGTCGCGAAGACCGTTGAGCAGCAACGTCTGTTGCGTCTCGGCCAGGCCCAGCTCCCACGGGGCGCCCGCGTGCTTCTGCGAGGTGAGCGGGGTCGCTCCCGTGCCTCCGTCGTGACCCGAGATCAGCACCACGTCGGCGTGTGCCTTCGACACCCCGGCCGCGACCGTGCCGACGCCGTTCTCGGACACGAGCTTCACGTGCACGCGCGCACTGGGATTGGAGTTCTTCAGGTCGTGGATCAGCTGCGCCAGATCCTCGATCGAGTAGATGTCGTGGTGCGGCGGCGGCGAGATCAGCCCGACGCCAGGCGTCGAGTGACGGACCTCGGCAACCCACGGATACACCTTGTAGCCCGGAAGCTGGCCGCCTTCACCGGGTTTCGCTCCTTGAGCCATCTTGATCTGGATGTCAGTGCAGTTGGTCAGGTAGTGGCTGGTCACGCCGAACCGACCCGACGCCACCTGCTTGATGGCACTGCGGCGCCAGTCACCGTTGGGGTCACGGTCGAAGCGACTGACGGACTCGCCACCTTCGCCCGAGTTCGACCGCCCACCAAGGCGATTCATCGCGATGGCCAGCGTCTCGTGCGCCTCGGCAGAGATCGAGCCGTAACTCATTGCGCCAGTGGAGAAACGCTTCACGATCTCGGAGACGGGCTCGACCTCGTCCAACGGCACCGACGGCCGGACGTCGTCGCGGAACTTCAGCAGGCCCCGCAGCGAGGCGAAACGCTCGCTCTGATCGTCGACCAGCTTGGTGTACTCCTTGAAGATCGAATACTGGCCCGTGCGGGTGGCGTGCTGCAGCTTGAACACGGTGTCGGGGTTGAAGAGGTGGTACTCGCCCTCGCGACGCCACTGGTACTCGCCGCCGACTTCGAGTTCGCGGTGGGCGCGTTCATCGGGTCGGTCGAGGTAGGCCAGCGCGTGCCGGGTGGCGACGTCGGCGGCGATGTCGTCGAGGTCGATGCCGCCCACCGGGCAGTGCAGCCCGGTGAAGTACTCGTCGAGCACCTGCTGGCTGATGCCGATGGCCTGGAACAGCTGGGCACCGGTGTAGGACGCCAGCGTCGAGATGCCCATCTTGGACATCACCTTCAGCACGCCCTTGCCTGCGGCCTTCACGTAGTTGGCCTTGGCCTTGTCGCTGGTGATGTCAGAGATGACGCCGCGGTCCACCATGTCCTCGATGGACTCGAAGGCCATGTAGGGGTTGATGGCGGCGGCTCCGAAACCGACGAGGGCGGCCATGTGGTGCACCTCGCGGGCGTCGCCGGCTTCGACGACCAGCCCGACCTGGGTGCGGGTGCGGTCGCGCACCAGATGGTGATGCACGGCCGACACGCTCAGGAGCGACGGGATCGGGGCGAGCGAATCGTTCGACTCGCGATCGGACAGCACGATGATTCGCGCACCATCGCGGATGGCCGCCGAGACCTTCGCACGGACGTCGTCGAGCGCCTCCCGCAGACCTTGACCGCCCCTGGCCACCGGATACAGGCAGCGGATCACCGCGGCGCGCAGCCCGTGCTTGTGGCCACGAATCTCGTGGTCGGGGTCGACGCATATCAGCTTCGACAGTTCGGCGTTGCGCAGGATCGGGTTCGACAACACGATCTGGCGACAAGAGTTCGCGTCCGGGTTCAGCAGGTCGCCCTCCGGACCCACGGTGGCCTGCAGGCTGGTCACCACCTCTTCACGGATGGCGTCCAGCGGCGGGTTGGTCACCTGGGCGAACAGCTGCTGGAAGTAGTCGTAGAGCATCCGCGGCCGCGCCGAGAGTACGGCGACCGGAGTGTCGGTGCCCATCGAGCCGAGCGCCTCGGCACCGGTGCGCGCCATGGGCGCGACCAGCAGGTTGAGTTCTTCGTACGTGTAGCCGAAGGCCTGCTGCCGCAGCACGACCCGGTCGTGCGGCATGCGGACGTAGTCGCCAGGCGGCAGATCGCCGAGGTGGAACAGGCCCGCGTCCAGCCACTTCTGGTATGGCTGCTCGGCGGCCAGTTCGGCCTTGACTTCCTCGTCGGAGACGATGCGCCCCTGGGCGGTGTCCACCAGGAACATGCGGCCGGGTTGCAGGCGCATCTTGCGCACCACCGTCGACGGGTCGAGGTTCAGCACGCCCGCCTCGGACGCCATCACGACGAGCCCATCCTCGGTGACCCAAATACGCGAAGGGCGCAGCCCGTTGCGGTCGAGCACCGCGCCGATCACCGTGCCGTCGGTGAAGCACACGGCGGCCGGGCCGTCCCACGGCTCCATGAGCGAAGAGTGGTACTCATAAAAGGCCCTGCGACGCCCGTCCATGCTCTCGTGGCGTTCCCACGCCTCGGGGATCATCATCAGCACCGCGTGAGGCAGGCTGCGTCCACCCAGGTGCAGCAGTTCGAGCACCTCGTCGAAGCGGGCGGTGTCCGATGCCCCTGGCGTACAGACGGGGACGATCTTGTCGACGTCGTCGTACGACCCGAAGACGTCGGTGCGGATGAGCGCCTCGCGCGCCCGCATCCAGTTCTCGTTACCGGTGACGGTGTTGATCTCGCCGTTGTGGGCTACGCGCCGGAACGGGTGCGCCAGCGGCCAGGAGGGGAACGTGTTGGTCGAGAAACGGGAGTGGACGATGCCCAGCGCACTGGTGAGGCGCTCGTCCTGCAAGTCGAGGTAGAAGGCCTTCAGCTGCGGCGTGGTCAGCATGCCCTTGTAGACGAGCGTCTGACCGGAAAGACTTGGGAAGTATACGGTTTCGCGACCCGGACCGTCCTGGCCAGGCCCCTTGGTGCCCAGCTCGTGCTCAGCGCGTTTGCGCACCACATAGGCACGACGCTCCAGGTCCATGGGGTCGGCGCTCGAACCCTTCCCGTCGCTTCGCTCGCCTAGGCCGATGAACACCTGACGGAAGGTCGGCATCGCGTCGCGAGCCAGTGCGCCGAGGGATGAATCGTCGGTCGGCACGTCCCGCCAGCCGAGCACAGCCAACCCCTCGGCCTCGGCGATCTTCTCGACGGACTCGCAGGCCGCGGCGGCGTCCCGAGACGACTGCGGAAGGAACGCGATGCCCGTGGCGTAGCTGCCCGGCTCCGGCAGGTCGAAGCCCCCCCGTTCGGCGCAGACTGCGCGAAGGAACTCGTCGGGAACCTGCAGCAGGATCCCGGCGCCGTCGCCGGTGTTCGGCTCGGCGCCCTGGGCACCACGGTGTTCCATGTTCAGCAACGCGGTGATGGCCTTGTCCACGATGTCGCGGCTGCGACGCCCGTGCATGTCGGCGACCATCGCGACGCCACAGGAGTCGTGCTCGTAGGCGGGGTTGTATAGCCCCTGCCTATGCCCTTGGTCGCTGGGCGCCATTCCCACCTGCCCCTTCACACTGCTTGGAAGCCTGATGCTGGCAGCCGCAATTGACGGCTGCTGCCGGCGGGCGATGGGTATGTCTACGTGCAGCGTTGAACGACGGAACTGCCCCACTCGCCTCGAGTGGTCAAACGATATGACAAACCCCGCCTGACATGCCAACTTAGTCAAGCCTAACCAAGCGGGTCGGACGCGTCGACGTAGGTGGTGTCGGGACGTAGACGCTGACGACGAAATCCGTTGCCGCGGTTGAACAGTGAACGATTTGCGATGCCGAGCGCCTACTCGCGGGGAATTCACACTCCCGCCATGTTGTCACCTTTGCCATGAGCAATGGCATTGACACTTGACGTGCCGTTACAGCGTGAAAGCAATTTGCTAAAAAGCCTGATCAGATTCTTAGATGCGACGGCCGACGGCGAAGGAGCGACCAGGTTGTATACCGCTGCCCACCAGAGGTTTTGCAGTGTCGGGCGGTACGACACGCGCAACAACCGAATCGCCGACCGCACCGGGCAACGATTCGAGTTGGTCTCGAGCACTCCGCGGAAGCGGGCGTGAGGCCTCCGAACTCCCCTGCGCAGGCCAATGGCGCACGAGGGAAGCTGAAACGCGATGCGCCACCCACAGAACACCCCGATCGGCAGGTTCGGCATCGAGACCGACGACGAGGCACCCGGCCGCGGCGTGGCCAGCATGCCCGTATACGGACTGATCAACCACTACCGCAGGGACGAGGACGAGTGGACGGTGATCAGTGCGGACGCTGGAACTGGGTCCCACGTGCACAGCCGTCATCGCCGATCACCCCGACGCACCCGTCGTCGGCTCCGCCCGGTTCGTGGGATCGAAGTCCACGATCGGACTCGGAGAATGCGACCTGACCGTCGGCGGTGAGCTCATCGGCACCGGAACCGTGCGGTCCTACTACATCAAGGCACCGGGTCAGCTCGCCGGGTGGCCGGCACCCGACGGTGCCATGGCGGCGAAGATCGGGTTGGCGGCGAGGATGGCCGCAGGTGACCCTCATCGGGACGGCGACGCACACGTCCTGCCGCAGGGAGCCGACCCGGTGCTCGACAACAGCATCAACGTCGTGAACGGCGGCATCGCTTCTGCCGGACTCGAAGTGGTCGCCCCGGCGGTGGTCAACACCGGTCGCGCAGACGACCTGCTGACCACCGCATCCCTTCGGGTGACTTGCGCCCGTTCTTCGGGCGGCCAATCCCGTTACGTCGGAACCGCATTGCGAATCGGTCGGCGCACCGGAGTGGCCGACTCACACGCCATCGGCAGCGACGGCAAGGTCGCCATCATCGCCCGGATGACCGCCTACCGCTGCTAGCATCCGCGCATGGCCCAGGCTCGCAGCACCGGCGGCTGGGTAGGCGCCTTCGTCAGGAACTCCGGCTATCTGCGCAAGTGGTTGATCCTCGGCATCTCCATCGGTGTCATCGCCGGCCTCGGTGCGGTGGTCTTCTATCTGGCGCTGAAGTACGCGGGGCAGTTTCTGCTCGGCGACCTCGGCGGCTATCGACCGCCCACTGCCGCTGCCGACGGCGGCGATCGGGGTTCGACGGGCTTCGACCGGGCCTGGGCGATCCCCCTGGTCACCTTCGGCGGCGCGTTGGTGTCGGCGTTCATCGTCGCCAAGTTCGCGCCGGAGGCCGAGGGGCACGGCACGGACAGTGCGATCGAGGCGGTCCACACCGACCCGCGGTCGATCCGAGCACGCGCGGTGCTGGTGAAAATGGTGTCCAGCGCACTGACCATCGGCTCCGGCGGGTCGGCTGGCCGCGAAGGGCCGACGGCGCAGATCTCGGCGGGCTTCGGCTCACTTCTCGCTCGGCGTCTGGACCTGACCGACGTCGACGGACGCGTCGCGGTGTCGTTGGGTATCGGGTCGGGCATCGGCGCCATCTTCGGCGCGCCGCTGGGAGGCGCGGTGCTGGCCGCGTCGATCGTCTACCGCGAAGACTTCGACTACCGCTCGCTGGTTCCCGGCTTCATCACCTCGGGCACCGCCTACGCCATCTACGGCGCCTTCCTCGGATACGACCCGTTGTTCGGCTTCGTCGCACCCGACTACGAGTTCGTGCCCACGCAGCTGGGGTGGTTCCTGCTGATCGGAATCGTCTCCGCAGCCTTTGGCTACCTCTACGCCAGGGTGTTCTACGGCACCGTGGCACTGACCCGCCGGCTGCCCGGGGGCAAGGTCATCAAGCCGGCCATCGGAGGGTTGCTCGTCGGCTTGTTGGCATTGCTGATTCCGCAGATCCTCTCCAGCGGCTACGGCTGGGTGCAGTTGGCGTCGGCCAGGGACACCCTGATGACGATCCCCCTGTGGATCGTGCTGATCCTGCCGCTCGCCAAGATCGTCGCCACGTCGCTGTCGATCGGCACCGGCGGTTCGGGCGGAATCTTCGGTCCTGGCATGGTGATCGGCGGCTTCGTCGGCGCCGCGATCTGGCGGCTGGCCGACCTCGCCGGGTTGCCCGGAGTTCCAGATGGCCCGGGCGTCTTCGTGGTGGTGGCGATGATGGCCTGCTTCGGCAGCGTCGCCCACGCTCCCCTCGCCGTGATGATCATGGTCGCCGAGATGACCGGATCCTTCTCCGTGCTGCCCGGTGCGATGATCACCGTCGGCATCGCCTACCTCATGATCACGCGCAGCAGCGTGTCGATCTACAAGTCCCAACGGCTCAATCGGGAGAGCGCCGAAGCGGAGCGACGCGGCGAGTCCAGGATCGTCAAGGACGAGTTCGGGTAGCCGGGTGCATGACCACGGCCCTGTCCCTGATCAGGTAACTGGCCGCCACCGAGAAGAGCACGGTGATGGCGGATCCCACTTCGGCGGGCAGCACGACGTGGGCCAGGCCGAGGACGTACACCAGCACCACGGTGACAGCGCCTGCGATGCCACCTGCCGCCACCTTCGTCGTGGGCAGCGAGTTCGCGTTCGGGGATGTCATGGCCTGCTCCTTGTTCTCCCCTGACGACGCCGCCCGCGGATGGGGGCACCCAACGCGCCGCCAGTTCATCGAACGTAAGCAATCCCGACCGACAGGTCGTGAGTAGTGGACTACCTTCTCTTGCGGGTAACCGGGGCGAACGAGAGGCATCACGATGACGAGCATTCACGGCAGGCACGCCACGTCCTTGATCGAAGGCGAGATCCTCGAGGAGTCCGACCTCGGCTCCATTCGACGCGTCACGGCCGACACCCTGCCCATCCTGTCGGGCATGTCGATCAAGCGGATCGTCCTCAATCCCGGCGCGATGCGCACCCCCCACTGGCACGCCAACGCCAACGAACTCACCTACTGCGTCTCCGGCACGTCGCTGGTGTCGGTGCTCGACAGCTACAACAGGTTCGCGAGCTTCACCATCACTGCAGGCGAGATGTTCCACATCGACTCCGGCTCACTGCACCACATCGAGAACATCGGTGAGGACCCCGCCGAATTCATTCTCTCCTTCCGCAGCGAACGGCCGGAGGACTTCGGGTTGGCCGCGTCGTTCGGCGCCATGACCGATGCCGTCCTGGGCAACACGTACGACCTACCGGCGTCCGAGTTCGGCAAGATTCGTCGCGCCACCACCGCGCCTGCCCTGGCCGCCCGCGCGGGCGATGCAGACGTGCCCGCAGGTGCTCATTTCGATGATCCGCACAAGTTCAACGTCGAGGCCCAGAGCCCAGGCGTCGGCATCGCCGTCGGTTCGGCCCGCCTTGCGCGCGTTCAGTATTGGCCGGCGCTGAAGGATCTGTCGATGTACTCGTTGCGCATCCGCGAGGACGGCATGCGCGAGCCGCACTGGCATCCGATCACCGCCGAGATGGGTTACGTGCATCAAGGCAACGCGCGCATGACGGTGATGGATCCCGATGGCACCCTCGACACCTGGTACCTCAACGAGGGCGACGTGTACTTCGTCCCGCGCGCCTATCCGCACCACATCGAGGTCATCGATTCTCCGGAGATCCACTTCGCGATCTTCTTCGACCAGCCGACCCCTGGCGACATCGGCTTCCGAGCTTCGGCGTCCGCGTACTCCCGAGAAGTGCTCGCGGCGACGTTCAACGTCCACATCGACGACCTGCCGACCTTCCCCTTCACCAAGACCGATCCGCTGATCGTCTCGCGCAACAACCCCGTCGACGAACACGCGATGGGCGAGTGACGTCTGAGTGAACATGGTCACCATCGGGACAAGATTCGGCATCGAACGTCCCGAAAGTGTTTGGCCGCGTGCGACCCTCAGTGCACTAGTAGTTCAGCGACGCGCTGCCGGGAAGGCTATTTCGATGACCGCACCAACAATGACGCATCGGCTCGCAGCCGAGTTCATTGGCACTTTCTGGCTGGTCCTCGGAGGCTGCGGCAGCGCAGTCTTCGCCGCCAAGTTCCCCTCAGACGGCACGGCACTCGGGATCGGGTTCCTTGGTGTATCAATGGCATTCGGCCTGACCGTGCTGACGGGTGTCTACGCGTTCGGCACCATCTCAGGTGGCCACTTCAATCCGGCGGTGACGCTCGGCGCGGCCATCGCCAAGCGTGTCGAATGGAAGGCGTTGCCCGCCTACTGGATCACGCAGGTGATCGGCGGCGTCGTGGCCGGCTTGGTGATCTACGTGATCGCCTCGGGCAAGGACGGTTGGACGGCCAAGGGAAACATGGCGGCCAACGGCTTCGGCGACCACTCTCCAGGTGGCTATTCGTTGGCGGCGGTGCTGCTCACGGAGATCATCCTGACGGCAGTCTTCCTGCTCGTCATCCTTGGCTCCACCGACGACCGCGCGCCGAAGGGCTTCGCGGGCTTGGCCATTGGGCTGACCCTCACCCTGATCCACCTCATCTCGATCCCGATCTCGAACACGTCGGTCAATCCGGCGCGCTCGACCGCGGTCGCGTTCTTCAACGGCGACGGAGCGCCCGCTCAGCTCTGGCTGTTCTGGTTGGCACCGCTCGTCGGCGCAGCGATCGCAGGCGCCGCCTATCCGTTCCTGTTCGGCCGCAATGAAGAGCTCGCCGACCGTCCGGTTCGCGACGACGCACTGGATGAGGAGGTGAACTGAGTCAACGTCAACCGGTTCTCGGGCCCGCATCCCACCAGGGGTGCGGGCCCGTTCCCGGCTAGCTACTGTCCTGGGCTAGGTGGCCTGAGCTACTTGGCCGGCGCCTTCTTCTTTGCGGTCTGCGCCGCCTTCTTCTCGGTCGTCGCGCCCTGGTTGGACAGGTCGCCACTGGCGCTCTCCAGGTGCGCGCGGACGAACCACTGGAACTTCTCGAGTTCCGCAGCGTGCCCGATCAGCATGTCCTGGGAGACGGGGTCGAGATCCTCGAGGGTGTGGATGGCCGTGCGGGTGTCTTCGTTGACTCCGGTGTAGACCAAGTCCAGAGCCGCCAGGTGCGCGAGCACGGTGTCGCGGCCCACCGAGTAGTCGTCCCAGGTGCGGTCCTTGATGATGGCGCCGGGCGTGCCATGCGGCGAAACCCCGAATGCGGCGATCCGCTCGGCGGTCTCGTCGGCGTACCCGCGGACCAGCTCGACCTGCGGATCGATCATCTCGTGCACGCCGATGAAGTTCGGGCCAACGACGTTCCAGTGCACGTGCTTCAGGGTGAGGTGCAAGTCGTTGTAGGTGCTGAGCTGCTTCTGCAGCAGGTCAGCGATCTCGCGGGCGTCCTCTTCCGAAATTCCTGGAATGGTGAATCCTGGCATGCGCACATCTCCTCTTTTGCTTGCTTGACGTGAGTCGTACCCGTGTTGACGGCGGGTTACACACCCTTCGCGGGGGGAAATGATGCAGACGCGCCACAACTCGCTACGCTCGCCGGGTGACGGAGTCGACGCTCGGGTTCACGGGGTTCCCCGAGGCCGCCCTCGACTTCTACGACGACTTGGAGATCGACAACACCAAGTCGTTCTGGGAGTCGCACAAGGAGGTCTACCTCACGAGCGTGAAGGCACCGATGACTGCTCTGCTCACGGCTCTCGAGCCTGAGTTCGGCACTGCTCCGGGTTTCGAAAGGGCGAAGGTCTTCCGCCCGTTCCGCGACGTCCGGTTCGCGAAGGACAAGACGCCCTACAAGACGCATCAGGGCGCCTACATCGGGGCGGGTCCCGCCTGCGGGTGGTACGTCGAACTCGCGGCGCGCGGCGTCCGCACCGGGGCAGGGTTCTACGACGCGAGTGCCGCCGACCTCGGCCGGATCCGGGCATCCATCGCCAATGAGCTGACCGGCGATCAACTCGGCAAGATTCTGGCCAAGCTCACGCGGGCCGGCTTCACGGTCGGCGGCGATCGTCTCAAGACCTCACCGCGAGGATATGACGCCGACCACCCGCGCATCGACCTGCTGCGGCACCGCTCGCTGACGATCACGAAGGACTACGGCTTCGAGCCGATCATCCACACTCCCGCCTTCGTCGATGCGGTCCGCGCCGACTGGAAGGCCGCCCGGCCACTGGTCGACTGGGTCGCCGCTCGCTTGGGTGACTAGAGCGCCTCGGCGACTAGAGCGCGCGCAGATTCGGAATGGCTTGGCGCGCCCCGAATCGGGGGTTGCGCGCCATGCCGCTGACCTCGAGCAGCCGCACCGCTCGATATCGGTGCGGCCGTAGCGGTTCCAGAAGCTCGACCATCGCCTCGTCGTCGATCCGATGCCCGAGCAACGTCGACCCGACCACATTGGAGAGGTGGTGGTCGCCGACGGACAAGGCATCGGCGTCGCCCCAGGCACGCTGAGCGACCTCGGCGGCGGTCCACACCCCCATGCCCGGCAGCGTCATCAACGCCGCTCGGGCATCTTCGGGGGCGCGCGACGACAGCCTCTCCAGCGCGGCCGCCCGGTGCGCGCAACCGACGACCGTCTGCGCTCTGCCGGGATCGACGTTCGCGCGGTGGAACTCCCACGACGGCACGCGCCGCCAGACCTCCGCGGGCGGGGGGACGCGCATGCGCTCCGGGGCGGGGCCCGGGGCAGGCGCACCGAACTTGGTCACCAGCAGCCGCCAGGCCCGGAACGCGTCCTTGCCGGCGACCCGCTGCTCGAGCACGGCAGGCACCAGTGCTTCCATCACACGGTCAGTGCGACCGAGGCTAAGGTGAGGGACGCGGCGGTGTGCGGCGGCGATGGTCGGCTCCTCGGGGGAGAAGCCCGTCGCATCGTCCAGGACGCCCAACAGCGCGGGCAGTCGCTCGACGAACTCACCGGCGCCGTCTCCCCACGCCTCACAGTCGACGGTCGTCGTCCCCGACGTCACGATGCGGGCGCTGACGGGTCCACTCGCCAGCAGGCTGGTCTTCCAGATCGCGCCTTCGACCAGCTGGTAGCACGGGTCACCGGGACCGCGGCGCTGCGGCGACAGCGTCATCGTCGGGCTGGCAGGCCTCGCGAAGTCCACGTTGCGCGTCACGCCGGCGGAATTGGGCACCGCCAAAGGTTAGGCCGAAAACGTGTCAGGCGACGGTGACGTCGGCCTTGTTCGCGTAGAACGCCACGTGCCCCGCGATCTGCGCGACCGCCGGGTACGGCTGCTCGTAGGTCCAGATGGCGTCGCCCACCGTGGCGCCAGCTGCGCTCACGTCGTAGTAGTTCGCCTCACCCTTGTACGGGCAGTAGGTGGTGGTGTCGGTGCGCGTCAGGACCGATGGCGACACGTCGGCGAGCGGTACGTACTGCACCGCCGGGTACGTCGACTCTTGGAGGGTCAGCGCGGCGTCGGTCTCTGCGACGACTTCGCCGTTGACGCGGACGACGACGTGCCGACCGGTCGGCGTGACGGTGATGGGGTGTTCAGCGGTGGGCTGGTGGACTGCGCGTTGGGCCATGATCTAGCCAACGTACGCGGGGCGGGCCCTGAATTCCTCATCCTCCTCTAGCTTCGATCACGATCCCCTGGCTACGATCACGCCATGAGCGAACCCACGGCCCAGGCATCGGTCACGATCTCGGCCAGCTGCGCCGACGTGTACGCCCTCATCACCGATCTCCCGACGATGGCGATGCTGGCCGAGGAGGCCAACGCGATGGAATGGGACAAGGGCGACGCCGCCCAGCCCGGGGCGGTGTTCAAGGGTCACAACTCCAACGGCGGCAAGAAGTGGACCACCAAGTGCACGGTCACCCACGCCGAGCCGGGCCGGGTGTTCGCCTTCGACGTGAAGAGCTCGATCGTCCCGGTGGCGCACTGGCGCTACGACATCGAACCCGTCGACGGCGGCTGCCAGGTCACCGAGCAGACCTGGGATCGGCGGCCGGGCTGGTTCCGCAAGCCGGCGGGCATGGCCACGGGTGTCACCGACCGCACGTCTGCCAACGCCCAGCACATCGAACTGACGCTGCAGCGACTCAAGGCGAAGGCAGAAGCGGCAGCCTGATGGGGCGCGAGCGAAGCGACGGGGGGAGTCGTCTCAGGGTTAAGGCCGCCCGGTGATCAGATCGGCGACGCCCGCGATCGGGGACGTAGTGGCGCGCCCGCCTGACTCGTGCCGGTCGGCCACCTTGTAGGCCACGTAGAGGCTGCGGACGCCGAGCCAGCGCAACGGTTCGGGCTCCCAGGTCTTCGACCGGTGACCGACCCACGGCAACTCGGTCCGAGGTGTCTTCTCGTTCAGCACCAGATCCGCGAGCGTCCGCGCGGCCAGATTGGTCGCCGTGACGCCATGGCCGACGTAGCCGCCGGCCCAGCCGAGTCCGGTCGCCCGGTCCAGGTCGACACCCGCCGACCAGTCCCTCGGGACGGCAAGCACGCCGCACCAGCCGTGGGCGATCGGGACGTTGCGCACCTGCGGCAGGACGTCGTGCAGCACGTCGCTCAGATGCCGAATCGTGCGCGCCGGAACCTTGCCGTCGACGTCGGTCCGCGACGCGTAGCGATAGGGCACGCTGCGACCACCGATCGCGATGCGGTCGTCGACCGTGCGCTGGGCATAGAAGAAACCGTGCGCCATGTCCCCGACCGTTTCACGACCGTCCCAGCCGATCGACTCCCATACGTCGGCATCGATCGGCTCGGTGGCGATCATCGAACTGTTCATCGGAAGCCAGCGCCGTTTGAGCCCGGGCAGCGCGGCGGTGAAGCCCTCCGTGGCGCGCAACACGATCGGCGCCTTGACGGTGCCCCTCGACGTGATGGCTCGACCCGCCGCGATCTCCGTGACTGGCGACTGCTCGTAGATCTGCACGCCGAGTCCCTCCACGACGTCGGCCAGACCCCGCGCGAGGGAGGCCGGTTGGATGCGTGCGCAGTGCGGCGTGTGATAGGCCGCGACCACGCCGTCGAACCGAATGCGTCGCGCCGCTTCGGCCGTCGTCAACTCTTGAAGGCCCTCGTTACCCCAGTCGCGTTCCTCGGCGAGCTCGGCGGCGAGCCGCTTCGCCTGAGCCGGGTTGCGGGCGATCTGCAGGGTGCCGCCCTTGACGATGCCCGCGTCGATGCCCTCGCGGGCCGCGACGTCGGTCACCTCGTCGACCGACTCGTTGAGCGCCCGCTGCCAGGCCAGCACACTGTCGCGCCCGTGCTCGCGAGCCATCGCGTGGCGGTCGCCGGGCACCAGGCCCGACAGCCAGCCCCCGTTGCGGCCCGAGGCGCCGAAGCCCGCGAAGCGCGCTTCCAGAATGGTGATGCGCAGCGAGGGATCGGCCCGCTTGAGGTAGTACGCGGTCCACAGGCCGGTATAGCCGGCGCCGACGATGCAGACGTCGGCGTCGCTGTCCCCGGGCAGCCACGAACGCGGCGAGGGCATCTTGTCGAGCCAGTGCGAGATGTGACCGTTGACGAGAGGCACCATATGAGTTTGGCAGGCGCGCGACCCGCTCCGCCGACTGCACCCATGTTGCACGCGAATCGCGAGCGACCCCGCGAACATGAGTGCAGTCGGCGGGAACGTAATGGCCGTCAGGCACGCTGTTGCTTGAGATGACCGCCACCGCACCCGCCCTGCTCGACGATCCGGACGACCTCTCCGCCCTGCGCGCGAAGGCCGCCGACCCGGACGAGCTGTTCGCCTCCTTCGCCGCATGGGCCGAAGCCAGTGGCACCGTGCTGTACCCGGCGCAGGAGGAAGCGCTGATCGAGCTGGTCAGCGGCGCGAACGTCGTCCTGGCCACGCCGACCGGCTCGGGCAAGTCGCTGGTGGCCATCGGCGCGCTGTACGCAGCGCTGGCCGCGGGCCAGCCGAGCTACTACACCGCGCCGATAAAGGCCCTGGTCAGCGAGAAGTTCTTCGCCCTCTGCGACGTGTTCGGCGCGGCCAACGTCGGCATGCTCACCGGGGATGCCTCGGTCAACGCTCGGGCGCCGATCATCGCCTGCACGGCGGAGGTGCTGGCGAACACCGCGTTGCGGGAGGGTGCTGACGCCAACATCGGGTTGGTCGTCATGGACGAGTTTCACTTCTACGGCGATCCGGACCGCGGCTGGGCCTGGCAGGTGCCGCTGCTGGAACTTCCGAGGGCGCAGTTTCTGCTGATGTCGGCCACGCTCGGTGACGTCACATTCCTCCGCGAGGACCTCACCCGTCGCACCGGCAGGCCGACGGCGCTGGTCGCCAACGCCGAGCGCCCCGTGCCGCTGCACCACTACTACGCGACCACGCCGATGCACGAGACGATCGGTGACCTGCTCGACACGAAGCAGGCGCCCATCTACGTCGTCCACTTCACCCAGGCCTCGGCACTGGAGCGGGCGCAGGCACTGATGAGCGTCAACGTCAGCACCAAGGAGGAGAAGGCCGCGATCGCCGACGTCATTGGCCAGTTCCGCTTTTCTTCGGCGTTCGGAACGACGCTGTCACGACTGGTCCGGCACGGGATCGGCGTTCACCACGCCGGAATGCTGCCGAAGTACCGGCGGCTGGTGGAACAGCTAGCGCAGGCCGGGTTGCTCAAGATCATCTGTGGCACCGACACTCTCGGCGTCGGCATCAACGTGCCGATCCGGACGGTGGTCTTCTCGGCGCTGTCGAAGTACGACGGCACCCGCACTCGACTGCTCAACGCCCGCGAGTTCCACCAGATCGCCGGACGGGCCGGACGCGCCGGCTACGACACCGCGGGCACGGTCGTCGTCGAGGCGCCCGAGCATGAGGTGGAAAACCTCAAGCAGTTCGCCAAGGTCGCCGACGACCCGAAGAAGCGTCGAAAGTTGGTGCGCCGCAAAGTGCCCGAGGGCATGGTGCCGTGGAGTGAGAAGACCCAGCTCCGCCTGGTCGAGGCGCTACCTGAGCCGCTGACCAGCAACATGCGTGTGTCGACGGCGATGATCCTCGACGTCGTCGACCGTCCCGGTGACCCGTTCGTGGCGATGCGGCGGCTGATGACCGAGAACCACGAGCCGCGCAAGCGGCAACTGAAGCACATCCGCGAGGCGGTCGGCATCGCCCGTTCACTGCTGCAGGCAGGCGTGTTGGAGCGGCTCGACGAACCCGAGGCCGACGGACGCCGCTACCGCCTGACCGTCGACCTGCCCACCGATTTCGCGTTGAACCAGCCGTTGTCGACGTTCGCGCTCGCCGCGATCGACGTGCTCGATCCGGCGTCGGAAACGTATGCGCTGGATGTCGTTTCGGTGATCGAGGCGACGCTCGAGGATCCGCGCCAAATCCTGTCGGCCCAGCTGAAGAAGGCCAGGGGCGAGGCCGTGGCCGCGATGAAGGCAGAGGGAATCGAGTACGACGAACGGATCGCACTGCTCGACGAGATCACCTATCCGAAACCGCTCGCGGACCTGCTCGGGCACGTCTTCGACGTGTACCTGCAAAGCAACCCTTGGGCCGCCGACGGTCAACTGTCACCGAAGTCCATCGTGCGCGAGATGTGGGAGCGGGCGTTTACCTTCCGGGAGTTCGTCAGCGTCTACGGGCTCACCCGCTCCGAGGGTGCCGTGCTGCGCTATCTGTCCGACACGTTCAAGGCGCTGCGTTCGGGGGTGCCGGCCGCAGCACGGACCGAGGAGGTCACCGACATCGTCGAGTGGCTCGGCGAGCTTGTCCGCCAGGTGGATTCGAGCCTGCTCGACGAGTGGGAGCAGCTCACCAACCCCGACCAACCGTTGGAGGCCCCGGTGGCCGTGCCGGCTCGCCCACGTCCGCTGACCGGCAACGAGCGGGCGTTCACCGCGATGGTGCGCAATGCGCTGTTTCGTCGGGTGGAACTGTTCGCACGTGGCCGCTGGTACGACCTCGGCTTGCTGGACGGCGAATCCGGCTGGACGTCGGAGCGCTGGGCGGAGGTCGGGGGCGACTACTTCGACGAGCACGACTCCGTCGGCACCGGCGCCGACGCCCGCGGTCCGGCGATGTTGCTCATCGACCGGCAGCCCGACGTCTGGCAGGTCCGTCAGATTCTGGATGACCCTGCGGGTGACCGTGATTGGGGCTTCGAGGTCGAGGTGGACCTGGAGGCCTCCGACGAGGAGGGCGCGGCCGTGCTGCGACTGGTCGACGCCGGGCGGATGGGCTGACTCCGTTCTCGGCCCGCCTCACATGGGCACTTAGGCCCGCTCCTAGGGTCTTAATGCCCTGTCCGCTCGACCGGTGCGCGGGCAACGTAGGGTTCGCGTGGATGAAATGGAAGTTCGGATAGGCGAAGGAATCATCATGCGATTCGGACAATTCGGGGCAGCGGCCGCCTTCATGGCCGTGGGTGGCGTGATCGCGATCGTCGGCGCACCCCTCGCCGTCGCAGACTCGTGCGACCCAGCGGTCACCATCTGCCAGGGTGGCGACGTTCAAGGCAACGGCGGCTCATCGGATTTTTCGCCATCGGTGTCCGCGCCGGGCGAGCAGTATCCCTATGACAACGAGTGGTACTTCAATCCTGCCGGCGGCAGCACGGCGCTACAACCCGATCGCTCCTCCGGTGGAGGGTCGGTCAGTGGCGGCGGCGTTAGTGGCGGTGGCGTTAGTGGTGGTGGCGTTAGTGGCGGTGGCGGTGGCGGACGCCGCTGACGGGGCGGGACCGATACCGAGGTCACCAGGTCTCACTACGGATCGTGGAGCTCTTCGGTTGAGCATCAAGAGTTTAGGAGATTGAGATGGTGTTATCTGCGTGTTCGGCACGCCGCGCACTGGCCACCGCGATCGGTGCCGGCGTCATTGCCGGCGCGACGCTCGTCGCCGCCGTACCGTTGGCGTTTGCCGACCCACCGCCCCCGCCGGTCCCGGGCTGCTCCGCTGGAGACTTCGAGCAGATCACTGCCGGAGTCGCGGCCGCAACGTCGGTGTACATGTTCACCCATCCCGACGTCAATGCATTCTTCTCCAGCCTCAAGGGTGAACCCAGGGAGCAGAGCCGCGACCAGGCGAAGGCCTACCTCGACAACAATCCGCAGACGAAGTCAGATCTCGAGGGGATCCGCCAGCCCATGCGCGACATGAAGGCTCGCTGCCAGTAGCTCGAGTGGATGGGAACGGCACCCCACCGGCGCATCGCCACGATCTCGAAGGAACGCAACATGATTGACGTCGAGTTTGATAGCGAGCATTCCATCGTGCACGTACGGCCGGAATCGTCGTTCGAGGAAGCCGACTTCGTCGACCTCGCGAAGATCGTCGACCCACAGATCGAAACGACTGGCGGCCTCGCCGGCGTCATCATCGACGCCCCGAAGTTCCCGGGCTGGGACAGTTTCGGGGCGATGGTCACTCACTTCCGCTTCGTTCGAGATCATCAGAAGGACATCAAGAAGGTCGCGGTGGTCACGGATTCCCACCTGGGCGATGTCGCAGAGCATTTGGCGACGCACTTCGTGTCAGCGGAGATCAGACACTTTCCGGCGGGGCAGACCGATGCAGCGCAGCAGTGGATCATGCACGGCTGAGCTGCTCACGGTTCGGGTGGGCTGACCGCTGACGTCGTGACCGACTCGTCGGGCCACGGTGCCGTCGTCCAGACATCGGCAGTACAGGAGCCCCACCACAGCGAGAACGCAACGCGCACGACGAGGAACAGACCGGTACCGAAGACGGACAGGTCGACGCCAGCGACGTTGGGCCAGTCGGCTTCGGTCGCGCGGAGCCCCCGAGGAAGGGAACGACGACGAGCACGGCGACGACGAGCACCCGCTTGACGGCCAGGCAGCGACCGTACGGGGTGGTGAGCAGTTGGGCCTGCCGTCAACGGCGACGAAGACCGCCGCGGGGAGCGCGAGAGCACGCACCCGCGATGCCACCGCGCCTCCGCGTGCCTCGGGTATCGCCAATACGGGGATCGTCATTCCCATCCCGACGGGGACCGAATGGCGGCGAAGTACAGAACACGGTGAGGACGTCAACGACAGCGGGTGCGGCATGAATTCGTGAGGGCATGAATTCGTGAGGGCATGAGGGAATCTCTCGACTGGATCGGGCTTCGCGTGAGGTTCAAACGCTGAGCAAGCACGACGCCAGCCACTGGAACTTTGCGCCCCGTAGCTGGCAGCTATGAGGCTCGTCAGCGTCGCGACAAGGCATGCCCCGCTCTCGACGTGTTCGCCGATCCGCACCATTGCCCACCACAAGCGCCGATGCTAAGTTACGACCGTTGGGGCGTTGGTATCCATCCAGTTTCACCGCCATCCATGCGCACCAACACCTCGAGTAGTCAGCACATTCGGCAACGAAGGACGGTCGATGAGCAACGCAGCTGAACGTGCCACCCAACTCGAACTCGTAGCGCGGCTCAAATCGGCCTACCCCGAGCTGCCCGACGCACCCACTCCGGACATGCTCGATCACGCCCGATTCGTCGCGTACATGAAGCCCGTACACGACGTCGGTGGCGAGCCCGACGCTCCGATGAAGTACGAGAACAAGGACTACGAGTACTGGGAACACATGACCTATGTAATCTGTGAAGTCCTTGCCTGGCGGGGCATCTGGTTGTCCGAGGAACGGCGCCGCATCGGCAACGTCGATGTCCAGCGCGCCGTGTATCTGGGCTTCCCGTACTACGGCCGTTGGCTGTTGTCCGTTGCGCGAGTGCTGGTCGAGAAGCATCACATCGGTCTCACCGAACTCACCGAACGAATGGCCGAGGTCAAGGAGCGCTACTCCGGCGGGCTCGCGGGCAAGACCTTGGAGGCGCGCCCCAAATTCGAAGGCGATGGTTCTCAGGTCACACGCAACAGCCACATCGTCCACGCGCAGGGGAAGGGCGATCCGCAGGTCTATGCGGGTAAGGCGGGGGAGCCGAAGTTCACGGTGGGCGACCTGGTTGTCGTGCGGGAGTTGCCGGTGCTCTTCTACACGCGCACACCGGAATACGTGCGCGGCGCCCAGGGTGAGATAGCCGCCGTGGCCTACGAGAGCCCCGCCGCCGAGGACGAGACCTGGGACATTCCAGACGCGAAGCCCGAGTGGTTCTACGTCGTCCGCTTCAGCATGGCCGAGCTGTGGGACGACTTCAAGGGACCCGCAACCGACAGTCTCCGAACCGAGATCCCCGAGCGCTGGCTCCAAGCCGCCAACTGATCACCGTCGTCTACCGATCTATGAACGGACGAGCATGACAGACCCACACGCAGACCACGACCATGACCACGACCGCACGGTCAAGCCCATGGTCGACGAGATCACCGATTTCGAGGTCCTGGAGATCGCGCTGCGCGAACTATGCATCGAGAAGGGCATCTTCACCGCCGGGGAGCACCGGCTCTTCACCGAATTCGCCGAGCAGATCGGTCCCACCCCGGCCGCACGGTTGGTCGCCCGTGCATGGCTCGACCCCGACTTCAACGAGCTTGCGCTCACCGAGCCGATGACCGCGAGCAAAGAAGTCGGCGTCGACTGGCTCGAGCCGACCGGCTTCGGCACCCCAAGTGATTTCACGGCGTTTCAGATCCTCGCGGACACGCCCACGGTGCACCACGTGATCGTGTGTGCCCTTTGCTCGTGCTATCCGCGACCGATCCTCGGAAATTCTCCAGAGTGGTACCGGACGCCCAATTATCGACGTCGACTCGTGCGTTGGCCCCGCCAAGTGCTGGCGGAGTTCGGGCTCTACCTGGGCGACGACATCGAAGTGCGCGTTCAGGACTCCAACCAGAAGCACCGCTTCATGGTCATGCCGATGCGCCCGCAGGGCACCGATGGTTGGACCGAGGATCAGCTGGTCGAGATCATCACCCGCGATTGCCTGATCGGTGTTGCGCTGCCGAAGGCGGGTGTGACCACCAACGTCATCACCGATACCCGTGCCGCAATGCATCCCACCGGAGAATGACGTGAGCAGCGCACCCGAGCGGGCCTCGCTAGCTGCCGTCGACAGCGAGTCCCTGAAGCAGATCGTCGACCGCAATCAGGTGTGGCCGAGGATGGCGGCAAAGCACGGCGTCGAGAACCCCGTGCCGCCATGGAAGACCAGCCTCGACGGCCTCTGCGACGCACTCGATCACGCCGCCTGTGACACGACGGCGCCGAGCTTCAAGGATCGTCGCGACGAAGAGGACGCGTTGTCGGCGACCATCTACTCAGCACTCCCCTACCCGGAGAACCAACTGGTCTCTCTTGCGCACTCACTGATGGTCCGCGGGATCATCACCGAATCGGAACTGCAACAACGGATATCCACCGTCCGCGACCGCCTCGAAGCCTGACTCGCGCACCGTTCGTGCGAGGGCTTGCTGGAGTCCGGGCGCTGGTGCCTGGTGCCGCTCTGTTCCGAACGCGCTGAGCGCGAATGCCAGCTTGCCGTCGACATGTTCGACCGAGCGCGGGAGGTCCAACGCCGTGGTGGTCGCGTTCTTCACGTCCTTGCGGAGCCCGCGTTCTTCGCCGAGACCTGTGTACCAACGGTGCGCGACGACACCGAACGCACGCGAAAAGCCGGGGACGAACGCGATGGCGCAGGTCGCTCCGAAGGCGTCGTCGAGAGATAACGATCCAGCGACGCTGAGAAATGCGGCCAACGCCAGGGCGCCGAGCAGTCGAAGTGCCGGCGGCACCGCGCTGACGATGTGTCATCCGAAGGATGCGATGCCCCGGCAGACCTTGGCGACACTTCGCCAAAAACTGGCAACGAATGCCCCGACCTTGATCACGATCCGCCCGACATCATCGGCGTGCTTGCGCGCCGTATCGACCGTTCTCGCGGTCTCTGCGGTGCGGCTGCCGTGGCGCTCGACGGCAAGGTCACTCGCTCATCGGGCTCGACCACTGGCAAGCGGACGCTGACTGCACGCTTGTCGTACACGTTTCGCGAGTGACCCCGTAGACAAGCGTGCAGTCAGCGTCAAAGGCGAGTCAGCCCGTCTGCTTGCTCTTGCGCCTGGCCTCCCGCAGACCCACCCAGAACCTGGCGGCCTCGCGGATCGACTCCTCAACGGGCCGTGGCTGCCAACCGAGTTCGCGCCCGGCCTTGGTGCAGTCGACCGGTGCTTCGGCACGCATCAATCGCAGTGAGCCGATCGACAGTTGCTCATCGGTGCCCTTCAGTCGCGCGTTGGCGCTGCCGAGCACCGCCAGCGCCCACGACATCGCCAGGGGCAGGGACCTGGCGGGCGGCGGCACCCCGGCGGCTTCTGCGGCGATGCGGACGACCTCGGCATTGCTGATCATCTTGTCCGAGATCAGGTAGCGCTCGCCGACTCGCCCCTTCTCCGCCGCCATGATCAAAGCTTTTGCGGCGTCGTCGATTCCGACGGCTTCCAGCTCGATGCCGCTCATCACGAACGGCAGCTTGCCGAATGCAGCTCCCGCGATGATCGCGCCGTGCGGGGTGCGCCCCCAGTCACCGGCGCCGTACGTCGTCGATACGCACATCGCGACGGCGGGCAGTCCGTGGTCGCGGGCGTACTGCATGACGAGGTTCTCGGCCTGCACTCGCGACCGGACATATGGCGTCAGTCCGCGGAGCCGTTTGGTCGGCGACAATTCGCCTCCGCCGACGATCGGGTCGTCCTCGGTGGCCGTGCGACCGCGTTTGCGTCCCACGGTGACGTAACTGCTGGTGAATACGAAGCGCTCGAGGTCCACGGCAATGCCGTTCTCGCAGGCGACCTCGAGCACGTTTCGGGTGCCCTCCACATTGGTGTGGAAGAGCGGGGCGGTGTCCTTGAGCCAACCGCGGGTGTCGACGACGCAGTAGTAGACGACGTCGCAGCCGGTCATCGCGTCGCGCAGGACGGCGTCGTCCCAGATGTCGCCGACGAACCTCGTGACCTCGAGGTCGTCGATCCCGAGGGTGTTCGCGCCCGCGCGCACCATGGCGCGCACGTCCTGTCCGTCGGCCACCAGCAGTCGGGTGACGTGTGAGCCGAGGTAGCCGTTGGCACCGATGACGAGTGCCGTCACCTGGCGCCACCGAACCGGCGCATCCACGCATCCGCTTCGTCGGGCAGTGTGCCCAGTTCCTTGGCCGTCTTGCACCACTTCACGGTGGCCGCCACGAAGCGCAGCGGGTTGTAGACGTCTTCCTGCCTGCACCACTTCCCGTCGCCGGCGTAGGTGACGATCGAAATGTTGGTGGCGCTGATGATCGTGCCGTCGCCGGGGTCGCGCATGGGGTTGTCGAGTTCGCAGAACACGCGGTTCGTCGCTTCGTCGTACACGGTCCACAGCGACGGGAACGACGTCATGTAGCTGCCGGGGAAGTTCTCCATCGTCTTCCAGATCCACGGTCGCACCTGCTCGCGGCCGTACATCGTGCCTGCCGCGTGTTCGACGTAGGTGATGTCTTCGGTGTACTGGTCGACCCATGGGTCCCAGTCGCGGGTCTGGGCGGCCCCGGCCACCGTGGCTTCGAAGCCGGCGAATGCCTCGGTCAACTCGTCGCGGCTGAAAGTGCTGCCCGTCACACCCAGAACTAGAACACGTTCTACCTGCTTTTGTCGAGCAGCCGTATCGTCCCTGGCGTGAACGTCTTGCGAGCGGCGGCGGCCGGCGCCGCTGCCGCGCTACTGACCGCGCCCGTCGCGTCCGCAGAAGACCTCGCCGGTCTCGTCGACATCGGCGGCGGCCGAAGCCTCTTCCTTAACTGCCAGGGCATCGCCCCTCCTGGCTCCCCGACAGTGTTCGTCATCCCGGGCAAGGGCAGCTACGCCGAGGCGTGGAATGCCGCCGTCCCCACGGGCGACCCGATCCGTTCGTCGCCTTACGACCTCATCGACGAGGCCAAGGTCGCGACGACTCCCGACTCCGCGCAGCCCTTCGTGGCGCGGACGACGCGGATCTGCGTCTACGACCGACCCAACACCCGGCCGGACGGTGACGAACGGTCGACGCCCGTGCCCCAGCCGCACACCGTGCAGTCCGACGTCGACGACGTGGTCAGCCTCATCGGCGCGGCGCAGCTTCTGACGCCGATGGTCTTCGTCGCCCATTCGTACGGCGGTCTGATCCTCGACCTGCTCGCGCGTCAGCATCCGGAACTGGTCAGCGGTCTGGTGTTCTCCGAACCCACCTCTGAGTTCCTCTGGGGTCTCGGCAGACCCGACCAGAACCTGGCCTTCAACGCCGACGGCCAGACGGTCGCTCCCGGTGACGAGGCCATCCTCGCCGAGGACGCGCTTGCGACCATTGCCGCCGCCCCGCCACTGCCGCGAGTGCCCGCGATCGTGTTGAGCGCGGACACGTTTTCGGCGCCATCCGCGCTGAAGCCGGACAACTACACGCAGGCCCAGATCCATCAGGCGAACGACATGCTCGCCGCCGCTCTCGGCACCGTGAACGTCGTTATCCCGGGAACCGGGCACAACCAGATGCTGTACCAACCCCGGGCCGTCGCCGACCAGATCATCGACGTCGTCGACCGGGTTCGAGCCGAGCAGTAGTGGGGAACTTTCTGAAGGGCACGTCAGGTTATACGAGTGCCAACTTCGAGGAGGACCAGTGGCAGCTACGAACCCAAGGACCTACAACAAGAACCCGGCGGCAGTGAATGCCCTGTCGCCGGAGCAGTACCAGGTGACGCAGAAGAGCGGCACCGAGCGACCGTTCACCGGCGAGTACTGGGACAACCACGAGCCGGGCATCTACGTCGACGTGGTGTCCGGCGAGCCGTTGTTCGCCTCCACCGACAAGTTCGAGAGTGGATCGGGCTGGCCGAGTTTCACCAAGCCGATTCGGGGGCCCGAGGGATCCACCCACGTCCTCGAGAAGCGTGACTTCAGGCATTTGATGCTGCGCACCGAGGTCCGCTCGACGCACGGCGACAGCCACCTCGGGCACGTGTTCAAGGACGGCCCGCGCGAAGCGGGAGGGTTGCGCTACTGCATCAACTCGGCTTCGCTGAAATTCATCCATCTCGACGACCTCGAGGCCGAGGGCTACGGCGAGTTCACGACGCTCTTCGACACCGACGGGCCGGAGCGAAGCGACCGGGGAATCAACACGGGAGGCACAGACATGACGACCAAGACCGCGATCCTCGCAGGCGGCTGCTTTTGGGGCATGGAGGATCTGATTCGCAAACAGCCAGGTGTGGTGTCGACGCGCGTCGGCTACACGGGCGGCAAGAACGCCAACGCCACGTACCGCAACCATCCCGGGCATGCCGAGGCCATCGAGATCGAGTACGACCCGGTACAGACCGACTACCGCGCGCTGCTCGAGTTCTTCTTCCAGATCCACGATCCGACGACGAAGGACCGCCAGGGCAACGACGTCGGCAGCAGCTACCGGTCGGCGATCTTCTACACCGACAACGAGCAGAAGGCCGTCGCGCTGGACACGATCGCCGACGTGAACGCCTCGGGCCTGTGGCCCGGCAAGGTGGTCACCGAGGTCACTCCGGCGGTCGACTTCTGGCAGGCCGAACCCGAGCACCAGGACTATCTGGAGAAGTACCCGAACGGGTACACCTGCCACTTCCCGCGGGCGGGGTGGAAGCTGCCGAAGCGCGAAACGGCCTCGCAGTAGGAGGCAACCGCTGCGCGAGCAGACGCAAAGTGCCCTCAAAGGCGGCGTGCCAGGGCGAGTTTGCGTCTGCTCGCGCCATCTAGCTCTAGGCCAGCGGAGTGACCCGACGACGCAGGACGACCCGACCGCCGGACTTCGGCGTGTAGGCCACTCCGCGCGAGTGCACCTTCTCTCCGGGCGCGGTCGTGGTATCGATCGTGAAGTGGCGCAAGACCGTTCGCAGCACGACGTCCATCTCCACGTTGGCGAACGCCGCGCCGACGCAGCGGCGGGTGCCGCCGCCGAACGGGATGAACGCGAAGGTCGACGGCCGCTTTCCGATGAAGCGCTGGGGGTCGAAGCGTTCGGGTGACTCGAAGTCCTCGGTGCGACCGTGGACGTGGTCGATGGCGACGAATATCGAATAACCCCTAGGGATCACCCACTCGCCGAGTTCGAACGTGGGCGCGTACACGTGACGCCCCGCGAAGTCGATGACCGTGCGTGCTCTTTGCGCCTCGAGGATGGTGGCCTGGCGGTACTCGTTGTCGTCGGTCTCGGCTTCCTCCACCAGCCGGCGAAGCACCTGCGGATGCCGCGTCACGCGCTCCAGCACCCAGGCGAGGGTCGCGGCCGTGGTCTCGTGCCCCGCGGCCAGCAGCGTCAGCAATTCATCGGCGATGTCACGCCTCGACATCGCCGATCCGTCCTCGTAGGTGCTGCGCAGCAGAAGCGTGAGGACGTCGTCACGGGTGTCGAAGTTCGGGTGGGCCTTGACCGCGTCGATCAGCCGATCGATGACGGCGTCGTACTGGCGACGGTACGCGGCGAGCCTGCCCCAGGGGGTGAGGCGCCCGTAGGTGCGTGACGGGGCGGGCAGCACGGCGAGCTTGGACCCCAGCGTCACCCAGGGCGGGATGATGCGGCGCAGCTCGTCGAGTTGCTCACCGTCGGCACCGAATACGGCGCGCAGGATGGCGTTCAGCGTGATCCGCATCATCGGCTCGAGCGACTCGAACTTCTGCCCCTCGGGCCACGAAGCCGCTTCCCGCAGCGTCTCCTCTTCGAAGATCACCTCGTAGTTCTTGATGCTCTTGCCGTGGAAGGGCGGCGTGAGCAGCCTGCGCCGTCGCTTGTGCTCGGCACCGTCGAGGGCGAAAACCGAACCCGAACCGAGAATCCGGCTGAGGTTGGGCTGGATGTTGCCGACGTCGTCGGTGTTGGCCGCGAACAGTTGCTTGGCGATGTGCGGATCGGCAACGGTGACCATGTTTCCGAATACCGGCACCTTGAGCGTGAAGACCTCGCCGTGGCGACGCGTCATGTGCTCGACCATTCGGCGGCGCGACAGTAGGAAGCCAGCCCCCTGAATGAAGTTTGGCAGCCGCGGACGTGGCGGCAGGTTGATGGCACGCGAAGCGCTGATCCTGGGTACTTCCACGTCTTCTGCGATGGTCGCTTCGCTCACCGAGCACTCCAGACTGTCGTGGTACTCCGCCGTACCGTTGCGTGATGTAGTACGGTACCGCGTAGTACCGGATAAGCACAAGGGCGGAGGTGACGTCGAATTGAGTACCGCGGCAACTGCAGTGGACGACACGCCCCAGACCGCGGGGGCGAACGCGTTCCGCCGCCGACTTCTCGACGGCCTGGCCGATTCGATCGCCGATCGTGGCTACCGCGCCACCACCGTGGCCGACGTCGTCCGAAGCGCCAAGACCTCAAAGCGCACCTTCTACGACGAGTTCGCCAGCAAGGAGAAGTGCTTCGTCGAACTGCTGGCCGCCAACAACGAGAACTTGGTCGCGCACATCACGGCCTCAGTCGACGTCGAGGCGACGCCCGACGAACAGGTCCGCGCCGCAGTCGGGGCCTACGTCGAACACATCGAATCGCGTCCCGCCATCACGTTGAGCTGGATTCGTGAGGCGCCGGCGCTCGGCGACCTGGCCCGTCCGCTGAATCGTCTTGCCATGCAACACCTCACCGACATGCTCGTCGGCATCAGCGTCAGCCCTGGATTCCAACGCGCCGGTTTGGCGCCGATCTCACGGCAGCTGGCGCTCATTCTGCTGGGGGGGTTGCGCGAGTTGACCGCGCTGCTCGTCGAGGACGACCAGGACGTACGGGGAGTCGTGGAGCCCGCCGTCACCGCCGCGCGCGCCATCCTCGGCCTGACGCCTAGTTCAAGATGAGGCGGGCCGACTTCTCCAGTCGTTGCGCGATCTGCTGGTAGGACGCGTATCCCATCCCAGCGCGCACCAGCGCGCCGGAGCACAGCATCTCCAGCGAGTCGATGACGTCCTCGTCGACCTCCGGCCCCAGCGCCGCAGCCAACCGCTCCCTGATGTCGAGGCCGATTCGCTGCCGCAGCACTTCGACGTCGGGATCCTTGCCGAGCAGTGCGCTCGTCACCGCTCCTGCGAACTCCGGCTCGTCGGCGACGAGAAGCGAGATGTGCTGCAGTACGTCGATGACGCGGGTGGCGCGATCGTCGGAGTCATGTGGCGCCGGTGGTGCGCCCGCGAGCCTGCGCCAGAAGACTTCGGCGATGAGGTGTTCCTTCGACGAGAAGTAGGTGTACGCGGTGGCTGCCCCGACACCCGCCTCGGCGGCGACGCGCCGCATGGTCAGGCCTGCGAATCCCTCGCGATTGAGAAGGTCTACCGCAGCTCGACCGAGGCGATCCACGGTGTCGGCCTGTTTGGCGGTCAGACGGCGCCGAGTCGACTCCAAGGCCCGATCGGACACATGTCTGGACGCTACTACAACTGTCATCCACCAGCAACGGTACGTTGACCTCCATGAGGTCTACCGAGACTGCCCTGCCACCGCCCGCCGCGCGACTGTTCGCCCTCGCCGAGCAGGTCATCGGGTTCATGCCTGCCGACGAGGGCCGCGCCCTGTACGACGCGGCGGTCACCTACCTGCGGGATGGCGTCGGTGTCGAGATCGGCACCTACTGCGGCAAGTCGACGGTCATGCTCGGCGCCGCGGCGCAACAGACCGGTGGGGTGCTCTACACGATCGACCATCACCACGGCTCCGAGGAACACCAGCCGGGTTGGGAGTACCACGACACCTCGATGGTCGACGACGTGACGGGACTCTTCGACACCCTGCCGACGTTGCGCCACACCCTCGACGCCGCCGGACTGGACGAGAACGTCGTCGCCGTCGTCGGCACGTCGTCACTGGTGGCGCGGTCGTGGCGAACCCCGTTGCAGCTCTTGTTCATTGACGGGGGACATACCGACGCTGCGGCGCAGCGGGACTTCGACGGCTGGGCGCGGTGGGTAGCGGTCGGCGGCGCTTTGGTGATCCACGACGTGTTCCGCGACCCCGACGACGGCGGGCAGGCTCCGTACCGGGTGTACCGCCGCGCACTGGACACCGGAGCATTCCGGGAGGTCTCGGCGATGGGCTCGATGCGCATTCTCGAACGGCTGTCGGGCACCCCGGGCGAGGCACTGGACTAACGCTGGACTAACGCCCATCTCGTCAGCTTCCCGCAGCGGCCCCTTCGACGTCGAGGAGCTGCTCACCACGACGTTCGTCCTCGTAGGCCGTGCGCCCACCGCGGAGAGCGAACAGCCGTTTCGAGACGAGCAGGTAGATCACGGCGGCCACGTTGATTGCGAACGTCACGGCGCGGGTCGGGGTCACACCCTTGGTCAGGTCGAACACCTCCAGCGGGAGGAAGAGGAAGACCGAGGTCGCGGTCACCGCGAAGTACTCACCCCACCGGGTGAGCAACCAGAGTCCGACGCCCTCGACGAGTTCCAGCATCGCGTAGGCGACCAACGCGAGGATCAGCAGGACCAGGGTCGACGGCTTGGTCGCCAAAGCCCTTTCGAATTCGTGGATCAAGGTCATCTGATCGACCCTGATGCCAGAGGTGCGCAGCAGCGGCAGATCGCGGTCGAACGCGGCTTGAATGGACCCCTGCGCACCGTGGAACCTCCAGACGGCCCAGGCCGCGAGGGCGATCAGCAACGCGCGGATCCAGCGCTCCACCGCGAGCGCTCGCACGATGATGGCCTGGCGCAGCGCCTTCCCGCGGATGACGAGCGGTGCGCCCGCCGCGGGCCCGCGCCCATAGGTGGGCCCGCAACGAAGTCGCCGCAGCGCAGGCAGCGCCACACTTCGCCCAGCCCGGTGATTCCGCTGAGCCGCTGAGCGAGGGCGTCGTCGTCGGGCGCGTAGGTAGCGTGCCCCCGACGCGCGCAGGTGCGCAATTCCCATCGGTTGTGATTGTTGGGTCGCTGCATGGCGGTGGGCTCCTTGCTGCCGGTGTGGGCGGGAGGGAAGGTTGCCCTGCTGACGACGTTACCGATGCTCCGCTGCATACGCGTCGACGCACACCCGACCAACGGTTGCCCGATTTCCTTGCTCAGCAAAGCCCCCCGTCCGAAGGAAACGGTCGGGCATAATTCGGTCAACGACACCGGGGGCGAACGTGGCTTCAGCATTCAAACGATGGTGGCTGCAGCCCAGTCACTACGACTGGCTCAGCGGCTACCTCCACGCGCGCGGCATCAGCGGTCCCACCCGCATCATGTTGGCGGCGATCTCAGGTTCGCTCGCGCTGTGCCTGATAGCCCTGCTGGTCAGCCCGGACGGTCCGCGGGACGCGTTTCCCGTGGCAATGATGTGGACGGCGTTCGCCGGCGGGGTCGCCGGCGTGATCCTCTGGACGGTGCGATGGCCGACCCACGCTCAATCGGTGGGGTTTGCCGTGGTGACCAACACCTCGATCGCGTTGGCCTGCCTGGCCTACCCCGATCCGATGGCCTCGCTCGTCGGTTGTATCGCCTTCGCGACCAGTGGCGGCTACCTCGCGTTCTTCCACACCTCCAAGTACGTCGCCTACAACTTCACGATCACGGCCGGTGTGGCCCTATACGCGGCAATCAGGATGGCGTCACAAGGACACCTTGCGCTGGCGGCGGTCGATCTGTTCCTCGTACTGCAAGTCAACATCGCGTTCTGCCTTGCCATTCAGGTCCTGATCCGCGCGCTGGGTAACGACCTCGTGCGCGCGGACCTCGATCCGCTGACGAATCTCTGCAACAGACGCGCGTTTCAGCTCGAGACGTTGGGCCTGGTGGTGGCCAGACCTGCGCTCGACATGTTTCTACTGGTGGCAGTGATCGACCTCGACGACTTCAAGGCGATCAACGACCGCCACGGTCACGTAGCCGGCGATCGCGCGCTGGTCGAGGTGGCGAACGCCCTGCGGGCGAGCACGCGCTCCACGGCGGTCATCGCGCGCAGCGGCGGAGAGGAATTCATCGTCGCCGACACGTCCCATGCCGCCGACGCCGGCCCGCTGGCACATCGGATCTGCTCAGCCGTTTCCGACCTTCCCATCCCCATCACTGCCAGCGTCGGCACGGCCTGCGCTCGGCTCGAAGGTATCACCGCCCGCCAGCACAAGCCACTGGTCGACTATCTCGTAGGAGCGGCCGACACCGCCATGTATCGCGCTAAACGCAGTGGCGGGAACCGGTTTCAACACCACGACCGAGCCCGCTGAGCAGCTGGGCGCCTCGTCAGCGGCCGCTGGCCGCACAGGCGCAGTCGAAGTCGCCCTCGAGGCCGCGCGGAAGGTCGTGGGCGCGGAAGATGCCGCTCGCCGCGGTCGTCGAGGACAGCGCGTCCGCCGCGAGGATCATCGCCGCGCCCGTCCACGTGGTGCGCTCGACCGGCCAGCGTTTGCCATCGGAGAAGACAAGTCCCGTCCAGTACGAGCCGTCGTGCTCGCGGAGATGGTGCATGGCAGCGAATTGCTCTCGCGCCCTAGCGGACTCACCGATCGCGTCCAGTGCCATCACCAACTCGCACGTCTCCGCGCCAGTCACCCACGGCCGGTGATCGACGCAGCGGATGCCGAGACCGGGCACGACGAAACGCGCCCACCGGTCGTCGATGCGGGCCCTGGCTGCAGGTCCGCGAAGCGCTCCACCCAGCACCGGGTAGTACCACTCCATCGCATGGTCGTCCTTGAGGTTGAACGACTCTGGGTGTTCGGCGATCGCGTGGCCGAGGCTGCCGACGGCCACCTCCCACTCCGGCTGCGATTCGCCCATGTAGTTCGCCAACGCCAGGGCGCACCGGATGCTGTGGTAGATGCTGGCACAGCCGGTCAGTAGCGCCTCGGGCAGTATCTCGGATTCGCTTCTGGCCCAGGCGATTTCGCCGCCGTCAAACTGCAAGGTCAGGACGAAGTCGATGGCTCTGCTGACGGCTGGCCACATGGTTTCGGCGAAGCCGCGGTCGCCGGTGATCAGCACGTGGTGCCACACCCCGGTGGCCACGTAGGCGCAGAAGTTACTGTCGCTGTTGCCGTCCTCGAGCACGCCGTTGCGCATCTGGATCGGCATCGAACCGTCGGCGCGTTGCACGTTTCGCCACCAGTCGAAGGCCGCCCGAGCCTGTTCCCACAGTCCGGCGACGGTCAACGCCATGGCGTTCTCGACGTGGTCCCACGGGTCGGTGTGCCCGCCGAAGAACCACGGCAACGCGCCCGACGACTCCTGCGTGGCGGCGATCGACATGGCCGTCTGGCGGCATTGTTCCGGCGTGAGGACGCCTGGTACACCAGGGATCTCGTGACGCCGCATCGGTCAGGCCGCCCGACTTTGGAAGTCGGTCGGTTTTTCGAAGTACAAAGCGACGCTCTTGCCGATCAGCGGGTTGAGCAGCGATTCCGCGTTGCGGGTCAGCCAGGGCTGCGACATCATGTCCCAGACCAGCATTTTGTGATAGGCCGTTACGACTGGGTGGTCCGGCTTATCCACGCCCACAGCACACTTCAGCCACCAGAAGGGCGAGTGCAATGCGTGCGCGTGATGGCGGTGGTCGAACCTCAGCCCCCGGCTGGCAATTGCGTTGAGGAGCTCGTCGGCGCGGTAGATGCGGATGTGGCCACCCTCATTGGCGTGGTACTCATCCGACAGGATCCAGCAGACCTTCTCGGGCAGCCAGCGTGGCACCGTGACGGCCAGTCGGCCACCCGGTTTGAGAACCCGGATCAACTCGTCGATCGCGCGATCGTCCTGCGGGACGTGTTCCAGGATCTCCGAGGCGATCACGAAGTCGAAGGTGCCCTCGTCGTAGGGCAGATCGAGCGCATCGCCCTTGACGGCCTCTGCCTTCGCCGAAGCGGGCGCCTCACCCTGCTCCTGCATCGCCTGAAGGATGGCGTCGACGTTGTTGAGTTCGGCGACGTCCTGGTCGAAGGCAACGACATCGGCACCCCGCCGGAACGCCTCGAATGAATGTCTTCCCGCTCCGCAACCTACGTCGATGAGGCTGCTGCCCGCGGCGACGCCAAGCTTGTCGAGGTCGACGGTCAGCATTCCCTCACCCGTTTCATCGCACGCTCGTATACCGAAACCGTCTGCGCAGCAACGGATTCCCAACTGAAGACGTCGACGGCACGCTTGCGGCCGTTGGCACCGAGCCTGCGCAGCTCCAGCGGAGAGTCGAGCAGTTCGCCCAGCACCGTGGTCAGATCGTCGACGTCTCCGGGACGGACCAGACGCGCACATACGTCGTCCTCGCCGACCACTTCGGGCAGCGCACCGGCCCGACTGGCCACGATCGGTGTGCCACTGGCCATGGCTTCGACGGCGGGCAGCGAGAAGCCCTCGTAGAGCGACGGAATGCAGGCGACCTCGGCCGAGGCCAGCAGGTCGGCCAGTTCATTGTCGCTCAGTCCGCTCGAGCTGTGCACGATGTCGGAGATGCCGAGTTCGGCGATCAGCTTCTCGGTCGGCCCGTTGGGTTCCAGCTTCGAGACCAGCTGAACGTCGAGGTCACGTTCGACGCGCAACCGGGCGACCGCGTGCAGCAGGTGACCGACGCCCTTGAGCGGGACGTCCGCACTGGCGATCGCGATGATCCTGTTGCGCACTCGGTTCTCGCTCGGCCGGAACAGTTCCGTGTTGACGCCGAGGGGCACGACGTGCAGTTGATCGGGCTCGACGGCGAAGTCCTCGGCGATGTCGGCGGCCGACGAGGAGGACACGGTGAGCAGTTCCGGGATCTGGCGCGCGACCTGCTTCTGCATCTCGGCGAAGCCGTACCACCTGCGCACCAACGGCTTTCGCCACCACTTCGCGGCCGCAACGTCGAGCACGCGGTCGCGAGTGATCGGGTGGTGCACCGTCGCCACGACGGGCAGGCCGAGGTCTGCGATCGCCAGTAGACCGTCGCCCAGGCTCTGGTTGTCGTGCACGACGTCGAACTCGTCTCTACGTTCCAACAGGATGCGGGCGACACGCAGGCAGAACGTCTTGGGCTCGGGGAATCCGGCCGTCCACGTCGTCGCGAGCTCGAGCAGATCGATGCGGTCGTGAATTTCGCTGGGTCGCGGAACACGGAAGGGGTCGGGTTCGCGGTAGAGGTCCAGGCTTGGCACCTTGGTCAGACGCACCCGCGGATCCAGACCTTCGGGATAGGGCTGACCGGAAAAGACCTCGACGTCGTGGCCAAGCTCTACGAGGCCGCGACTCAAATGGCGGACGTAGACGCCCTGCCCACCACAATGCGTCTTGCTTCGGTACGACAGCAGGGCAATTCGCATGGCTATTTCACCGCAACCAGAGTCGGAATCTGCGCTCTGGACATGTGTCCAGACTATAGTTTGACTAGCTAGCCGCCGCAACGCGGCCGCTGTGCATTGTCTTCGCGCAAGCGGCTCATCCGCTGTGCGTGCCCACTACGAACGCGCGGACAGGGCGCGGCCTACGTCGGCGGGAAGCCGCCCGTCGCCACTGGTCCCCAGCGCGCCGGAGTGACCCTGATCAGGCATTTCCCTTGGTCAACCATCGCCCGTCGGTACTCGTCCCAGTCGGAGTGTTCACCCGTGACGGCACGGAAGTAGTCCACCAGCGGTTCGACCGCATCGGGCGGATCGATGACCTCCGCGTCACCGTCAACCTGCACGTACGGGCCGTTGAAGTCGTCGGAAAGGACGGTCACGCTCGCGCGCGGATCGCGGCGGAGGTTCGCCGACTTGGCCCGTTGCGGATAGCTCGCGATGACGATCCGGCCCGCCTCGTCGACCCCGCCGGTCACCGGCGAACTCTGCAGCGATCCGTCGGACCGGAAGCTCGTCAGCACCATCTGATGCCGAGGCCGGACGAAGTCGAGCAGCGTCGTCAGATCAACGGTGTCGGCGGTAGCGAGCTTGCGGGCCATCACTGCACCCTACGGGCGGTGTTCGGCCTTGCGCTTCAGCGTCCAGGAGGGAATCCAGTGGGTGACGGACTTGCGGCTGGCGCCGTAGGCGATGTCGTAGGTCACGAGCCCCCACCAGAACCCCTGTTCGCACAGCCCCCAGCAGCTGAGCAGCCCCTCGACGATCGCGTGCATCTGCAGGCCCGCCGGGTTGTAGCCGCCCGCGCGGTGGGGTTCACGCGGGAACACCGCCGCGAGATCGATCAGGACTGGGACCGGCGGATCGACGCGGCGAAAGGCCTGCTGTACCGGCTGACCGTGATAGCCGATCGACTGAAGCTCTCCCACCGTTCGATCATATGTTCGATTGGCGTCAGACTTGGTACCGCGGAAGCACGAACGCGAACGCTCGGGGAAAGCCGAGAGCAGTCAGTTGAGCCCCCCGGACCGCCGCCGTGGACACCGGCAGCACCTCGCCCGACGACGGCTCGTAACAGTGCAGCGTCTCGCCGTGGCAGTCGACGATCAGCACCCAGTGCCGAGGGATGGCCCGGGGCAGGTTTCGGCCGATGAGCATGGCGACCGGCCAGTGCGCACGCACCGCTCGCTCCACGTCGGTGAGTGCGTCGCCGCGCCGCAGCAGCCGCCAGCCGTACCGCACGTGATGCCTCGCGCTGTGTCCGCTGATCGTGCTCGCCATCCCCCACGGCGTGGTGCCGAGCGCGCGCGGCCACAGCCGATTCGCTGCCGCGTGGACCCTGCCCTGTTCGCCGTCGAACCAGGCGGCGTCGGTCAGGTCGGCGCCGTAGCCGGGATTCAGGAGCGCACCCGCCACGACGGCGACGGCAGGTCCGCAGGACACGCCGTCGCGCTGCCGGAGGCGCAGAGCCGCGAGCTTCACCCGTGCCAGGCTAGGCCGATCCGCCTCGGCGCGGCGAGGGCCAGCGTTGGAATCAGCCGGCGACTTGTGGTGTCCTAGCGCCGGAGAGGAGTGGACGCGGTCGATGTGGTGGGCATCGCCACCGACTACTGCGTGATGGCGACTGCGGTCGACGCCGTCGAGGCCGGCTTCGGCACGCGCGTGCTGCTGGACCTGACCGCAGGGGTCGCCCCCGACTCGACCGAACGGTGCATCACAGAAATGCGCGCGGCCGGGATCGCCATCGCGTAGCCCCCGGCTCGGCGATGTGTGCGCAGTGAACACCGCGGTCAGCGCGGGTGAACGCGCACGAGTCGCGGAGGGGCGATTCAGCGTGATGGTGACCACATCACCGTGGGCATCAGTTTGCGACGTGCGACAACTGGGCAGTTCAGGGCCGGTGGCCAAACCGGCGTCCCTCCAGAGCGCGCATCTCGCCCGCCCTGCTACCGCACCCGCCCGCGCCGTATCGTCGGCTTGATCCGTTCACGAGCTCCACATCAGAAGGGTGCATCTTGACCCCCGCCGCCAGTTCCAAGGACACCGCATCGCCTGCCGTCATACCGACCTCGCAGCCCGGCGCCCCAACCCGGGACTCGGTCCTGCGGGAGATGTGGCCGGGTAAGGCCTACCCGCTGGGTGCCACCTACGACGGTTCGGGCAGCAACTTCGCCGTCTTCAGCGAGGTCGCGGAATCCGTCGAGCTGTGCCTGTTCGACGCCGACGGCAGCGAGACGAAGATGGCGCTGCCCGAGGTGGACGGCTTCGTGTGGCACGGTTTCGTGCCCGACGTCGAGCCGGGACAGCGGTACGGCTACCGCGTGCACGGGCCGCACGATCCCGCGGCCGGTCTTCGATGCAATCCCAACAAGCTGCTCCTGGACCCGTACGCGAAGGCGATCGACGGCACGTTCCACTGGGACCAGTCGCTGTTCGGCTACGACTTCGGTGACCCCGACAGCCGCAACGACGACGACTCGGCGGCCAGGATGCCCAAGTCCGTCGTCATCAACCCGTTCTTCGACTGGGGCACCGACCACCCACCGCAACACGAGTACGCCGATTCGATCATCTACGAGGCCCACGTCAAGGGGCTCACCCAGACGCACCCCGACATCCCGGAGCGCAGCCGCGGAACCTATGCCGCGATCGCCCATCCCGCGATCATCGAGCACCTCACGACGCTGGGGATCACCGCCATCGAGCTGATGCCCGTGCATCACTTCAGCAATGACTCCACCCTCATCGACAAGGGCCTGTCCAACTACTGGGGCTACAACACCATCGGCTTCTTCGCGCCCGACTCCAAGTACGGCGCCAGCCCGACTCCCGGCGGCCAGGTCCAGGAATTCAAGGCCATGGTCCGCGCCCTGCACGAGGCCGACATCGAGGTCATCCTCGTCGTGGTCTACAACCACACCGCCGAGGGCAACCACATGGGTCCCACGCTGTCGATGCGCGGGATCGACAACGCGGCCTACTACCGGCTCGTCGACGACGACAAGCGCTACTACATGGACTACACCGGCACCGGGAACAGTCTGAACGCCGGCCATCCCCACGCCCTTCAGCTGATCATGGACTCGCTGCGGTACTGGGTGACCGAGATGCACGTCGACGGCTTCCGCTTCGACCTCGCCGCCGAGCTGGCCCGCGAGTTCTTCGAGGTGGACCGGCTGTCGACGTTCTTCGAGATGGTGCAGCAGGATCCGATCAT
>JBBRTH010000002.1:0-163620 GCA_038244615.1 Mycobacteriales bacterium | reverse complement strand
GATCTGGGGGGCGACGGCAGTGGCCTTTTGCGGATCACCCTCGGTGTCGAACGGCTTCAACTGCACCTGGCAGCCGGGGTTCGCAGCGTTGTGCTTGTCGATGGCCAACTGCACACCGTGCTTGATGTTGATGCCGAGCGCGGCGTCGGGACCGTTGAGGGCACCCGCCATCGCTATCGACACCGGCGGGCAGGTCGCCTTACCGTCACCGGTGGGATCCGCAGGCGTTGCGCCCTGGGCCGCCTTGACCCCGGCACCGTTCTCGTCGATCTGCACCTGCTCGACGATCTTCAGGTCAGCTTGCGACGTACTCTCCTCCGGCTTCGACTGGCTGCAGCCAGCCATCCCGAGCACGAGCAAGCCCGCGCTCCCGAGAGCAAATGCATTACGTGCCAAGGAACCGCGCACGTGTCACCTCCGTGTCAACGTTGTCGGCACCGACGACGCAGGTCACGTCGTCCGGGGCGCCGAATGCTTCGGGTAGAACCTTCGGGTAGAACCTTCGGGTAGAACCTTCGGGTAGAACATAGCCAACACATCGCAACGGTGCGTGATGTTGGGGTATGTGGACTGAGTATCGCCTGTGCCATCGGGGGAAACGGCGTGTCAAGAAACGCAGTTGTTACGTCTCGGGCGTGTCCAACGTCTCCAGAACGACTTCCGCGACGCGCCTCATGGTGGTTCGGCGATCCATCGCCGCGCGCTGGATCCACTTGAACGCCTCTGGCTCAGACATCTTCTGCTTGGCCTGGAGCAAACCCTTTGCGCGTTCGACGAGTTTGCGCGTCTCGAGCCGCTCCGACAGCGTCGCAACTTCCTGTTCCAGCGCATTGATCTCGCCGAATCGACTGACCGCCAACTCGATCGCAGGAATGAGATCAGTGATGGAGAACGGCTTGACCAGATACGCCATGGCGCCGGCATCACGCGCACGTTCGACCAGTTCGCGCTGCGAGAAGGCGGTCAGTATCACGATCGGTGCAATGCGCTTGGTCGCGATCTCAGCGGCCGCGTCGATGCCGTCGCGGCGTGGCATCTTGACGTCCATGATCACCAGGTCGGGCCGGAGGCTCTCGGCGAGTTCCACCGCCTCCTGGCCGTCACCGGCCTCGCCCACCACCTCATAACCTTCCTCGCGGAGCATCTCGGCGAGATCCATTCGGATGAGTGCTTCGTCCTCGGCGATGAGGACACGGTGCGGCTTGGCGGCGTCCGTCGGTGACCCGGTCATGAGTCCATTGTCGCGTGAGTACCGCAGAACAGCCACCGCGGGGCCGTGACCACCCTTCGGGCCGATCCTCTATGGTGGGAGACCGCAACGCGAAGGCCCTCGTATCCCAATTGGCAGAGGAAACGGATTCAAAACCCGTGCAGTGTGAGTTCGAGTCTCACCGAGGGCACCAGGAAAACCGCCGGCCGAGCACCTTCTCGCATAAGCCTCGGCCAGGGCGCACAAGGTCGGCAGCGTGGGTTCGACCCTCGGTAAGGCCACGGTTCGTCGCCGTGTCGATGTGTGCCTGCAGGTTGTGGTGGCCAGAATCAGACGGGCGAGAGTACGCTGCGTTCGTGCCGGCCAACGTGGGCAACGGCGCACCGAGGGCCACCAGGCTGCCCGTACGACGGTCCAACTGCGTGCCCAGCGTCGCGATCGAAGCGCACCGTCGCAGCCGAAACCACCACCAAGCCCAGAACGTCGCTCGACAGATGCGCGTCCTATCGGTGACGACGAGGATCGCCGCGACCGTCACCGCGTTCTTCGGCATCCAGCAATTTCTGATCACCAGGGATGGGTGGTGGCTCGGATGCATGAACCTGGCCAGTTCCGTCGTGTTCCTGCTCATCCCCCGCCTCTACCGCTACGGCGAATTACTCCCGCCCGTCCTGTTCTACGTCGTGGCCTACGCCGTGATCACGGCCTCCTCGGTGTACGTAGGTAGCGGGGTCGGCCTGCACTTCTACTTCGTCGTGGCCGCGGCCATCGCCGTGCTGGTGCTCGGTATCGACCACATCACGTTGGCCTCCGTGCTGGCCGTGCTCGGTGCCGGTGCGGTGATCGCGCTCGAGTGGCTCGTCCCCCACGACACCGGCAGACAGCCCGACTGGGCCTTCACGCTGGCATTCGTCGTCAACACGATCGCAGCTTGGGTTTTGGTGGTCGCGACGGTCTGGTACGCGCTCCGCGAGACGGCCCGCGCGGAGGCGGCCATGGAGTCCGAATACCTACGGTCCGAGTCATTGCTCACCAACATCCTGCCCGCCTCGGTCGCCGAACGGCTGAAGGATCCAGCGCACCGCATCATCGCCGACAAGTACGATGACGCGTCGATCCTGTTCGCCGACATCGGCGGCTACACCAAGCGTGCGAGCGATACTTCGCCGACGGATCTGGTGCGCTTCCTCGACGCTCTGTACACAGATCTTGACGCCCTCGTCGACCGCCACGGCCTCGAGAAGATCAAGACGAGTGGAGACTCCTACATGGTGGTCAGCGGCGTACCGGAGCGGCGCACGGACCATCTCGAAGCCCTGGCTTACCTGGCACTGGACATGGCCGAGGCGGTCGCTGGTCTCGTCGACACGCAGGGCCGTGCGGTTCCGCTACGCATCGGGCTCGCCAGGGGTCCCGTCGTCGCAGGCGTCGTCGGGGCGCGGAAGTTCTTCTACGACGTCTGGGGTGACGCGGTCAACGTCGCGTCGCGCATGGAGTCGACCGACGTCGAGGGCCGCATCCAGGTGCCCGACGACGTCTACGAGCGCTTGAACGGCCGGTTCACCTTCGAGGAGCGTGGTGAGATCGACGTCAAGGGCAAGGGCCTCATGCGGACGTGGTACCTCGTCGGGTGTCGGCCCTAAGCCAGCCCTAAGCCTGCAGCTCGCGGTCGTCCTGCTGCGCGAGCAGTCGCGCATAGCCAGCTCCAATGCCTAGCAATGCCAGACCCACGACGATGAAGACCACGACGCGAAAGATACCGTCCAGTGTGCCGAGATCGAACAGGAACAGCTTGGCCATGGCGGCCGCGACGAGCGCCATCCCGCCACCTATCGGCAACGACCGCTGCGCTCGCGGAACCTTCGCGGCGTAGCGGAAAACCGCTGCCGCCAACGTAATCCAGCAGATCGTTGCCGCTACATGCCCGGCGAAGAAGCCTTGAGCCTCACCGCCGAGCAGCACGCCGGCCGTCACGGCGAACATGGTGATCCCATACAACGCGACCGTCGCCGCGGCGGCCCAGGACCAGTCCTTGGGCCACGACCATGCGATCGCCACGGCGCAGGCCACCATCAGCAGGCTGGCGATGAGCGTCGACACCGCGACCGGCGTGGCCAGCGCGGTCGCCGAGACCAACGTCGACAGCGGAGCATAACCGAGATAGCACAGTCCGCCCACGACACCGAACCCCAGCGCACACCACCGAGCGACCTGATGACGCCGGCCCCCGACGGCCACGACGACCGCCATCGCGAGAAGCACGGGCCCCGCCACTGGGCCGTCGAATGCGACCGTCACCGCAACGAGGGCCGACGCCGCAGCCAGTAAAGACCAAATCGTCTGAACCGCCGAGGTGACCATGGACAGCCTGCCACCCGCGAGCACGATCCCGAGTAATACCGCTGACAGCAGGACAGCCATCAGCGAAGCGAAGACTCGGTCGACGGCCAGGGACGCTGCCAACACGGGCACCGTCCCCGCCGCGCTCAGCATTGCCATCGCCATCGCATTCTTGGTGTGCGGCAGCAGGATCAATGCGCTCGCAATCGCGAGCGCACCCGCCGACGAACACGCAACCGCCAGCAGGGGCGACTGCTTGGAACCAAAGCTCGACAATGCGAGGGCGACGAGAAGCGGAAGCGTGCTCACTGCCATCCGCGCAGCGTGCATGCCGAGCCAGTCCCTGCCCAGTTGCACTGGCACCGAGGCAGCGCTCAACGTCAACATGAAGCCCACCAGCAGCAGGGTGATGCCGTCCGCGACCACGGGCGCGAGACCGATCAGCGGGACCAGTACTAGAAGTCCGAGGTGCTCGGAGTCCCAACGGCGCGCCAGCATGAGGCCGGAAACGGCCACGGCCGCCGCGATCACCAGACCAGCTGGAGCCGACACCCATTGGTAGATCGTCGTCACGGCGATGACGTCGATGTACGCGGCCGCAATGCCCGTGGCGGCCAAAGCAATCGCACCCACGCGACCACCCGGCCGTCGGTGGAGTCGCCATGCCGCTGCGATCAATCCGCCCGCCAGGGCCGCGCCCGCGACCACCCGGAACTCCGGACGCAGGATCCCCGCCTGGGCGGCGAGGACGAGCAGAAGAGCGACGCCGACCAGTGTGACGGCAACCCCCGCCACCGCGAGTGCCTTGCCGATCCAGCCGTCCGATCGCGGTGTTGCCGGCTGCGGCGGTGCCTGCGGGACGGGGGGCCTCACCGTGGGCGCGACGGGTGGCCACGCCGATGCCTGGGGTTGGGGTTGGGGGTGGGGGTGGGGCTGGGCCTGGGTCGGTCGCTCCGTCACGATGCGCTCGAGCTGCCGCAGGTCGACGGATGCCCTCGCCAAGTACGCGGCAATGGCCGCGAAGTCGGATGACAACCTGGCGATGACGGCCTGATCCGGTTCGGTCATGGCGCCATCGTGGCACCCTTGACGCACGAGGGGATGAGTAGTACTACCCGTCGTCGGCTATTCGTCGAGCCCGTGCTCGATCGCGTAACGGGCCAACTCGACGCGATTGGCCACCTGCAACTTCCGAAAGGTCGCCTGTACGTGATTCTCCACCGTCCGGTGACTCAAGGAGAGCCGTTCGGCGATCTGTTTGGCGGTCAGTCCCTTGGCGACATGCCTGAGTATCTCGGTCTCGCGCTCGGTCAGACTCGGGGTGGCATCGCCGCCCGGTGTCCGCGCGATCCTCCGATACTCCCCAAGAACCAGGCCAGCAAGGCCCGGCGTGAACACGGCACGACCCTCACCGGTGGCCCGAACCGCCTCCGCGAGTTCGCCCTTCGACGCGCTCTTGACGAGATAGCCGGTGGCACCGGCCTTCACCGCCTCCAGGACGTCGTCGCGTTCGTCAGATGCGGAGAGGACCAGGATGCGCGAGGACGGCGACACGGTCAGCACCTCGGCAGTGGCTCCTGCACCGCTGCCATCGGACAGGCGCATGTCCATCACCACCACGTCGGGTTTGACCACGGCCGCGCGGCGCCGGGCGGAGCCGACACCATCGGCTGTGGCGACGACGGTGAAACCCTCCTCGGCGAGATCGCGGGCGACCGCGTCACGCCAGATCGGATGATCGTCCACGACCATTACGGTGAACGTGGCATGGTCAGCTCCCACTCTGTTCCCCTTCCTGGCCCCGTGCTCAACCGTGCGCTCCCGCCCAGCCAATTCATCCGTCCGACAATTGATTTCGACACGCCGACCCGACCCTCGTCCACGGCCTCCTCGAGTCGACCAGCAGGAATTCCCAGCCCGTCGTCACGGACACTCACCACGATCGAGTCTTCCAGGTCCTCGAGAAGTACGAAGGCCCGGGCATCCGCACCCGCATGGGCGACGACGTTGTCCAGGGCATTGGCCACGGCCGCGTCGATCTCTGCGGCTACGTCGGCGGAGAGCATCACCGGCTCGGCGGGCAAGCTGATCGACACTCGATCAGCGGCACGGGTGCGCAGCATCGGGACGAGATCGGTCTCGACTCCCTGCGGCACCCGCGCCCCCGCGTCGCTGACCCAGCGTCTCAGCACCCGCTCCTGTTGACCCGCCAACTCCGCGAGTTCGCTTGTCGGACCACCGATTTCCCGCCCTCGCCGGGCGACCAACGACAGCACCTGGATGGCGCCGTCGTGAACCTCCCTGGACAACCGTTCCCGCTCCTCGAGGGATGCCGCCAGCCGGGCCGCTCGCTGCAGCTCGATGTGCGCGCGTCGGGCCGTCTGAGCAGCCATACCGATGGCCAAGCCGACCGCGAGTTCGATCACGACGGTGGCATTGCGTCCGACGTCGATGCTGAGGTGGCCCTTCAGCACCGCGCTTGCCGCCGTCACCACCAGCCCGATCACCATGCCGCCGACCGGACCGGACAGGATCGCCGCCGAAATCGTGGCGTTCGTGGCCCACAGGGTCGTCGGCCAGGACTGATTGTCCAGCGCCCACTGGTCGGAGGCCACGATCTCCGTCGACAGCATCAGGGCGATGACCACTACGACTTCGGCGCACACCCACGCCCTCCGGCGGCCGTAGCCGTGGAGGTAGGCCGCCGCGCAGGCGACGCTCCACGAGATCAGCACCGCGAAGAGCGCCCATCCGATGGCGGGGCGCTCGAGATCGTCGTTGATCGCGATCTGGAAACCCAGGGCATAGAGGCAACTGAGCAGCCGGAAGACCTGCGCCGCCCGCCACAGTGGGGTGGCGGGGTCCGGTGCGCCTGCCGCCGGCATCACCGCTCTACATCACCTTGGACAGGAATGCCTTCGTACGTTCGTGCTGCGGGTTGCTCAATATCTCGCGCGGTTTGCCGCTTTCGGCGATCACGCCGCCGTCCATGAACACCAACTGGTCGGCTACTTCACGAGCAAAGCCCATTTCGTGGGTGACGACCACCATCGTCATGCCCTCGCTGGCGAGCTTCTTCATCACCCCGAGCACCTCACCGACCAGCTCGGGGTCGAGCGCGGAGGTGGGCTCGTCGAACAGCATCAGCTTGGGATCCATCGCCAGCGCCCGCGCTATCGCGACGCGCTGCTGCTGGCCGCCGGACAGCTGCGCCGGATAGGCCTCCGCCTTCTCCGACAGTCCGACCTGCTCCAGCAGATCCTTGCCACGGGCGATGGCTGTCGCCTTCTTCACGCCCTTGACCTGCATGGGCGCCTCGATGATGTTCGCCAAGGCGGTGCGATGCGGGAAGAGGTTGAAGTGCTGGAACACCATGCCGATCTCGCGGCGCTGCTTCGCGGCTTCCCGGGGAGGCATTTCGTAGAGTTTGCCGTTCCGTTCCCGGTACCCGATCAGGTCGCCGTCGACGTGGAGCCTGCCGGCGTTGACCACCTCGAGGTGGTTGATGCACCGCAGGAAGGTGGACTTGCCCGATCCGGACGGCCCGACGAGCACCAGCACCTGACCGCGCCCGATCTCCAACGTGACGCCCTTGAGCACCTTGAGGGCGCCGAAGTTCTTGCAGACGCCCTCGGCCTTGACCATCGGCGTGGCCGCCGCGTCGGAAACCGCACTCATGCGCGATCCGCCTTCGGCTCCTCGCTGATACTCATGTGTGGCCTACCTCTCCCAGCGTCTGCGCGTCGGCCAATGCCTCGAGTTGTTTGGTGGTGAGCTTGCGCGAGACGCCCCGCGAGAAGTAGCGCTCCAGGTAGAACTGCCCGACCATCAGGATGCTGGTGATCAGGAGATACCAGCCGGCTGCGACCAACAGAAGCGGGATCGGCTGAAAGAGCACGGCGGAGATATCGCGCTGGCGCCCGAACAGGTCGAACGTGTACGGCACCGCAGCCACCAGCGAGGTGGTCTTGAGTTGCCCGATGAACTCGTTGCCGGTCGGTGGGATTATCACCCGCATGGCCTGCGGCAACACGGTGCGCCGCATGGTCATCAGCCACGACATGCCCAGCGCGGTGGACGCCTCCGACTGGCCCTCGGGCACCGAGCTGATCCCGGCCCGGATGATCTCGGCCAGGTAGGCCGCCTCGTTCAAACCCAGCCCGATGACGGCCAGGAGGAAGTACAGCGACAGGTTCTGGATGTTCAGGGTGAAGAACGTCGGACCGAAGGGAATGCCCAGTTGAATGTTCTTGTAGATCGTCGGAAACAAGCCCCAGAACACCAGTTGGACGTAGACCGGGGTGCCTCGGAAGATCCACAGATACACCCAGGACACCGAGCGGAACACCGGATTCGGCGACAGTCGCATGACCGCCAAGAGCACGGCCAGCACGATCGCCAGGATCATCGACAGGACAGTCAGCTCGAGGGTGACCGTTACTCCCGAGACGATCCGTTCGTCGAGAATGTACTTGCCGAAGGTGCTCCAGCCGTACGCGTCGTTCGTCGCCGCGCCGTACAGGAAAAGCGCGACGAGGATGACGATGACGATCGCCGTCACCCACCGCCACGGGTGCCGCATGGGGACAGCATCGATGGCGGCGGGGCTCTTGGGTGGCGACGAAACGTCAACGCTCATGGGTGAATCCGGCGCTCAGCTGGTCGCGCCGTTGATGACTGGCTTGTCGATCATGCCTGCCTCGACACCCCAGTTCGTCGCGATCGTCTTGTAGTCACCCGTCTCGATGAGGTGCTCGAGCGCCTTCTGCAGCGATCCCGCCAGCGGGGATCCCTTCGCGACGGGCCAGCCGTAGGGCGCCGAATCGAAGGTCTCGCCGGCCTGCTCGAGCTTGCCGTTGCTCTGCTTGATCGCATATAGCGTCACCGGAGAGTCCGCCGACATCGCGTCCGCCTGGCCGAGGACGACGGCGTTGGTGGCTTGGTCCTGGCCGTCGAACTTCACGATTTCGATCGCCGGCTTGCCCGCGTCGGTGCACACCTTGCTCTTGGCCGGCAGCTCTTCGACTTCCTGCGTGGTCGTGGACTGCACCGCGACCTTCTTGCCACAGGCGTTGTTGGGGTCGATGTCCGAACCCTGAGGCTTGGCCCACAGCGAGCCAGCCGAGAAGTAGGTGACGAAGTCGACGGCCTGCTCGCGTTCCTTGGTATCGGTGAACGACGACATGCCGACGTTGAAGGTGCCGCCTTGGATCGACGGAATGATCTTTGCGAAGTCCGCCTCTCGGTACTCGGCCGTCAGACCGAGGGTGGACGCGATCGCGTTCATCAGATCGACGTCGAAGCCGATGATCTTGCCGCTCGAATCCTTGAACTCGTTCGGCGTGTAGGGAACGTTCACTCCGACGATCAACTTGCCGGACGACTTGATGTCCTCGGGGACGGTGTTGGCGATGTCGTCGACCTTGGCGGCCTTCGCCGCGGTGGTCTCCTTCGTCGGACCCGCAGTGTCGGTGTTCTTGGTACAGCCCGACAGAATCAGCGCACCCGATACGGCGATCACCGCAGCGCCGCGCCACCAGCGTGAGCTCGCTCGACGGCCTTGAAGTTCAGCTACCACGTTGTCTCTTCTTTCTGCATCGGGTCGCCTTCATTCACCACAGGCGACGACGTCAACGAACAATAGCCGGGCAGACGCGCTGTGGTAGGTGAAACTTAACGCTGGTCGTCGATCTGTGCCGTGCGAAGCGACAACGCGGTGAATCGGGTTCCGATCACGGGGCGTTGTGCGACACTGCCCGCATGACGACCCTTGCTCCCCCAACTCTGTTGCCACACCTGTGGAAATCAGCTGCCGTGTCGGGTCTACTGGCGATCGCCCTTGGTGGGGCGATCGTGGCGTGGCCCGGAATCTCGATCACGGTTGCGGCCATCTTCTTCGGCGCGGGCCTGTTGTTGATCGGAATTCAACAGGTCTTCTTCGCCTTCAGTCTCGACGTGTCTGCGGGCGGGCGCGTTCTGCTGTTCATCAGCGGTGCGGCGTCGCTCATCCTGGCGATCATGGCCTTCCGCCATCTGTACGACGCAGTGTTGTTGCTCGCCATCTGGATCGGTGTCGGCTTCATCTTTCGCGGTGTGGCCACCACGGTGTCCGCGATCAGTGATCCCACGCTCCCGGGTCGTGGATGGAACGTCTTCGTGGGCATCATCAGTTTGATTGCCGGCGTCGTCGTCTTGGCCTCTCCGTTCGACTCGATCGGGACGCTGGCGTTGGTCGTGGGCATCTGGCTGATCGTCATCGGCGTCATGGAGGTCGTCGCCGCGATCGCCATTCGCCGGGCGACGCACAAAGTGCAGGAGGCCCTTACGCAGGGGCTCATCGAGCCCATCGAGCCGACGCCGGTGCCGACGAAGACCGAGGAAGCAAGTACTTAAGCCTCTGAACTAAGCCCTTGAGCTGGCAGTAGACTCATCTACTACAATATGTCGTAGATACTGCCGGCAGTCCCGGGGAAATGGTGCGCATGAACACGCTCGACGTATCGCGGTGGCAATTCGGGATCACGACCGTCTACCACTTCATCTTGGTACCGCTGACCATTGGACTCGCGCCCCTGATCGCCGTCATGCAGACCACGTGGGTGATCACGGGCAACGCCGCGTGGTACCGACTGACCAAGTTCTTCGGCAAGTTATTCCTGATCAACTTCGCCCTCGGCGTGGCGACCGGCATCGTGCAGGAATTCCAGTTCGGGATGAACTGGAGCGAGTACTCCCGTTTCGTCGGCGACGTCTTCGGCGCCCCGCTGGCGATGGAGGGCCTGGTCGCCTTCTTCTTCGAATCGACGTTCATCGGGCTATGGATCTTCGGCTGGACCCGCCTACCACGCCTGGTCCACCTGGCCTGCATCTGGATCGTCGCGGTCGCGGTCAACGCATCGGCGTTCTTCATCATCGCCGCCAACTCGTGGATGCAGCATCCGGTGGGCGCCCGCTACAACCCGGAAACCGGGCGCGCGGAACTGACGAGCATCGTCGCGCTCTTCACGAACAACACTGCGACGGCGGCGTTCTCGCACGCGGTGTTCGGAGCCTTCCTCACCGCGGGCACCTTCGTCGCGGGCGTCTGCGCGTGGTGGTTGGTGCGAGCCCGTGACAGTGCCGGTAAGAGCGACGACAAGGCGCGCACGATGTACCGGCCCGCCACCATCCTCGGCTGCCTGGTGACGCTGGCCGCGGCGGGTGGCCTGTTCCTGACCGGTGACGCCCAGGGCAAGCTCATGTTCCAGCAGCAGCCGATGAAGATGGCGTCGGCGGAGTCACTGTGCCACACCGAGACCGATCCCAACTTCTCCATCCTCACCGTCGGCACCCACAACAACTGTGATGCCGTCAACCACCTGATTGAGGTCCCCTACGTACTTCCCTTCCTTGCCGAAGGCCGCTTCGACGGCGTGACGTTGGAGGGCGTGAAGGATCTCCAGCAAAAGTACGAGGCGAGTTACGGACCGGGCGACTACCGGCCCAACCTCTTCGTGACCTACTGGTCGTTCCGGGCGATGATCGGCCTACTGGCCGTACCAGTGCTCTTCGCGATGGTGGCACTGTGGCTAACCCGCCGCGGGCGGATCCCCGACCAACGCTGGTTCGGCTGGTTCGCGTTGGTGGCACTGCCGACACCGTTCCTGGCCAACAGCGCAGGGTGGGTGTTCACCGAAATGGGTAGGCAGCCGTGGGTGGTGGTGCCCAACCCCACCGGCGACCAGATGATCCGACTCAACGTCGCCGACGGTGTCTCCCATCACTCAGTAGGCATGGTGCTGACGTCGCTGATCGTCTTCACCGCTCTGTACGCCGCGCTCGCGTGCATCTGGTTCTGGCTGATGCGGCGCTACGTCGTCGAGGGCCCGTTGGAGCACGACGCAGAGCCCGCACCACCGACGCCACCGGGTGACGCCGACGTCGCACCGCTGTCGTTCGCTTACTGAGGAGGCCGACATGGGATTACAGGACTTCTGGTTCATCGCACTGGCGGCGCTCTTCGTCGGTTTCCTCGTCTTGGAGGGCTTCGACTTCGGTGTCGGAATGCTCATGAAGTTCTTCGGCCGACGCGCGCCGGCAGGCCAGCGCGAACAGCACGAGCGCGCGGTCCTCAACACCATCGGTCCGGTCTGGGACGGCAACGAGGTATGGCTGATCACCGCGGGCGGTGCCATGTTCGCGGCGTTCCCCGAGATGTACGCGACCGTGTTCTCGGGCCTGTACCTGCCGCTGCTGGCCATCCTGGTCGCCATGATCGTCCGCATCTGCGCCATCGAGTGGCGCGGCAAGATCGACGATCCGAAGTGGCGCGCCTGGGCCGACATGGCGATTGCGATCGGATCGTGGCTACCCGCCGTGCTGTGGGGAATCACGTTCGCTGCTCTGGTGCACGGGCTACCGGTGAACGCGGACAAACAGATCGAGCTTTCGATCACCGATCTGCTCAACGGCTACATCCTGCTCGGAGGGCTCGCCACCGCCAGCCTGTTCGCCTTCCACGGCGCCGTCTTCATCGCTCTCAAGACCGAGGGCGCCGTCCGTGACGACGCAGTCCAGTTCGCAAGTCGCCTCGCGCTGCCGGTGACGGTGGTCGTGGCGGTTTTCGGATCCTGGACCCAACTTGCCTACGGCAAGGACTGGACGTGGTGGGTGCTGGGCGTCGCCGTCGTTGCGCAGATCTCGGCCGTCATGCTGGTGTGGAGCCGCAGCGGCGACGGCTGGGCCTTCGGCTGCACGGCGACCGTCGTCGCGGCGGTCGTGGTCTTGCTCTTCGGCTCGCTGTACCCGGACATGGTGCCCTCGACGCTGAACCCCGCCTGGAGCCTGACCATCCACAATGCGTCGTCGTCGCCGTACACCCTGAAGATCATGTCGTGGGCGGCGCTGATCTTCACGCCGCTGGTGATCGGCTACCAGGCGTGGACCTACTGGGTGTTCCGCCAACGCATCTCCGCCGATCGGATCCCCGCGTCGATCGGCCTGCCACCGAGATGATGCGGCGCCACCTGGCGGCAACGGCAGGCTGCGGAGTGGTGATCACCGTCGCAGCCATCGCCTGCGCCGTGCTCCTGGCGCACCTCCTCGCAGGCATCATCACCGAGCCCGCGTCCCGCACGGTGGGCCACTGGTCGGTCACTCTGTGGGTTCTGTTGGCGCTGTGGACCGTTCGCGTGCTCACCACCTGGATACAGGCCCGTCTGAGCCAACGCGCCGCGACCGCGGCGATCGCGGACCTCAACCGGCGGTTGCTCGCAGACGTCGCCGCGCTCCCACCGCGCGAACTCGCGGCGCATCGAGACGAGGCCGCGGTACTCGTCACGCGGGGCCTCGACGGGTTGCGTCCCTACTACACCCGTTACCTGCCCACAGTGGTCCAAGCCGCCGTGCTCACCCCGACCGCAGTGATGGTGATGGCGTGCTACGACCTGCAGGCAGCCGTTATCGTCGTGATCGCACTGCCGCTGGTTCCGCTGTTCATGGTGCTCATCGGCCTGGTCACCGCCGAACGTTCCGCGGCGTCCCTTCAGGCGATGACCACGCTGCAGTCGCGACTGCTCGACGTGATCTCCGGCATCCCGACCCTCCGCGCGCTTGGCCGTGCCGACGGACCCGAACACCGGATCACCGAACTCGCTGCAGCCCATCGGCGTTCGACAATGGCAACACTTCGCATCACGTTTCTGTCCTCGCTGGTGCTCGAACTGCTCGCCACCCTTGGCGTCGCGCTGGTCGCCGTCAGCGTCGGGCTGCGGCTGGTGTTCGGCGAGGTGGAACTGGCGGCAGCGCTGACCGTGCTGCTGCTTGCCCCCGAGGTCTTCTGGCCGTTGCGCCGCGTGGGAGCGGAGTATCACGCGGCGCAGGACGGCAAGACGGCCAAGGCGAAGGCGTTCGCTCTGCTCAATGATTCCGCACCTCCCCAGGACCGGTCTCTGACGTCCACCGCGACGTCGATCCGGCTGGAGGCCATCAGCATCACCAGCCGCAACGGCGACGCGCCACACCGATTGTCAGCGGACGTCGAGCCCGGCACTGTCACCGTCCTGACCGGACCCAACGGCGCAGGCAAGTCCACGGCGCTCCACGCCATCCTCGGCCTCGTCACGCCGACCTCGGGTCGCGTGCTGGTCGGCGCGGATGACGTCAACGCGATCGACCTCCAGCAGTGGTGGAGCCAGATCGCCTGGCTGCCTCAGCGGCCCGCCTTCGTCCCCGGCACCGTCCGCGAGAACCTCGAACTGTTCGGCCCCCTCGCCGATCTCGACGATGCCTGCCGCCGAGCGGGTTTCGACGACGTCGTGACATCGCTTCCCAACGGCCTGGCCACCATCCTCGGCCGCGACGGCACCGGCCTGTCACTGGGCCAACGTCAGAGACTGGCCCTGGCCCGGCTTTTCGGCGCGAAGCGGCCGATCCTGTTGCTCGACGAGCCGACGGCACACCTGGACGTTGCGCGGGAAGAGCATGTCCTGCAGTCGATCCGCGAGGCCGCAGGCGAGGGCGCCGCAGTGCTGGTGGTCGGTCACCGTGAGGCCATCCGGGCCGTCGGCGACCACGTCATCGAGGTCGGGGGCGAGATCCGTGTCCCCCTCTGAACCACGCACCGACCCATTGGTCGCGGGCCTCGCCCTGTTGGGTCCCCGTTTACCCCGCCTGGCGATGGCCGTCGCGTTCGGCGTGTCGGCCCTTGGTAGCGCGCTGGCACTCGCGGGGGTGTCGGCCTGGCTGATCGCCAGGGCCTGGCAGATGCCACCCATTCTCGACCTCGCCGTCGCGGTCGTGGCCGTGCGAGCACTCGGCATCTCCCGAGGCGTCCTCGGCTACTGCGAACGACTCGCCTCGCACGACACGGCGCTGCGGGCCGCAGGCTCGACGCGAGCCCGGCTATACCGGATGTTGGCCCATGCGCCCGCCGACACCGTGATGCGGTTGTCTGAGGGCGACATCGCGTCCCGGGTCGGCGCCTCGGTCGACGAGTTGTCCGACGTGTTGGTCCGCGCGGTGCTCCCCATCGCCGTGGCGGCGATTCTGTCGACTGCGTCCGTCCTCGTCATCGCCGTCATCTCGCCCGCCGCCGCCGCCGTACTCGCGGCGTGCCTCCTGGTCGCCGGCGTGGTGGCACCCTGGCTGGCCGCACGTGCCTCCACTGCAGCCGAAGAGGTTGCCGTGCAACATCATTCGGCTCGGGATGCGTCCACCATGCTGGCGCTCGAACATGCTCCAGAGCTCCGGGTGGCGGGTCGGCTCGACGGTGTCATCGCCGACGCGGTTCGTCGGCAACGCGATTGGGGTACGGCCGCCGATCGGGCCGCACTGCCCGCCGCGTTCGGTGCCGCCGCCCCCGTCGCTGCGACGGCCGTCGCCGTTCTCGGCATCGTCGTCGTCGGGATCTCTCTCGCACCCGTCCTCGCACCGACCACGCTGGCAATCCTCGTCCTGCTGCCGCTGTCGGCGTTCGAGGCCACCACTGCGCTTCCCGCGGCCGCCATCCAGCTGACCCGCAGCCGAATCGCCGCCGGACGGCTCCTCGACCTGACCGCATCCGATCCGACGGCCCGACTCCGACCAACGTTTGAGCCACCCGACGTTCGCGAGGGCGACCGGTTGGCCATCGTCGGTGCCAGCGGATGCGGCAAGACGACGACGCTGATGGCGATGGCGGGTCAGTACGAAAACCCCCTGACCGCTGGCTTCTTCCCCGAGGATGCGCACCTGTTCGACACCACCGTGCGCGACAACCTGCTCGTCGCCCGCGGTGACGCAGAAGATCGCGAACTGATCGCGGCACTGCACTCCGTCGGGCTGCGCGACTGGCTGGAGAGCCTGCCGGACGGGTTGGCCACGATGCTCACCGGTGGGCCCGCAGCGGTCTCCGCGGGACAGCGACGTCGGCTGCTGATCGCCCGAGCGATCATCTGCGACCTGCCCATCGTGCTCCTCGACGAACCGACCGAACACCTCGATGCCGCTGACTCCGTCCGTCTCCTGCGCGAACTGCTGGCGCCGGATGGACTCTTCGCGCCCACCCGCACCGTCATCGTTGCCACGCATCACCTGCCACACGGTGTGACCTGCACCGTGCTCTACCCTCGACAGACGTGACCGGCCCCAGGAACGGAACGGGTACCGCAGCGCTCGTCGTCGCGATTGCCGGCCTGGCCTTCTGCTGGTCGGTCGTCGGCGGCATCGTCTGCGGCGTCGTCGCGGTCATCCTTGGATTCCTCGGCCGCGGTCGCGCGGCACGAGGCGAGGCAAACAACGGTGGGATCGCCACGGCCGGAATGGCACTCGGCTTCGTGGCGGTCGCCGTATCGCTGGCATTCGCCGTGATCTGGGCGTACGCATGGCGCGACGCCGGAGGGACCGACTACCTGGATTGCGCAATGAAGGCGGGCAACGATCAGAAGGCCGTCCAGGCCTGCACAGACAAATGGCTGGACGATATTCAGGACAGGTTCAGCGTCAGTCGCCCGCGGCCGACCCGGGGAAGTACTTGACGATTCCCTCCTGAACCACGGTGGCCAGTATCCGCCCATCGCGGTCGAAGAAGTGGCCGTTGCCCAGCCCGCGGGACTCCGCGGCCACGGGCGACGTCGTCGAGTACAGCACCCATTCGTCGAAGCGCACGGGTCGGTGAAACCACACCGAGTGGTTCATCGTCACCGCGAAGATGCGATCGAAACCCCACGACAGGCCATGGGTCGTGATGATCGAGTCGAGCACCGTGGTGTCAGACGAATAGACCAACGCGGCCGCATGAACCACCGGGTCGTCGGGCATCGGGCCCCGCGCCGTGAGCCACACCCTGTTGTGGGCGAGCCGCTCGCCCTTGTCGCGCATCACCCAGGCCGGGTCATTGGTGTAGCGCCACTCGATCGGCTTCAGGGCGGACACGAAGAGCGGCACCGTCTTTTCGTAGCCGACCAACAAGTCCTCGATCCGCGGCACCGAGAGCGGCTCGGGTACATCCGGCGCCTCGACGCCGTGCTCGAGACCACGCCCACCCGCCAGATGCGACACCAGGGCCGAGGCCAACAACACGTCGCCCTGCATGACGTCGACCCGCCGGTTCGCAAACCGGCGCTCGTCGCGCAGCCTCGTGACGTGAAACTCGAGATCCCGCTCGGGATCGCCGCCCGCGATGAAGTGCACCGAGAGCGCGCTCGGCGGCAGGTCGCGGTTCAACGTGCGACTCGCCGCGACGAAGGCCTGCGCCATCATCTGGCCACCGAACGTCCGGATCGGGTTCTTGCTCGGGTGCGAACCGGTGAACGTGTCGTCGTCGACGCGCTGAAGATCGAGTACCGCCAGCAGCTCCTCGAGGTCAGACGTGCTCATCGCTCATCGCGCGAGCGCTCATCGGAACCGACTGGCACGTCCTGTCTCTCCCTAGTGGTCGTCCTCGCCGATCCGGTGGACGTGGATCATGTTGGTCGAGCCTACTGTGCCAGGCGGAGCACCAGCGACGATGATCACCAGGTCGCCGCGCTTGTACCGGCCGAGTTCCAGCAGCGACTCGTCGACCTGGCGGATCATCCCGTCGGTCGTCTCCATGAAGGGAACGATGAACGTCTCGGTGCCCCAGGTCAGCGCCAGTTGACTACGCACCTCGGGCAGCGGCGTGAACGCCAGCAACGGCAGCGGCGTGTGCAGGCGCGCCAGGCGCTTGAGGGTGTCACCTGACTGCGTGAACGCGATCAACGCCTTGGCGTCCAGCCGTTCGCCGATGTCGCGGGCGGCGTAGGAGATGACGCCCCGCTTGGTGCGGGGCACGTGGGTCAGCGGCGGCGCGGCGGTTGAGTTCTGCTCGACGGCGGTGACGATGCGTGCCATCGTCTTGACCGCCTCCAGGGGATACTTGCCGACCGATGTCTCGCCTGAGAGCATCACCGCATCGGCGCCGTCGAGCACGGCGTTTGCCACATCGGACGCTTCGGCGCGGGTGGGCCGAGAGTTCTCTATCATCGACTCCAGCATCTGGGTGGCGACGATGACGGGTTTGGCGTTCTCCCTAGCCATCTGGATGGCGCGCTTCTGCACTAGAGGTACTTCCTCCAGCGGCAGTTCGACGCCGAGGTCACCGCGGGCGACCATGATCGCATCGAAGGCCAGCACGATGGCCTCGAGGTTCTCGATGGCCTCCGGCTTCTCCAGCTTCGCGATGACGGGCACGCGACGGCCGAGCTCGTCCATCACCTCGTGGACCTGTTCGATGTCGGCCGGCGAGCGCACGAAGGACAGCGCGACCAGGTCCACGCCGAGGCTCAGCGCGAACTTCAGGTCGTCGATGTCCTTCTCGGACATCGCGGGCACCGACGTGTTCATGCCAGGCAGCGAAAGGCCCTTGTTGTTGCTGACCTTGCCACCCTCGGTGACGATGCAGACGACGTCGTTGCCATCGACGTCACTGACCGTGAGGCCGATGTTGCCGTCGTCGACGAGCAGACGGTCGCCCACCGCCGCGTCCTTGGCAAGTTCCTTGTAGGTCGTCGACACCCGGTCGTGGGTGCCCTCGATGTCGTCGACGGTGATTCGCACCGTCTCCCCGGCCACCCACACGGTCGGCCCGTCGGCGAACCGGCCAAGCCGGATCTTGGGTCCCTGTAGGTCGGCGAGGATGCCGACGGCGCGCCCCGTCTCGTCGGAGGCCGCGCGAACTGTCTTGTAGGCGATTTCGTGGTCGGCATGGTTTCCATGGCTGAAGTTCAGCCGAGCGACGTCCATTCCCGCTTCGACGAGGGCTTTGATCTGCTCATCCGTGGACGAGGCCGGGCCCAACGTACAGACGATCTTTCCGCGTCTAGTCACGTTAACTCAATATAGTCGTTGATCGATTCAGATGACGATTCAGAACCGATCTTCAGACTGGATCTTCACACGAAACGCGATCGCCAACAGCGCCAGCTCGCGCGGCAGTTCGATCTCGTCACCCACCGGCATGATGTGCCTGCGGCCTTCGGCGTCGCGCTCGACCTTCACCTCGGCGACCACCATCGCCTTGATGTGACCCTTGTCGTCACCGACAAACCGCTGAACGGCCACCTCGTATCGACGGGCGCCACCTTCGGCGTGCGCGGGCGACGTGCGCAACACCAACGGCCATGTGGGCCATGGCGAACGGGAGTCGTCGCGCTGTTCAGGCGGTTCGGGGTTGTAGTCCAACTGGGTCACCGACGCCGCACCCTGTCGATGGGCGGTCCCGAAGCAGTCCGCGCCCGTGGTCCCGCCGCCGATGATGACGACGTGCTTACCCGCCGCCGAGATGGGCGACGGGCCGTCCGTCCCCCTCGCACTCCTTGTTGGCGGGCACCAGGTGTTCCATCGCGAGGTGCACGCCCTCGAGCTCGCGTCCCTCGACCGGGTTGTCACGGGACCGCAGCGCGGCGACGGCCATCACCACCGCATCGTGCTGGTGCCGCAGCTGATCGACCGACAGGTCGACGCCGACCTCGCAGTCGGTCACGAAACGCGTTCCCTCGGCCCGCAGCTGCGCCAACCGCTGGTTAAGCGTCGCCTTCTCGAGCTTGTACTCGGGGATGCCGTAGCGCATCAAGCCACCGATCCGGTCGTCACGCTCATAGACCGTGACGTGGTGTCCCGCTCGGGTGAGTTGTTGGGCTGCAGCCAGTCCCGCGGGACCGAGCCGACGACGGCGACTCCCTTGCTTGTCGAGATGGCGGCGGGCTGCGGCTCGATGGTGCCGTCCGTCCACGCCTCGTCGACGATCGACTGCTCGATGCGCTTGATGGTGACGGCACCGCCCGTCTCGTCCTCGGCGATCGACAGCACGCACGCCGTCTCGCACGGCGCCGGACACAACCGACCCGTGAACTCCGGGAAGTCGTTGGTCGCGTGGAGACGGTCACTCGCCGCGTCCCAACGGCCGCGCCGCACCAGATCGTTCCATTCGGGAATCAGGTTGCCCCGCGGACAGCCCACAGTCCCGGAGTGGCAGAACGGGATTGCACAGTCCATACAGCGCCGAGCCTGCTGGCAGACCTCGCCGGCACGTTCGTGCGCATCTTGGCGTTCGTACACCTCGCGCCAGTCGCCGACCCGCTCGTCGACCGGTCGCTTGGCGGCGTCGTTCCCGGCGACCTTCAGGAACCCCGTCGTGCTCCTTGGTGCGGACGAGGTGTTGATGCACCGGGGACACCGCGAGCAGCGACGGTATCGGCGCGTTGGTGTGGTCGGAGTCCCGGTCGGAGATGACCAGCGTCCGCTAGCCCTTCTTAATCGCCTCGCAGGCGCGGATGCGCAGGTCCTCTAGGGCGTCCGCGAGGCCCTCGCCGCCGCGTTCGACGTCGTAGAGCGCCCTCAGAACCTTCGTCTTCAAGCCGGGCTGCTCACCATCGGCGTTGATGTGCACGATCTTGTTGAGTTCGTCGTTGTCGAGGACCGGCCACTTCAACACGATCTGACGACAGGTTGCCGCGGTCGGCTCCAGCAGGTTGTGTTCAGGGCCCATCACCGCGACATGGAGGTGACGACCTCTTCACGGATGGCATCCAGTGGCGGGCTCGTCACTTGTGCGAAGAGCTCGACGAAATAGTCGTAGAGCAGCCGAGACCGCTGCGACAATACCGCGGTGGGTGTGTCGATTCCCATGGAGCCCAACGGTTCCGCACCCGCTGCCGCCATCAGCGTCAGCATGATGCCGCCGCACGACGGAGTGTTGATTGGGCTGCACCCGCACCCGTTCCGGCAGGGTTGACAGGTCCAACAGGCCCGAGTGCAGCCATTCGCCGTACGCTTCGGCAGCCGAGAGCTCGCCCTTGATCTCGTCGTCGGAGACGATTCTGCCTGCGGCGGTGTCGATCAAGAACATATTGCCGGGCTCGAGCCGCCCTCTGGCGACGATCTCGGACGACGGCACGTCCAGCACACCACTCTCACTGGCGAGGATGATCCGATCGTCGATCGTGCGCCACCAGCGTCCCGGCCGTAAACCGTTGCGGTCCAACACCGCACCCACGACCGCGCCGTCAGTGAACGTCACGCAGGCGGGGCCGTCCCAGGCTCCATCAGCGAGGCGTGAAGTTGCCATAACGCCCGCCGCGCCGGGTCCATGTTGACGTTGTTCTCCCACGCCTCGGGGATCATCATCAGGACCGCCTGCGGGAGGCTCCGGCCGCCGAGGTGCAGCAATTCGAGGACCTGGTCAAAGGATGCCGAGTCGGACGCCTCCGCAGTGCAGATCGGTGACAGTCACGCCAGGTCTCCGGGGATCTGTGCACTTGCCAGCATCGCCTCACGGGCGTGCATCCGGTTGCGGTTGCCGCGGACGGTGTTGATCTCGCCGTTGTGGGCGACGAAGCGGAACGGGTGCGCCAGCGGCCACGACGGGAAGGTGTTGGTCGAGAACCGGCTGTGCACGATCGCGATGGCACTCCTGCAACGCGCATCACGCAGATCCGGAAAAAACTGCAGCAGTTGCATTGTCGTGAGCGTGCCCTTGTAGGCGATCGTCCTGCTGGACAGCGACGCGAAGTAGACCTGCGTTTCCCCCCGACCCTGTTCTGCAGGTTTCCGCACCGGGTAGACGCGACGATCGAGATCGATACCCCCGGGCCTGCTTCCGTTGCGTTCCGGTGCGGCGACGAACAGCTGCGCCATGTAGGGAATACAACCCCGGGCCGTCACGCCGACGCCAGCTCCGTCCGGATCGACCGGAACGGTGCGCCAGCCAAGCACTTCCAGCCCCTCCTGGGTGGCGATCGACTCGATGCGCTCGCGAGCCGCGGCCCGGGCGTCCGGATCCTTTCGGCAGAAAGCAGATGCCTGCGACACACGTGTTCATGCCCTGCGCAGTTGGTGACGGAAGGTCGAAGTCGACGACCGCGCGAAGGAGTTCCACGGGCAACTGCAGCAGGATCCCCGCGCCGTCGCCGCTGTTCGGTCAGCCCCCGCGGCACCGCGGTGCTCCAGGTGCTCCAGCGCGGTCAGACCATCGGTGACGATCGAGTGGGATCGACGTCCCTTGATGTCGGTGACCATGGCCACGCCACAGGAATCCGCCTCGTTCTCGGGGTCGTACAGACCCTGAGCTTCGGGCAATGCCGCCAAGAGTACTCGCAGCACCTCCGCAGTCCGGAAATCATCTGACGGGGACTGCAGCGGCCCGAGTTTGCGAGTGTGTCAGCGGAGCCGCGAGGCTACCCGCCGATAAGTGTCGGGACCAGCGGGAACCCTGGCAGGTTACGTACCACCGTCCAGGTCAGCGCCAAAACGATCACGACGGTCACCGCGGACTTGGGCATCAACGTCTGGCCCCCTCGCCAGCGCAGGATCAGCCATAGCGCGAGCATCGGAAGACCGACGAGCAGGAAGACGTTGTCGACGATGGCCGCGCCCAGGTCACCGTGCAACAGATCGTGCGTCATTCGCAGGCCACCGCAGCCCGGGCAGTTCCAGCCGGTCAGCAGGCGGAAGGGGCACGTGGGGAATCCGAACCCCGGTGCGTGCGGATCCCGCAGACCGATGTAAACAAGCGCACCAGCGAAGATCCCCGCCGTCCCGAGGGTGGCGTACCGGGGGCGCTTTTTGGTGACGTCGCTTGGTTCCATGACGACCCCAGCATGCCAGAACGGTCATGTCGACGAAGTTGTTGTTCCGGCGCTACGCCTCGGCCCTTCGGGTCGCGACTGTTGTTGGCCTGGCCACACGGTTGGCCTGGCCACCATGTGACTCTGACATTTTCAGTGTCTGGCGCCGGGTTGTTCACAGTCGGCGTTTCGTCCACAGCCCGGGCTTTGGAGGATGGCCCGCGTCGGTCCAACCGCGTAAATTCGAAAGCATGTTCGACGGATTGGTCGCTGACACCACACACGTTTCCGGAGCCGCCGCGGTTGACGCCTGGACCCGGGTCGAGTCGGCTGCCTGCGCACGTCGGTTGGCCGCGATGGTCGAAATGCTCGATACCGCGTATACGACGTCCGGCTCGGTTGATCGTGATCAATGGTGCCTGGACAACTGGGCCGCGGTCTGTGCCCACATCGGCGCCGCCCAACGCCTCACCTCTGGTGCCGCCTCCGGGCTCCTGATGGTCGCCACCGCGCTTCGCGACCGTCTGCCCAAGGTCGCGGCCGTGTTCGCCGCCGGGCTGATCACCTACCAACTGGCCCGGGCCATCGTCCACCGCAGCATGCTCGTCACCAACCGCGACGCCCTCCACACGCTCGACGCCGCACTGGCGGAAGCCCTGCAGTCCTGGGAGCCGATGTCGCTGGACAAGACCGAAAAGACCATCGACGCATTCATTGCCCAGTTCGACCCTCAGGCCGTGCGCCGCACCCAGACCCAGTCCCGCAACCGATCGCTGGACGTCGTGATCGAGGACGGCAGTGGGCTGGCCACCCTGTTCGGCACGCTGTTCGCCCACGACGCCAAGGCCCTGGACGCGCGCGTGGCAGCGCTGGCCGACACCGTCTGCGCGGCTGACCCACGCACGGTCGATCAGCGCCGCGCCGACGCCACTGGTGCCCTTGCCCACGGCGCCGACCGCCTCGCCTGCCTGTGCAACACCGAAGACTGCCCCGCTGTCACAACCGCGGTATCTAGCGGCGTGATCATTCATGTCGTCGCGCATCATGACACGATCACCGGATCTCCCACTCCCGAAAGTCGTGGCGCACCAGATGATCCCCACGGTCTGCCGGCCACTGACGAGGACTGCGCCCCGGACGACGAGTGCGCCGGCCTCGACGGACCTCCAGCTGCACTATTCTCGAAACCCTTGCGCGAACTGACCTTGACCGAGGCGCTCACCGACTCCGCATCCGGCAAGCCCAGCATCATCCGACCCGCAACCATCATGGGTGGGCAGTTCCTGCCCGGACCGATTGCACGGCGCGCCGCACTCAACGCCACGCTCACCACGGTCATCCATCCCGGCTTGGCCCCACCCGAACCCCGCTACGCCCCGTCGAAGAAGCTGACCGATTTCGTGCGCTGCCGCGACCTGACTTGCCGCTTCCCGGGCTGCAGCGTGCCCGCCACCCGCTGCGACATCGATCACACCATCCCGTGGCCATACGGGCACACGTGCGCGTCGAATCTCAAGGCATTATGCCGAAAACACCACTTGCTGAAGACTTTCTGGAGCGGCCCGTGTGGCTGGCACGATCAACAACAGCCCGACGGCACAATCGTCTGGACCGCACCCGACGGCCAAATGCACACCACCACACCGGGCAGCCGACTCTTGTTCCCGACTCTGTGCGAACCCACCGCACCCGTCGTCTGCGACGCAGTACCGACTGCCAATATCGAAGGGCTGACCATGCCCCGACGCCAATGCACCCGGAGCCAAGACCGCAGCCGACGCATCAATGCCGAACGCGAACTCAACTGTGCCGCGGACAAAGAGTCTGAACAGTCAGCCCCTGACTCGTCCCCCTGACGAGTGCGGTATGACCACGCCGCGCAATCACATCGGCGATCAACGGGTCTAGCTTCGGCGCCACCAACGCCGGCGTGACGTCTCCACTGGTCTTGCGGGCGTGGCGCTAGGCTCCTCAGCCGCAACGTCTTCTGCGGTGGCTTCGGCGGCTGATGCCTCGCCCTCAACGGCCACCTCGTGCACCTGCGCGGCATCGGCTCCAGCGGCCAAAACCGCATCACCCTCAACAGAGCCCAGACCATCCTCGGCGGGCGCGAGCTGCTCCGTCTCGGCGCTCTCGGGGGCCACTTCCTCGGTCACAGAAGGCTCGTCGGCAGAATCCTCACCGGACACGTCTTCTGCGGTGGCTTCGGCTGACGCCCCCCCGCCAACGGCCACCTCGCGCACCTGCGCGGCATCGGCTCCAGCGGCCAGAACCGCATCACCCTCAACAGAGCCCAGACCATCCTCGGCGGGCGCGAGCTGCTCCGTCTCGGCGCTCGCGGGGGCCACTTCCTCGGCAAGCGATTCCGCCTCATCAGCCGCTTTGACCGGTGCCTCGTGAACCTCGGGAGCGCCCTCCTCGGCTGCGACGGCGTCGTCACCCTCCGCCGCACCGAGACTGGCCTCCGGCTCGGCGATGTCCTCGGAGGGCGCCGTCTCCACCTGTTCGGCCCGATCTTCCGGTTCTGCGGCAACCTCAGACTCGGTTCCGGCCCCGTTCTCTGCCTTGTCCTCGTCGCCTGCCACCTTGGCAGCCGCAACCACGCCGGACATCGCCGCCACGGCCACCAGCTCTTCGCCAACTTCGTCGAGCAACGACTCGTCGACGTCCTTGCCGCGCAACGTCGCCGGATCTTCCCGACCCTTCGGCGCGACCATGATGTAGATCACCGCGCCGATGAACACGAAGGTCGAGGTGAAGGTGTTGACCCGGATGCCCGCGATGAGCGTGGCCGTATCGCTACGCATTAGCTCGACCCAGAACCGACCGACGCAGTAGCCAGCGACATACAGGGCGAACAGGCGACCATGACCCAGTTTGAATCGGCGATCGGCCCAGATCAGGATCGCGAAGATCAATACGTTCCAGAGCAATTCGTACAGGAACGTCGGATGGACGACCGCGTAGACCTGGCCCGTCGACACGCCGTCGAGCGAATGCGGGCTGACCACACCGGAGGGATCCAACCGGTCGTAGATCCTCAGGCCCCAGGGCAGGTCCGTCTCACGGCCGTAGAGTTCCTGGTTGAAGTAGTTGCCCAGCCGGCCGATGGCCTGTGCCAGGATGATCCCGGGAGCGATCGCATCGCCGAAGGCCGGCAGCGGGATCCCCCTGCGACGGCAGGCAATCCACGCGCCGACGCCGCCGAGCGCCACAGCGCCCCAGATGCCGAGGCCGCCGTCCCAGATACGTAGCGCCGCAGCGAAACCCGCACCGTCAGGACCGAAGTACTTCTGCCAGTCGGTCATCACGTGGTACATCCGGCCGCCGATCAGGCCGAACGGCACCGCCCACAGCGCGATGTCGTAGATCACTCCACGCTCGCCGCCGCGAGCCTCCCACCGACGATCTCCGATGAGCAACGCCGCGACGATGCCAGCGATGATGCACAGCGCGTATGCCCGGATGGGACCGAACCCGAGGTGCCAGACCCCCTGCGACGGGCTCGGAATGAAGGCCAGAACTGTCGTCGTCACGCCGAGATCCTCTGTCGCACACCCTCGGCCAGTTCCTCGGTCAGTGCCCTCAATGCGGGTAATCCGTCACCCAGGGCCGTCACCAACGCGGAGCCGACGATCACGCCATCGGCGTAGGAACCGATTTGGGCCGCCTGCTCGCGCGAGCGCACGCCCAGTCCGACTCCGACTGGGATATCCGACACCTCGCGGACGCGCCGCACCAACTCCGGCGCAAGATCTGAGACCGCATCGCGGGCGCCCGTGACACCCATCGTCGAAGCGGCGTAGACGAATCCGCGCGAGGCCGCCACTGTCGCGGCCAGCCGTTCCGGCGTCGACGATGGCGCGACCAGGAAGATCCGGTCAAGGCCGTGTTCGTCGGACCTCTGAATCCAATCGTCGGCCTCATCGGGAATCAGGTCCGGCGTGATCAGCCCAAGCCCGCCGGCCGACGCGAGGTCGCGCGCAAACGCGTCGACTCCCCAACGCAGAACGGGGTTCCAGTACGTCATCACGACGGCACGCCCACCTGCATTACTGATCGCCTCCACTGCGGCCAGCGCGTCTCGGACGCGTACTCCACCGCGCAGGGCCACCTCGGTCGCCGCGGCAATGGTGGGACCGTCCATCCCGGGATCGGAGTACGCGACGCCAACTTCGATGATGTCGCAACCAGATTCGACCATCGTCGTCATCGCCGAGATCGACGTCGCGACATCGGGGAAGCCCGTGGGAAGGTAGCCGATGAGCGCCGATCGATCTTCCGCCCGGCACGTTGCAAAGACACTCGACAACCCACTGGTCGTCACTGCGGCGTCCCCTCGTCGTCGAACAGGCCGAACCACTTGGCGGCGGTCTCCACGTCCTTGTCACCACGACCCGACAGGTTGATGACGATGATTGAGCCGGGGCCAAGCTCAGCGCCGAGTTTGAGGGCACCCGCCACTGCGTGCGCGGACTCGATGGCGGGGATGATGCCCTCCGTACGCGACAACAACGAGAACGCGTCCATCGCCTCGGTGTCGGTGATGGGACGGTATTGGGCGCGACCGCGGTCGTTGAGGAAGGCATGCTCAGGTCCGACACCCGGATAGTCGAGACCCGCTGAGATGGAATGCGATTCAACGGTCTGACCGTCTTCGTCCTGCAGCAGGTAGGAGAAGGAGCCTTGGAATGCGCCGGGCGAGCCACCTGCGAACGTCGCCGCGTGCCTGCCCGTCTCCACGCCATCGCCGGCGGCCTCGTAAGCGACCAACCGAACGCCGGGGTCATCGATGAAGGCATGAAACATGCCGATCGCGTTCGATCCTCCGCCGATGCACGCGGTGACCGCGTCCGGCAGTCGACCCGCCTGATCTTGAATCTGCACGCGCGTCTCCATGCCGATCACCCGCTGGAAGTCGCGGACCATCGTCGGGAACGGGTGCGGTCCCGCAGCGGTACCAAAGCAGTAGTACGTGTCATCGGCGTTGGCGACCCAGTCGCGGAAGGTCTCGTTGATCGCGTCCTTCAACGTCTTGGACCCGGACTCGACGGACACCACCTCGGCGCCGAGCAGGCGCATCCGGGCCACGTTCAGCGCCTGACGCGCGGTATCGACGGCGCCCATGTAGATCACGCACGTCAGACCGAGCAGAGCGCACGCGGTGGCGGTCGCGACGCCGTGCTGGCCGGCGCCCGTCTCGGCGATGATGCGCGTCTTGCCCATCTGCTTGGCGAGCAGTGCCTGTCCCAGCACATTGTTGATCTTGTGAGAACCCGTGTGGTTCAGGTCTTCCCGCTTGAGGAAGATCCGAGCCCCTCCGGCGTACTCACTGAGCCGCTCCGCCTCGTACAGCTGGGAGGGACGGCCCGTGTAATGCCGCTGGAGGCGGTCGAGTTCGTCGAGGAAGGTCTGGTCCGTCCTGGCCTTCTCATAGGCGGCAGTGACCTCCTCGATGACTGCCATGAGCGCCTCGGGGACCAGCCGCCCGCCGTAGGCACCGAAGTGCCCCTTGACGTCGGGGTCGTGAATCGTTGGTTCGGCGACGGCTGCGCTGGACCGCGGCAGCTCGGGGCGTGCGTATTCGCCCACTGTCTCAGCGCGACGGTTTCGGGCAGGACGGATGCGTACCTGCGGTGACTAGATCGGCGACGGCACTGCGTGGATCACCGCTGGTGACCAGGCCCTCGCCGACGAGAACGGCGTCGGCCCCGGCACCCGCATAGGCGAGCAGATCCGCAGTACCTCGGACACCGGACTCGGCGATCCGGATGACGTTGGACGGCAGGCCGGGGGCGATGCGCGCGAAGCAGTCCCGATCGACCTCGAGGGTCTTGAGATCGCGGGCATTGACTCCGATGACGCGGGCACCGGCCTGCAATGCGCGGTCGGCCTCCTCCTCGGTGTGTACCTCGACGAGAGCGGTCATGCCGAGCGATTCCGTGCGATCGATCATCGACACCAGCGCCGACTGCTCCAACGCCGCGACGATCAAGAGCAGCATGTCTGCACCGTGGGCGCGGGCCTCGTGAATCTGATAAGGACCGACGATGAAGTCCTTGCGCAACACGGGAATCGTCACCGCGGCCCGGACGGCGTCGAGATCATCTAACGAGCCGTTGAAGCGACGTTCCTCGGTGAGGACGCTGATGACCCTGGCGCCCCCGTCCTGGTACGCGCGTGCCAACTTGGCCGGGTCCGCGATGGCGGCGAGCTCGCCGCGCGACGGACTGGCACGCTTGACCTCCGCGATGACACCAATTCCGTCTGCGCGCAGCGCCGCCAGCACGTCCAGCGCAGCTCGCGCGTCCTTGGCCTTCTGCTTGATGTCGGTGAGGGCTATCAGTGCCTCACGAGCGGCTACGTCGGCCCGAACTCCCTCGATGATGGAGTCGAGCACGGTCCCCGAACTCATCAGCCGTCGCTCCCCTTCGTCCCCTCTGGAAGTCCCCAGACGATCATTCCACCGAAGGGTAGTCGCCAGCGCCACACGGGCTGTCACCGCCCCTCGTTGTCCGAAGTCGTCGGGTCGCGACCCTCATCGAGCGCATCCCAGATCATTCGTTCGGACATTCCGTCCGCGGGGCTTTCCTGCCGCGCGGCCTCGCGCTTTGCCGCCGGCGCCAAGTACTTCCCCGCTGCCTTCACGCCGACCGATCCGGCCCTAGCCGCCGACCGCACCAGCAGTACGGAACCCACCACCGCGCACACGGCGGCCACCAGCGTCAGTGCCGCTCCCCAGTAGTGTCGCTGCGTGCCGATCAGCGCGCTCACCGGGATCTGTGCCAGATCCGCCGCACGCACGGCGACGTCGCGGATGATCCACAAGCCGATTCCCAGGTAACCCATGCCGACCGTGGCGAGCGCGACGAGCGCGCCGACGAGTCGCAGCACCCAACCGCGCACGGCCAGCGCGGCCACGGCGGCGGCAAGTGCGACTAGGGCCAGCGGCACGAGGGCCGTTGACCAGGACGCCCCGTTCAACGTGGTCGACTTCGGCTGCCCGAGGCCGTCGAACGAGGTGACGTCGACCCAGGGCATCCGCGACGCCACCCACAGCGCCAATGCGGACAGCACCAGCAGCAGTTGCGCGACGCGGGTCATGGCGCCGGCGGGCTGGAGCGAAGCGACCCGGGTTTCGGTTCCGCCAGGGTCTCCGCGGCGGCGATCGCATTCAGCACCGCACGCGCCTTGTTCGATGCCTCGTCGAACTCATACTGGCCATTCGAATCGGCGACGACACCCCCGCCGGCCTGCACGTATGCCGTGCCGTCTCGCATGAGTGCAGTCCTGATGGCGATCGCGAAGTCTGCGTTGCCCGCGAAGTCGAGGTAGCCGAGGACACCGCCGTACAGACCGCGACGCGTCTTCTCGACCTCCTCGATCAGTTCCATTGCCCGCACCTTCGGAGCTCCGGACAACGTTCCGGCGGGAAAGCAGGCCGTAATGGCGTCCAGCGCGGTCTTGCCGTCGGCCAGATGTCCCGTCACCGTCGACACCAGGTGCATGACGTGGCTGTACCGCTCGATGTGGCTGTAATCCTCGACCCGCACCGTGCCGGGGACGCACACCCGTCCGAGGTCATTGCGGCCGAGGTCAACCAGCATCAGGTGTTCGGCGCGCTCCTTCTCGTCGGCCAGGAGTTCCTTCTCCAGGAGGACGTCTTCCTCCTCGGTCGCACCACGCCACCGGGTGCCTGCGATGGGATGGGTCGTCGCCTTGCCGTCGGTGACCGTGACCAACGCCTCGGGACTGGATCCGACGACCGAAAAATCAAGCTCACCAACATCATTCGGGACATTCAGGAGGTACATGTACGGACTCGGGTTTGTCGCCCGCAGCATCCGATATACGTCGATCGGATCTGCTGGCGTGTCCATCTCGAAGCGCTGAGACGGCACCACCTGGAACGCCTCCCCCGCCTCGATGTCGCCGACGAGTTTCTCCACGATCGCCGAATACTCCTCGACGGTGCGTTGCGCCCGGTGTCGCGGCGCCGGCCTGCTGAAGGTCGCGACCGCCGACGGCAATGGCTCGCCAAGGGCCGCAGTCATCACGTCCAGCCGGGCCACCGCGTCGTCATAGGCCCAGTCCACCCGCTCGTCGGTGCCGTTCCAATTCACCGCGTTGGCGATCAACGTGATGGTGCCCTCGTGGTGATCGACGGCGGCGACGTCGGTGGCCAGCAGCAGCAGCATGTCGGGTAGCCGCAGATCGTCGACCGCGAGTTGAGGTAGCCGTTCCAGCCTGCGCACCATGTCGTAGGCGAAGAAGCCAACCAACCCGCTGGACAGCGGCGGCAGACCGGGCAACGTCGCAGTGGAGAGCACTTCGAGGGTGGTCCGCAGCGCGTCCAGCGGGTCACCGCCGCTTGGCGCACCCTCCGGCGTGACTCCGAGCCACACCGCCTCGTCGTCACGCACGGTGAGTGCGGACGGGGCTCCGGCGCCGATGAACGACCACCGCGACCAGGAGCGGCCGTTCTCCGCGGACTCCAGTAGAAAGGTCCCCGGGCGGTTGGCGGCCAGCTTGCGGTACGCCGACAGCGGCGTCTCGCTGTCCGCGAGCACCTTTCGGGTCACGGGAACCACTCGATGCTCGGCGGCCAGCGCCCGGAAGTCCTCACGCGACGTCGTGATGGCGAGGTGGGCGGCCGGTCCGGCGGGCTGGAGCGAAGCGACCGGGGAATCTGCTTGCACGGGACAATCCTCCCAGACGGCCTCGAGACCGCGGGCGTAGCGTGACACCCATGAAACGTGGTGACCAGGTTGCCGAGTTCGAACTTCCCGATCAGACCGGCTCCGTTCGCAGTCTGACGAGCCTCCTGGCGGACGGCCCGATCGTGCTGTTCTTCTACCCGGCGGCCATGACGCCCGGTTGCACGAAGGAGGCCTGCCACTTCCGCGACCTCGCCTCGGAGTTCGCGTCGGTCGGGGCGAATCGCGTCGGGATCTCCACCGACGCGGTGGACAAGCAGGCGAAGTTCGCCGAGATGCAGAAGTTCGACTACCCGCTTCTGTCGGACTCGGACGGCACCGTAGCGACGCAGTTCGGGGTCAAGCGCGGGTTGCTAGGCAAGCTGATGCCCGTGAAGCGGACCACCTTCGTCATCGATACCGACCGCACCGTCCTTGACGTCATCGCCAGCGAACTGAGCATGGACACCCACGCGGACAAGGCGCTCGAGGTGTTGCGTTCCCGGTGAAACCCGTTCTGCAGCTCGACGATGTGACGTTCCGCCGAAACTCGAAACAGATCATCGACGGTATCTCGCTCACCGTCAACGAGGGCGAACACTGGGCGTTGCTCGGCCCCAACGGGGCCGGCAAGAGCACGCTGCTCGGCTTCTGCGGCGCCGTCACCTTCCCCAGCTCTGGCAGCGTCCGGGTACTCGGCGAACAGATGGGCCGGACCGACCTCGCGGCGCTGCGTCGCTCCATCGGTCACGTCAACCCGCGCCATCGACTGCAGCACCCGCGGACGGTGCGCGAGGTGGTGCTCACGGGCATCACCGGAACCAACGACCTGCCGTTGCGTTGGACGCCCACCACGGACGACCTCGAGCGAGCCGAGGCCATGATCGAAACCGTCGGACTGACGCGCATCACGGAAAGCGTGTGGCCGACCCTGTCACAGGGCGAACGCGGTCGCACTCTGATCGCGCGGGCACTGATCTCGGGCCCGCGCCTGCTCCTCCTCGACGAGCCGTCGACGGGCCTCGACGTCGCCGCGCGCGAGCAGCTGCTGGAGACCATCGACTTACTCGGCGAGGCCCATCCCGACGTCGCATCGATTCTCGTCACCCACCACCTCGAGGAACTGCCGAGTACGACGACCCATGCCCTGCTGATCGCGGAGGGCCGGACCGTGGCGAGTGGAACGGCGTTGGAAACCGTCAACACCGAGAATGTCACCGCGGCCTTCTCGCATCCGGTCCAGGTGGGCTACGACGACGGCCGATGGACGGCGCGGGCCAAGGCAACCCGGATGGAGGTCTGAGCGCGATGGCCGATCGGATGGATCTCATCGCTCAGCGCGACCGGTGTCCCCAACCTGGCGCCCTACAGCTTCTTCAACGCGTTCAACGACCGGCCGCCGCTGATCGGCTTCTCGTCGATCGGTTGGAAGGATCCCGTCGCCAACATCGACACCACCGGCGAGTTCGTCTGGAACCTGGCCACTAGGACGTCAGCTCTCGGGCGTCAGGATCTCGTCTGCGTCGAAGCAGGTGTGGTCACCGGTGTGGCATGCGGCGCCGACCTGGTCGACCTCCAGCAGCACGGTGTCGCCGTCGCAGTCGAGACGCACCGAGTGCACGTACTGCGCGTGACCTGAGGTCTCCCCCTTGACCCACTGCTCACCGCGCGAGCGCGAGTAGTAGGTCGCCTTGCGGGTGGCGAGCGTGTGGGCGAGGGCCTCGTCGTTCATCCACGCCACCATGAGCACCTGACCGGTTCCCCGCTCCTGCGCAACCGCGACGAAGAGGCCGTTCGCGTCGCGCTTGAGCCGAGTCGCGATCGATTCGTCGAGTTGTGCCGATTCCCCGGTCGCTTCGCGCCTGCCCGTTGTCACCTCACCACGATCCCTTCCTCGGCCATCGCCGCCTTCACCTGTCCGATCGTGAGCTCGCCGAAGTGAAAGACGCTCGCGGCCAACACCGCATCGGCTCCGGCCGACACCGCAGGCGCGAAGTGGTCGACCGCGCCCGCTCCTCCGCTCGCGATCACCGGAACGGTCACCGCCTCGCGCACCGCTCGCAACATCCGCAGGTCGAAACCGGCCTTGGTGCCGTCGGCGTCCATCGAGTTGAGCAGGATCTCGCCGACGCCGAGTTCTGCGCCACGGCGTGCCCACTCCACGGCGTCGATCCCCGTACCGCGCCGACCGCCGTGCGTGGTGACCTCCCAACCAGAGGACGTCGGCTCGGAACCCTCGGGAACGGTGCGGGCGTCGACCGAGAGCACGATGCACTGCGACCCGAACTGCCGCGACAGCTCGGCAAGGAGCTCCGGACGCGCGATCGCGGCCGTGTTGACCGACACCTTGTCGGCTCCCGCCCGCAGCAGGGTGTCGACGTCCGCGACCGAACGAACCCCACCGCCGACCGTCAGCGGGATGAACACCTGGTCGGCCGTGCGGCGGACGACCTCGAGCATCGTCGAGCGCCCGGACGAGGACGCCGTCACGTCGAGGAACGTCAACTCGTCGGCGCCCTCGGCGTCGTAAGCCGCGGCACGCTCCACGGGATCGCCTGCATCCCTGAGGTTCTCGAAGTTGACGCCCTTGACTACCCGGCCATCGTCGACGTCCAGACACGGGATCACGCGGACTGCGACGTCCATCAGTGATCTCCCGGGGTGCCGACCGCCGCGACGATCTCGAGGATCTGCGCATGCACGCTCGGTTCACCCGCCAGCGCGGAGCGCGACGTCGGTGTCCAGTCGTCGCCTGCGAGGTCGGTCACGACACCCCCGGCCGCCCGGATCAGTGCCACTCCCGCGGCGTGGTCCCACACGTGGTGTCCGAAGCTGATGGCGCCGCCGAGTACGCCCGCACCGGTGTAGGCGAGGTCGATCCCCGTCGAACCGTGCATCCGGACTCGGGAACACTTGCGGCTCAACTGCTCGAGGACCGCCATCCGATACCGGCCGGGGAACTCGCCGCGTGAGTCGACGTTGAACGTTCCGATGCCGACGATGGAGTCCCGCAGTTTGGCGGTCTCCAGTGCAGGCTGGGCAATTCCATTGGCGTACAACGCCTCTCCAACGATGGCCGTATATCGAACATCGCTGAACGGCAGCCAGGTGAGTCCGGCCACCGGCACGCCGTCGCGCAGTAACCCAAGTAGGATTGCGGCCGTCGGTAGCCCGGCCGCGTAGTTGAACGTGCCATCGATGGGGTCGAGGACCCACACCAGGTGCGAATCGATCGGGGCGCCACCGAACTCCTCACCGTGCACGCCGATTCCCGTGGCCGCCTCCAACGCCTGCACCACCTGGCGCTCGATCGCGAGGTCGACCTCGGTCGCGAAGTCATTGCCCAACTTGGCGACCGCCGACTTCGCGCGATGTCCGGCGACGAAGGGCTTGGCGGCGGCGTCGAGGATCACCGTGGCCTCGACGACGAGCCCCTCGAGATCAGCCGCATCCAATGCCACCCCGATCTACCGACTCACCGCGGCGAGCGCCTCGGGCAGCGTGAAACGGCCTGCGTACAGCGCCTTCCCGACGATCGCGCCCTCGATGCCGGCACCGGTCAGGGTGGCGATGGCACGCAGATCGTCGAGGCTGGACACTCCGCCGGAGGCGATCACGGGGGCGTCGGTGCGTTCGGCGACACCGGCCAGCAGTTCGAGATTCGGACCGTTGAGAGTGCCGTCCTTGGTGACGTCGGTGACGACGAACCGCGAACACCCCTCGCCATCAAGGCGTTCCAGAACCGGCCACAGATCTCCGCCGTCGGTCTCCCAACCGCGTCCGCGCAACCGGTACTGGCCGGCTTCGGCACCGTCGATCTTGACGTCGAGTCCGACGGCGACCTTGTCGCCGTGCTCGGCGATCACACGGGCGCACCACTGCGGGTTCTCCAGTGCTGCAGTGCCGAGATTGACCCTGGCACAGCCAGCGCCGAGTGCCGCGGTCAACGACTCGTCGTCACGAATGCCACCCGACAGTTCGACGGCGACGTCAAGCTTGCCGATGACCTCTGCGAGCAGGTCGCGGTTGGACCCACGACCGAACGCGGCGTCGAGGTCGACGAGGTGGATCCACTCGGCGCCGTCGGTCTGCCAGCCCATCGCGGCGTCGAGCGCCGAGCCGTAGTCGGTTTCACTACCCGCCACGCCCTGCACCAGGCGTACCGCCTTGCCGCCGACCACGTCGACCGCAGGCAGAAGTATCAATCTCTTCTCGGCTGGCACGCTGGATCCTTTCTCCCGGGTCGCTTCGCTCCTGCCCACCGAATCACGATGAGAGCCCCTCGACCCAATTGGCGAGCAGCCTCGCACCAGCGTCGCCGCTCTTCTCCGGATGAAACTGAGTGGCGCACAGCGCGCCGTCCTCCACTGCCGCCAGGAAGGGCACCTGGTGCGTCGCCCACGTCAGCAGCGCGCCTGGATCGCCTTCCCACTGCTGGGCGGCGTAGGAGTGCACGAAGTAGTACCGGGTGTCGGCGTCCAGACCCTTGAACAATGCGCTGCCTGGCGCCGCATCGACCACGTTCCACCCCATGTGCGGGATCACCGGAGCATCCAACCGGACGACGGATCCGGGCCACTGGCCGCAGCCGACGCTCTCCACGCCGAACTCCACGCCGCGGCTGAACAGGATCTGCATACCGACGCAGATGCCGAGCACGGGATGGCCCTTGGCGAGGCGGTCGGCGACGATCTTCTCGCCGTTGACTGCGCGCAGGCCCCCCATGCACGCTTCGTAGGCCCCCACTCCCGGGACCACCAGGCCGTCGGCTGCCGCCGCGGCGACGGGGTCTGCCGTCACCTCGACCTGCGCGCCGACCCGCTCCAGAGCGCGTTGGGCCGAGCGCAGGTTGCCCGAGTCGTAGTCGAGGACAACGACTTTCGTCGTCACAAACTGCCCTTCGTCGAGGGCACTCCCGACACCCGCGGATCGGGCTCGACGGCCTGGCGCAGCGCGCGAGCCACCGCCTTGAATTGTGCTTCGGTGATGTGGTGCGGGTCGCGGCCGTACAGCGTGCGTACGTGCAGTGCGATCCGCGCGTTCATCGCCAATGATTCGAAGACGTGGCGGTTGATCACCGTGTGGTAGGGCACCGAGCTGCCGGCAATCGTGCTGTGCAGCATGTGATCCGGCTCGCCGGTGTGCACGCAGTACGGCCTGCCCGACACGTCGACGGAGGCATGGGCCAGCGTCTCGTCCATCGGAATGAATGCGTCGCCGAAGCGGCGGATGCCCTTCTTGTCGCCGAGAGCCTCGCCGAGGGCCTGCCCCAGCACGATCGCGGTGTCCTCGATCGTGTGGTGCGCCTCGATGTCGACGTCGCCCGTGGCGTGCACGGTGAGATCGAAGCTGGCGTGGCTGCCCAGCGAGGTCAGCATGTGGTCGTAGAACGGGACGCCGGTGCTGATGTCGACCCGACCAGTGCCGTCGAGGTCGAGTTCGACGACGATGTCGGATTCCTTGGTCGTGCGTTCGACGCGGGCGCGGCGGGTCGCCGGGGTGGTCATGGAGCTCCTACTGGGCTGCTGGTGTCGGCTGAGGCGAGTTCGGATTCGGCCACGTCGGCGCTGGTGTCGAGCAGTACGTCGTTCTCGTCGGTCAAACCGGTGGTGGCGCGCAGAAAGCCGGGGATGCCGACGTCCCTGATGAGCACGCCCGCGTCCAGGTAGCGTTGCCACGCCCTCGGCGCATCGGCGAACTCTCCGAACAAGATGAAGTTGGCGTCACTAGGAATCACGCGAAAGCCCATGCCCGCCAAGGCTTCCGACACCCGGTCACGTTCGGCGATCAGCCTGGCGACGCTGCCGAGGGTGTCATCGGCGTGTCTCAGCGCCGCCCGCGCGGCCGCCTGCGTGATCGAGGACAGGTGATACGGCAACCGGACCAGCAGCAGCGCGTCGATCACGGCGGGATCGGCCACCAGATAGCCCAGCCGACCACCGGCGAACGCGAACGCCTTGCTCATGGTGCGGGTGACGATCAGGGTGGCCGGGTAGTCGGCCAGCAGTCGCACGGCGCTGGGCTGCGACGAGAACTCGCCGTACGCCTCGTCGACGATCACGATGCCCGGTGCGACGTCCAGCAGTCGGCGCAGGTCCTCGAGCGGCACGCTCTGGCCCGACGGGTTGTTGGGGCTGGCGAGGAACACGACGTCGGGCCGCCGATCGGTGATCGCGGCGACCGCGACGTCGACGTCCAGGCCGAAGTCGTCGGCGCGCTTCGCCTCCAGCCAGTCGGTCTGGGTGCCGTCCGAGATGATCGGGTGCATCGAGTACGACGGAACGAAACCGAGTGCGCTGCGGCCGGGACCGCCAAACGCCTGAAGCAGCTGCTGCAGAATTTCGTTGGAGCCGTTGGCCGCCCAGAGATTCTCCGTCGCGAGTTCGACGCCGGTCCGCGCGCCGAGGTATGACGCCAGATCGGCCCGCAGCGTCAGCGCGTCGCGGTCCGGGTACCGGTGCAAGTCGGACGCGGCGTCGCGCACCGAGGCGGCGACGTCGTCGACGAGCGCCTGGGTCGGCGGATGTGGATTCTCATTCGTGTTGAGCCGCATGGGAGCCGACAGCTGAGGTGCACCGTAGGGCGACTTGCCCCGCAGGTTGTCCCGCAGCGGCAGGTCATCGAGGGTGATCTTGGCAGCGCTCACTTCTCTCCTCCCGTCCCCCGGTCGCTGCGCTCTCCACCGCAAGCGGGGGGACCCCCAGCATCGAACCTCCGTCGGACGGCTTCCCCGTGCGCGGGCAGGTTCTCGGCCTGCGCCAGGGTGATGACGTAACCCGATACGTCCTTCAGTGCCGCCTCCGTGTAGTCGACGACGTGGATGCCGCGCAGGAAGGTCTGCACCGACAGGCCGCTGGAGTGTCGCGCACATCCCGCGGTGGGCAACACGTGATTGGAACCGGCGCAGTAGTCACCGAGGCTCACCGGGGACCAGGCCCCCACGAAGATGGCTCCGGCAGAACGCACTCGGGCCGCGATGGCCGAGGCGTCGACCGTGTGGATCTCCAGGTGCTCGGCGGCGTAGGCGTTCACCGTTCGGAGTCCCGCGTCGAGGTCGTCGACGAGCACGATGGCCGACTGACGTCCGGTGAGCGCCGCGGTAACGCGTTCGCGGTGCACGGTGGTCCTCAGCTGGGCGGCGACCTCGGCGTCCGTGGCATCGGCCAGCTGGGCGCTGGTGGTGACGAGAACCGACGCCGCCATCTCGTCGTGCTCAGCCTGGCTGATGAGGTCGGCGGCGATGTGCACGGGATCGGCCGAGTGGTCGGCGAGGATGGCGATCTCCGTCGGGCCCGCCTCGGAGTCGATGCCGACCCGAGATCGGCAGATCCGCTTGGCTGCGGTGACGTAGATGTTGCCGGGGCCCGTGATCATGTCGACCGGCGCCAACTCGGCGCCATCGGTGTCGATGCCACCGTGCGCGAGCAGCGCGACCGCCTGAGCACCGCCGACGGCCCACACCTCGTCGACGCCCAGCATGCGGGCGGCGGCCAGGATGGTCGGATGCGGGAATCCGCCGAACTCGGCCTGCGGCGGGCTCGCGATCACCAACGAATCCACCCCCGCGGTCTGCGCGGGCACCACGTTCATCACGACGCTCGACGGGTAGACGGCGTTGCCACCGGGGACGTAGAGGCCGACCCGCTCGACGGGTATCCACCGTTCGGTGACCGTCGCACCGGGCGCGAGCGTGGTCGTGCTGTCGGTGCGTTTCTGGTCGGCGTGCACGGCACGCGTCCGTTCGATGGCGACCTCGAGGGCGATCCGGACGTCGGCACCGAGTTCGGCGAGAGCCGCTTCGAGGCGCGCCACGGGGACCCGGACGGTCTCGGGGCGCACGCCGTCGAAGGCCTCGCCGTACTCTAGGGCAGCCGCAGCGCCCCGCTCGATGACCGCGTCGACGATCGGCCGCACCTTCGGCACCACCGCATCGACGTCGACCCCGCCGCGTGGCAGCACGGCACGCAGCCGGACGGCGGACAGTTGCTCGCCCCGTAGGTCGATGCGAGACATCGCCGGAGCCGCCCCGGCGGCGACATCAAATCCAGTGGGCGAGTCATTCACGCCGTCTATTGTCCCAGAGCAGCACAAATCAGAATCCGGGAGCCGCCATGTCACCGTCAACGTCACGGAAAGACCACCCCAACCACGCACCTGGCGTGCCGATGATCATGCCGGTCTGGTTGGAGCGGTTTCAGATCGAGTACGTCAATCCGTTGCTCCGGCCGTTGTCCAAGCGGATGCCGGGCTTCGCGGTGATCAAGCACCGCGGCCGCACCTCGGGCAAGGACTACGAGACCATCGTCACGGCCTACCGCAAGGGCAGCGTGCTGGCCATCGGGTTGGTCCACGGCAAGACCAACTGGGTCAAGAACGTGCTGGCGGCGGGCGAGGCGGACATCCACGTCGGCCGCAAGGACCTGCACCTGGTCAACCCCCGCGTACTGCCCTCAGGCACGGTGGATGCCGCGCTCCCGCGGATCCCGCAGATGCTCGCCAAACGCCAGGGCACCTTCGTCGCCGACATCTCCTGAATCCGCGTGAGCTGATCGTCGGTCGCCTGCGACACTTCGCACCGCCACCATGTGATGGCGATCAGGCGCGGCTGAACACCGTCTTTCCGGTCATCGTCGGCCACACCTCGGCCGCCTCGTCCCACGGCACCACACGGTCGACGAGGGGTGCGAGATCGATTCCGGCGGTGAGCAATTCGACGATGTCGGGAATGACGGCGCGGGCGTTGACCCGACCGGTCACGAATCGGACGCCTCTGGTGTACATCGGCAGCAGCGGCATCTCGACCGGTCCGAAGTAGATGCCGGTGTCGGTGCACACGCCGTCCGGCCAGGTGGCCCGCAGGGTGGACGTCAGCAGCTCCGGTTCGCCTGTCGTGTGGACCGTCACTGGATAGGGATCCCACGAGCGCTCGGGCTTGCGTTGGTCGTGGGCCACCGCGCCGATCTTCTCTGCGACCGCCAGCCGCCCCGGATCGGTGTCGACGTAGTCGACGTGGGCACCGAGCGCCGCGGCGACGGCGGCAGCGTAGAGGCCGATGGACAATCGGCCCATCACCAGGACACGTCGATCAACGTCGTCGAGACCGGCGAGCTGCGCGCGGTACGGCGCAACCGCACGCCAGCCGTCGGGGATGTTGTCCGACAACGACGCGACCGACACCGGGTCGACTCCATCGGGCAGCGCGATCAGCATCGCGTCGGCGTGGGGCACCAGAACGAGATCTGCCATGAACCCACCGCCGTCGAACCCCGCCAGCGGCGCCATTCCGTACATCGCCATGAACGGCAGACGTGCGCAGGTGCCGGTCACCCCCCGCCGGCAGGAAGCACAAGTGCCGCAATTGATCTGAAAGGGGATGACGACGCGGTCACCGACCCTCACCGACTCGACGTCCGCACCGATTGCGACGACCTCGGCCACTCCTTCGTGCCCGATCGCATGCCCTGGCGTCATCGGCAGGCGACCCTGAGATACGCCGACGTCGAGGTCGCAGCACGCCACCAGGAGCGGCCGCACCAACGCCTGACCGGGCGCGGCAATCTGCGGGTCAGCGGCATCGCGCCACACATACCGGTCCTGGCTCTCGAACATCAGCTGCCGCATCGAAGTGCCCTCTCTTGACGTCGTCCACCGATTCTTGAGTGATCTTTCTAGTATTGTCAAGGTGTGCCACGCCCCGATCGCAGTCGCGCCGCGCTCGTCGAGAACGCCGCTCGCCTGTTCCGCCGTCAGGGCTACGCGGCGACCGGCGTCAACCAGATCCTCGACGCGGCGAGCGTCAAGGCCGGCTCGCTCTATCACCACTTTCCCGACGGCAAGGCCGGACTCGCGGCCGCAGTGGTCGACGGTGTCGGCACCGACATCGAGCGACTACTGCGAACGTTCCTGGCCTCGGGGCGAACGCCCGCCGAGGTGGTCGCGAAGTGGATCGACATGCTTGCCGTCGGTCTCGACGGAGACCAGCGCGACGGCTGCCCCATCGAGCCCATCGCCACCGAATCCGTCCACGCCAGCACGCAGGTGCGCGCCGCGTCCGCCCGTGCGTTCGCGGCCTGGTGCGCCGCGGTCGCCGATCGGCTCACAGGTGACGGGTGGACGGAGGTCGATGCTTCGCAGACGGCGCGGGCGGTGATCGCCCTCATCGAGGGCTCGCTGATCATGTCGCGGATTGCAGGCGATCGGCTGGCCCTGGACGCCGCGAAAACGGCGGCGACCAAGCTGCTCACGGTCGCAGAACTGACTCCGTGAACAGATTGTTAACGCTCTTCCTCAACCACGCGGAGTGCGACGTGCTATTTGCAGAGCTCGGCCACTTTGGCGTTCTCGGCGTCCGCATCCCGGAGCCGAGCCGCCTGGTCAGGATCGGTATTTTGAGATCCGGCGGTCGCGGCTGCGCCAATGTCTAGCAACGTGTTGGCAAATTTCTTGACGGCGTCGGCCAGCGCTGTGGGCGTTGCCGAATCGAGTCGCGCGATCAGATACTGTCCACCGTCGGACAGAGAGAGTCGCGCGTTGGCCGCCACCGCGAGGGAACCGGTCACGTCGCCTTCTCCGCCGGGGCTCTGCAAGTTGGTGTTGAGGGAGATTCCCCTGCGCACGAGGTCCGCGGCGGCGCAAACGACCACCTTCGCGTCGTTCTGCTGACCGGCGGTGAATGCCGATTCGGCCGGAGACTCGTTGACGGGCCGAAAAGCCGCCCATGCTGAGAGGCCGAGCGCGGCCACGGACAGGACTACGGCGATGACAGCCAACACGCCACCTCGCCGTGGCAGATCTTCAGGCTGGTGACTCTGAGGTGCTGCACTCGACGACATTCCGCGATCCTAGTGGGCGCGGTTGCCACGCCAACTGCGCGCGTGGTTAGAGGTCGAGGCCGATGTCGAGGACCCGCACCGAATGGGTGAGCGCCCCGACGGCGAGGTAGTCGACACCGGTCCCGGCATACGCGGCCGCGTTGTCCAGCGACAGACTGCCCGATGACTCCAGCTTCACCCCTGGGGCACGAGCGGCCCGTCGCTGCACGGCCATCTGGGTCATCCAGACCGGAAAGTTGTCCAGCAGGATCAACGGAGTGACGCCGAGATCCTCGCCGAGTATCGCGTCCAGTTGCTCGAGCGAGTCGACCTCGACCTCGACCGGCACGCCGGGTGCGACCTCACGCACGGCGTGCAGCGCCGCCACCACCGAGCCGGCGGCGGCAACGTGGTTGTCCTTGATCAGCGCCGCATCCCCCAGACCCATGCGGTGGTTGACGCCACCGCCCACGCGGACCGCGTACTTCTGCAGCACGCGCAGACCCGGCAGCGTCTTGCGGGTGTCGCGAATCTTGGCTCCGGTGCCCTCGACGGCCTCCACCCATGCGGCGGTCGTGCTGGCGATGCCCGACAGATGACAGACCAGGTTCAGCATGGTGCGTTCGGCGGTCAGCAGTCCCCGGGTCGGCGCCTCGAGCACCAACAGCGGGTCGCCCGGCTCCAGCCGCGTTCCGTCGTCGACGCGGGACAGAACTTCATACCGTCCCGCCCCGATGACCTCGTCGAGGACCAGCAGCGCGATGCCCACGCCTGCGGCGACGCCCGCCTGCCGAGTCACCATGGACGCCTTCGTGGTGGCGTCTGCGGGCACCGTCGCAAGCGACGTCACGTCAGGCCCGTAACGAAGATCCTCGGCCAGCCCGCGCGCAATCGTCGCGCGCGCCTCGTTCAGTTCGTCGTCGTCGAGTTCCATCAGCAGCACACCCCGGCCACGCGGGCCACCGCTGGCACGCCGTCCGACTGGAGTCGGACGTTGGTGCTCACCGCGCGGGCGCGATCGCCGTCCGGATGGTCGGCGCGGTGATGGCACCCCCGCGACTCCACCCGGTCCAGAGCTGCCGCCGCGACGACGGAGGCCGTGACCGTCAGCGCCGCATCCTCGAAGTCCCCCCGGCTGGCCAGATCCCTGCGGTCGGCCGTGCCGAGTAGTTCGACCACGTGACTCAAGCCGATCGCATCGCGCACGACCGAGACGTGTCGCGTCATCGCGCGCTGAAGATCCACACGCGGTAGCGCCACCCGGGTGACGGGCTCGAAGGTGGCGCGAGGAGGGGCCGCGTTCCGCACGTGCTCGGCCGCACCCGCGCCGGCCCGACGGCCCACCACAAGCCCCTCGAGCAGGCTGTTGGACGCCAGCCGGTTGGCGCCGTGCATTCCGGTGCGTGCCACTTCGCCCGCGGCGAACAGGCCGGTGAGTTCGGTACGCCCATACACGTCGGTGACGACGCCGCCACAGCTGTAGTGGGCGCCGGGCACGACCGGGATCAACTGCCGGGTGGGGTCCACACCCGCCGCAAGGCATGCGGCGTTGACGGTGGGAAATCGTCGCGGGAGGTCTTCGACGCCGCGCGCATCGAGATAGACGCATGGGTCACCGGTGTTCGAGAGCCGCTCGTCGATGGCTGCGGCCACCACGTCACGCGGAGCGAGATCGCCCATCGGATGGATGCCCGCGGTCACCGAATGACCTTGCCCATCAACGAGAACCGCGCCTTCACCACGGAGCGCTTCGGTGATCAGCGGTCGCCGCCCGCCGGCGTTACCATCGAACAGCATCGTCGGGTGGAACTGGATGAACTCGATGTCGCTCACCGGCAGGCCTGCCCACAATGCCAACGCGACACCGTCACCCGTCGATCCCTCCGGGTTGGTGGTCGCCGAGTACAGGTGACCGAGGCCTCCGGTCGCCAGAATCACCGAAGGAGCATGGATCACACCCAGACCGTCATCGTTGCGGACGAGCACCCCGGTGACGGCTCCCGCGTCCTGAAGAACCTGCAGCGCTACGTGATTGCGTCTGATGTCCAAGGTGTCTGCGGTGTGGTCCAGCGCCCGTTGCACCTCCGCGCCGGTGGCGTCACCTCCGGCGTGGATGATGCGCCGCCGGGAGTGCCCGCCTTCGCGAGTCAGCGACCACCGCCCTGGCGCAGCTTCGTCGAATCGTGCGCCGAAGTCGACGAGTTCTGCCACCGCGGCGTACCCGTCGGCAACGATGGACGTCACCGCTTCCGGGTCGCACAGCCCGCCACCTGCGGCGAGAGTGTCGGCGACATGCGCCTCGATCGAGTCGTCCGTGCGGGGCACCACCACCGCGATGCCGCCTTGGGCGTAGAACGTCGCCGTCTCAGTCGCCTTGCTCAACACCACGACTCGGCGACCGTGACGATGCGCCGCCAGGGCCGCCGCCAACCCAGCCACGCCGGTGCCGACGACGACCACGTCGGCCCGCTGCTGCCAGTAGCCGGCGCCACCGAAGGACGAGCCCGCAGTAGTCATTCGCCGCCGCCGGGTTGCCCGATCTCGATCATCCGCTGAACGCTTGCACGCGCCAGGCGCGCAGTGTCCTCGTCGACGTGCACCTCGTCTGCACCCTCGACGAGGCAGCGCAGCAGCGCCGCAGGGGTGATCATCTTCATGTATCTGCAGGACGCCCGGTCGTTGACGGCGCGGAAGTCGACTTCCGGTGCAGCGCGGCGCAATTGGTGCAACATGCCGACCTCGGTCGCGACGAGAACCTGTCGGGCCCGAGTCGCCCGAGCGGCGTCGAGCATGCCGCCAGTGGACAGGATCTTGACGCGGTCGTCGGGGAACGCGCCCTCGCCGGCCAGGTACAGCGCCGACGTGGCGCAGCCACACTCGGGATGGACGAACAGCTCGGCGTCCGGATGGGCCTTGGCCTGCGCGGCGAGCTCGTCACCGTTGATGCCGGCATGCACGTGGCACTCGCCCGCCCAAATGTGAAGGTTCTTGCGCCCCGTTACCCGACGCACATGGGCTCCGAGGAACTGGTCGGGGCAGAACAGCACCTCGCGGTCCTCGGGGATGGAGGCCACCACCTCGACGGCGTTGGACGACGTGCAGCAGATGTCGGTGAGGGCCTTCACCGCCGCCGTCGTGTTGACGTAGGACACGACGACAGCATCGGGGAACTCGTCCTTCCACGCGCGGAGGTCATCTGCGGTGATCGAGTCGGCCAGCGAGCAGCCTGCCCGCTGATCGGGGATCAGCACCGTCTTGCCGGGGCTGAGGATCTTGGCGGTCTCGGCCATGAAGTGAACGCCGCAGAACACGATCGTGTCCTCGGCCGCCTCGGCCGCGATTCGCGACAACGCCAAGGAGTCCCCGACGTGATGGGCCACGTCCTGGATGGCGGGCAGCTGGTAGTTGTGCGCGAGCAGCGTGGCGTTGCGTAGGTCGGCAAGGCGCCGCACCTCTGCCGCCCACTCCTCGTCGGCGATCACTCCGCCGTAACCGGCGGGACCGTTCGTGATCTGCGCGGCCCAGCCGCTGCCTGACTCGGTGGTGAAATCCACTACCGTCATGGCCGTCTCCTTTGTTACTGACGAGGTTTTCGACTTATAATCGAAAACATGCCCAATATTAGCACTGCCCACGAAGTGCTCGCTGTCGTGTTTCAAGTTCGACAGCTCTCCACACGAAACCCGCAGCTCAGCGTGCTGCTGTGGGAGCGGGCCATGGAGCCCCAACGCGGAGCGTGGTCACTGCCCGGCGGAGGACTCCGTCATGACGAGGACATGACGAGTTCAGTTCGGCGCCAACTCGCCGAGAAGGTCGACCTGCGCGAACTGACCCACCTCGAACAACTCGCGGTCCTCTCCGATCCGCAGCGCGTGCCCGGCCCGCGCACCATCGCCTCGACGTTCCTCGGGCTCGTGCCCTCCCCCGCCACCCCCGCACTACCGCCGGACACCCGTTGGCATCCGGTGAGCGCCTTGCCGCCGATGGCCTTCGATCATCGGCCGATGATCACCCACGCCCACGCCAGGCTGATCGCCAAACTGTCCTACACCAACATTGGGTTCGCTCTGGCCCCAGGGGAATTCGCCATGTCGACACTCAAGGACGTCTACGACGCGGCTCTCGGCTACCAGGTCGACGCGACCAATCTCCAGCGCGTCCTGACACGGCGCGGGGTGATCGTCCCGACCGGTACCACCGCGAAATCGGGCCGCAGCGGTGGCAGACCGGCCGCCCTGTACCGCTTCACCGAGGCGCAGTATCGCGTCACCGACGAGTTTGCGGCGCTACGCCCGCCGACATGACACGCCCGCTAATTGGATTTAAGGATTCGTTAACAGAGAATGGCCGGATGGACTCTGGCAATGCCGCCGTTTCGACCGGTGCCGAATGGATCGGGCGACCGCCCCACGAGCCGCTGCGTAGCAAGGCCCACCCCGTGCTGCCGGACGCCGATCGGTTCTACGTTCCGCCCGCGGGGTTCGAACATGCCCGGCCAGGCACCGTGCTGCGCTCGCGCGACGTCGAGCTCGCGTTCCTCGGCCTAGTCCCCCAGAAGCTGACCGCCACGCAATTGCTCTATCGCTCAACCGACCTGAATGGTCGCCCGCAGGCGGCCGTCACGACGATCGTGGTGCCCGCCGATCGGCCCGCGGGGAGTAAGGGACCGATTCTGTCCTACCAGTGTGCGATCGACGCGGTCGCCGGCAGCTGCTTTCCGTCCTATGCCCTGCGTCGCGGTGCCAAGGCCGTCGGCGCCTTGGCGCAGCTCGAGTTCCTCCTGGTGTCTGCCGCACTCGCCGAGGGATGGGCGGTGTCGATCCCCGACCACGAGGGGCCGCAGGGCATCTGGGGCGCCCCCCACGAGCCCGGTTATCACGTCCTCGATGGTCTGCGCGCCGCGTTGGACAGCGAGATGCTGAACCTCTCACCCGAGGCCCCGATGGGACTCTGGGGTTACTCGGGCGGAGGCCTTGCCACCGCGTGGGCTACCGAGGTGCACGCGACCTATGCGCCCGAACTCAATCTGGTGGGCGCCGTGCTGGGCTCCCCCGTCGGAGATCTCGGGCACACGTTCCGCCGACTCAACGGCAGCTTCTTCTCGGGACTCCCCGCGATGGTGGTTGCCGCCCTCACGCACGTCTACCCGGACCTGGACCGCGTGATCGGCGAGCACGTCACCGTGGAGGGCAAGGCCATGCTGACCGACATCCAGCGGATGACGACCGCCCACGCCGTGCTCAAGCTCATTGGCAAGGACATGGACAATCTCGTCGACGCACCACTGGAGAACATTCTCCGGTCACCCGAGGTACAGCACGTCTTCGACAGCATCAAGCTCGGCACCGCCGCCCCGAGCATCCCGGTGCTGGTCGTGCAGGCGGTGCACGACCGCATCGTCTCCGTCGAGGACATCGATGCGCTGACCCACACGTACGCCCGCGGTGGCGCGAACGTCACGTATCACCGCGACATGCTCAGCGAACACATGCTGCTGCACCCGATGTCCGCTCCGATGACGCTGCGCTGGCTACGCGAGCGCTTTGCCGGGCGGCCGCCGTCGAGCCACCGCGCGCGGACCAAGTGGCCGACGCTGCTGAACCCCTCGACCTACCGGGGCATGCTCCGGTTGGGAGTGATCAGTGCGAAGGTGATGACGGGCCGGCGGGTGGATCGGCTGCCGCTGTCGGAGCTGGATCTGTAATCCTGTCGGGGACCACCAGGAAGGCCACCTCGATCGGCGGCCACGCCCCCAGATCGTCACGCTTGGTCGACAGCGCGCAGATCGCGTAGACCAGCGCCGCCACCCCCGCCGGAAGGACGATCGACGCCGCGATCTGCAGCGGCGAGTGGCCGAAGAACACCGCGGGGGCCTGGTGCGCATAGAACACCCGATGCTCAGGTGAGATGGGGGCCGCCGCAACGTCGATCACGCCATGCCGCCATCGCGCCAGCGCGGCACCCACGCCGGCCGCGGCGCCCGCAGCGGCCAGCGCGCCGACCGACAGCGCACCGACCATGACCGGCCCCCGATGGGGACGCCACTGCCACACCGCGACCGCGGACGTGACCGCGACGACGAACAGAAGTCCGGTCATCAGGAACGCGCCAAGGAAGAGGAGGTCGGACTCGTTGCCCACGTATCCACGCACCCGGTCTCCGTCCCGAGTCAACGCGATCACGAGCTGGATGGGCGGCGCGAGCCACACCCACACGGCACCGACGACGACGCCGAGCAGTGCTAGACCCACCACGACCCGGATGGCGGCCTGGCGATGCGAAAGATTGGGTGGCTCAACCTGATCGGATCGTTTCAGCGAGGTGTCAGGCAGGGTCATGGGCGCCCTCTGCTCTTCGCGCGAGCGCTCATCGCCTCTCCTCCAGATTCTTGGAGTCCAGCTCGCCGTGTCGCGAGCACTTTGCCGACCACCCATCGGGACGCACCTGCACGATCATCCTCCGGCCGCATTCGGAGCAGAATCGCGGCGGCTCGAGACCGAGGCGGGCTGCCGCCGGAACGGTGCCGCCCTCGGGCTCGCCCGTGTAGACGTTGAAATTCGGCGACATCGCTAGATGGTGGCGTTCAGCGCCTTGATCGGCATCTGCAGATCGTCGAGCAGCTCGAGATCAGCCTCCGCCGGCCTTCCCAGCGTGGTCAGGTAATTGCCCACGATCACTGCATTGATGCCGCCGAGGATGCCCCGCTTGGCTCCGAGGTCGCCGAGAGTGATCTCGCGTCCGCCCGCGAACCGGAGCATCGTGCGCGGGAGTGCGAGCCGGAACGCCGCGACCGACTTCAGCGCCTCCGCGGCCGGAAGTATCTCCAGGTCACCGAACGGCGTGCCCGGACGTGGGTTGAGGAAGTTGAGCGGCACCTCGTGCGGGTCCAGCTCGGCCAGGTCGGCGGCGAACTCGGCCCGTTGGTCGAGTGTCTCGCCCATGCCGAGGATTCCGCCACAGCAGACCTCCATGCCTGCGTCGCGCACCATCGCCAGGGTGTCCCGGCGCTCCTCCCAGGTGTGGGTGGTGACGACGTTGGTGAAGAACGAGCGCGCGGTCTCGAGGTTGTGGTTGTAGCGGTGCACCCCCATGCCGGCAAGTCTGTCGACCTGCTCCTGGGTGAGCATGCCCAACGAACAGGCGATCTGAATGTCGACTTCGCTGCGGATGGCTTCGATGCCCGCGGCGACCTGCGCCAGCAACCGCTCGTCGGGTCCGCGGACGGCGGCGACGATGCAGAACTCGGTGGCGCCGGACTTCGCGGTCTGCTTGGCCGCCTCCACCAGACTGGGGATGTCGAGCCAGGCACTGCGCACTGGCGACGCGAAGAGTCCGGACTGTGAACAGAAGTGGCAGTCCTCCGGGCAACCGCCGGTCTTGAGGCTGATGATGCCCTCGACCTCGACTTCGGGTCCGCACCACTTCATGCGGACCTCGTGGGCGAGCGCCAGCAGTTCTTCGAGCCGGTCGTCGGACAGCTGCAGCACCGCCAGCACCTGCTCCTGGCTCAGACCTTCACCCAGTTCGAGCACCTGATCCCTGGCCCGACCCAAGACATCGGGAATTTCTGGGGCCTGCTGCGTCACTCCGCACTCCTCCTGCACCGTCGAACTTGAACGGTGTTTAGGCTACAGGGGTGCAACTGCATCGACGCGACGTGGTCGACAAGGCCGCCCAGCTCCTCGACGACTACGGAATCGCCGATCTGTCGATGCGGCGGCTCGCCCGCGAACTCAACGTCACCCCGGGCGCGCTCTACTGGCACTTCGCCGACAAGCAGGCCTTACTGGGAGCGGTCGCCGACCGGATCCTCGAGCCCGCGGCGGCGACGATCGAGCAGGGCCAGTGGAGGCAACGCGTTCATGCCCTCTGCGCAGGCTTGCGCAACGCCCTGCTGTCTACCACCGACGGCGCCGAGCTGGTCTCCGCGAGTTTCGCCGCGGGAAAGTCAGAGCGGATGGCCGAGATCCTGGAACGGCTCGACGTCGCCGCGGTCGAAGCCGGCATCGAGCCGCCGAACGCCGACCTGGCCGCCAGAACGGTTCTTTACTACGTGCTGGGTTTCACCGCAGACGAACAGTCCCGACTGCAATGGGATGCCGCGGGAGCACTGTCGGACGCCCAGTCGGTCATGGCGACGAACCCCAACGGCCGCTTCGCCTTTGGGCTTCGCCTGTTGGTCGGCGGAATGGCCGCGCAGCGCGTCGCAGCATCAGGCGATCACGGTGTCGACCCTGGCGTCGCCGTCCCAGCGTCGTAAACCCGCGAACGTGCCGGTGACGTCATCGGCATCGATCGCATCCAGCGCTGCGGCGAGGTCGGCGGACGCCAATCGGCGAGCCAGCGTCACGTGCGGGGTCCAATGCCTGGGACGCACGTGCGGAAAGGGCTCCGACGCCAGGTACGGCGCGCAGATCGAATCGACAAACTCATGCAACCGCAGCAGTCCCGCGGCAGGCACGATCAGGCGAACCAGAGTGAGCGACCTTCGCCCGAACATCATCGGCGCACCGATGAGACAGGCCAGCGGCAGCTGTCGTGCGGGTTCCCACAGTGCCGCATCGACGGCGGGGTCTATGCGCTGCGCCACGGTGAGCGTGACGTGGGGGCGATTGGTCGGCGACTGGTGGTGCGCCTGACTCGGCAGACCCGCGTCGGCGAGCGCAGTCCACTGCCGACGGATGGCCGCGTCGGTGCACTGGTCGAACAGCAACTCGACGGAGTGGGCCATGCCTAGAGACTCTGCACCCAATCGGCGGGGAATGCGTCTGCACTGAGTTCGGCGAAGGCCCGTGGCGCCAGCATGCCCGCCCCCGCCGGTAGAGCCGCGCGGACCGCCGCGATGCGGACGAGCGCCTCGCGATTCGACGTCTCGGCGGGGCCGGGTTCGGAGGGCCAGGAGCCGATTACCAGACCTGCGCACGGAATACCCCATGCGACAAGTGATTCCACGGTGAGCGTGGCGTGGTTGAGTGTGCCCAGCCCTGCCCTCGCGACGACCAGCACGGCGGCATCGAGGTCGGCCGCCAGGTCCCGAAGCGTCACACCGACGTCGTCGTCCCTGCCGATCTCCACCAGCAAGCCACCCGCACCCTCAACGAGCACCAAGCGGCCTGGGCGGTCGAGCTCGGTGATGAGGCCGACCAACTCGGCCCGCGTCGGAAGCGCCAGCCCTGCCCGATCCGCGGCAGCGACTGGTGCGAGCGGCTCGGGATACCGCCAGCCCGAGGCAAGGGCATCGACGCCGGAGAGTCGCGCCACCTCGCGCAGATCGTCGTCGCCGTCGGCGGCCCCCGTCTGCACCGGTTTGCACACGGCGACGTCGATTCCCGCCAGCCGGGCATGACACGCCAGGGCCGCAGTCGCGATGGTCTTGCCCACGCCGGTGTCCGTGCCGGTGATCAGAACGATGCTCACCGTGTTCGGTTGTTCGAGAGGACCTCGGTCAACACGCGGCGGGCCACGTCGAGATCTTCGGACGACAACGATGCGCGGGCGGTGAGGCGCAATCGCGACGTGCCTGCGGGCACCGTGGGCGGGCGGAAGCAGCCGACCCGCACGCCGCGGTGCAGGCACGCCGTGGCCGCGGCCAACGCCACCTCCGGTTCGCCGAGGATGACCGACACCACGGCCGACTCGGGCACCTCTGCGACGCCACACGTCTCGGCGAGTACGGCGGCGTGCTGAAGCACCGCGCCGGCCCGCCACGGTTCGTCGATCAGCACCTCGAGAGCCGCCAGCGCCGCCCCGACGGCCGCTGGGGCGATACCCGTGTCGAAGATGAACGGTCGCGCGGTGTCGATAAGATGGGCGCGCACGGCCGCCGGTCCGAGCACGACGCCACCCTGACTGCCCAGCGCCTTCGACAGCGTCGTCGTCACCACCACGTCGGGGGCACCGGCCAGGCCCGCCTCGGCGACCAGGCCTCGACCGCCCTCGCCCCGCACGCCGAGTCCGTGTGCCTCGTCGACGATGAGCAATGCCCCATGCCGTTGGCACACCTCGTGCAGGTCCCGCAACGGCGCCATCACCCCGTCGGCGCTGAAGACCGAGTCGGTGACCACGACGGCGCGGTCTTCGGCGCGGCCCCGCAGTGCGGCATCGACGGCGTCGACGTCGCGGTGCGGCGTGACCGCGACCCGCGCCCTCGACAACCGGCACGCGTCGACCAGTGACGCGTGGGTCAGCGCATCGGACACCACGACCGAGCCCGGACCCGACAGGGCCACGACCGCCCCCAGGTTGGCGGTGTAGCCGGACGAGAACACCAACGCCGACTCGGCGCCGACGAACTCGGCCAGCGCGGTCTCGAAGCCCTCGTGCAGTGCGGTGTTGCCGGTGACCAGCCGCGAGCCGGTCGAACCGGCGCCCCACGTCTGCAGCGCACGCATGGCGCCCTCGACCACGTGGGGGTGTCGAGACAACCCGAGATAGTCATTCGAGGCCAAGTCGAGTTCGGCGTCCTCGCCGGTGCCTGCCGGCTCCCGTACGGGCAGGGAGCGCCGCAAACCGGCGGCACGACGCTGCTGCTCGACATCGTCGAGCCAGGCCAGCGGAGAGACCATTGCGCGCGTCAACCTGCCCCCTTTCCGAAGGGCGTTCGGAGAACTTGAACGCCGTTCAGGTTAGCGCACGCGCGACGGCCACCATCGCCGAGCCGATGCGCGCCACCTCGTCGGGCGTGCACACGTAGGGCGGCATGGCGTACACGAGATTGCGGAACGGACGCAGCCAGACCCCGTGTCGCAGCGACGCCTCCGTGGCCACCGTCATGTCCACTGGCTGCCGCATCTCGATCACGCCGATCGCGCCGAGTACCCGCACGTCGGCGACTCCGGCCAGCTCGTGCGCCGGGGCCAGTCCGGCACCCAAGCCCGACTCGATCTCGCGCACCCGCTGTCGCCAGTCCTGCCCGAGCAGCAACTCGACCGACGCCACCGACACCGCACACGCGAGCGCGTTGGCCATGAACGTCGGCCCGTGCATTAGCGCGCCCGGCTCACCGGCACTGATGGTGTGGGCGATGTCCGTGGTACACAGCGTCGCGGCCAACGTGAGGTATCCCCCGGTCAACGCCTTGCCGACGCACATGATGTCTGGCCTGACACCGACGTGATCGGCGGCGAACAGTTCACCGGTCCGCCCGAACCCGGTCGCGATCTCGTCGAAGATCAACAGCACGTCGTGCCGGGTGCAGGCAGCCCGCAGGTCCACCAGATAACGCGCATCGTGGAACCGCATGCCGCCGGCGCCCTGAACCATCGGTTCCACGATGACGGCCGCCAGCTCGTGGGCGTGCGCGGCGAGTTGGTCCTCGAACGCCGCGCTGTATGCGGGGTCGTATTCGCTGGGCACCTGCGGCGCGAACACCTGCTTCGCGAGGACCGAATGGTCGCCTGAGGACCACAGCTCGTGCATGCCGCCCTCGGGGTCGCACACGCTCATCGGAGTGAACGTGTCGCCGTGGTAGCCGCCGCGCCAGGTCATCAGCCGGTGTTTCGCGGGCTTGGCACGACTGCGCTGGAACTGTAGCGCCATCTTCGCGGCGACTTCGACCGCTACCGAGCCCGAATCACTGAAGAAGACGGTGTCCAGGCCGTCGGGTGTGATCTGCACCAACAGCTCGGCCAGACGCGCGGCGGGCTCGTGCGTCAGCCCGCCAAACATCACGTGGTTCATCGTCGCGAGCTGGCGGGTGATGGCCGCGTCCAGGACCGGATGACCGTGGCCGTGAATCGCCGTCCACCACGAGCTCATCGCGTCGATCACGTCGACCGGCCGCCCTCCGTCAATGACCGTCAGCGACGTGCCACGAGCTGCCACCGCAACCACGGGCGGCATCGCGTCAGCTGAGATCTTGCTGTACGGATGCCAGACGTGGGCGGCATCGATGGCGCTGATCTGGTCAGGCGTCAGCGGCGGCATGGAACCACCTTCCCCTGGTGAGCGCTCATCACAAAACGGCCGTATCGCCGTGGGTTGGGTAGATTGTCCGACGACCATGTTGACGCTCTCCCCAGCCCGGACGGTCCCCGACTCCAGATCCGGTTCCACTCATCACGCCGTGATGGGTACCCGGGCGTCCGGCTTTTACCGGCACGATCTCGATGGGCTTCGCGGTGTCGCCATCGCGCTGGTGGCCGTGTTCCACATCTGGTTCGGCAGGGTCTCCGGTGGCGTCGACGTGTTCCTCGCGCTCTCGGGTTTCTTCTTCGGCGGCCGTCTGCTGCGCACCGCGCTGACCCCGGGCTCGTCGTTGTCCCCCGTCAACGAGGTGAAGCGGCTGATTCGTCGACTACTGCCCGCGTTGGTCGTGGTGCTCGCTGCCTCCGCCCTCCTCACGATCCTCATCCAGCCCGAGACACGCTGGGAGACCTTCGCCGATCAGAGCCTCGCCAGCCTCGGCTACTACCAGAACTGGGAGCTGGCCGACACGGCGTCGAACTATCTCCGCGCAGGCGAGTCCGTCAGTCCGCTCCAACACATCTGGTCGATGTCGGTGCAGGGGCAGTTCTACATCGCGTTCCTCGGGCTGATCTTCGGGTTCGCCTGCCTGCTGCGCAAGCGACTGCGGTCGCACACCAGGCGCGCCTTGATCCTCTTGCTCGGCGCGCTGACGATCGCGTCGTTCGTCTACGCGGTCATCGCACACGGTGCGGACCCGTCGACGGCGTACTACGACAGCTTCGCCCGCGGCTGGGAACTGCTGCTGGGCGCCCTGGTGGGCGCGATGGTGCCTTACGTGAAGTGGCCGACGTGGTTGCGCTCCACGCTCGCCGTCGTGGCATTGGCCGCCATCCTGTCGTGCGGCGCCTTCATCGACGGCGTCAAGGAGTTCCCCGGGCCGTGGGCGTTGGTGCCGGTCGGCGCGACGATGCTGTTCATCCTCAGCGGAGCCAACCGGATGGCCGATCCGCACCTGTCCGACACCAACGGCAGGTTGCCCGCCGTCAGCCGACTACTGGCGACGAAGCCCTTCGTGTTGTTGGGTTCCATGGCGTACTCGCTGTATCTCTGGCATTGGCCGCTGTTGATCTTCTGGCTGGCCTACTCGGGGCACACGCACGCGAACTTCCTCGAGGGCGCCATCGTTCTCATGGTGTCCGGCCTGCTGGCCTGGCTGACGACGAAGTTCATCGAGGAGCCGCTGCTCCTGCGCGGGTCGGCCGCCGCCCAGTCCGCGCGGAAGCAGGCCGTCGTGATTCCGCTGCGGACTCGATTGCGGCGGCCGACCATCGTGCTGGGCTCGATCGTCACCCTGCTTGGCGTTGCGCTGACCGCCACGTCGTTCACCTGGAGTGAGCACATGACCATCCAGCGTGCCAACGGCAAAGAACTGGCGGGGCTTTCGTCGCGCGACTACCCCGGCGCCAGGGCCCTCATCAACCACGTCCGGGTGCCCAAGCTGCCGATGCGCCCCACCGTCCTCGAGGCCAAGGACGACGTTCCGCCCTCGACGACGCAGGGTTGCATCAGCGACTTCGACGACGTCGACATCATCAACTGCACGTACGGCGACGAGTCGGCGACCCGAACCATCGCCGTGGCGGGCGGGTCCCACGCCGAGCACTGGATCACTGCGCTGGATCTGCTGGGCCGCATGCATCACTTCAAGGTCGTCACCTACTTGAAGATGGGCTGCCCGCTGACCACCGAGCAGGACCCGCTCGTCATGGGCGACAACCGGCCGTACCCGAAGTGCCGCGAATGGAATCAGAAGGTGATGCCCAGGCTGATCGCCGATCACCCCGACCTCGTCTTCACCACGTCCACCCGACCCTGGAACATCAAGGACGGCGACGTCATGCCGGGTTTCTACGTCGGCATCTGGCAGGACTTCTCGGACGCGGGCATTCCCATCCTGGCGATGCGCGACACCCCGTGGCTGGTGAAGGACGGAAAGCCGTTCTTCCCTGCCGACTGCCTCGCCGACGGCGGTGACGCCATTTCCTGCGGCATCAAGCGCTCCGAGGTACTGTCCGACCACAATCCAACTCTGGATTTCGTCGCGCGTTTCCCGATGCTGAAGCCGCTCGACATGAGTGATGCGGTGTGCCGCCAGGACTACTGCCGGGCAGTGGAGGGAAATGTGTTGCTGTATCACGATTCTCATCACATCTCGGCCACCTACATGCGCACCATGACCAATGAACTGGGACGTCAGATCGCCGCCGCCACCGGGTGGTGGTGAATGCCCGCGAACGTGAGGAGCGGTTAGGGATGGCCTCTTTGATCTGGCCCGGCACCGCCTACCCGCTGGGTGCCACCTATGACGGCGCAGGCACAAACTTTTCGTTGTTCTCCGAGGTGGCCGAGCGGGTCGAACTGTGCCTGATCGGCACGGACGGTAGCGAGGAGCGCATCAATCTCGACGAGGTCGACGGCTACGTGTGGCACGCGTACCTGCCGACGGTCACACCAGGACAGCGCTATGGCTTCCGCGTCTACGGCCCATGGGATCCGGACGCCGGGCACCGGTGCGATCCGTCGAAGTTGCTTCTCGACCCGTACGGCAAGTCATTTCACGGGGACTTCGACTTCACCCAGGCCCTGTTCTCGTACGACCTTGCGGTCGCCACGAACGATCCATTGAGGACCGGCACGCCGCCGATGGTGGACTCGCTCGGCCACACCATGACAAGCGTCGTCATCAACCCGTTCTTCAACTGGGGTTCAGACCGCGCGCCCAACACCCCCTACCACGAGACGGTGATCTACGAGGCACACGTCAAGGGCATGACGCAGACTCATCCGGGCGTCCCCGAGGATCAGCGTGGCACCTACGCGGGGCTGTGCCACCCCGTGATCATCGGGCACCTGAAGTCATTGAACGTCACCGCGATCGAACTGATGCCGGTTCATCAGTTCATGCACGATCACCGGCTGCTCGATCTGGGTCTGCGAAACTACTGGGGATACAACACCTTCGGATTTCTGGCCCCGCACTATCAGTACGCCGCGAATCAGAGCGCCGGCGGCGCCGTCGCCGAGTTCAAGAACATGGTCCGGTCATTCCACGCAGCGGGCATCGAAGTCATTCTCGACGTCGTTTACAACCACACCGCCGAAGGCAACCACCTCGGCCCCACCATCAACTTCCGCGGCATCGACAACGCGGGCTACTACCGCCTGCTCGACGGCGACCTCAAGCTCTACAAGGACTTCACCGGGACGGGCAACAGTCTCAACGTGCGCCACCCGCACTCGCTTCAGCTCATCATGGATTCACTTCGGTACTGGGTGCTCGACATGCACGTCGACGGCTTTCGCTTCGACCTCGCGTCGACGCTGGCCCGCGAGTTCTACGACGTCGACCGGCTCTCGGCCTTCTTTGATCTGGTGCAGCAGGATCCGGTGATCAGCCAGGTGAAGCTCATCGCCGAACCCTGGGACATCGGCGAGGGCGGATATCAGGTCGGAAACTTCCCTGGTTTGTGGACCGAGTGGAACGGGCAATACCGCGACACTGTGCGTGACTACTGGCGGGGAGAACCCGCAACACTCAACGAGTTCGCCTCCCGGCTGACCGGTTCCTCCGACCTTTACGAGGCGACCGGCCGCAGGCCGAGCGCGAGCATCAACTTCGTCACCGCCCACGACGGCTTCACGCTGGCGGACCTGGTGTCCTACAACGAGAAGCACAACGACGCCAACGGCGAGGACAACCGGGACGGCGAGAGCCACAACCGGTCATGGAACTGCGGCGTAGAAGGACCGACTGACGACCCCGAGATCCTGAACCTGCGCGCCAAGCAGATGCGCAACATCCTTGCGACGCTGATGCTCAGCCAAGGCACCCCGATGATCAGTCACGGGGACGAGATCGGGCGCACCCAGGGCGGCAACAACAACGTGTACTGCCAGGACTCCGAGATCGCGTGGATGGACTGGGCGCTGCGTGAGACCAACGCAGACCTGATGGCGTTCGCGCGCACGGTGACGGCGTTGCGCAAGAACCATCCGGTGTTCCGGCGCCGTCGGTTCTTCGACGGCAAGCTGATCCGCAGTGGCGACGAACAGATCCGCGACATCGCCTGGTTGACGACGGCCGGAGTGCCGATGACCTCGCAAGACTGGAACTCGGGCTTCCAGTGCGTGGCCGTCTTCCTCAATGGCGACGCGATACCCGCGCCCGACGCCCGTGGCGAACGGGTCGTCGACGACACCTTCCTCCTCTGCTTCAACGCGCATAGCGAACCCGTCGAGTTCGTGGCCGCGGAAGGCGATTACGCGGCGGAGTGGACGGCCGAACTCGATTCGTCCGTTCCGACCGGCAGCAGCGGTCTGGTGGTGAAGGCCGGCGAGACATTCTCAGTTCAAGGACGGTCGCTGATTGTCCTCCGTAAGACGGTCTGACGCGGTGAAGGTCCTTTCGACGTACCGGTTGCAGATGCGCGGCCCGGCAAGTGGGCAGGCGTTCACCTTCGCCGACGCGATGAGTCAACTGGACTACCTTCAAGATCTTGGCGTTTCACACCTCTACCTGTCGCCCATCCTGACCGCGGGCGAGGGTTCCACCCACGGGTATGACGTCACCGATGCCACGACGGTCTCCGATGCGCTCGGCGGTGCCGACGGCTTGACCGCGCTGTCGGAGGCCGTGCACGCGCGAGGGATGGGCCTAATCGTGGACATCGTGCCCAATCACGTCGGTGTCGATGATCCGCGGCAGAACGCGTGGTGGTGGGATGTGCTGACGCACGGCCGCGGTTCGCGCTTCGGGTCATTCTTCGACATCGACTGGTCCCTGGACCCCGGGCACAAAATCGTGCTGCCGGTTCTTGGTGACGATGGCGACGTGAACGACCTGGTGGTCGATGGGGACGTGCTACGACTCGGCCACCGCACGTGGCCGATCGCGCCCGATACCGGCGGCGGTACTCCCGCCGAGGTGTACGCCCGTCAGCACTACAAGCTGATCGGCTGGCGCCACAACGTATGTGGCTACCGGCGGTTCTTCTCCATCACCTCCCTGGCCGGGCTGCGCCAGGAGGATCGGGCCGTGTTCGACGCCACCCACGTCGAGGTCAAGCGGTGGTTCAGCGAGGGCCTCGTCGACGGTCTGCGCATCGACCATCCTGATGGATTGTCCTATCCCGCAGGCTATCTCAAGTGGCTGCGGGAGCTCACCGGACCGAACGCCTGGATCGTCATCGAGAAGATCCTCGCGCCCGACGAAACCCTCGAACCGTCTCTGCCGGTCGCAGGAACCACGGGTTACGACGCCCTGCGGGACATCGGTGGCGTGCTGGTCGACCCGGCCGGCGCGGACGAGGGCGAGCCGCTCGAATCGGCGATCCGCGTGTTGAAGGTCGCGACCACCGGCGACACCTTGGCCAGCGAGCTCGCCCGCACGCGCCGAGCCATCGCAGCGGCCGTCGGTGCCGACCACCCAAGACTGCCCGACGCCGTTGCCGCACTGCTCTCGCACATCGGGGTCTACCGGTCCGACTACCGTGGGCTGGCCGCCGTGATGCCGACTGCGCTGGCCGAAACCGCCGCCGCCGAGCCCGATCTGAGCGAAGCGCTGGTGCTCGTCGCCGCCGCGCTGAATCACGTCGAACCCGCCACCCGGATCCAGCAGCTGTGCGGCGCCGTCACCGCCAAGTCGGTCGAGGACTGCCTGTTCTATCGTGATGCCCGACTGGTGTCCCTCAACGAAGTCGGCGGCGAACCGGGGCGCTTCGGCGTCACCGCTGCGGAGTTCCACCACAGCACGGCGATGCGGGCACGGTACTGGCCGTCGGCGATGGTGACGTTGTCGACGCACGACACCAAGCGCGGCGAGGACGTACGCGCGCGGATCGGCGTTCTGTCGCAAGTGCCCGCCCTCTGGAACGAGCTGCTGTCCTCCTGGACGCTCATCACCCCGCCGCCGGACACATCAACCGGATGTTTTCTGTGGCAGAACGCCTTCGGCGTATGGCCCGTCGACGGCGCCGTGACCGACGAACTGCGAACCCGGCTCCACGCGTATGCGGAAAAGGCGATCAGGGAAGCCGCGCTGCACACCAGCTGGAACGACCCCGACGAGGATTTCGAGGCTGCCGTCCACCGCTGGCTCGACGACGTGATAGATGGCCCGGTCGGCGTGGCGATGAGCAGCCTGGTCGCGCAACTGGAAGCGCACGCGCAGAGCGACTCGCAGGCACAGAAGCTGCTGTCCCTGACCGTGCCCGGCGTTCCCGACGTCTATCAGGGCACCGAACTGTGGGATGACAGCCTGGTCGACCCCGACAACCGCCGCCCGGTCGACTACCAGGCGCGACGCGACCAGTTGAAGGCGTTGGGCAACTTCAAGATTCGCATCGTCACTGCTGCGCTACACTCACGCGCCGACCGTCCTGACTCCTACCTCGCCGGGGGGTACGCCCCCGTGCTCGCCGCGGGCGCCGCCGCTCGGCACCTGGTCGCCTTCCTTCGCGGTGACGACGTACTGGTGGCCGTTCAACGGTGGACCGTGAATCTCTTCGAAACCGGCTGGGGCGACACGTCGCTGACCCTGCCCGACGGTGAGTGGGTGGACCGACTGACCGGCCGGACGTTCAGCGGTCGGGCCGCTGCGGAGGAACTCTTCGCCGACCTGCCCGTGACACTGTTGGAGCGCACCCTTGCCTGATCACGAATTCGCCGTCTGGGCGCCAAAACCCGACCGCGTTCAGCTCGACGTCGACGGCGCGCTTCACCCCATGATCCGGACCGACGACGGCTGGTGGCGCGCGGTCGTCGACGTGCACGTGGACAGCCGATACGGCTTCGTCCTCGACGACGACGGGACCGTGCTGCCGGACCCTCGGTCACCGCGCCAGCCGGACGGCGTGCATGAGCGGTCGCAGTTGTGGGATCCGTCGACCGTGGCGTGGACCGACTCCGGTTGGACAGGCAGATCGATCGAGGGTGCGGTGATCTACGAGCTTCACATCGGCACGTTCACCGCCGCGGGCACCTTCGATTCGACCATCGAAAAGCTCGACTACCTGGTCGATCTCGGCGTCGACCTCGTCGAACTGATGCCGGTCAACTCCTTCAGCGGGACGCGCGGTTGGGGATATGACGGCGTGCTGTGGTTCAGCGTTCAGGAAAGTTACGGTGGGCCGGACGGATTGGTCCGACTCATCGACGCCTGCCATGCCCGCGGTCTCGGGGTGCTGATCGACGCCGTATTCAACCACCTCGGGCCGTCGGGCAACTATCTAGCTAGGTATGGGCCCTACCTGACCGAGGCGAACAGCGGCTGGGGGCAGGGGATCAACATCTCCGAACCCGGTGCGGACGAGGTTCGCCAGTACATCCTCGACTGCGCGCTGCGCTGGATGAGGGACTTCCACGCGGACGGTCTGCGGCTGGATGCGGTGCACGCGTTGGCCGACCACACGGCGATCCACATCCTCGAGGAGTTGTCGAGCGAAACCGAGACGCTCGCCGAGCAATTGGGTCGGCCACTTTCGCTCATCGCCGAGAGCGACCTCAACGACCCACGGCTCATCACGCCGCGCGACCGCGGTGGATACGAGATGACTGCGCAGTGGGACGACGACATCCATCACGCCATTCACGCGGCGGTGTCTGGTGAGCGGCAAGGCTATTACTCCGATTTCGGCTCGCTGGAAGCGCTCGCCAACACCCTGAAGAACGGCTACTTCCACGCGGGCACGTACTCGTCGTTCAGGCATCGGCGGCACGGCCGACCGCTGGACACCGCGACGATCCCCGCCACGCGGCTGTTGGCCTACACCTCAGACCACGACCAGGTGGGCAATCGTGCCGTCGGTGATCGACCGTCGCAGAACCTGAACTTCGGGCAGCTCGCCGTCAAGGCCGCGCTGGTCCTCGGCTCGCCCTACACGGCGATGCTCTTCATGGGCGAGGAATGGGCGTCGTCGAGCCCGTTCCAGTTCTTCACCTCGCATCCCGAACCGGAGTTGGCGAGGGCGACCGCAGAGGGCCGCAAGGCGGAGTTCGCCGAATACGGCTGGGATGCCGACGACATTCCGGATCCTCAAGATCCCGAGACGTTCTCGCGATCAAAGCTGAAGTGGGACGAGGTCGAGACCGGCGATCACGCCCGACTGCGCGCGCTCTACCGGGCGCTGATCGAGTTGCGTCACCAAGAACCGGATCTGGCCGACCCGTGGCTCGATCACATGCGCGTCGACTACGACGAGGAGCTGCGGTGGATCACGTTGCACCGCGGCTCCTTCGCCATCGTGTGCAACCTCGGTGAGGATTCGGTGACCGTGCCCGTGCCGGGTCGGATGGTCCTGGCCTCGGACGAGGCGAGGGCGGGCGAGTCGACCACCCTGCCGGGCCACTCGTTCGCCATAGTGCGAGCTGTCAAGCACTGATCCACAGCCGTCCCCGCTGTGGACAACTTGTTGGCGTCTTCGGAGAATCCCCGATCATTCGGGGATGACCACTCGAGAGTTCCTGCCCATTCCGCCCGCCGAAACGGCGACGGACCCCATCCACTCAACCGCCGACCTCCAGCAGCGATGGCGAGCGCTCCTTGGCCACTTGGGATTCGGGGAACGCCTGCTGCGATTCGTCTTCGTCGATCCGGACCGACGCATGGTCAAGGTGCTCAGTGACGTCCCCATCCCGAAGAGACCCGATCCCGGCCTGATCGGCGATCTCCTGGCAGCCCTGCGCGAGATCCTAGCCAAGGCCGACGCCGGCAGCACCGTGGCCTTTCTGCTGACCCGACCGGGTGTCGGCGCGATCACGGACACCGACCGACGATGGTCATCGGTGCTGACCCACTCTGCCGCCGAGTTCGGCGTACCGATTGAGCCGATCTTCCGCGCCAACGACGAACGACTCGTCCTCGTCGAGCCGGTCTAGGTCAGATAGCGGTAGGCCGGCGAGCCGGGCTCCAAGGCCTCGACGTGCATCTCGGACGCGCGCATCCGGTCCATCAAGCCCTCGAAATCCGCGGCCGATCCCAGCTCGATCCCGACCAGCGCCTCACCGGTCTCACGGTTGTTGCGCTTGACGTACTCGAACAGGGTGACGTCGTCGCCCGGCCCGAGCACCTCGTCGAGGAACCGGCGCAGCGCGCCCGGTTCCTGCGGAAAGTCAACCAGGAAGTAGTGCTTGAGGCCGAGGTGCACCAGGGAACGTTCGAGGACCTCGTTGTACCGGGAAACGTCGTTGTTGCCGCCCGAGATGAGGCATACGACAGTCGATCCCGGTTCGACGGTGCCCTCGGAGCACGCCTCCATCAGCGCAGCGACCGACAGCGCGCCCGCGGGCTCGGCGATGATGCCCTCATTCTGGTAGAGGTCGAGCATCGCGGTGCAGACCGCTCCCTCGTCGACCGCGGTGAGCGAGACCATGTCCCCGGCGGCCGACAGCACCGCAAAGGGCAGTGCGCCGGCACGCGCGACGGCAGCGCCGTCCACGAACTGATCGACGTGCTCGAGCGTGACGGGTTCGCCGGTGGCGAGCGCCGCCACCATCGCCGCAGCACCGGCGGGCTCCACCCCGAGCACCGAGGTCTTGGTGGTCCGCTCCGCGAGATAGGTGGTGATGCCGCTGATGCAGCCTCCGCCACCGACGGGAACGATGATGAGGTCGGGTTCCGCCTCCAGCTGCTGAAGGATCTCGACGGCGATCGTGCCCTGGCCAGCCATCGTGCGCAGGTCGTCATAGGGCGGAACCAGCGTGGCGCCGGTCCTGGCGACGTCGTCGAGTGCAGAAGCCGCCGCGACGTCATACGTGGCACCACCGACGATCAACTCGATGAAGTCGCCACCGTGATAGCGGATTCGGTCGCGCTTCTGCTTCGGCGTCTTGGCCGGCACGTACACCCGCCCGTGAATCCCCATCGAACGGCAGGCCAGCGCGAAGCCCTGCGCGTGGTTGCCCGCCGACGAGCAGACGACACCCGCCACGATCTCGTCGGGCGTCAACTGCATCAGCAGGTTGTATGCCCCGCGCAACTTGTAGCTGCGGACGACCTGCAGATCCTCGCGCTTGAGGTAGACCTGCAGACCCGTGATTGCCGACAATCGGTCGCTGAACTGCAGTGGGCTGAGGGAGACGACCTTCGAAATTCGCTGAGCGGCCTCATCGATGTCCGAGGCGCCGAGTGGCGCGGGACGGCGAGAGGTCTGACTCAGTTCGGCGGACACCGGTCAATGGTGCCACTCGCCCGTCCAACAGCGAAAACGGGTTTAGCCCTTGGGCGTGAGCACGAACACCGGGATCTGGCGATCGGTCTTCTTCTGGTAGTCGGCATAGTCCGGCCACGTGGCAACTGCCCGTTCCCACCAGACCGCCTTCTCCTCGCCGAAGACCTCGCGTGAGACGTAGTCCATGGTGACGCCACCGTCCTGCAGTTCGACGTCAGGGTGCGCCTTGATGTTGAAGTACCAGACGGGGTGCTTCGGAGCGCCACCGAGGGAAGCGACCACGGCGTACTCACCGTCATGCTCGACCCGCATCAGCGGCGTCTTGCGGATCTTGCCGCTCTTCGCCCCGATGGTGGTCAGCAGAATCACCGGCCGGCCCTTCATCTCCGTTCCCTCGGTGCCACCGGACGCCATGAAGATCTCCGCGTTCTCCCGGGCCCAGTCCGACGTGCTCGGTTCGTACTCTCCAGTCAAAGGCATCCGACGAGCATATGACGGGTACGACACGTCGGCCCGGAATCAGTGTTTCGGCTACCCGAAATCGCCGTTACGAGCTATCGTCAAAACATGACCACATCGACGGAAGTCCGCATCGCAGGCGTCCCGTGGCCCGCGTACAAGCTGATCGCCCTCGCGGTCGGAACGCTGGTTCTCGCCGTCGTGGGAATCGCCACGATGAGCGCAGGCCCAGCGGTGCTCAGTGGCGGGGCCGCCGCGGCGATCGTCTGGCTCGGCCTCGGCCTGTTCAGCTCCTCAGACGTCTAACTCGAGGCCTGCACCCGCCTGCGCAGGCTATCCAGGTCGGCGGCCACCGCCGCGGCGTCGGCCTCGAACTCCTCATCGGTCACTTCTGGACGCCGCCGCAGAGTGAAGACCACCTCGCACCCTCGCTCATCGGTTCCCGCCGGGATCACTCGCATCGGGTTGTAGACTTCGTCGCCGGAGGGTAGCCGGACGACGTGGTCGAGGACCCCGAACTCATTCCGGGGCGAGAACTGCACATCTGCGTCCGCGAGCGCCGGATCGGCAAGCCCTGCCGCCCACCGAGGCAGCTCGCGGGGATCACTGGCGAACGCATGGACAGTGGCAGCCTGCGCATCGATCCACTGGCTGAGGTGTCGGGACGGGGCGCGCCCGTCGGTCGTGTCGTCGGTGATTCCTCCATGGTGGCGGACACACTGGGTGGATGGCCGATGAGCGCTCGCGCGAAGAGCGTGACACCGATGAGCGCTCGCGCGAAGAGCGTGACACCGAAACTCCCGAGCCCCCGAACGAAGCCGAGGCCTTCGCTCACCGGGCCGAACACCTCGCCTCCACCGCCGAGCATCGCGTGCCGTCGTGGCTTCGGCCCGGAGATCCGGAGAATCGCTGGCCCGTTCTGATCGCGATTCTCGCGGTCATCGCCATCCAGTACTCGATCCCCCTGCAGTACACGGTGCTGCCGCGATGGCCACTGATCATCATGGAGTTGCTGCTGCTGTTGGTGATGCTTCTCATCAACCCGGTCCGGCTGTCGCGGCCGACCTCCATCGGAAGATGGGCCAGCCTCGTCCTGACGGCGGCGATCACCATCGACAACACCGCGTCGGCCGTCGTCCTGGCCAACCGCATTCTCAGCGGCGAGGTGAGCAACAACGCGGCCGTGCTGCTCGGCGGCGGCGCGGCCATCTTCGTCACGAACGTCATCGCCTTCGGCATCTGGTATTGGGAACTGGACCGCGGCGGTCCGTTCGCGCGGCGCGCCGCAGAGCGCCCGTATCCCGACTTCCTGTTCCCGCAGATGTCGGATCCCGACAGAGCGAGACCGGACTGGCGGCCGACGTTCGTGGACTACCTCTACGTCAGCTTCACCAACGTGGTGGCATTCTCCCCCACCGACACCATGCCGTTGGCACGCTGGGCAAAGGGGATGATGACGGTTCAGTCGCTGGTGTCGATGACGACGATTGCGCTGGTCATCGCTCGCGCCGTCAACGTCCTGGGCTGAAGCCGAGCAGTCAGCCCCCCAGGCAGCCGGGACCCAGGAGTGCCTTGAGATCGCCCATCAGCGCCGACGACGGCGTCACCCGCAGCGCCTGATCGAGCTCGAGCGTGGTGATGCGGTCGCCGCTGATCAACCGCAACCGCACTTGCGACGTACCGGGATGGTTCGCGAGCACCTGCTTGAGCGCGCCCACCTTCTCGACCGTGCACTGGCGCGTCGGCAGGCTGACGGCCACCGGCCGATCGGCCTGAGCACTCGAGAAGTCCGGCACCACGAGGTCGTTGGCGATCAAGGAGAGTCGGTCATCGCGTGAGTTCACCTTCGCACTGACGATGACGACGGTGTCGTCGGCGATCTCGGCTCCAAAGGTCGAGTACGTGTGGGGGAAGAACATCACCTCGATGCCACCGGTGAGATCCTCCAACTGCGCTGAGGCCCAGGGCATCCCATTCTTGTTGACCCGCCGGTTCACCGACGCCAGGATGCCGCCGACCCGCACCTGCGCGTCGTTGGAGACGTCACCGTCGAGAATCGCGGGGATCGGGGTGTCGACCTGCGCGGCCAAAAGATGGGCAACGCCGTTGAGCGGATGGCCCGACACGTAGAGGCCCAACATCTCTCGCTCGAGGGCGAGTTTGTGCTTGTCCTCCCACTCGTCCTCCGGCACCCTGATGGCGAACACCGCATCGGTCGCGGTGTCGGCGCCCCCGAAGAGGTCGAACTGGCCCATGGCCTCGGCCTTCTTGGTGCCCAGCACCGAGTCGACGGCATCGGTGTGGATGAGGAACAGGCCCTTGCGGGAATGATCGAGCGAGTCGAATGCTCCCGCCTTGATCAGTGACTCCGTCACCTTCTTGTTGCAGGCGGTGACGTCGATCTTGTTCAGATAGTCGGAGAAGTCGGTGTACTTGCCCTTGGTGTTGCGCGTATTGATCAGCGAGGCAACGACATTGGACCCGACGTTGCGGACCGCGCCCAATCCGAATCGAATGTCGGTTCCCACGGAGGCGAAGTTGAGGTCGGACTCGTTGACGTCCGGCGGCAGCACGGTGATGCCAAGCCTGCGGCAATCGGCCAGGTACACCGCCGCCTTGTCCTTGTCGTCGCCAACCGAGGTCAGGAGCCCCGCCATGTACTCGGCCGGGACGTTCGCCTTCAGATACGCGGTCCAGTAGGACACCAGCCCGTAGCCGGCGGCGTGGGACTTGTTGAACGCGTAGTCCGCGAACGGGAGCACCGTGTCCCAGAGCGCCTTCACGGCCGGAGCCGAGAAGCCGTTCGCCTTCATCCCCTCCGAGAAGCCCTCGTACTCCTTGTCGAGCACTTCGCGCTTCTTCTTGCCCATGGCCTTGCGCAGAATGTCGGCTCGAGCGAGCGAGTAGCCGGCCACCTTCTGCGCGATGCGCATGATCTGCTCTTGGTAGACGATCAAACCGTAGGTTTCCGACAGGATTTCGCGCAGCGGCTCTTCGAGCTCGGGGTGGATCGGCTTGATGGCCTGCCGTGCGTTCTTGCGGTCGGCGTAGTCGTTGTGGGCGTTCACCCCCATGGGTCCGGGGCGATACAGCGCGATGACGGCGACGACGTCCTCGAAGACGGTGGGCTGCATGCGACGCAGCAGATCGCGCATCGGTCCGCCGTCGAGCTGGAACACGCCGAGCGTGTCGCCGCGGCCGAGCAGTTCGAAGGTGGCCGGATCGTCCAGCGGCACGTCGTCCAGATCGAGTTCGATGCCGCGATTGGCACTGATGTTCTTCAGCGCGTCGCCGATGATCGTCAGGTTGCGCAGACCGAGGAAGTCCATCTTCAGCAGACCGATGGCCTCACACGACGGGTAGTCCCACCCGGTGATGACGGCCCCGTCCTGCGCACGCTTCCACAGCGGGATCGCGTTGACGAGCGGCTCACTGCTCATGATCACCGCGCATGCGTGCACACCGGCGTTGCGGACCAGGCCCTCCAGACCGCGCGCGGTCTCGTAGATCGTCTGCACGTCACGATCCGTCTCGATCAGACTGCGAACCTCGGCGGCTTCCTTGTACCGCTCGTGGGTCGGATCGGTGATGCCCGACAGCGGGATGTCCTTCGCCATGATCGGCGGAGGCAGGGCCTTGGCGATGCGGTCGGCGATGGCGAAGCCGGGCTGGCCGTAGTGAACGCGAGCCGAGTCCTTCAGTGCCGCCTTGGTCTTGATGGTGCCGAACGTGATGACCTGCGCCACCCGGTCACTGCCCCACTTGTCGGCGGCGTAGCGCACCATCTCACCGCGTCGGCGGTCGTCGAAGTCGATGTCGATGTCGGGCATTGACGCACGCTCGGGGTTGAGGAAGCGCTCGAACAGCAGGCCGTACTTGATGGGATCGATGTTGGTGATCGTGAGTGCCCATGCCACCAACGAACCCGCCGCCGAGCCACGGCCGGGCCCGACGCGGATGTCCACCGAGCGGGCGTAGTTGATCAGGTCGGCGACGATGAGGAAGTACGACGGGTAGCCCTTGTCGCAGATGACCTTGCTCTCGTATTCGGCGCGGTCGAGGTACTCCTGCGGCACCCCGGCAGGAAAACGCCGTGCCAACCCCGCCGCGACCTCATGCCCCAGCCAGGACGCCTGGTCGTGGCCCTCGGGAACGGGAAAGACGGGCATCCGGTCGCGAGGCGTCCACACGTCGGCGTAGGACTGCACGCGCTCCGCGATCAGCAGCGTCGAGTCGCAGGCGCCCGGCACCTCGTCGTCCCACATCTTTCGCATGTCGGCCGCCGACTTGAGGTAGTAGCCGTCGCCGTCGAACTTGAAGCGCGTGGGATCGGTCAACGTCTTGGCGGTCTGCACGCAGAGCAGCGCTTCGTGGTTGTGGGCGGCTTCCCGCGTCACGTAATGGCAGTCGTTGGTGGCCAACGGCGGGATGCCCAGCTTGCGGCCGACCTCAAGCAGGCCCTCGCGGACCCGCCGCTCGATCTCGATGCCGTGGTCCATCAGCTCGAGGAAGTAGTTCTCCGCGCCGAAGATGTCGCGCCACTTGGCCGCCGATTCCAACGCCTTCTGGGTGTGGCCTAGCCGTAGCCGGGTCTGCACCTCGCCGGACGGGCAGCCGGTGGTCGCGATGATGCCCGCCGAGTTCTCGGCGATGATCTCGGCGTCCATGCGCGGCCACTTGCCGAGCTGGCCTTCGAACGAGGCGAGCGACGACAGCCGGAAGAGATTGCGCAGACCCGTCGCGTTCTCCGCGACCATCGTCATGTGGGTGTACGCACCGCTACCGGAGACGTCGTCGGACTTCTGGCTGGGGTCACCCCACAGGACACGCTTGGTGTCGAACCGGGATGCGGGCGCGATGTAGGCCTCTACCCCGATGATCGGCGTGATCCCGACATCGGTTGCCGCGTTGTAGAACTCGCTGGCCCCGAACATGTTTCCGTGGTCGGTCATGCCAATCGCGGACATCTCCAGCCGCTGCGCCTCGGCGAACATGGGCTTGACCTTCGCGGCACCGTCGAGCATCGAGTATTCGGTGTGATTGTGCAGGTGCACGAACGACGCACGATGAGCGCTTGCGCGAAGAGCAGACGAATCAGCCATAGGGCCGCCAGTCTATTGCTGCCCTCCGACGGCGCTCGGCGTGTCGCCGATCGTGTCGCGACGAGTCTCCCCGGTCTCGCGGCCCGCGATCAAACCATGCGAGACCGAGCGGTCCAGTTGCTTGGTGATCGGGCACACGTCAGCAGCGTCGTCGCCGAATCCGGCATAGAACCCGACGCCCGTGCGAGACGCCGATGTCGAGCTTGTCACCGTGATGACGACTCAGGTGCGGCCGTTTCGACAGATCCAGGAAACGATCGAGGCGACTTCTTGCGCAGCGAGCCCACGGTGATCACCGCCAGAGCGACCCAGATCAACGCGAAGCCGATCCACCGAGCCATTGGCATCGGCTCGTGCCCGACCAGGACACCCCATGCCATCTGCAGTGCCGGATTCAGATAGAACAACAGCCCCATCGTGATCAACGGCAGGCGCTGCGCACCCGCTGCGAAGAGCAGCAGCGGCACGGCGGTCACCGGGCCCGCCAACATCAACAGAATGGTGTGTCCGGTCCCGTAACCGACGAAGTGGCCGTGGCCGAGTACCTGCAATGTGATCATGTATCCGCCGGCCAACGGCAACGCAAGGAACGTCTCGACGGCGACGCTGACCCGTGGATCCGCCACCACCACCTTCTTGACCAGCCCGTAAAACGCAAACGTCACGGCAAGCCCGGCCGCGACGTACGGCGGTGCGCCCACCTCCGCCGTCAGCATCACTACCGCGACCACCGCGAGTACCAACGCGATCAGCTGCCAACGTCCGATGCGCTCGCGGAAGATGAGTACGCCGAGCGCCGCCGTGACCAGTGGATTGACGAAGTACCCCAACGCCGCATCGACGACGTGGCCGTTGGTCGCCGCCCAGATGTAGATGCCCCAGTTAGTGGAGATCAGAACCGACGCCACCAACAACAGCAACCACGTACGGCCGTTCAGCCGCCTCAGATCACCGAGTCGGCGGGCCACAACGAGCACCAGGAACAGGCTCAGCGCGCTCCATACGATCCGATGCGCCAGCACCTCCAATGAGCCGGCCGGCAGCAACAGTGGGAAGAAGCCGGGGCACAGGCCCCACCAGACGTAGGCACCGACGCCGGCCAGGACGCCGGAGCGGCGGCGGGACTCGGCGTCCGACGTGCCGGTCACGATTCTTGATGGCGCAACACGTCCAACGCGTGTTGGAGGTCGGCCGGATACGGGCTGGTGACCTCCACGCGGCGACCGTCCGCAGGATGGGCGAAGGCCAGGTAGCGGGCATGCAACCACTGGCGTTCCAGCCCAAGCCTTTTCGCCAGGGTTGGGTCGGCGCCGTAGGTCAGGTCACCGCAGCACGGATGGTGCAGCGCCGAGAAGTGGACCCGGATCTGGTGGGTGCGACCCGTCTCGAGATGGACGTCGAGCAGGCTGGCCGCGATGAACGCCTCCACGGTGTCGTAATGGGTGATGCTATGCCTGCCGCCCTCGCTGACGGCGAACTTCCAGTCGTTGCTTCGGTGGCGTCCGATGGGCGCGTCGATGGTGCCGCTGGACGGATCAGGGTGGCCCTGCACCAGTGCGCTGTAGCGCTTGTCGACCGTCCGCTCCTTGAAGGCGCGCTTGAGCACGGTGTACGCCCGTTCGGAGATCGCCACCACCATCACGCCCGAGGTCCCGACGTCGAGGCGCTGCACGATGCCCTTGCGCTCGGGTACGCCCGAGGTGGTGATCCGGAAGCCGGCGGCGGCCAGCCCGCCCAGCACAGTCGGGCCGGTCCACCCCACCGACGCGTGCGCGGCGACGCCCGCGGGCTTGTCGACGGCGACGATGTCGTCATCGGCGTACAGGATGGACATGCCCTCGATGGCGACGGCCGGATTGTCCGGTGGCGCAGGAGGTTCAGGGAGTCGAACCTCAAGCCACGCACCCGCGACCAGGCGTTCGGACTTGCCGACCGGAGCTCCGTCGATATCGACGCCGCCGTCTTCGGCCAGAGCCGCGGCTGCGGTCCTGGACAGGCCGAGCAGCCGCGCCAACCCGGCGTCCACCCGCATCCCCGCGAGTCCCTCCGGAACCGGCATTGACCGGGTCGTCATCAATCCCGCTCGATATCGGCTTCGGTGTCCTCCGCCGCCGGCGCGGCCGAATCCTTCGAGCCGTCCGGCTGGCGCCTCCCGTCGGTTGCGGAAGCGCCGTCCGGCTGGCGCCTCCCGTCGGTTGCGGAAGCGCCGTCCGGCTGGCGCCTCCCGTCGGTGTCGAAGTCGTACCCGAACAGCGACAACCCCACCAACATGATCGCGCCACCTACGACAGCCGGATCGGCGACGTTGAACACCGGCCACCATCCGATCGAGAAGAAGTCCACGACGTGGCCGCGCAGCGGGCCCGGTGACCGGAAGAACCGGTCGACCAGGTTGCCGAGGGCGCCGCCGAGGATCATGCCGAGGCCGAGTGCCCACCACGGCGACAGCAGCCGCCGCCCCATCCAGATGATGCCGATGACGACGCCGGTGGCGACCAACGTCAAAACCCAGGTGTAGCTGGTGCCCATGGAGAACGCGGCACCGGAGTTGCGCACCAACGTCCAGGTCACCGTGTCGCCGATGATGGAAACCGGCTGTTGCGGAGTCAGGAGTTTGACCGCCAGCACCTTGGTCACCACGTCCAGGAGCAGGACGACCGCAGCGACCGAGAGCAACAGGCGCAGTCGGCGCCGCGGCGGCGGCGGATCGGTTTCGTCGCCCGCAGTCACGGGCTCGGCCGACCCCGTTGATTCGTCAGTCACGCGACCATCATCCCAAAGCACCCATGGTGAACAATCGCCGCATGAGCCGCGTCGTCGTCATCACCACCGGTGGCACCATCGCGACCAGTACCGGCGTCGACGGCGTCGCGCGCCCGACACGGACCGGCAGCGACCTGACGGCGGGTCTCCAAACTGAGGTCGACGTCGAGGTCGTCGACCTCATGGCGGTGGACAGTTCCCAGCTCACACCCGCCGACTGGGACCGGATGAGCGCGTCGGTGGCATCGGCGGCGCGTGCCGGGGCCGACGGCGTGGTGATCACCCATGGCACCGACACGATGGAGGAGACGGCGCTGTGGCTCGACCTGACGTACGGCGGCGACGTACCCGTGGTGCTGACCGGGGCCATGCGAAGCGCCGACGCCGAGGATGCCGACGGACCGGCCAACCTACGCGACGCTGTGACCGTGGCCGCGAGCGCCGACGCCAAGCGGATCGGCGTGGTGGTGACCCTTGCAGGCACCATCTGGCAACCGCTGGGACTGACCAAGACCGGCGCCGGCTTCGTCGGCGTCGAGGTGGCGCCGACGGCGAGGCAGCGCATCTCGTTCGGTGAACTGCGCGCCGGCCGGGGACCCCGGGTTGACGTCGTCGCGACCTATGCGGGCAGTGATGCGGTGGCAATCGACGCGTGCGTTGCGGCAGGTGCCACGGGCATCGTCCTCGAGTCGCTCGGCTCGGGAAACGCCGGTGCCGCAGTCATCGATGGCGTCCGCCGGGTATGTGCCGCGGGAATCGAGGTGGTGATCTCGACCCGGGTGCCCGGCGCACGCGTCACGGTCAATTACGGGCCGGGCCGGATGCTGGTCGACGCGGGTGCCGTGGTGGCGTCACGTCTGGCTCCACCCCAGGCACGGGTGCTCCTGATGGCGACGTTGGCGGCGGGCAGGTCCGTCACCGACGTGTTCCGCGCTTACGGAGCGCTCTCGTAGGTCGCCGTCAGCCTTTCGACGTAGTCGGGCCAGTCCAGGCTGTCGACCGGGTTCGCCGGCGTGATGTCGGGGCTGTCGTGGGACAGCGTGTGTGCCTGTCCCGGTCCGCTGGCGCGGGTTTCGAAACGCACTGTCATGACGCCGTGCCCCGCGCCCTGCACCCAACCGTGGCCCAAGTCCGGGTGTGCGACGTCGTCACCGATGCGCCACGGCGCAACCGGGTCGGCGGGCGCGGCGACTTGGCCGACCAGATGGCTGTCCGACGCCTCGAGGGTCTGGTCGAGATCGGGGAACAGCGATTCCTGAAGGACGTCCGACAGCCCCGAGAAGCCCACTCCGATCAGTCGCACGGGTCCGATGTCGACCGGATCGAGCAGCAGCCTGCGCGCGGTGCCGATCAGCGTGACCGCATCGGCGGTCGCATAGGGCAGGGTGGCGGACCGCGTGAGAGTGCTCATGTCGGACTTCTTGAGCTTGACGGTGACGGTGCGCGCGCCACGGCCGTCGCGCTCCAGGCGCTGGTGCGCATGCTCGCCGATCGGACCCGTCGCATCGCGCAACTGATCCAGCGTCGTCAGATCCTCCGCGAACGTCGATTCGGCGCTGATCTGCTTGGCGCCCAACCGCTCCGCCACCGGCCGCTCGTCAATCCCCTGGGCCAGCAGGTGCAGCGCGGGCCCGAGTGTCCCACCGAGGATGTCCGCCACTTCTGAACCGCTCAATGCCGCCAAGGCTCCCACCGTGTCGATCCCCAGACGATGGAGCTTCTCCTCGGCAACCGGCCCGATCCCCCACAATCGGCGCACCGGCATCCCGGCGAGCATTGCGCGTTCCTCGTTCCGCCGGACGACGCGGATGCCGTCTGGCTTGGCCAGCCCCGACGCGATCTTGGCGAGCTGCTTGCCCGAACCTGCGCCGACGGACGCGATCAGACCGGTCTCACGGCGCACGCGAGTGCGCAACTCCTCGCAGAACCTCACGACGGCGTCGGCGTCGGCTCCGACGAGTTCGGTCGGCTCACCGAAGGCCTCGTCGAACGACAGCTGCTCGAGAACCGGAACAATCGAGCGGACGGTGTCGAGCACTCGTCCGCTGGCTACCCCGTACACGACACCGCGCGGCGGCAGCACGACTGCGGACGTGCCCACCAGGCGGCGCGCCTGATGCATCGGCATCGCCGATCGGGCGCCGAATACCCGCGACTCGTAGCTCGCGCCCGCGACGACACCCCTGCCGCCGAGCCCGCCGACCAGCACCGGTCGCCCGCGCAGGGTGGGGCGCGTCAGCTGCTCGACCGAGGCGAAGAACGCGTCCATGTCGAAGTGCAGGACCCAGCGACCCTCCATGATGGCGATGCTAGGGCGCTAGCCTGTCGAACATGGCTCACGACGTGCCGATCGGCGACGAGTCGATCCGGTTGGGTCAGTTCCTGAAGCTGGCGTCACTCATCGACAGTGGTTCGGACGCCAAGGCGGCCATCGCCGGTGGCGAGGTCACCGTCAATGGCGAGGTGGAATTGCGGCGCGGACGCCAACTGCGCCCGGGGGATACGGTCTCGATCGGGACGTCCTCGGCGCGGGTCGCTCGGGCTTGACCGGGCTTGACCGGGCCGATGAGGCCCCGAGGCAATCATTCCTTTTGCCGGAGTTCGACGTTCTGGGCTTTGTAGCCGAATTCGACTTATCTGCCCCAGCGGCCCTTTCGGATCGGGCGGGCATCGACGTCGTGGAGGCCGACAACGACTCATGGCCCAGCCGGTACCGGGACTTCAGAAACATCAACCGCAGATAGGTCTCCATTGGGATCGACGGACGGCCGATCCGGGCATCGAAGTACGCCACGACCGGTGTAAAGAACACCGGATCATCCAGCAGCGCATCCACCCGACCCAACTCGACAGGCAACACCAACAACTCCGGCGGCAGGATCGAAACCCCCAACGTCGGCTTTCGTTCAAAGTGCGAAACACAATGACCTCGAATCCTTCTCGCCAAGGGTTCGAGGTCACTGCCCCAGCTCAAGGCCCATCCAGACGCGTAGCCACGTCCGACACTTTCAGGTCGAAGGAGCTGCGCTCCTCCCGGGAGCAGGCCGTTAGCGGTTCCGGGCTTGTATCGTCACTCTGCGACAAGCCATGTGCACCACGCGAAACTGAGGTGAAGCAGTTGTCAGGCAATGCGGCGCAGCGCACGAAGTTCTACCTGCGCTCCTATCCGATCGTCGACGGTATGCGGAAACATGCGGCGGCGGTCGAGGAGGACGGCTGGGACGGTTTGCTGTTTACCGACACGCAGAACTTGAGCATGGACGTTTTCGCGTCGCTCTACCTCGCCGCTGGATCCACGTCACGCTTGACCCTGGGAACCGCGGTCACCAATCTGACATCCCGGCATCCGGCTGTGGTGGCCTCGGCCTTCGCCACGCTGCATCACGTTTCTGGCGGCCGCGCCATTCTCGGTGTGGGCCGCGGTGATAGCGCTTTAGAGTTGATCGGCCTCAGACCGCCATCGGCGGCACAGTTCGAACAGCAGCTTCAACACCTCCAGGATTATTTGCGCGGCGCTCCAGTGTCGTTGGACGGCTTCGAAAGTCGCATCACCTGGCTCCCGCTGGCGAACGAATCAAAGGTTCCTGTCGATGTCTTCTGCTCCGGGCCACTGGTCACTGGAATCGGAGCCCGGTTCGGTAACCGCGTGACGCTCACCGTGGGTGCCGGCCTCGAACGCGTCCAGCGGTCTGTTGAAGCAGTTCGGCAGGCACGGCGCACCGCCGGCCTGGAGTCTGAGGACTTCGACGTCGGCGCCTTCGTCGTCGTCGGGGCGGGGACCGATCGCGGCGCCCTTGACGAACTGGTGCGTGGCAACGCGAGCGTCTCGGCGCACTTTCAGCGCAACGTGGTGTCGTCGCTGCCGGCAGCCGAAGCGGCGGCCATCGAAGAAGTGACGACCCGCTACGATTACTACCACCACGGTTTGGAGCATGCCGCGCAGTCGCAGTCGCTTCCCCAGGACTTCCTTAGCGAGTTCTGCATCATAGGCACCCCGGAAGACTGCGCAGAGCGGCTGCGTCTGCTGATTGAAGTGGGGTTGTCGCACGTGGTGATCGTCGGCGGCTCCCGAGACATCGACCTGGCGATCCGGGAACGCTCGGACCGGCTCATCGCCCGAGAGGTCTTGCCGGCCTTGCAAACTCGTTCCGCCTGATTAGTGCCGACCGCGGTATCAGGGTTGCGGTGCGAAGCGGTGACCGCCGTTGGTCGAAACGATGCGGCCGGCGGCGCTGCCCGCGAAGTGGGAGCCGAGTACGAGTGCATCCGTAGCCGCTGCCGCTTCCAGCAGCGCGCGACGCGTGGTTACGGCCAGCTCTGGATCGGAGCCGCCGGCGACGGATACATCGCTGTCGACACGGTCGGCGAGCCCAGCATCGATGATCGGCGCAACCGAGTCGGCGAACGCGGACGCGTGCAACGGATCGTCGGAGTGGGCGAAGTAACCAACGTCTTGTTCGGCGAAGAGGTAGCGCGCGTTGGGGAAGGTAGGTGTCCAAACAGAGTCGACAAGGCGGGTGTTCCAACCGACGTGGTCGACGTGCAGGTGGGTGCAGACGACGAGATCGATTGTTTCGGTGGGGAATCCGGCTGCGGCGAGCTTTTCGAGGAAGGGTCGGTGTTGATGGTCGAACTCTGGGATCTGTGGGCGATTCTTCAAGTTGCCGATACCAGTGTCGACGAGGATGCGTTCCCGCCTCGATGACGAAGGCCTGAAAGGCCATCAGGTACTGGCCACCGGTAGTGACGAAGTCTGGCGTCAGCCACGCCTCAGTAAGATCTGCCGACGTCGCTTCGGCGAAGAAGTCGAGGGCGAACGGCATGACGTGTTCGACCACTCGTGTAATGCGCACTCCGCCGCCAACGTCCAATGCCATCGGCCTGGCGCTACCGCCCACCTAACTTCGGCGTCGGGCGAGCCCGGGTCGAAGAGGCCGATATCCTGCCTCGTATGGCTGTTTATGTCGCCGGCGGTGGCGAGTTCAACCGCGACACCAACTACATCACCACCCGGATCGCCGCGGACGGTCGCGACGGCTAACCGGTTGAGGCCGGCCGCTACCCGCTCATCGTGGCGCGCGCCTGCCCATGGGCGAACCGGATGATCATCGTGCGACGGCTGCTCTGCCTGGAAAAGGTGCTGTCCGTTGGCTTTTGCGGGCCCACCCCATGATGAACGCAGCTCGACGTTCGACCTCGACCCAGGCGGTGTCGATCCGGTCTTGAAGATCCCGCGTCTGCAGGACGCCTACTTCGCCCGGTTTCCCGACTACCCAAAGGGCATCACTGTGCCTGCCATTGTCGACGTGCCCACCGGCCAGGTGGTCACCAACTTCATGCAGTGACGCTGGACCTGTCCACCGAGTGGACGGTGTATCACCGCGACGCACCGCGGCTGTACCGAGCCGCTCCGCGCCGAGATCGACGCGGTAGCCGGGCGGATCTCTACCGAGATCAACAACGGCGTATACCGGCAATACTACATTGTGCACAGCGACATCAACCAGACGAGGATCGTGCCGAAGGGGCCCGATCTCGCCAGTTAACTCACATCGTACTGCCGGAAGGCTCTGGGCGGCATATTCTTTGGCGACGGAATCCCGCCTGACCCGACAATGGAGGGCGAGCGGGTTCCTGTCGGACACGGCGGTATCTGACTGGCCGCCTCCTCAGCGATCTCGTGCCTCGTCCGCATCGTCGCCGACCGTGGTTAGGCTAGATCCATGGCTCTGCTGGGTGCACACGTCGATTCGGAAAGATCCGCTATCGGCCGCCGAGGCCGCAGGCGCGGAGACCGTCCAGTTCTTCCTCGGCGACCCGCAGGGCTGGAAGAAACCGCCGCCGCACCCGCACGCCGACGCGCTGCGCGCGACCGAGCTCACCCTATACATCGACGCGCCGTATCTGGTGAACGTGTCGAGCGCCAATAACATCCACCGCCGCAAGATCAAGATCATGGCGCAGCACGCCGAGGTGGCGGCCGATATCGGCGCCACGGGTCTTATCGTGCACGGCGGTCATCTGACCGCCAACGATGATCCAGCGGTCGGCCTCGAGAACTGGCGCAAGGCTTGTGAGCGGGCCGAAGCCGAGGGTGGCCTTCCGCTGCCGATCCTGATCGAGAACACCGCTGGCGGCCATAATGCGATGGCGCGCCGGTTCGACCGCATCGCCATGCTGTGGGATGTCGTCGGCCAGTATGAGCCGGGATTTGTTCTCGACACCTGCCACGCCTGGGCCGCTGGCGAGGAACTGGTCGACATCGTCGACCGGGTCATGGCGATCACCGGACGCATCGACTGGGTGCACGCCAACAACTCCCGTGACGCGGTCGACTCCGGAGCCGACTGGCACGCCAATTGCGACTCTGGCACGTTCGACTCCGATCTGATCGCCAGTGTCTGACGCGACGCGGGATGCGACGTGGTCGTCGAGACCCCTTCCGATGGGCAGTCGCAGACCTGGAGTTCCTGCGCAAACAGCTGCGCTAGCTTAGCCAGCGTCGTCGCTTGAGCATTCGCCGGTAACCTGCCGTACTGTGCCGCGTTCGTTGGATCTGACCGCAGACTCCCCGCACTCGCTGAGCAGGATTGTGTCTGCATTCGAGAACGAGGCCTACTGGCAGGCCAGGCTGCGCGCATTCGAGGGGGCTTCACCGACCTTGGACTACCTCGTTACCGACTCGACGGGCACGACGAGCGTGTCGATGACGATGCGGTTCGGCGGCGACCAGTTGCCGGACCCATTGCAGCGGCTGCGTCTGGCCCGCCTCGAGATCGTCCAGCACGAGCGGTGGTACGCCGTCGAGCGCGGCAACGTGCGCGGCGAGATCAGCGTGGATGCGTTGAGGACGCCCATGTCTGGACACGGTGACGTGCGCTTGACCCCCGCCGATTCGGGCACCCGCTTGGCGGGCACTGCGACGGTCGAGGTAGACGTGCCACTCATCGGCGGCACGATTGCGGGGTTCATCGCGGCTCAGCTCGGAAAGGCGATCATCGACATCGTCCGCAGCACAGATTCTTGGTTGTCAGACAACGCCTGAGTGAACCTCAAGTTACGGAACGTTGATACCCTGCGCTGGTTCGCTTTTGCTTCGGTCGACGTCACCGAGATTGGTGCTACCAACGCGGCAGAACGAACCGCATGTGCGCGTGGACTACGCGCTCGCGAAGATGCGGTTGCCTTCCTTGCGTGGCGGGCCCCTGGTCGCGGCCCACTGATTCAACTCACGTGGATCTACGGCTGTGCGATCGACATCGACGATCTACGCAGCGCCACGAGTACGCGAGACGCCCTGCGCGAGTCGGTCCGCCAGGCGCTCGCCGACATGCAGCTCACCGGAACCGTCGAATGAGCAGCCGCGTCAGGCCTTGACGATCGAGACCCGCACGCCGTCACCGATCTCCGAGCCCTCGGCCGGCTCGCCGAACTCGAAACCGGTGGCGAGGATCTCACCCGCGATCATCTCCGCGTGCCTGGTCGCCCAGTCCTGCCGCTCAGATGGGACGGAGATCGTCACGCTGATCCGATCCGACACGTCCAGTCCGGACGACTTGCGCAGGTCCTGAAGCTCACGGATGCGGTCCTTGGCCCACCCCTCGGCTTCCAGTTCGGGCGTGAGCGTGCCGTCGAGCACCACCAGGCCCGCACCATCGGGCAGCGCAGCTGTCCACTCCGGTTCCGCCGAAACACGTTTCGAAGTGTATTCGGCGGGTTGCAGCGTCGCGGGCCCGGCGGTGAGCGTCCCGTCCTCGTTCACGACGCCCTCGCCGGCCTTCACGGCCTTTATCGCGGCCTGCACGTCCTTGCCGAGTCTCGGCCCCGCGACCTTGGCATTGACCGCCAGCTCGAACTTGCCGTAGGCGTCGATGTCGTCGGTCAGCGCGACGGACTTCACGTTGAGTTCGTCGGCGATGAGATCGGCGAACGGCTCTAAGGCTTCCGGATTCGCCACCGCTACAGTCAGTTTCGGCAACGGCAAGCGGACGCGAAGCTTCTTGGCCTTGCGCACCGACGATGCCACCGAGCACACGTCGCGAACCTGATCCATGGCGACCACCAGAGCGGGATCGGCGGGTAGCTCGCCCGCAGCCGGCCAGTCGGTAAGGTGCACCGACCGACCGTCGGTCACGCCTCTCCAGATCACCTCCGCGATCAGCGGAAGCAGCGGAGCGGCCAGCCTGGCGGTGACCTCGAGCACCGTGTGCAGGGTGTCGATCGCGTCGGGGTCCTCGTCCCAGAAGCGCGTACGAGAACGTCGCACATACCAGTTCGTGAGCGCCTCGGTGAACAGGCGCAGCTGTTCGCAGCCGACCGAGATGTCGCACACGTCCAGCGAATCGGTCAGGTCGTCGCGCAGCTCGGCGAGCTTCGCCAGGATGTAGCGATCCAGCACGTTCGTCGAGTCCGTCCGCCAGTTGCCCTTCTTCGGCGCGTACAACGCGAGGAACGAATAAGCGTTCCAGAACGGCAGCAACACCTGACGCACACCCTCACGGATGCCCTGCTCGGTGACCACGAGGTTGCCGCCGCGAAGGATGGGTGACGCCATCAGGAACCAGCGCATCGCATCCGAGCCGTCCCTGTCGAACACCTCGGTGACGTCGGGGTAGTTGCGCAGCGACTTGCTCATCTTCTGGCCGTCGCTGCCCAGGACGATGCCGTGGGATACGCAGGTTCGGAACGCGGGCCGGTCGAACAAGGCCGTCGCGAGCACGTGCAACAGGTAGAACCAGCCACGGGTCTGGCCGATGTACTCTACGATGAAGTCGGCGGGGTTGTGGCCGTCGACCTGCTTGGCAGGGTCGGCGGATTGGATCCCGTCGAACCATTCGACGTTTTCGAACGGGTAGTGCACCTGCGCGTAGGGCATCGAGCCCGAGTCGAACCAGACGTCGAACACGTCGGGGATGCGCCGCATCGTCGACCTGCCGGTGGGATCGTCGGGATTCGGTCGCGTCAACTCGTCGATGTAGGGCCGGTGAAGATCATCGGGGCGTACGCCGAAGTCGCGCTCCAGCTCGTCGAGGCTGCCGTAGACGTCGATCCGTGGATATTGGGGATCGTCGGACGTCCACACCGGAATGGGACTGCCCCAGTAACGGTTTCGTGACACCGACCAGTCACGGGCATTCGACAACCACTTCCCGAACTGGCCGTCCTTGACGTGCTCCGGGTACCAGGTGATCTGGTGATTGAGTTCGACCATCCGGTCGCGTAATGCGGTGACCTTGATGAACCAGGACGACACCGCCCGATAGATCAGCGGGTTCCGGCACCGCCAGCAGTGCGGGTACGAGTGGTCGTACGTCTCGTGCCGCAGAAGTATCGCTCCGTTGGCGGCGGCCGCCCCCGATTGATTCTTGAGGTCGCGGATGATCTGCGGGTTGGCGTCGAAGACGTGTTGGCCGGCGTAGTCGGGCACCGTCGCGTCGAAACGGCCCTTGGAGTCGACCGGCGTGACGGCTGCGATGTCTGCCGCGTCCGCGGTGGCCTTGTCGTCCTCGCCGTAGGCGGGCGCCATGTGCACGATGCCGGTGCCGTCCTCGGTGGTGACGAAGTCACCCGGCAGGACGCGAAACGCGTTGGGCGAGTCCATGAAGTACGGGAATGGCGGGAGGTACCGGACACCCAGCAGGTCCCGGCCGGGGTAGGAACCGACCACGGTGGGCTCCTCGCCCAACTCCCTGGCGTACGCCGCCAGCCGCGGCTCGGCGAGGACATAACGCCTGCCGTTGGACCCCTGCACCAGCACGTACGTCACGTCGGGGTTGACGGCGACCGCCTGGTTGGACGGCAGCGTCCACGGCGTCGTCGTCCACACCAGCAGGTGGGCGCCGGCCAGATCGGACCCGGCTGTCTGCCCGTGGGCCACGATCGGGAACCCGACCGTCAGCGCGGGGTCCTGCCGGTTTTGGTAGACGTCGTCGTCCATCCGCAACTCGTGGCTGGACAATGGGGTTTCGTCGTTCCAGCAGTACGGCAGGACGCGGTTGCCCTCGTAGGCCAGACCCTTGTCCCACAGCTGCTTGAACGCCCAGAGGACCGATTCCATGAAGCCGAGGTCCAGGGTCTTGTAGTCGTTGTCGAAGTCGACCCAGCGGGCTTGACGGGTCACATAGGCCCGCCACTCCTCAGAATACTTGAAAACGGACGCACGGCAGGCCTCGTTGAACTTGTCGATGCCAAGATCCTCGATCTGAGACTTCTCGGTGATGCCGAGCTGGCGCTGCACCTCCAGCTCGGCGGGCAGGCCGTGGGTGTCCCAACCGAAACGGCGCTCGACCTTGTAGCCGCGCATGGTCTGGTAGCGAGGGACGATGTCCTTGACATAGCCGGTCAGCAGGTGGCCGTAGTGCGGCAGCCCATTGGCGAACGGGGGGCCGTCGTAGAAGACGTACTCATCTGCGCCGTCGCGCTGCTCGATGCTGGCGCGAAAGGTGTCGTCGCGATCCCAGTAATTCAGGACCTCGACCTCGAGGTCGGGAAAGCTCGGCGATCCGCTCGCCAGCTTGGGGTAGGCCGTCACCTGTGTTCGTCTCCTGTGCCCATTGTCGATCAGGCACGGGGACGACGCCGCGCTCATGCGCGAACACCGCGGTACCACCCCGCTTGCGCACGCCAGGTACGCCGCTCGAAGGTGGGCGATGACGGACCCAACCGTTCGGTTCTACTGAGCGCCCCTGATCAACCCCAGGACACCGTTCTTCCGAAGACTCCCCGGTGATGGCCGGATCGACGCCTGTGCGCAGATTCTAATGCCTACGCGAACCGCCTTGCCAAACGCTAGTGCGTCAGCGCCAACTCGGTGGCGGCATGGATGGGCGGGGTAGCCTCCGACGTCAACTCGATCAACGCCAGCGGGAACTGCTCGGCAAGTTCCTCCACCGTGTAGGACTCGAAGCTGCGAGCGTCGAACCACCAGTCCAAGGCCACAACGTCACCATCGCGGTACGCGCGGAGTTCGAGGACATGGCCCTGGTGCGGACGCGTGGCGGCACTGTCGCCGTTGGCGAACAGGACGTTCGACACCGGCTGCGACCGTGGATCGTCGGGCACGCCGTGCACCATCCGACGGACGGCGAGTTCATCGAGCGCATGATGGACGCCTGCCAGCATCTCATCGGCATGGACGTGTCCGGGCCCCGCGCAGTACAACGCCATGGAATGCACGCGGGTGCCGTAGCCAGGCACGTCAACGGCCAAGTCGCCGCCGCCGATGGTCCGCTCGACCGCGCGGCCCATGGCGGCCAGAATGATCTCGTCGCTCGTTAGCCGCAGCACCTTTGCGGCGCCGTCGAGTTCCATGGTCAAGAGCGGGGAAAGAGGTGCCGCCACCAATGCCAGATCCTCGACGCGAGGGCGGCCCTCGGGGTCGTAATCGGTCAGCTGCAAGTTTGCGCGCGTCATGCGCGAGAGGCTACACGACTGGTCCAAAAGCGGGACACATCTGCCAAAACCGTGACGACTGTGTCAATAACAGCCTCATCGTCCGGTTTGCGGCTGGTACTGCCCATCCAAGGGAAGACCAGCTAAACCGTGGCAGCGCCACGGATAGATGAAAACGGCAGGCAGCTAAAGATTCTGCTGGACTACCTCCTCGACGGCGACGTCGACGCCAAGGCGATCTATGACGCCCTCGGTACGTCCAGCAGCACCTAAATCACCGCCGAATCAAGGAAGCCGACTATCCGAACGCCGAGGAAATGCGGTTGGTGGCCGATCGGTTCAACCTCAGCTACCCCGACCTCCAAGTCCGGTTTGGCCTGATGAGCCGCGAGGAAGTGTGGAGCTACGTCGAGTCCGCACCACTCCCCGTGGCGACCATTGCCGAACCCGCCACTGAGGGGGCGAATGGTCCACCGTCCATGACTTCGCGATCTCACACCGCGACCCGACGCTCCCCCGCTGTAGACGGAGAACTCGCTGACGGAAATATAGCTCGAAGGTGCAGGGCGCGACGGTCTTGCTGATGTCGCCCTTGGCCTCCGAGACTCTGGGCCACTGGCTGCATTCGCTCACCGGAATGTGTAATCTCGAGGACTACATCGGCCACGACATGTATGTCGTGGCCGCATCGGCGATCGTCTACAACGCGCTCGGTCGACTGCAGGACGACAACGCCATGCAGACCACGTTCAAGGACTCGGAGAATCAAAGTCTGTTGTTGACGATTGCATCAAACTATAGTCGACCCATGGCCAAGGACAGCTACCTGTTGGAGCCGAGTTTGGTGGAATCTGTCCCCTTCGGTAATTCCATAACCGCACGACTGCTGAATAAGCGCGTCAATGAAGCGCTTGCCGACGATCCAAGAGGCGATCCCGCGGTAAGCGTTGCCGTACGGACATTCAATGAAGCGCCAAAACTGGAGAAACTCCTCACGGATGTACGTGCGCAACTATTCAGTAGTGAGCTCGAAGTCGTGGTGGTCGACAATGCGTCGACCGATGGGACTCCCGAAGTCGCGAAGAAATTCGGTGCGCGGCTGGTGAACATGCCCAGGGGTGACTTCACATATCCCAAGTCGATGAACCTCGCCATGGAATCTGCCAGCAACGACGTGGTATTCCTCACAGTCGCCCATGCACGGTTGTCGAACGTGCACAGTCTTCACGCTGGCGCTCGGCACTTCAGCAAGACGGCCGGCGTCGCGGGGGTTTTCGGCAAGGCACTGCCGAACGCGGGCGCCTCCCGCATCGAGCGATGGGCAACGTCGCTCGACAACAATCTGGGTCTTGCCAGGTCGGCCAAGCAGATCAAAACTGCCGGCATGGGGACTTTGGCAGGAACTGGTGCAATGTTGTCCAAAACGGTGTGGCAACAACTTGGCCGTTTCGACAAGCGCTACGAGACGGGTGGCGAAGACACGGCCCTCGCGAAGCTGATGCTCGAGAATGGCTACGGAATCGTCTTGGAGCCAGCCCTGACCGTCCACCATTCTCATGGATTGGGTCTCAGGGATTCCATCAAACAGCAGGTCCATCAGCTGCAGACGGTGCGAGCGCCAAAGCAGTTCGACAGGCAAGAACTATTGGAACGCCGGCCAGATTTGCGAGCCAACGGCTGATGCTTTGGCGTCCGCCGCGCGAGTTGGACCGCGAGCGAAGGCGCTCCAGGCTAGCTCTTCAGAGTGCGCTGCGCTCCGCAGTGAGGGACGAAATTTGTAATCTGGCGAGTCTAGGTCGGCGCCGTTGCTGAGCGGGTGGCAGGTCGACTCTACCAACGTCTGCAGATTCGACCGATCGCATAGTGGATTGAGCCGATCAGCACGACACCGGACGGGTTCGAGCCCTTAAGCCTTTTATCCGCGCGATCCGCCCGCTGACAACGTCGCCGAAGAATGAGACGTGTCATCACGAAACCGCTGTGCGCGCGCGAACTCACGAAAGGGTGCCAGGGCCGAGATTTTCAACCGTGACCAACGCTGCGGTCCGAACACCGCCGCTTCCAAGGACAGGAGCAGCCAGGCCGGTAACCACCACACTGCTGCGGTGACCCTAATGACGATGGGCGACGCGGGATCTACGATTAGCCAGGTGAGAATGCGCAGTTGGTCGAGCCAGTACCGCCGAGTGTCGTTGATCTTCGTCGTCTCCGTCGCCACGGTGTGAGTGCGCACCGAAAGTTCTTGGGGTACGAAGCAGACTGCGGATCGCAGCAATAAGCGGTACCACAGGTCCAAGTCGACGAGTTGATAGATATCGCTGCGAAAACCGCCCGCATCTAACGCCACTCGGCGCCGAAACATCACGCAAGTCGGTTCACCAATCCAGTTGCGCTTCGCGCCCCGCAATACCATTTGCCTGGCCACCGACGGTCCGTCATTGCGTTCTCGAAGCTTCCGAAAATGTGTATGGACTCGACCGTATCGTCGCTTCCAGCCGAAGTCGTCGCTCATTACGCGCCGGGGTGCGAAGGCCATTCCGACACTCGGATCTTTGAAACAACCAGACAGTGTCTGCAGGGCTCCCGGAAGCAACCAGTCATCGCCGTGTACGAACTGGATACAGATGCCGCCTGCGAGTTCCAGACACTTGTTGTGGTTTTGGTTGAGACCGACGCGAGATTTATTGCGTATCAAGCGATCTCCCGACCTGAGCAGCCCAGCGGCGATCGGGACACTCTCGTCCGACGAATCGTCGTCAACGACCACTATGTCGAACTCCACTCCTTCCTGAGCCAACACACTGCGCAGACATCGCTCGATAGTGGTGCCGTTGTTGTACATCGGCACGCACACCGTGACACGCGTGTTCACCGGCATATCCGTCGTCATCGCTTGAAGTTCACCTATACGAATGAGTCATCGCGAGGGCGCCTCAGAGACTGCCCACACCGTTGACCAAGAGAATAACCCCCGTCACGGTGAGCATGATTTGGAATATGCGCCGACGATGTTTGCACAACCAACCGTCCAGTCGCAGCATCATCGCTTCGGTTCTCTGCGGCATCACCAGGTAGGTGATCAACGGAATCTCGACGACCGCAAGCACCAAGAATACGAACACGACGAATGCCACCATCTGCGTGGTGATCGCGGCACCCGATGCCATGATCACGGTAAGGAGCATCACGCACTCGACGGGCGGGGTTGCCGATCCGAGGCCGACTAGAAAAGCAGGCCAAACCGCGCCGCGTTTCAGCATGTCTTGGCTGCGGCCTGCGAGTCGCACGAATTTGTTCGGTGGGCGCTGCTGCACCATCACAGAGGACGCCCCGCCGACGCCCACCCGGTCCCGTACCCGCTGACGAGCCACGAAACCTCCTACAAGCAGCAATATCAGCACCCCAAGGGTGACCTGGAGACCCCCGCCGTTAAGGATGGCTACCGAGGACCTCAGATTGCTGAGTGTGGTCCCCATGTGTTCAATGGCCGTTAGTGCGATGCTCCGAAAAAGTATCAGCACTGCCAAACCAAGTCCTATGCCCGCGACCATGCCGCCCAGCCAGAAGGCAGCCAAATTGGGCATTGGACGCTGCCGTGAAAGCACGACGGCAACGAGCCCCAGCCGCAATGGGTCCATCGCCAGTCCGAGCCCGAAGAAAAGCACGGCGGTCCACATCGTTGCTAATGCTACTCGGGTGCCGCGAATATCGCGGCGTGCCCGGTGATCTGGCGCGGGCCAAGGTTTCTGCCACGGCTCCCTGCGCTTCGCCACGTGATGGTGTCGCAGCCGTCGCTACAAGGGGGGAGCCAGGCTACCGTCATACCGAGTAGCGTCATAGTCGTGCCACATCAGGTCGCATCGACCCACTCCACCTGTTTGGCGACCACCGTCTCGTCACGATCCGGAGGATGGCTCACGGTCGGGGTCTTCTCGCCGAATGACTTCGATGGCCACCAATTCGCCTTTCCGACGATGACCGCCATGGCGGGCACGGTGATGGTCCGCACGACGAACGTGTCCAACAGCAGGCCGATGCCGATGACGAACCCGACCTGCACGATGTTGCTGATGCTGCTGGCCGTCAGGCCGAACATCGAGGCAGCGAAGATGAGGCCGGCCGACGTGATGACCCCGCCGGTCGAACCCACGGTGCGAATGACGCCCGATCGGATTCCCCGGCCGACTGCCTCTTCGCGGATTCGCGAGATGAGCAGCAGGTTGTAGTCAGCACCGACCGCCACCAGGACCAGGAACGCCATTCCTGGCACGTTCCACGAAAGCTGTTCTCCCAGGATGAATTGGAAGAACACCACCCCGATCCCGACTGCGGAGACGTACGAGAGGATCACCGATGCCACCAGATAGATCGGAGCCACCAGCGAACGAAGAAGCGCCACGAGGATCAGGAACACGACGATCAAGGTGATGATGATGATCCACTCGATGTCGCTGTTGTAATAGTCGCGAATGTCTCTCTGCGCCACCGAGAATCCGACCATCGAGACCTTGGCGTCGGCCAGGGTGGTGTTGGGCTGTGCACTCTCGGCGGTCTTGATGATCTGCTGGACCTGATCCATCGCCGCCGTACTGAACGGGTCGAGGGCAGTCTGCACGAGGTAGCGCGCGCTGTGGCCATCCGCCGAGATGAAAAGCGTTGCCGCCTTCTTGAATTCGGCCTGGGTCAGGATCTCCGGCGGGATGTAGAAGCCGGACATCGGCGGGTCCGCGGCGTTGCGCTTCATCGCCAGCAGGAACGCGGACGCCTGATCCAGTCCGTCGCCGATCTGTCTGGTCTTGTCGACGAGTGTCTGAACACCTACGGCGAGTTGACGACTGGCGTCCGCAAGTTGGGTCGCACCCTGCTGGACGCCGTTGAGCTTCTGTTGGATGCTGTTCGCATCGGTGATGCCTAGCTTGCGCGCCGATGCCACCGCGCTGTCGAGGCTCTTACCGACTCCTCGGAGCACCTGGTCCAACGTCTGACCGTCTTGGGTGACCTTGAGTCGACGGCCAAGATCGGAGAGCTGCCCCAACGTCCCGTCCTGGTATGCGGTGACCACGCGGTCCAGGTCGTTCCGGGAGGCGACGCACGCCGGATCGATGTTGCACAGCGGACTCGCGCTGAGGGCGGTGACGATCGGTGCCGCCCACGAGTAGACGCCGGAGATTCTCGCGATGTTGTCATCGAGCTGCGCACCGAGCACCTGCATGTTGGCCACCAGGGTGGACGTGCTGTCGATGTCCTTGAGCGTCTTGTTCCCGCCGAACTGACGCTCCATCTGCCCGAGCGCGCTCACGAGTCCGCGGACCGAACCCAGCGAATTGACGACTTGCCCCTTGACGCCGCCGAGGACGTCGGCCAGCTCACGAGCTCCTCCACTGAGCCGGGACAGGTCCGAATCCCCGGCTGAGATCTCGTTCGAACCCTCGAGCAGCTTGTCGCCGACCTGGCCCACCTGGTAGCTGGTCTTGGCCTGCTCGAGTACCTGACCATTCGGTCGTGTGATGCCGCGCACCAGTTGGATACCGGGTAGCGAACCCACCCTCTGTGCCAACTGTTCCAGATCAGCGAGCGACTTGGGGGTACGCAGGTCCACGCTGGGAGACTTGACGATGAGGAACTGCTGCAGCGTGCTCGCGACCGGAAAGTGCGCATCCATTGCTGCATAACCGCGGTTGCTCGCAGCCTCCGCCGGCAGCGTCTTGCGATCGTCGTAGTTGAACTTGACGAACGACACGGTGGCCGCCAGCGGGATCAGGATGACGAGGCTGACCGCGAGGTGAACCTTGGGCTTGCGCGCGATGTGGACGCCGGACCGCCGCCAAAACCGGCCCGTAATGTCCTTGCGCGGCTTGATCCACCCCCGTCGTCCGGTAAGCACGATCAGCGCGGGCAGCATGGTGACCGCCGCGAGGAATCCGATCGCGATGGTGACCGTCAGGGCGGGACCGATCGTCTGGAAGATGCCGAGGTTGGTGAAGGCAAGACCGAAGAACGTGATGGCGACGGTGGCGGCCGATCCCATCACCACCGCACCGATCGAACTCAGTGCAGCCACGATGGCGTCATCGGACGTCATGCCCGTCCTCACGCACTCGTGGTAGCGGCTGAAGAGGAAGACCGCGTAGTCGGTGCCCGCCCCGAGCATCATTCCGGTCATCAGCACGAGCGTCTGCGGCCCCAGCGGCAGTCCGATGAGACCGAGCGCTGCCACCACCTGCTGGGCCACGACGAGGGACACCCCGATCGTTGCCAACGGGACAAACATGGCGACGATGTTGCGATAGACGATCAGCAAAATCGTCAGCACCATCGCGACGGTGGCAATCTCGACGATGAGCTGGTCCTCGGCGCCGATCGTCGTGAGGTCGTCGAACGTCGCTGCCGGACCGACGACGTTGGCGGTCAGGGTGGTGTTCGCCGTGGTGTCCTTGACGAGCTTGACGACGCTTCGATAGGCCTCCTGGCCCCCGCCGGTGCCCATCACCCCGGTGAGATTGACCGGCATTTGCCAGGCCTTGTTGTCGGTGCTGGTGAGCGCTTGCTTCACCTCGGGGAGGTGGACGAAGTCCTGCGTCGTCGCCACGTGCGCGGTGTCCGCGCGCAGCTTGTCGACCAGCGTTCGATATGTGCCTTCGTCAGCGGGGCTCAGCCCGTTCTCGTCGCTGAGTACGACTACAGCGAGGTTGTCCGAGCTGGCCTCGTTGAAGGCTTGCTTCATCTCGTTGCTCGAGATCAGAACGGGAGAGTCGCTCGGAAAGAAGGGCGGTTGTTTCCTAAGCGCCACCTCGGGCAACGGCGGAATCGCCAGGTACACGATTACCGCCAGCGCGAGCCATGCCACGATCACCATCACGGGATGGCGGACGATGAATCGGCCAAGGCTCGGAAACCCTGCCTTCGCCGCCACTTTCCCGATCTTGCCCGTCATGTCGATCACTGCACGGCCATGACGCCGGCCTTCTCCTCGAGGAGATCGGCGGCGATGGAAACGCTCGCCTCGGGTTTGGTCAACTGCGTGGCAACCTCTCGCGCGCGGGCGGTGATCTCGGGGGTGAGCACCTTCCGAAGTGCTGTTGTCAATCGATCACGATTAGTCGTCGAGAAACGCCTGGCCGTACCCACTTTGAGCCGCTTGACGTGAATCGCCCAGATCGGCTGGTCGGCGCCAACCCAGAGGATGAGCGTCGGCACGGCGGCCCGCATACCGGCGGCGGTGGTCCCCGCACCGCCGTGGTGCACAACGGCACGGCACACCGGAAAGACCGCCGCATGGTTTACCGAGCCGACGAGCTTCACGTGGTCACCATACGCCGCGTCTGCGATGTTCCTGAGATCCCAGACGCCCGAAGAGATCAACGCGCGCTCCCCCAGTTCAGCGCACACCTCGCTGATCATCGCCACGGCCCCGGCGGGAGATTCGACGGGCATGCTGCCGAAGCCGAAGTAGATCGGCGGTGTTCCCGTGGCGATCCACGACGACACCTCGTCATCGGTCGTCGTCGGCAGCTCCATCGTCAAGGCGCCGACGAAAGGCCTTGTTCCGCCCCATTCCCGAGCGAGTCCCGGGAAGAACAGCTCATCGTAGGCTTGGATCTCGAGCGCCCCGCCGTCCACGATTCGCCGCGCGCATCTGGCCGTCGCCTTTGGCAGGCCCAGTTCGCGTCGCTGAGCGTCTTCGGCGTTCTTCATCATTCGCCAATGCAGCCACTCAGCGGCCGTCCACACCGACCGGACCACCGCTGACGGAGCTGGGAACGACACGATGTGGCTGTTGACGCGCGCAGGGAAGTAGTGCAGCGCGGCCAACGGAATGCCCCGGCATTCAGCGACGTTGGCGACGACCTCCTGGTACGTCGTACCGGTCACCAGGATGTGGGCGTCCTCGGAGAGAGCCATCAGCGTCTCGCTCATCTCCGCCCAGCCCTCGGTGATGTACTCCATGCCCTTGCGGACGAGCGTGACGGGGTTCTGGACCTTCCAGAAGTCGCGGAAGAAGTCGTCGTCGAGCTGCTTCTGCGAATCGGGTCCATAGGCGACGACGCCATGGACACCCGCGGACTCGACGAACCTGATGAGGTTGGGCGGAACCGCCATTCGCACGTGGTGGCCTCGGCGCAACAGTTCACGCGCTACCGCAGCGCAGGGTTCGACGTCACCTCGGGTGCCGTGTACCGCAAGGGCGATCTTCATCGGCCCAGATCAGGCCGTCTCACGCATGGGCGGCACGACGACCTCACGGCCCTCGGCGACTCCGACGTAGACGGCCTGCATCGCCTGGACGTAGCGGGTGACGGACTCCCTGGCGATGGCGTTGTCAGGGAAGAACACCGTCAAGGAGACCTCGTCGTGGACGCGCCCCACCCACATACAGATGTGAGCCGGGCTCAACCCGTCGCAGTACGTCCGCGCATTCACGCCGTCGAGGTGCCCCGCGACGACGGCGGACAGTGGCGGAAGCCCGGCGTCGAGGTACGCGAGCATTGGGAACCCCCGATGCGACCGGTGCAGTCGCGGTACCAACTCCAAGACGCGATCGAAGGGAACCGTCGCCAGGTCGGTGTTCCCGTCGAAGGACTTCTGCGCTGCACGGACCGTCTGGGCGAACGAACCGCCCGTCACCGGCACCTCGACCGGAATCATCCCGGTGAACCACCCGTTGGTGACGTACTCCTCGGGTGTGGTTCGCAGATCCTTGGGTGTCATGCCGTAATACGTGTCCACGCCGGTTAGTCGATACTGTGCGACGGCCGCAGCGGCGAACACACCGCCGATGAACCGTGATCCTGCTGCGATGCAAGCTGATTCGAAGCGAGCGGTCTGCTCGCCGTCCAGCAGTTGCGCCACCATGATGTCGCCGCCGCAGTGCGTCTCGGGATCTCCCAGCGGTAGCGCGAACTCGGGCAGCGTGCCGTCGTTGCTGCCTGCGAAGTCCACCCATCTGCGCACCTCGGGAGACTCCGCCGTGAGCGCGGACGTCTTCTGATGCTGACGAACGCAGTAGTCGTCGTAGCCGCTCGGATGCGGAAGTGCCGGCGGGGCAACACCTTCCCGCAGCATGTCGTAGGTCTGGTGAACCTCGACGAACAACATTCCCATCAGCATCGGGTCGGTGTGGACGTGGTCAACGATCACATACAACGTGAAGTGGTCCTCGTACTGGATGACCCCGAAACTGAAGCAGTCCCACTCACCAATCTTCGGCGTCGATAAAATCAGCCCCTGGAAGTCCTCTGCCGACATCTGACCGTGCTTCGTCGGGACGAACTTCACGTCGCTCGGGTTCTGGATGGTGTGCCGCACGATGCGGCCATCACCGGAGTACTCGAACCAACTCCGGTAGGTGTCATGGCGCCGAAGATGCGCGTTGATCACGTAGTTCATCGCGCGAAGGTCGCACTGCCCGGGCTCATCCCAGGAGACAGTCACCAGTCGCGAGTAGTCCAGCCCGCGTTCGGCGAACTCGTGAAACCCCCGAATGTGCTGTGCCTGCATGTAACTCGCGGGCACAGTGCTGACCGGCGCTTCCATCGCCTTCGCCCGCGAGACCTGCGATCCGTGCCAGGACACGACCGAGCCGGTCCCCGGATCCCATTCGTCAATCCGGACGATATCCAATACCCCTACCAGCACCGCTCACTCCTCCTCTTTGCTACGAGACGTCACCACGACACTGGGGTGCTGCGGAGGCATCACGCCGCCTCCTCTGCGGGGACCAACTTCTCGCAAACCGAGTCCGCCAACCCACGGATCGTGGTGATGTCGGTCGCGGTGATGCGTACCCCGGTCTCGGTCTCCACCCGTGTCCGGAGCTCGAGGTTGCCGAGCGAGTCCAGCCCGTATTCCGACAACGGGCGGTCCGGATCGACCGAACGCCGCAGGATTAGGCTGATCTGGTCGGAGATCAGCCGACGGATCCGGGCCGGCCACTCCTCCTGCGGCAGCTCGTTGAGCTCGAGGAGGAATTCGCTGGTGCCCGAACGGCCTTGACCCATCGACTGGAACGCCTCGGCGAAGCGACTAGTCTGCGCGAACGCTGTCAGCCACGGCGTCCCCGCAATCGGTGCGTAACCGGTGTAACCGCGGTTGAACCGCTGCAACACGTCGAAGGCATATGCGCCGTCGTCCGGCGCGATCGCCATCGACGCGTCCTCGGCCATGCCCTGACCGCGTCCGATCTCGGCCCACGCACCCCAGGCGATCGCACTGGCGGGCAACCCCTTCGCTCGCCGCCAGTGAGTGAAGGCGTCGAGCCAGCTGTTGGCCGCGGCGTACGCTCCCTGCCCGGGTGAACCGACCATGGCCGCCGCCAAGGAAAACGAGCAGAACCAGTCCAGCGGTTGGGATTCGCATGCCTCATGCAGGTGCCACGCGCCGTAGACCTTCGGCGCCCAGTCACGCTCCACCAACTCGTCGGTGATGTTGGCCAGGATGGCGTCCTCCACCAACGCCGCCGCATGTAGCACGCCGCGCAGCGGCAACCCCGTCGCGGTCGCGGCCCCGACCAGGCGACCCGCGGTCTTGCTCTCGGCAATGTCGCCGAGCTCCACCTCGACTTGGGTGCCGCGGGCCCTGATGGACTCGATCGCTTTCAGCGCTTCGGGTTTGGGTGCGGATCGACCGTTCAGGATGATGCGTCCGCAGCCCGCCGAGGCCATCTTGTCAGCGAGGAACAGGCCGAGACCGCCGAGACCGCCGGTGATGACGTAGGAACCGTCGGCCCGGAAGGGATGTGTCTGCTCCGGCGGCAGGACCACGTCGAACTCGCCCGCGTGCGGGACGTCGAGGACGAGCTTGCCGGTGTGCTCGGCGGCGCCCATGACACGGATGGCGGTCGCAGCGTCGGTCAGTGGAAAGTGTGTCGTCTCGGGCAGCGGCAACACGCCGTCCGCGATCTGCTGGTAGATCGTGTCCAGCAGTCGCCGCAGCTTGGCCGGTTTGGTCATCGTCAGCAATGCCAGGTCGACCGCGTAGAACGACAAGTTCCGGCGAAACGGGAACAGCCCCATCTTGGTGTCGCCGTAGATGTCGCGCTTCCCGATCTCGACGAACCGGCCGCCGGTAGCCAGAAGCTCCAGACCCGCGCGTTGGGCGGCGCCGGGCAGGGAGTTGAGGACGACGTCTACGCCATACCCCTCGGTGTCCTTGCGGATCAGTTCGGCGAACTCGGTGCTGCGTGAATCGTAAACGTGCTCGATTCCGATGGAACGCAACATCTCCCGCTTCTCCGGGGTGCCTGCGGTGGCGAAGATCTCGACGCCTGCGGCCTTGGCCATCGCGACGGCAGCCTGACCCACACCACCGGTGGCGGAGTGGATGAGTACCTTGTCGCCCTCTTCCATCCTGGCCAGGTCGTGAAGGCCGTACCAGGCAGTCGCGTGCGCGCTCGGCACGGCCGCCGCCTGGCCGTCGGGCACCCCGTCCGGAATCTTGACGACGAGACCCGCGTCGCAGGTGACGAACGTGCACCACGCGCCGGTGGTGGAGATGCCGGCGACCCGGTCACCGATCCGATGGTCGTCGACGCCCTCGCCCACCGCGGTGACGACGCCGGCGAAATCGGCACCAAGTTGCGGCAGCCTGCCCTCGAAGCTTGGGTACCGACCGAACGCCACCAGCACGTCGGCGAAGTTCAGGTTCGACGCCGCGACCGACACCTCGATCTGCCCGGGCCCCGGCGGAACCCGGTCATAGGCGGCCAGTTCGGCCGACTGGAGGTCACCGGGTGCGCGAACCTGGAGACGCATGCCGTCGCGTGCTGCGTCGGCCACCGTCGACCGTCGCTCGTCGGGTTGCAGTGGAGTCAGGTTGAGGCGAGCGGTGTACCACTCGCCCCGTCGCCATGCCGTCTCGTCCTCCTCCGACCCTGAGAGAACCTGTGCAGCAACCTGTTTGGTGTCCGTGCCCTCGTCGATGTCGACGGTGGTGGCAGCCAACCCGGGATGCTCCATCCCGACGACCCGCATCAGGCCCCGCAGGCCACCCTGCTCCAGGTTCACGACGTCACCGTCGACGACCTTCTGCGCATTGCGCGTCACGAGGAGCAGTCGCGCCGGCTCACCCGGAATGTCGGGCAGCTCACGCACGATGCGCACCAGGTGGCGCACCAGGTCAGCGCCCCTTCGGGGCGAGTCCGCATCCGACGCGCCATCGGACGGCATCACGACGACGATCCCACTGAACTGGCGGGCGGTGAGCTGTGCCCGCAGCTGCTCGGCAGCGGCTGCCTGGTCGGCGTCCTGCGGCCAGATCATCGTAGCGACCTGAGCCTCCATGAGCTTCATCGCCTCGACCAACTCGGTCGACAGCATGTCGGCTTCATCGGTGGCGACCACCAGCCAGTCGTTCGCAGCGGTGGTATCCGCCTCCGGCGCATCCTGGCGTCGCCAGTCGATGGTCAGCAGCCTCTGGTTGAGGGTCCGGTCACGCTGCCCCGCTTCGGACACACCTGTGCCGAGACGAAGACCGGTCACCGCGAGCAGGACTGCGCCGTGTTCGTCGAGAACCTCGATGTCCACCTCGACCGCACCGGCGTTGGCACTGACCATCTGGACGTAGCAGTAGTGGGCGTTGCGTGTCGACGAGTAGGCCCGCAGCCGTCGCACCCCCAACGGCAGCATCAACGTACCCGTGGTGTCGGCATAGAGGTCGGGATGCGCACCCACCGCCTGGAAGCAGACGTCCAACAGCGCCGGATGAATCCCGTAGGCACCCTGCTGCGACCTGATCGAACCGGGCAGGGCAACCGCTGCGAGCACCGTTCCACCCGGCCCGTCGGTGGCGTGCGCTGCTGTCAGACCACCGAACGCCGGACCGTACTGAATACCACGGGCGTCATACCAGTCACGCAGTTCCGCGCCATCCAGCTCTACGGGGTGAACCGCCAGCAACTCGGCGATGTCGTACCGCCCGGGCGCGTCGTCCTCACTAGCCGCCTTGAGTACGGCCTTGGCCCGCCGAACCTCGGCACCGTCGTGGTGGGTCATCACCTGGAAGTCGATGGCACCGGCAGAAGTTACCGACGCGACGGCGGAGACCGGGGTCTGCTCCTCGAGCAGGAGCATCTCCTCGAACACGATGTCGTGGGCTTCGGACGCCTCACCGACGACCGTGCGGGCGGCGGCGAGTGCCATCTCGCAGTAAGCCGCACCCGGTAGGGCTGCGACGCTGTGCACCTGATGGTCCGCCAGCCACGGCTGTGCCTCGGTGCCCACGTCGGATTGCCAAACGTGACGTTCGGGCTCTTCGGGCAGCCGGACGTGTGCGCCGAGCAGCGGATGAACCGCGAGAGTGGACGCTCCCTGCTCCTGCCCGTCACGGGTGAGAATCAGACGCGAATGGGTCCACGTCGGCAGGGGCGCATCCAGGAGCGCGCCATCCGGCCACAACACGTCGAAATCAATCGCGGCACCCGCACTGTGCAGATCAGCCACGAAGCCGCGAAGCCCGTTCGGGAGCTCCTGCTCACGACGCATGCTCGCCAGTGCGGCCAGCCGGATGTCCAGGCTGCTCGCGTTCTGGGCGACGGCATGGGTGAGCAGCGGATGTGGCGAGAGTTCACCGAACACGCGGAAGCCGTCTTCGAGTGCTGCCTGGACGGACGCGGCGAACCTCACCGCATGCCTAAGGTTGTCCACCCAGTAGTACGCGTCGAACGCAGCGGGATCTCGCGGGTCGTACAGCGTCGACGAGTAGTACGGGATCGTCGGTTCCATCGGCGAGATGTCGTCCAGAACCAGGGCCAGCTCATCGAGAATCGAATCGACCTGGGGTGAGTGCGATGCGACGTCGACCGCCACTTCGCGGGCCATCACGCCACGGGCCTCCCACTCCTCGGCGAGGGCGCGGACGGAGTCCGTGGCTCCGCCGACGACCGCCGACTGCGGCGAGGCGACCACCGAAAGCACGACGTCAGTGACGCCGCGGGCGGCGAGCTCCGAAAGCACCTGTTGTGCAGGCATCTCCACGGACGCCATGGCTCCGGAGCCTGCGATGCCCGCCATCAGCCGCGACCGACGGCAGATGACCTTGACCGCGTCCTCGAGCGACAGCGCCTCGGCGACGACCGCCGCCGCCACCTCGCCCATCGAATGGCCGATGACGGCGCCCGGTACGACACCGTAGGACTTCATCGTGGAAGCCAGCGCAACCTGGACGGCGAAGATGGTGGGCTGTACCCGGTCGATCCCGGTGACCTTTTCCGGGGACGTCATCGCTTCAGTGACCGAGAACCGGGATTCGTCGGAGATCAGCGGCTCGAGCTCGGCGATCGTTGCGGCGAACACGGGTTCGGCGGCCAGGAGGCCTGCACCCATCGCCGCCCACTGAGACCCCTGGCCCGAGAAGACCCAGACGGGGCCGAGCTCGCCCTGGGCGACTGCCGGCTCGTAGGGCACCTCGCCGTCGGCCACACCACGCAGACCTGCGAGCAACTCGTCGCGGTCGTTCGCGATCACGACGGTCCGTACCCGCCGGTGCGCACGTCGACGTGCCAGGGTGTAAGCCAGATCCGACAACTCGGTCGACAGACGTTCATCGTTGGCTCGACCCTCAAGCCAGTCGGCGAGTCGACCCGCCGTGCGGCGCAACTCCTCGACCGAGGTCGCGGACAGCGGATACAGCTGTACGCCGGCCAGTTCGTTGTCGGTCTCGCCCGCGGCTCGGACCAGGTGGTCGGTCGGCGCCTGCTCCAGCACTGCGTGCACATTGGTGCCGGACAAACCGTACGACGACACCGCCGCGCGCCGCGGATCGTGACCGATGGTCGGCCATGGTGTCGCCTCTTCCGGCACGAAGAGATTGGTCTCGATTCGAGCCATCTCATCCGGCAATCCGGTGAAGTGCAGATTCTTCGGGACAGTCGCGTGCTGCAGCGAGAGGATCGTCTTCATCAACCCGAGCGCACCCGATGCGGACTGGACGTGCCCGAAGTTCGTCTTGGCAGAGCCGAGTGCACACGGCCCCGCCGTACCGTAAACGGTTGACAAGCTAGCGAACTCGATGGGGTCTCCAACGGGCGTACCGGTGCCGTGGGCCTCGATCATGCCGACCGTGGTGGGGTCCACACCGCCAGCCGCGAGAGCCGCCTCGTAGACCTTGACCTGTGCGTCACGCGACGGCGTGGCGATGTTGACCGTGTGGCCGTCCTGGTTGGCGGCGGTACCGCGCACGACGGCCAGGATCCGGTCTCCGTCGGCACGTGCGTCCTCGAGTCGCTTGAGCAGTAGGACGACGGACGCCTCGCCGGACACGAAACCATCGGCATTCTGGTCGAAGGCATGGCATCGACCGGTCGGTGAGAGCATGCCCTGCGCCGACCCCGAGGACATCTTGCGCGGTTCGAGCATAATCGAGACGCCGCCGGCGAGTGCGAGATCGCTTTCGCCGCCGCGCAGGCTGCCACATGCCATGTGAACGGCGAGCAGGCTGGACGAGCAAGCGGAATCGACAGTGTAGGAGGGGCCGTGCACACCGAGGGCGTAGGAGATTCGGCCGGAGGCCATGCTGAAGTTGTTGCCGGTGTACCCGTATGGTCCGTCGATGACCCCCGCGTCCGCGGCCAATAGTTCGTAATCGCAGCCCGTCAGTCCCATGAAGACGCCGGTGAGGGACTTGGCCATCGTGGCCGGGTCCATGCCCGCGTGTTCGACGGCTTCCCAGGCGGTCTCGAGAAGCAGTCGGTGCTGGGGATCTATGACCTCCGCCTCGCGCTCACTGATCCCGAAGAACTCGGCGTCGAAGCCGGCGACGTCGTCGAGGAAGGCCCCCCATTTCGAGACTGATCGGCCTGGCACGCCGGGTTCGGGATCGAAGTACTCCTCGGCGTCCCAACGATCCAACGGAACCGTCGTGATGGTGTCGTCACCACGTAACAACGCTTCCCAAAGACCGGCCGGCGAATCGATGCCCCCTGGCAGTCGGCATCCCATGCCGATAACGGCCACTGGGCAGCCCGATGTCTCTACCACTTACTTCACCCTCTCCCACGAACGAACCCTGGCCCCCCGACCCGGTTGTGATGCAAAAAACGTCGAGTCTGCGCCGCTGCGGATCAGCTGCGGGTACTTTTCGGTTGCGTTTACAGTGCTTTGCTGGTAGAGATTCCGAGGGGCCAAATCCAACTTTTGGTACGAACCATCAGCAGGTACGAACCATCAGTAGGAAAATTTCGGCAAATCCATTACCGCCCTTTCCACTTCAAGATTCTTCGGTCGAGACACTACCCGACAGCTACCTATTCGTCCCAATAACGTGGTTTAGGTACATACGCTGCGGAAACTCCATTGATTGACGCGAGTGGCAACTGTCAGCGACGAAGTTTTCGTGCGGCTAAGCATTCGCCACATCCAATATAGCAAACACATAGTAAATCTATGTATATTGGCATACCCCCGTTGTCAGCATTCGCGACAGATGGTCGGTGGCCGCGGAGAACTCCGTCTCGCGATCCACCAGTTCGCGACATTTGCGCTGTTTGTAGCCGATTCACGTTGAGACCGCGACACTCCGGTGTCCCCGCCAATGCCCGCCAACGTCGCGACTCTGGGAAGGTCGTCGTGGCTCTCGCCACTGCCACGTGGCTAATCGGTTTGGCGATAACAACGCAGACCCTGACCGTCGCTCTGGCAACAACTGCGATCTTGGGCCGCCGGAAGAGCTTCCAAACACGTGTCGAGACGCCGCTGATTGAGCGAAACAGTTGTGCCACAACGATTTTAGGCCGACAACGAGCGTTGTCCGTACTCGATGCCTACTCACAGTCTGGGCGAAAATTAGTGAACAAAAGTGCCCTTCGGCAGTGTCAGACCGCTGTGGGGAGCCCGGAGAACGGTGCACCGAATTTGCTGACAGCAATGAAGCCGTGCTTGCGAGCCTGCGCGACACCCCTGCGGATCAACGCTGCGATGGCGACGAACCCGGCCTGATCGCTCACCACGAAGGGTGTGAGCAGCCGATTGTGGACGAAGCCGAAGGCCAGCCCACTGCCGGGATCGGCCCAGCCCAGGGACCCGCCGAGGCCGATATGCCCGAATCCGGGCAGAACGCCAAGCACGGGCAGTCCGTGGTAGCCGAGGTGGAACGACAACGGCATGAAGAGGCCGCCATCGGGATGCAGGCTGGTCGTAGCGCTCAGCTTCGCTACCAGCTCGGCTGACAGGAATTGCGTGCCGTCGATCCGGCCTCCGTTGGCGATGGCGCCGTACATGCGAGCCAGGGCCCTCGCGGTGGCGACGCCGTTGGCCGAAGGCAACTCGGAGTCGAGCAGCGAGATATCGCCTTGCACAGTCGACTTCATTCCGGGGAAGTACATCGACCCGAAGCCGCCGGAGAAGGGCAATGCGGCGATGTGTGGTGCGACTAGGTTGAAGATCGGATTCTGGATCCGGCTCTGCGGACCGATGATTCGCGCCGGCTGCGTCGGCGCGTCAACGGGTGGTCTGCCGAGGTGAATGCCGTCGGTGTCGAGCGGCTCGGCGAGCTCGGAGCGGAACAGCTCGCGCATGCTGCGCCCGGTGACCGCGCGCGCCAGACCGGACATCAGCCAGCCGTAGGTGAGGGCGTGGTAGGAAGGCCTGCCCTTCAGCCAGCCCATCGGAGCCGCGGCCATGCGCTCCTCCATGAGCACATGGTCCATGAGGTCGGCTCTGCTCGCCCCGTTGAGTTGGGACAACCCGGCGCGATGGCGCATGAGTTCGCGGACGGTGACGCCTGCCTTGCCGTTACCGGCGAAGTCAGGCCAGTAGTCCGCGACCGGGGCGTCATAGTCGATCAGGCCGCGATCCGCGAGCCGATGGATGGCGGTGGAGGCCATGCCCTTCGTTGCCGAGAACACCACCGCGCCGGTGTCGGCGTTCCACGGCCTGGTGCCCCTGCGGTCAGCCCAGCCGGTCCAGACGTCCACGACCGGCTGCCCGTCCAGGTAGACGGCAAGCGCACCGCCACCAAAGCGCCGTCCCGGGAAAAGTCGAGCGAAGGCTCCCACGAGGCAGGCGAAGTTGGGGTCCGCCGCGCCGTGGACATCGCGCGGTAGTGCCGAATCGTCGGCACCGTGAGAGAGCGCCGCGCTGCGCTCCCCGCGTATGGCATGGGTCACAATCACCACAATTTACCTGCAACCCCGGCAAACTACTCCAGCGGTTACCGTTCCGTTAGCGAATCGGCTAGCTCCGCTTCACCTGCCATGGCCGGTCCTCCACCGCTTCCTCTTCTCCGTGGATGACGCCGTAAACTGGCCCGAGTTGACCGTCGGCCGGCCGGGCCAGACGCTCCTCGAGCAACCGCCGAGCCACCGCGGCGGCAACGTTCAGTTCCCGAGTGGCTACTGCGGCGGCTGATAGACCATCTCGAGTACTTCCTGAGCGGCCAGTACGGGAGTGAGTTGCCCGTCGCGGACCCGGCGTTCGAGATCCTGGCGATTGGCCCGGACCGCGGCATTGGACGTCACTCGATCCAGCACGGCGTCGCGCACCATCGACCACATCCACTCGACCTGCTGATTGCGGCGTCGCGCATCGAACTCGCCCGCATCGGTGAGCACCCGCCGATGTTCGAGGATCGTTGCCCACATCTCGGACAACCCGGTCCCCTCCAGTGCGCTCATCGTCAGGACCGGCGGCCGCCACAGGGTTTCGCGTGGGTAGAGCAGCCGGATCGCTCCGCTGAGTTCACGTGCCGCGGCCTTGGCCTCGGTGGCGTGCGCGCCGTCGGCCTTGTTCACCACGACGACGTCGGCGAGTTCCAGGACGCCCTTCTTGATCCCCTGGAGCTGATCGCCGGTACGCGCGAGCGTGAGGAACACGAACGTGTCGACCATGTTGGCGACGGTCACCTCGGACTGCCCGACGCCCACCGTCTCCACCAGGACGACGTCGTACCCCGCGGCCTCGAGCAGGACGATCGTCTCCCTGGTGGCCTTGGCGACCCCACCCAGGGTGCCCGACGTCGGCGACGGCCGGACGTACGCGTCGGGGTGAACGGCCAGCCGGGCCATCCGCGTCTTGTCGCCCAGAATCGACCCGCCGGTCCTGGTCGATGACGGGTCGACGGCAAGGACCGCCACTCGGTGGCCCTGCTCGATGAGGTGCATGCCGAGGGCCTCGATCGTCGTCGACTTCCCCACCCCGGGTACCCCGGTGATGCCGACGTGTACCGCGCTGCCCGCGTCGGGCATGAGCTCCATCAGCAGTCGCTGTGCGATCTCACGATGGTCGGCTCTGGTCGACTCCACGAGGGTGATCGCCCGTGGCAGCGCGGAACGGTCCCCGCTGTGAATGGCCTGCGCAAGCTCGGTGGGGTTCATCTAGGGCAGGCTGTAACCCAGTCGGTCGTCCAACTTCTCCAGCAGGCCGATCGCGGCGTCGGCGATGACCGTGCCAGGCGGGAAGATCGCGGTCGCTCCGGCCTCGTACAGCTCGTCGAAGTCTCTCGGCGGGATCACCCCGCCGACGACGATCATGATGTCGGGCCGGCCGGCCTGCGCAAGTGCATCGCGCAGCGCGGGCACCAACGTCAGGTGCCCGGCGGCCAGCGATGACACGCCGACGACGTGCACGTCGTTGTCGGCGGCTTGGCGCGCGACCTCGTCGGGTGTGGAGAACAGCGAGCCGACGTCGACGTCGAAGCCGATGTCGGCGAAGGCGGTCGCAATCACCTTCTGGCCGCGGTCGTGACCGTCCTGTCCCATCTTGGCAACCAGGATGCGCGGCCGACGACCGTCCGCCTCGGCGAACTTCTCGACCAGTTCCGTTGCGGCTGCGACGTTTCGCACGTTCTGGCCTCTCCCCACCTCGTCACGGTAGACGCCCGCGATGGTGCGGATCTCCGCCTGGTGGCGTCCGTAGACCTTCTCCAGAGCATCGGAGATCTCCCCGACGGTGGCCTTGGCGCGGGCGGCGGCGATGGCGAGAGCCATCAGGTTGTCGCTCATCCCGTCATCTCCCGAAGCGCCAGCCGCCCTTGTCAATTCAGCCAGCGCAGCCTGCGTAGCCGTCTCGTCGCGGTCGGCGCGCAGTTGCTCGAGCTTGGCGAGCTGTTCGGCGCGCACCCGGCTGTTCTCGACCTTGAGGACCTCGACCTCCTGATCGGAGTCCACCTGGTACTTGTTGATGCCGATCACCGTCTGGGCGCCGGAGTCGATTCGGGCCTGGGTGCGCGCCGCCGCCTCTTCGATGCGCAGCTTGGGGATGCCCTCCCCGATCGCCTGGGCCATCCCGCCGTGCTCGACGACCTCGGCGATGTGTGCTCGGGCCTTCTCGGCGAGCTGATGGGTCAACCACTCTACGTAGTACGAACCGCCCCAGGGGTCGATGGGCCGTGTGGTGCCTGACTCCTGCTGCAGCAGCAGCTGCGTGTTGCGGGCGATGCGCGCGGAGAAGTCGGTGGGCAGCGCAAGCGCTTCGTCGAGTGCGTTGGTGTGCAGCGACTGGGTATGTCCCTGCGTGGCCGCCATCGCCTCGATGCACGTGCGTGCGACGTTGTTGAACGGATCCTGCGCGGTCAGAGACCACCCCGACGTCTGCGAGTGGGTGCGCAGCGACAGCGACTTGTCACTCTTGGGGTCGAACTGGGCGACGAGCTCACTCCACAACAGCCGGCCCGCGCGCAGCTTGGCCACCTCCATGAAGAAGTTCATGCCGATGCCCCAGAAGAACGACAGCCGGGGCGCGAACTTGTCGATGTCGAGACCGGCGTCCAAACCTGCCTTGATGTACTCGACGCCGTCGGCGAGCGTATAGGCGAGCTCGAGATCGGCCGTGGCACCGGCCTCTTGGATGTGGTAGCCGGAAATCGAGATGGAGTTGTACCTCGGCATCTTCACGCTGGTGTAGGCGAAGATGTCGGAGATGATCCGCATCGACGCCTTGGGCGGATAGATGTAGGTGTTGCGGACCATGAACTCCTTGAGGATGTCGTTCTGGATGGTTCCGCTCAATTGGTCCTGCGCGACGCCCTGCTCCTCGGCCGCCACGATGTAGCCCGCCAGCACCGGCAGCACCGCGCCGTTCATGGTCATGGAAACCGACACCTTGTCCAGCGGGATGCCGTCGAACAGGATCTTCATGTCCTCCACCGAATCGATCGCCACGCCGGCCTTGCCGACGTCGCCGGTCACACGCGGATGGTCGCTGTCGTAGCCGCGATGGGTCGCCAGGTCGAAGGCCACAGACACGCCCTGGCCGCCGCCGGCCAGGCCCTTGCGATAGAACGCGTTCGATTCTTCCGCCGTGGAAAAGCCCGCGTACTGGCGGATGGTCCAGGGCCGCGCCGCGTACATGGTGGCCTGCGGCCCGCGCAGGTAGGGCTCGAAGCCGGGCAAGGTGTCGGTGTGGGCCAAGCCCTGCAGGTCGGCCGCGGTGTACAGCGGCTTGACGGTAATGCCGTCGGGCGTGTGCCAGTTGAGCGCATCGACCTGGCCGCCCGGAGCGGACTTGGCGGCGGCCTGGGTCCACTGGTCCAGATTCGGGGCGGGGCGTTGGGTTCGGTTCGAATCGGTCATAACATTGCAATCTTCGCAAAACTCCCGCCCATTCGCAACGCTAAAATGCGAATCCACGGGCTATGGCCCATGCAAATTTGCGAGGTTTGCGAAGATGACCAAGGCCTACATGGGCGTTCGCCTCAAGACGCTGCGGGAACGCCAGGGCCTGACCCAGGCCGCCCTAGCGGCCTCGCTGAAGATCTCGCCCAGCTACCTCAACCAGATCGAGAACGACCAGCGCCCGCTGACGGTGCCCGTGATGCTCCGCCTGCAGGCCGCGCACGGCATCGACCTGCAACTGTTTTCAGACGACGAGAACGCGCGGCGGCTGAGTGAATTGCAGCCGGTGTTCACCGGCGGGCCCGAGGGCACGGCCGTGCCGCTGGCCGAAGCCAAGGTGGTGGCCTCGCAGCTGCCCGGGGTGACCCGGGTGCTGCTGCACCTGCACAGCCGCTCGCGTGCCATCGAAGACAGGCTGTCGTCCATCGTCGCCGGCGCTGACGGCGACCGGCCGGGCGCCGGCCATGCGGCACCGCTGCAGCCCTATGAAGAGGTGCGCGAATTCTTCTATGCCCGGCACCACCACACGGCGGTGCTGGACGAGCAGGCCGAACAACTCTATGCAACGCTCACGCAGGGCCTGCCGCCCGGCCCGGTGAATGCGGCCGAACTGCTGGCCCGCCTGCAGGACAGGCTGGCCACGCACCACGGCGTTCGCGTGCGCCAGGACGCCACCGACCGCACGTCGGACCAGGCGCTGCGCAGCTATGACGCGGCCAGCGCCACCATGTCGCTGGCCACAGATATGGACCCGGGCCAGCAGGCCTTCCAGCTGGGTGTGCAGCTGGCCTTCCTGGAGATGGGCCCGCAGATCGACGCCTTCACCACTGCAGAATCCTTCACCACATCGCAGGCGCGCAGCCTGGCGCGGCTGGGCTTTGCCAACCACTTCGCCGGGGCGCTGGTGCTGCCCAACCGCCTGTTCCAGGACACGGCCGAGGCCTTGCGCTACGACATCGAGCTGTTGAGCGACCGCTTCGGCGTGGGCTTCGAGACCATCGGCCACCGGCTGTCCACCATGCGCCATGGCCCGGGCAGCGGAGTGCCTTTCTTCTTCGTGCGGGTCGACCGCGCCGGCAATGTCTCCAAGCGCCAGTCCACCGGCGACTTCCACTTCTCGCGGCACGGCGGCACCTGCCCGCTGTGGAATGTCTATGAAGCCTTCTCGCAACCCGGCACCATCCTCACGCAGCTGTCGCGCATGCCCGATGGCCGCACCTACCTGTGGATCGCGCGCACCGTGGAACACCGGCGTGGCGGCTACGGCACGCCCAAGCGCATGTTTGCCGTGGCCCTGGGCTGCGACGTGCGCTACGCCGACCGCCTGGTCTATGCCAAGGGCCTGAACCTGACCGACCCCGACGCCGCCACCCTGATCGGCGCCGGCTGCAAGGTCTGCGACCGGGCCGACTGCGCCCAGCGTGCCTTCCCGCCGCTGGGCCGCACGCTGCAGATCGACGAGAACCAGCGCGGCTTCGCGCCCTATGCCTCCGGCATGTGATGAAGCGTCGCATGCGCGATTCGAAGCACAGCGAATTGACTAGAATTTTAGGCAAATCAATCTCTTGAGCCCTTTGACGCATAAATGACTAGATTTCTAGACAAATTTCTGTCATTAGCTCCTGGTCGCGCATAAAATCTAGAAATCTAGTCTTTATGAAGCGCGTCAAACCCCTTCCTCCGCCTGCGGACCCGTTTGTTGCCGACAGCAAGGCATTCGGCGCATCCATCCGTGCCGCACGCCGTGCTGCCAACATGACGCTCACAGAGGCGTCGCTCCTGCTCGGGATCGCACGGCAGACGCTCACCAATCTCGAGACCGCCAAGAGCAGCGTCAGCCTGGACACCGCCCTGCGTGCCGCTCGCGAATTCGGCGTCTCCATCCTGGCCGTCCCGGGAGGACAGCGGGAGGGCGTGCGCCGCGCACTGGCCGGCATGACGCCCCCCGCCGACGGCCCCGCCTCACCTGACAGGTGATCCAGCCATGGCGACGCTGAATGTCTGGGCGGGCGAGGATCTGGTTGGTGTGCTGGGCCATGACCCGCAAGCCAACCGCTTCCGCTTCGACTACGCCGCCGAGTGGCGCCAGGCCGAGGGCCGGTTTCCCCTGAGCCCGCTGATTCCGCTGCAGCGCCCGGCCGGCGAAACCCCTGAGCAGCACAGCGCGCAGGTGCGTCAGTTCTTCGAAAACCTGCTGCCCGAAGGCGAAGCCCTGGACCACGCGGCGCAGGCGGCGGGCACGACACGCTCCAACCTGGTGGGCCTGCTGATCGCCATCGGCAAGGAGACTGCCGGCGCCTTGCGCGTCACCCTGGCCGATGACCACGCCGCTCCCGCAGCAGCTGCCGACGGTGCGCAGCTGCGCGAGATCACTCCCGCCCAGCTTTCCGAGCGAATCCGCGAACGCGAGAACATCCCGTTCTCCGTCTGGGATGGCAAGGTTCGACTCTCCATCGCCGGCTACCAGGACAAGATCGCGGTCTACGAACGCGAGGGCAGGTGGTACCTGGTCGAAGGCGGCCGGCTCGCCTCCACGGAGATTGTCAAGCCGGTGCCGATGCGCAAGCAGCTGGCCTCCCTGCCGGCCAACGAACACCTGTGCATGCAGCTGGCGCGCCGTGTCGGGCTCGAGGCAGCGCAGACGCGACTCGTGCACGTGCCGGAACCGGTGCTGCTGGTGCGCCGCTTCGACCGAGTTGAAACGCAGGACGGTGTCAGGCGATTGCACATCGTCGACGGCTGCCAGGCGCTGGGCCTGGCGGTGTCGATGAAATACGAACGGGCCTACGGCGACACCGCCGAAGTCGCCCACCTGCGCGAAGGCGCGAGCTTGCCCAAGCTGTTCTCGCTGGTGGACCAAAGCCCGCTGCCGGCCGTGGACCGGCTCGGTTTGCTGCGCTGGACGATCTTCCAGGTGCTGATCGGCAATACCGACGCGCATGGAAAGAATGTGTCTTTCTTCTGCGACGGACGCGGCCTGCGGCTGGCGCCTGCTTATGACATGGTTTGCATGGATGCCCTTGGTGCCGGTTTCTCGCCCACCTACGCGATGGCGATCGGCGATGCCTTCAGCGAAGACGCTCTGAGTCCGTACGAGTGGGCGCACTTCGGGCATCTGTGCAAACTCCCCTTTCGGTTGGTGGCGCACGAGCTCGACCGCCTGGCCGGCCAGGTGATCGCCGTCATGGATGCGTTCCTCGCCGACATGATTGGCCAGTCCATCCCGGCCGCCGTGGCGCAGCGGTTCCAGGAACTGGTGCTGGCCACATGCATACGCCAGCGCGAGCATGTTCGGCAGATTGCGCGCTTCAAGCGCTCGGACTTTGACTGAGAGACGGCACGCCATGCGTGACATCGACCCCGTCTCCATCCGCCTGTTCCTGGCCACCCTGGAAGAAGGCAGCATCGCCCGGGCCGCGGCGCGCGAGGCCATCGTGCCCTCGGCCGTGAGCAAGCGCATCTCTGAGCTGGAGGCGGAACTGAAGGTGCCCTTGCTGGACCGCAGCGTCAAGGGCGTACACCCCACGCCCGCCGGCCAGGCCTTCGCCCACCATGCCCGCAACCTGCAGCAAGCCATGGACAGGATGCAGCGCGAGATGGCCGGCTATGTGGACGGCGTGCGCGGCCTGATCAAGGTGCTGGCCAGCGTCACGTCGCTGTCGGGCGAACTGCCGGCCGACATCATGCGGTTTCGCGCCGGGCGGCCGCAGATCGAGATCGACGTCGAAGAGCGCACCACGCCGCAGATCTACCGCAGCGTGCGCGAGGGCTTGGCCGACGTCGGCATCGCCTCGGAGTTCGCCAGCCACGAAGGCCTGCAGGTTTTCCCCTACCGCCGCTACGCCTTGGCCGCCGTACTGCCGGCCGGCCACGCCCTGGCCGGCGAAAAACAACTGGCCTATGCGCAGCTGCTGGCCGACGACCTAGTGGAGTTGAGCCGCGACAGCGGCATCAGCCAGGTGTTCGACGACGCTGCCCGCGCCGCGCGCACCTCGCGCACCGTCCGCGCCCGCGTCAGCTCGTTCGAAACCATCTGCACCCTGGTGGCGCGCGGCATGGGCGTGGGCGTGGTGCCGCTGTACCTCAAGGCCGCCAAGGAGAATTCACTAGGCCTGCGCTTCGTTCCGCTGGCCGATGACTGGGCCCAGCCGCGCAGCTTCATCGCCGTGCGCGACTACGACACGCTGCCGGTGGCGGCACAGGCGTTCGTGGCGCACTTGCGGGAGAGTGCGGCGGGGGGTGGGGATTGAAGGACAGACGAGAGGGCTTAAAGACTGTGTTTTCACAGCAAGGTGTTGGCATAGAACCAATCGATCAATTCGCCGTTGCTGTGACCGTAGGCCTCGTTCCAAAGCCAATAGTGTGGAGCGTTGGTAACCGCCGTCCAGCGGCTGCTGCTTGGCCAGCCGGCTGCAATCAAACGGTCATAAGCAGCCCGCCCAGTGCTGAACGGCACTTGCCCATCTGCCGTGCCATGCAAAAACCAAATCGGGCGCTTGGGGCTGGCCGTGCCGATGCTGAAGGTGCTACCCAGCGGGTCGTAGCCCGCGCTCACGGCATACGCAGCAAACGGGCTGCTCCACTGGCCACTCAAAACGCTGGCGTTGTTACTGGCTTCGGACATCAACACTGTGAAACCTGCACCACGCGAAAATCCGGCGGCGTAGATCTTGCGTTTGTCGATGTTGTAACTGGTCCCTATGTCTTGCACGATGCGCGTGATCAACTTCAAATCATTGCCCAAGCTGTTGCTGCTGCCGTCAGCACCAGGCCAACCCTGCGTGGCTGCTAGAAGCCAAGCCGAAACGCCAGCGCTCCCTGTATAAGCGTCAGCTGCAGCGAGCACATAGTTTTTCGCGTCCGCACTCTGTGTTAAGCCGACATTGGTGACAAAGTTGACGCCACTGTCCCCCGCCCCGTGAAAAGCGATGACGAGGGGAACTGGGTCAGACGTGGCTGACGCCAGTGCGTTATTCGGTGCATATACAAAATAACTGCGTTGCACACCGTCAACTGAAACATGGGCTTGCCGCGGCCCGGCTGCACCACCGCTGCCTTGCGTCCCACGGGTTGGTGCGGGTGCGGGTGCTGACGGCTCAATAGGTGGCGCTGGTGTGGGTGCGGTAGTAGGAACGGTAGTAGGAACGGCAGTCGGAACCGCAGCAGGAACGGCAGCAGGAACGGCAGCAGGAACCGCAGCAGGACCGGGGTCCGGTTGAGACACTGGCTCACTTGCTCCACCGCCACACGCTACCAACTGGGCCAACATCATGTAAGCCAACAATGCTCGACGCAGTGAACGAGATGACATGTCGAAAGGCCTTTGAGCGGTGGCGTGGCTGGCAGTTTACAAGCACTTGTGCATGGAGTTGTTAGCCTGATGACTCAGGCATATGAGCTTTTCGTCTCCGATGAAGAGCTGGGACTCGTTGTCAAGTTGGCAAGGGACTTGGTGGCCTCGACGTCTCGATCGCGAGGGCCCACTGCCCGCTGGAGGCAATGTGCGCGACGGGTGCACCGGCTTCTTTGTCGGTGATCGACGGACTCGCAATCCGCAGGTCAACAACGGCAGCTCTTGGCCGATAGTGTTGAATAACTCCCCCTGACCTTCTAGATTTGCGCCACGAGCAACTCGAAGGATGAGGTGGGCCATGATGGGAAGCCAAGGCGCCGGCCAGGCGCCGTTGTTCTACGCGTTCAATCTCGAAGACCACATTCCCAGCGACCATCTGTTGCGCGGCATCGACCGCTTCATGGATCTGAGCGAGCTGAGGCAACACCTCGCTTCGTTTTACAGTCACACCGGTCGACCGTCGATCGATCCCGAGTTGATGATTCGCATGCTGGTGATCGGCTATTGCTTTGGCATCCGCTCGGAACGCCGACTGTGCGAGGAAGTGCACCTGAACCTGGCGTATCGCTGGTTCTGCCGCCTGGGTCTGGAAGATCGAATTCCTGACCACTCGACCTTCTCGAAAAACCGGCACGGCCGATTCCGCCAGAGCGACGCGTTTCGCCACCTCTTTGAATCGGTGCTGCGCCGCTGCATGGGCGAGGGCCTGGTTGGTGGAGAAGGCTTTGCCATCGACGCCAGCGTGATCAAAGCCGACGCCAACCGCGCCAAAGGCGTGCCGGGCAACCAAGCGCACGACTGGAACCAAGGGGAAGGGCCTAGCCGCGCTGTGCGCGAATATCTCAACGCGCTGGACGCGAGCAATCCGGCCGCTGATGATGACGAGCCAGAGTCCCCCAGCGGGCCGTCAGGCCCGCCCAAGAACATCTCCCGCACCGACCCCGCAGCTCGCTGGACCGCGGCGCCTGGAGGCCCAGCCTTCTACGCGTACTCGACCAACTACCTGATCGATCTGGATGCGGGAATCATCGTGGACGTCGAAGCCACGCCGGCGCACCGCACCGAAGAAGTGGACTCAACCCGGACAATGATCGAGCGAGTCGAGCAGCGATTCGATCTCGAGCCCAAGCGACTCGTGGGCGACACCGCCTATGGCGCGGCACCGATGCTCAACTGGATCGTCAACGACAAGGGGATCGAGCCGCACATCCCTGTGTGGGAGAAGTCGCAGCGGGGCGACGGCACCTTCAGCCGTTCGGACTTCCGCTTCGACGAGCAGAGCAGCAGCTACGAGTGCCCCGCTGGAAAGCAATTGACTACAACGGGTCGACCGACCTCCGAAGGCACTGTGCTGTTCCGGGCGAAGAACGAGGATTGCGCCGGCTGCGCGCACAAGCAGCGCTGCTGCCCGAACACCCCGAACCGCAAGATTGCGCGCAGCATCTTTGAAGACGCGCGTGACGTCGCACGTACTGTATGCACGACGCCGGCCTACGCGCAGTCGCGCAAGGACAGAAAGAAGGTGGAGATGCTGTTTGCCCACCTCAAACGCATCATGAAGCTCGATCGGCTGCGACTGCGGGGCCTCAACGGTGCGCGAGACGAGTTCCTGATGGCCGCGGCGGTGCAGAACTTGCGAAGAATGGCCAAGTGGCTTGGTCCGAAGGGAGGAAATCGAAACCTAGTACCTGTATGAAGTGCGCGGAAGGGCCGCGCGCGGCTCCGGTGCCGACGGATTCGCTCATTCGGTCGCAGCCCTCCCGCTCCGCGCCTATCGATCGCGCCGTCCGAGTGAGTTCTTCAACACAATAGGCTGGAAGCGGACGCTTCAGCTTTCGACTCCGTCTTTGCCGCCAGTTCATTTGGTCAGGAACGGCCTGGCGGCGCCGCCCATACGTCGGACCACTTCAGCACAGCGGTCAGAAACCTGCATCTCGTCAACACCCATACCCATCAGGCGCACTGGGGGCTTGTTCCGCAGGTCCTGATCACGTTCGAGCCGAGCAATCCTGCAATTGCTTGCGGTCGGTCGAAATTCCCGCGCAAAGCTCGTCGAACTCCCGACGCGAGAAGATCCGCTACCTGAAGGCCTGCGTTGCTGGCGGAGTCGAGCAACTGGAAATCCTCGCGCACCATCTTGCCGACGTCAATTGCGCCTCTGGTCTCGATGCCGAGCCCGTAGTCGTCGCGCAGGTACGTGGGCTCCTCGCCAAGCGGATACTGGTAGGCATTTAAGAAGGGCCGGTAGTCTCCCGCGTCAGAAAACGATACGCCAAGCGAAGCGACGAACAGTTGAAGGATCGCGTTGTGCGAAGTAGGCGACGCAACGCGTCAGAACTAGGTGAAACAACTCGACCTGGCAAACGAGCTGCGCATAGAGCTGAATCGGAAGCCCTCTAATCGTGGCAGCGAGATGATGCAAGCCCTCGGGCGCCTCCGGATGGTGCATCAGGTCCACATGCTGCGCTTTCACTAACTTGGCATCGACCTCCGGCGAGACGTATGCAACTATCGTGCACCATGAGTCTGGCTGAGAGGACGCTCGTCGTCCACGCCCCGGAAACAAGTAGCTACTGGACCGGTTAATGACGCGATCTGCTCCGATTCGACTAGGCACCCTCCCCCCGGAATTTCGGCCGGGACGTCTCGCGGCCGGTCCTAGGTATAGTGGTGCGCGCGTCGAAGCTGGGTCAAAACCCCAATCCGCGACTCAATATCAAAGTCATAGGAGGGTCCATGTCAGCAAAGTTGCCGTACGTCACCTCACCCACGTCGATCAAGAACGCTCTGGATCGGATTCGCGCAGCCGCGACGCCGCCTCGATTCACTACCGATTTTGTTAGCACTGTGCTTCTAATAAAGGGTGGCACGGGCGCAGCCATCATGCCCTTCATGAAACGGATCGGGTTCGTAGCGACAGATGGCACCCCAACCGATCTCTACAAGAGATTTCGCAATCCGACGATTGGCGGCGCTGCCGTCGCCGTCGCCATAAAGGCCAGTTACCGCGATCTCGTTTCCGCCAACGAGTACTTCTACAGGCTTTCAGACAAGGACCTTCGAAACTTGATCCTTCAAGTGACCGGGCTGGAGCACGACAATCGCGTAGCGCAATCCATCTTTGCGACATTAAAAAATCTAATGCTGTACGCTGATTTCGATACACAAACGGAGGTGCAGGCACTGACTTCACCCACCCCAAACCCAAGCACCGATACTGACTCGCCGAGACTCCCACTTCGCAGCGTTGAAGCTGCACAGACTAGCGTGGGCCTCAATCTGGCCTACACGATTAACCTCAATCTCCCGGCGACTTCGGACCAAGCAGTCTTTAACGCCATTTTCAAGAGTTTGAGAGAGCACCTGCTGTCCGCCCATGAGTAAGCGAGAGACCGAAGACAAGGTCAAGTCGTTTGGCATGACCAACCAAATCATTTCTGAGGAGTTAAGTCGTATTGGTCGCGAGTACGCGCTTGATCTGGGCCACCTACCCACGCCTACCCCCGCCAAAGATCCCGAGTACTACCCCCAGTTTGATGCGGCCATTCGAACCGAAGCCGCCGCTATGTCAAAGCACTACGAAGTCTTTTATTCTCTTGAGAAGTCTATTCGTGTGTTGGTCTCAGAAACGATTGAAGCAGCCGAGCATCGGGACGATTGGTGGAACTCGTCCCGCGTACCAGATGCGATTCGGCTGGACGTCAGATCAAGGGTGCAGAAAGAAGTCGATGCCGGCGTGACGCGTCGCTCCATGGATGAACTGGACTACACAACGTTTGGTGAACTCTCGAACATCATCGTAGCGAACTGGGACATCTTCGGGGGCACTCTGTTCAACAGCAAGAAGGCCCTCGAAAAGGTAATGGCCAGCCTGAACGCCTTGCGTAACCCGATCGCGCACTGCAGTCCCTTAGCTGAAGATGAGCAGCTGCGCCTTCGGCTCGCGGTCAGGGATTGGTTCCGGATGATGGAGTAACGCTATGACCGGACCACGGATAAAGAAGAGGCGAGCCTGGATCACGACACGAGGCGCTGTATGTACAGGAGCCACAGCTCGTAGCTCGAAGGCGTTGACCCACCCGGAGTTCTCTAGGTGTTGTCGTGCGTCCGCCTGTACTTTCTCCTTGTCGTCTCTATGAACGACGTCACTATCGATTCCCAGCCCGAAACATCGATCTGGGCATTCGTACTCCACCGAATTTTTGTGGACGCAGAGTTGCCTTACACGTTTGCCCCAGGATTCACCTTAGACAGGGCGACGGAATCTCAACGTGATGCAATCAAGTTCAATATCCGGCGGTTCGAAGGCATCTCATGGCTCACTCCCACCGAGTTTTATGAAACGGATACCGTGATCCACCCTAACGACAACGCGGCTAGTTTTCACAAATGGCCACTTGATGAAAACCAATGGCGGTACTACGTGGTTACTGGCCCGGACCACTCGCTTCTGTACGACCTACATCTTGCGTCCAACATTTCGTCTAGGGCGTTGAATCTTTCGTTTCAGTTTTTCCGGATCTGGGGCGCGCTTATTCCGCGCATCGACACGGCATACAAGCAGTTCTCGAATGGAATCCCCGTTGCACCGGAACGAGTTACTGAGGATGATCTGTCAGAGATAAGGGAGGTGTTCAGTAACTTCAGAAAGCTTCTTAGGAACCCCGCGGAGGAAAATTCTTTTCCGGAAGTGCTGAGAGCAATAAACATGTTCGACTCGCTGCAAGTCTTGCCTGACAAATCTGACTTTCAGGTGCTGGGATTATTTGCGATTATTGAGATGCTGATCACTCATAATCCTCGCTTGGAGGATCGTGGCGACTCATTGACACATCAAATGCAATCGAAATTCCCGCTTTTGTCTCGCCGCTTCGACCGCCCCTTGGATTTCTCTGTTTTCGGTCCGGGCGCAAACGAAAAGAAGGTCTGGACTGCTCTATATGCATACAGGAGCGCAATCGCGCATGGCGGCTTGCCGGACTTTGATGGGAAAAATCTTCGCGTTCTGCAAGGCTCTGATGTCGCCTTGTCCTTCTTGAAGGCGTCAGTCAAGGGGTTGCTGCGCCATAGTCTGAAAGAGCCGGCATTGTTTCAGGACCTCCGGAGTTGTTAGTCATACAACTACGATGAAGTCGAGTAGTGTCCACACTTGCAGTAGATGCGCGGACATTTTCCGCGGCCTCCCGCGACGTCATAGACCTCGCCTTACGACGGGGAGAGTATGACCCTGCTGTGGCGCAGGATTGGCCGCACGGCGCACGACGCACGACGCACGGCGAGAGTTGAACACGCGACGCGGAACCCGCGCGGTGCCCGGTCGAGGCAGCGCCCCGGGCTTCCCCCACCCTCTCCGCCCGAGACCTTCACAGTTCCCAATCATCACTTTTTCAAATCCGCGTCCTGCGGGATGATGGTGGATGACCGCTGAAAGTTCGACCCCAAGCCCTTCCCCCACCTTCCTCCCCACCGACGAACTCCCCCTGCGCGGCATCAAGGTGCTGGAGCTGTCGCACATGATCATGGGGCCGGCCGGCGGGCTGGTGCTGGCCGACCTGGGGGCCGAGGTGATCAAGGTCGAGCCGCTGGACGGCGACCGCACGCGCCGGCTCAAGGGCTCGGGCATCGGCTACTTCCCGGTCTTCAGCCGCAACAAGCAGAGCCTGGCGGTCGACCTCAAGTCCACCGAAGGCCAGGCGCTGGTGCGCCAGCTGGCGCTGGGCTGCGACATGCTGATCGAGAACTTCCGCGACGACAGCCTGGCCCAGTACGGCCTGGACTACGCCTCGCTGGCCGCGGAGAACCCCCGTCTCATCTACGTCTCGCTCAAGGGCTTTCTGTCGGGGCCGTACAAGCAGCGCACCGCGCTCGACGAAGTGGTGCAGATGATGGGCGGCATGGCCTACATCAACGGCAGCACCGGCGCGCCGCAGCGCGTGGCGCCCTCGGTCAACGACATCCTGGGCGGCACCTTCGGCGTGGTGGGCGCGCTGGCCGCGCTCAACGACCGTCACCGCACCGGCCGCGGCCGCCATGTGCGCGCCGGCCTGTTCGAGAACAACCTGCTGCTGGTGGCGCAGTTCATCGCCCAGCACCAGCTCAGTGGTCAGGCGCCGGTGCCCATGGGCGACAAGCGCACGCCGCCCTGGGGCGTGTACGACATCTTCGACACGCAGGACGAAGGCCGGGTCTTCGTGGCCGTGGTCAGCGACGCCAACTGGCAGACCTTCTGCAAGGACTTCCTGCCCGCGGGCTGGTCCAGCGACGAGCGCCTGCGCACGGCCGTCCAGCGCGAGGCCGCGCGGCCCTGGCTGGTGCCCGAGGTGGCGGCCATCCTGAAGCACTGGAAGACCGCCGACCTGTGCGCCGCGCTGGAAGCCTCGGGCCTGTCCTATGGCCCGATCCGCCAGCCCTACGACTTGCTGAGCGACCGGCACCTGAAGGAAGGCGGCGCCCTGATCCCCACCACCATGCCCGACGGCCAGCATGTCGATGCCGCCGCCCTGCCCATCGAATTCGACGGCCAGAAAATGGGCAAGCGGCTGGACCCGCAGCGGGTGGGCGCGCAGACACAATCCATCTTGCGCGGCCTGGGCCTGGACGAGGCACGCATCGCCGCCCTGATCGCGCAAGGCGTGGTCGCCGCCTGAACACCTGAACACATCCCACCCACCACAGGAGACAAGACCCATGATTCGACGCCATTTCGCCCTGATCGCCCTGGCCGCCGCTTGCGGCCTGGCCCAGGCCCAGAGCTATCCCACCAAACCGATCCGCGTGATCGTCCCGTCCACACCCGGCGGCGGCACGGACTTCATCGGCCGGCTCATGAGCACCAAGCTGGCCGAACTGAACGGCTGGACCGTCGTGCCCGAGAACAAGCCGGGCGCCGGCACGGCGCTGGGCCTGGCGGAAGCGGCGCGCTCGCACAACGAGGGCTACGACCTGGTGGTGGCGCAGACCGACAACGTGTCGCTGATCCCGCTGCTGCTCAAGGTCAGCTACGACCCGATCAAGGACCTGACGCCGGTGGCGCTGGTGGCGACCACGCCGATGGTGCTGATCGTCCCGGAGAACTCGCCCTACAAGACGCTGGCCGACCTGGTCAAGGCGGCCAAGGCCGAACCCGGCAAGATCACCTACGGCACCTCCGGCACCGGCGGCGCGGTGCACATCGCGCTCGAAATGCTGCAGTCGGCGGCGGGCATCAAGCTGCAGCACATTCCGTACAAGGGCTCCAGCCCCGCGCTGGTGGACCTGGTGGGCGGCCACCTGCAGTTCGCCGGCTCGTCGATCTCGTCGGCCGCGGCGCTGCTGCATGCCGGCAAGATCCGCGCGCTGGCCGTCACCTCGCCCAAGCGCAACCCGGCGCTGCCCGACGTGCCGACGGTGGCGGAGTCCGGCTACAAGGACTACAGCGTGGTTTCCTACTACGGCATCATGGGCCCGGCCGGCCTGCCACAGCCGGTGGTCACCCGCCTGAACACCGACCTGAACAAGATCCTGCAGCGGCCCGATGTGCGCACCGCGCTGCTGGGCCAGGGTCTCGATCCGAGCCCGGCGACGCCGGAGGAATTCGCCGCGCTGATCAAGGCCGATATCCAGAAGTCCAAGGCGACCATCGCCAACGCCAACATCAAGGTGGAGCAATGAGCAACCAGGTCAGCATCTGCGAAGTCGGCCCTCGCGACGGTTTGCAGATGGCCGCCAAGATGATGCCGACCGATGTCAAGCTGCGGTGGATCGCGCAACTTGCCGCCGCCGGCCTGAGGGAAATCGAGGTCGGCAGCTTCGTTTCCCCGCGGGCGATCCCGCAGATGGCCGACACGGCACAGGTGGTCCACGGCGCCCTGGCGATCGAGGGCCTGACGGTGTGCGCGCTGGCGGCAAATCTGAAGGGTGCGGTTGCTGCCCACGAGGCCGGCGCCCATGTGCTGGCCCTGCCGATCTCGGTCAGCGACAGCCACAGCCGCGCCAACATCAACAAGGGCACCGACGACGTGATCGAGATGGTGCATTCGATCGTCGAGTGGGTTCGCTCGCAGGCACGCCCGATGCGAATCGACGCGGCCCTGGCGACGGCTTTCGGCTGCTCGATGGAAGGCGATGTGCCACTGGAGCGCGTGGCGATGGTCGCGAAGGCGCTGGCCGCCACCGGCGTCGACTGCATCGCCCTCGCCGACACCGTGGGCTATGCGCACCCCGCGCAGATCCGCTCCGTGGTGCGCGCGACGCAGGACGCCATCGGCGCGAAGCTGGTGAAACTGCACCTGCACGACACCATGGGGCTGGGCCTGGCCAATGCGCTGGCGGGTCTGGAGGAAGGCATCCGCGCCTTCGATTCCTGCCTGGCCGGTTTGGGCGGCTGCCCGTTCGCGCCCGGCGCCTCGGGCAACATCGTGACCGAGGACCTGGTGTTCATGCTGGAAAGCATGGGCTACACCACCGGCATCGACCTGGCCAGGCTGATCGAGGCGCGGACCCTGCTGGCGCAGGCGCTGCCCGGCGAAGCGCTGCGCAGCGGCGTGGCCGCGGCCGGCATCCCCAAGACGTTCCATCCGAAGGTCGCGCACGCCTGACGCGTCAAACTTCGTCGTCCCCGCGCAGGGCCTGCCCCCCGCGAAGGCGGGGGCGGGGATCCAGAGCTTGCGGACTTGTTTGCTTGAATGCCCTGGATTCCCGCCTGCGCGGGAATGACGACCCTTACTCTCCCGCCAGTTCGTCCAGGATCGGGCACTCCGGCCGGTCGTCGCCGTGGCAGCAGTGCACCAGGTGCTGCAGCGTCTTGCGCATCGCCGCCATCTCGGCCATCTTGGCGTCCAGCGCGGCGACGTGCTCGCTGGCGATCCGCTTCACGCTCGAACTGGGCCGCCTGCGGTTCTGCCACAGCGCCAGCAGCTCGCCGATCTCCGCCATGCTGAAGCCCAGGTCGCGCGAGCGTCGGATGAAGCGCAGCGTGTGCACCTCCCTGTCGGTGTACTGCCGGTAGCCGGAGTCGGTGCGCGTCACCGTGGGCAGCAGGCCGAGCGACTCGTAGTGCCGCACCATCTTGGCCGAGACGTTGGACAGGCGGGCCGCCTCGCCCACGTTGTAGGGTCCGCCGGGAGGGTTCATTGCGGGCTTCCTTTCCAGTTGCGCAGCATCAGCGCGTTGGTGACCACACTGACGCTGCTCAAGGCCATGGCCGCCCCGGCGATCACCGGGTTGAGCAGCCCGAACGCCGCCAGCGGCACGCCGACCAGGTTGTAGAAAAAGGCCCAGAACAGGTTCTGCCGGATCTTGGCGTAGGTGCGGCGCGAGATGTCGATGGCGTCGCCCACCAGCGCCGGGTCGCCCCGCATCAGCGTGATCCCCGCGGCGTGCATCGCCACGTCGGTGCCGGTGGACATCGCGATGCCGACGTCGGCGGCGGCCAGCGCCGGCGCGTCGTTGATGCCGTCGCCGACCATCGCCACCCGGCCGCCGCGGGCCTTGAGTTCGGCCACGATGCCGGCCTTGTCTTCGGGCAACACCTCGGCGCGGAAGTCCTCGATGCCCAGCAGCGTCGCGGCCGCCTGCGCACTGCCCTTGTTGTCGCCCGTCACCAGCACCGAAGCGACGCCCAGTTCGCGCAGCCGCGCCACCGCGCGCGCCGCCGTCGGCTTGACCGTGTCGCCGAAGGCCAGCAGGCCGAGCAGTTTCGGCTGGCCGGTCAGGTCCGCGACCCACGACACCGTGAAGCCCTGTTGCTGCAACTGCGCGGCGCGGTCCGCCAGTGCGGCGAGGTCGACGCCCGACTCCTGCATCAGCCGCGAACTGCCCAGCCGCAGGTCGCGCCCTGCCACTTCGGCCGCCATGCCGCGGCCGGCGATGGCGCGCAGCTTGCTCGCCGGCGGGGCGACGATGCCCTCGCTGGCCGCCGCGCCCAGCACCGCCTTCGCCAGCGAATGTTCGCTGCCGGCCTGGATCGCGGCGCTCAGCGCCAGCAGCGCTGCGCGGTCACTGCCTGGCGCCGCTTCGGCCGCCGTCAGCCGCGGGCGGCCTTCGGTCAGCGTGCCGGTCTTGTCCCACGCCACCGTCTTCAGGCTGTGGGCGATCTCCAGCGCCTCGGCGTCCTTGATCAGGATGCCGTGCCGGGCCGCGACGCCGGTGCCGGCCATGATCGCGGTGGGCGTCGCCAGGCCCAGCGCGCAGGGGCAGGCGATCACCAGCACCGCCACCGCGTTGAGGATGGCCACCGGCCAGTCGCCGGCGATCAGGCCCCAGGCCAGCAGCGTGAGCAGCGCGATGCCGATGATCACCGGCACGAACACTTCGCTGACCTGGTCCACCAGCCGCTGGATCGGCGCCTTCTTCGCCTGCGCCGACTCCACCAGCCGGACGATCCGCGCCAGCGTCGATTCGGCGCCGATGGCGGTGGTGCGCACCACCAGCAGGCCTTGCCCGTTGACCGAGCCGCCGGTCACCTTGTCGCCCTCGTGCTTGGCCACCGGCAGGCTCTCGCCGGTGATCAGCGACTCGTCGATGTCGCTGGCCCCTTCGGCGACGACGCCGTCCACCGGCACCCGCTCACCCGGACGGATCACCACCAGATCATCGAGCACGACCTGGGCGGCCGGCACCTCCACCTCGACGCCAGCGCGGCGCACCCGCGCGGTGTCGGGCCGCAGCGCGTTCAGCGCGCGGATCGCCTCGGTGGTCTGCCGCTTGGCCCGCGTCTCCAGCCACTTGCCCAGCAGCACCAGGGTGATGACGACGGCCGACGCCTCGAAATACAGGTGCGGCATGCCGTGGTCGCCGTGCTTGAGGAGCTGATAGACGCTCAGGCCGTAGCCGGCCGAGGTGCCCAGCGCCACCAGCAGGTCCATGTTGCCGGCCCGCGCCTTCAGCGCCTTCCAGGCCGCGCGATAGAAGCGGCCGCCGAGCCAGAACTGCACCGGCGTCGCCAGCGCCAGTTGCACCCAGCCGGGCAAGGCCCAGTCCGCGCCCCACAGCATGCCGATCATCGGCACGATCAGCGGCAGCGAGAGCGCGGCCGACACGGCGATCGGCCACCAGTCGTTGCCGGCCTTGGCGGCGCCGGAAGCCGGCGTGGCGGCGGCCGGACGTGCCAGATAGCCGGCCTTCGCCACGGCCTGCAGCAAGGGCTCGATGTCGCCCTGGCGACCGGCCAGCTTCACTTCGGCCCGCTCGGTGGCCAGATTGACCTCGGCCGACACCACGCCCGGCACCGTCTTCAGGGCCTTCTCGACCCGCGCCACGCAGGAGGCGCAGGTCATGCCCTCGATGTCCAGGCTCACCGCCTGCTCGCCGACCGAGTAGCCGGCCTTCTCCACGGCGCCGCGCAGCAGGCCGAGATCGACCTGCGGGCCGGCCTTGACGCTCGCCACCTCGGTTGCCAGGTTGACGCTGGCCTGGCTGACACCCGGCAGCGCCGCCAGCGCCTTTTCGACGCGGCCGGCGCAGGAGGCGCAGGTCATGCCCTCGACCGGGAAGGTCCAGTCCTTCAGTGGCGGGGAATCGAGTGTGATGGCTGTGTTCATGTCGCTAGTGTCAACCTTGACATCATGGCAGGGTCAAGCCCCGGCGGAAAGCCCCGGGGCTCCGAAGGGCCGCGACGTGCTTCCTGGCCGCCCGAAAGCGTGCTGCAATCCGCCATGCCTTCGCACCTCCTGCCCCAACCGTGACCAGCGGCGGTTTCTTCGGCTGGCACTGGCTGTCGCTGCACGGCCTGGCCACGCTGCTGGCGCTGGCCGTGTTCCTGACGGCGTCGCACTCGCTGCGGCAACGCCGCAACCCGTCGGCGGCCATGGCCTGGCTGCTGTCGTTCATCCTGATGCCGTACCTGACCCTGCCGCTGTACCTGCTGATCGGCACCCGCAAGCGGCCCCGGCCGCTGCCGGCGCTGCGCGTCCCGGCGGCGCAGCAGGACGGCACGCCGGCCGCCGGCATCCGGACCCTGGCCGCCACGCTCAGCCTGCCGCCGCCCTCGGGCTGCGAGTTCCTCGAGCTGCATGCCGATGGCAGCCAGGCGCTGCGGTCCCTGCTGGCGCTGATCGACGGCGCCGGCTCCAGCGTCGATGTCAGCACCTTCCTGCTGGGCCGCGATGCGGTGGGCAGTGAAATCGCTCTGCAGCTCGCGCAAGCCGCGCGCCGGGGCGTGCGCGTGCGGCTGCTGGTCGACGGGGTCGGCCAGTACCTGGGTGGGCACCCGGACCTGGGGCCGCTGCGGGCCGCCGGCGCCAGCGTCGCTCTGTTCGCGCCGCCACTGCAATTGCCGCTGACCGGCAAAGCCAACCTGCGCAACCACCGCAAGCTGGCGATCGCGGACGGCGCGCGCTTGTGGACCGGTGGGCGCAACCTCGCGGTGGAGTATTTCGAAGGCAAAACGCGCTCCGGCCACGGGGCGGCCGCCTGGATCGACCTGACGTTCGAACTGCGCGGCGCGATCGCCGGACAGGCGCAGGAGCAGTTCGACCGGGACTGGGCCTTCGCGACCCGCCGGGCCGCTGTCCCGGCGCCGCGGCAGCCGCCGGCGGTGCGAGGCGACAGCGCCGCCACGATGCAGCTGGTTCCCAGCGGGCCCGACCAGGCCGAAGACACGGTCTACACCTTGCTCGTGTCCGGTTGCTTCGCGGCCCGCCGCCGGATCCTGGCGGTGTCGCCCTACTTCGTTCCGGACGCGACGCTGCAGCTGGCGCTGACGCTGGCGGCGCGGCGCGGCGTCGCGGTCGACCTGCTGGTTCCCTCGCACTCCAACCACCGGATGGCCGACATGGCCCGCCACGCGGCGCTGCGCGACCTGGCACGGGCGGGTGCGCGCGTCTGGATGGTGCCCGGCATGATCCACGCCAAGGCGGTGGTGTTCGACGACGAATTCGCGCTGGCCGGCAGCGCCAATCTCGACGAGCGCAGCCTGTTCCTCAACTACGAACTGATGGTCGGCTTCTACCGGACGGCCGACGTGCAGCAGCTGGCGCAATGGATCGAGCGCCAGCGCCATGGCGCCCGGCCTTACGAGGCCCGCCGGCCCGGACTGGCGCGGGAGCTGGGCGAGGGGGCGATCCGCTGGCTGGCCTTCCAGCTCTGATGCCTCACGCGGCGCGGGCTGGCGGCCGCAAGCCCGCGCGATCGAGCGACCAGCTCCGGGTCACCATCAGGCACCAGGTCAGCCAGGCCGCACCTTCGGCGAAGGCCGCGAGCACGTCGCTCAGGTAGTGCGCGCCAAGATACATCCGGCTCAATGCCACCAGCGCGATCAGCACCGATGCCGCCAGCACCAGCAGCAGCCGGTGGCGCCAGCGCGCGCACCGGCTGGCGAGCAGCGCGGCCAGGAAACCGTAAAACAGCGTCGCGCCGGCCACGTGGCCGCTCGGGAAACTGTACGACGTCAGGACCAGCAGCGGATCGTCGAAGCTGGGACGGGCACGGTGGAACGCGAATTTCATCAGCACGTTGATCAGCATGCCGCCCGGCACCGCCAGCACCAGCACCAGCAGCCAGGACCAGGCCCGCCGCCAGGCCAGCACGGCCGCGGTCAGCGCCGCCAGCAGGCTGATCGCCAGCACGTCGTTCAGGTCGGAGACCAGCAGCATGGCGCGGGTGAACGCGGGCGCCGCCTGGCGGTGGAACCACTGCGCCAGCTGCGCATCGAGCAGCGTGAGCGGGTCGCCGTTCACCACGTCCTCGGCGATGCCGCCAAACAGCCAGGCGAAGCCGGTCAGCACCAGCGCGCCCACGGTCAACTGCAAGCCCAGATAGCCGTGCGGCGAAAAGCGGGCCCGCAGCAACGCGATGGGACCGGCAAGGTGTTCGCCCAAAGTGCTCACGGCTGCTTCCGGCGCCGGCGCAGCAGCAGGTAGGCGGCCGGGATCACGAACATCGACAGCAGCGGCGCCGTGATCATCCCGCCTACCATCGGCGCGGCGATCCGCTGCATCACCTCCGAGCCGGTCCCCGTGCCCCACATGATGGGGAACAGGCCGGCCAGGATCACGGCCACCGTCATGGCCTTGGGCCGCACCCGCAGCACCGCGCCTTCGCGGATCGCGTCGAGCAGGTCCGGCGTGCCGGTCTGGCCGGCCTTGACCCGATCGTCCCAGGCGTGCCGCAGGTACAGCAGCATGATCACGCCGAACTCGGCGGAAACGCCGGCCAGCGCGATGAAGCCGACCGCGCCCGCCACCGACAGGTTGTAGCCCAGCAGGTAGAGCAGCCAGATGCCGCCCACCAGCGCGAACGGCAGCGTCGCCATGATCAGCGCCGCCTCGTCGAAGCACTTGAAGATCAGGTACAGCAGCACGAAGATGATGACCAGCGTGAACGGCACCACGATCTTGAGCTTGGCGGTGGCGCGCTCCAGGTATTCGAACTGGCCCGACCAGGACACCGAGTAACCGGGCGAGAGCTTGACCTTGCCGGCAACCGCCTGCTGCATGTCGCGCACCGCCGAACGCAGGTCGCGGCCGCGGATGTCCACGTAGACCCAGCCCGAGAGCCGCGCGTTCTCGCTGCGCAGCATCGGCGGGCCGTCGGTGATGCGGATCTCCGCGACATCGGACAGCACCAGCCGGGCGCCGCGCTCGGTCACGATCGGCAGGCTGCGCAGCTTCTCCAGCGAATCGCGCATCTCGCGGGCATAGCGCATGTTGATCGGGAAGCGCTGCAGGCCTTCCACTGTTTCGCCGATGTTCTCGCCGCCAACGGCCGTGGTGATCACAGCCTGCACGTCCGCGATGGTCAGGCCGAAGCGCCCCGCCGCATCGCGGTGGATGTCGACGTCGATGTAGCGGCCGCCGGTCAGGCGCTCGGCCAGCGCGCTGGTGACGCCCGGCACGGTCTTGAGCACCCGCTCGATCTCGCCGGTGAGGCGGTCGATCTCGGCCAGGTCCGTGCCCGCCACCTTGACGCCCACCGGGCTCTTGATGCCGGTGGCCAGCATGTCGATGCGGTTGCGGATCGGCGGCACCCAGATGTTGGCCAGGCCGGGCACCCGCACGATGCGGTCCAGTTCGTCGACCAGCTTGTCCGGCGTCATGCCGGCGCGCCACTGCTCGCGCGGCTTGAACTGGATGGTGGTCTCGAACATTTCCATCGGCGCCGGGTCGGTCGCGGTCTCGGCCCGGCCGGCCTTGCCGTACACCGTCGCCACCTCGGGCACGGTCTTGATCAGGCGATCGGTCTGCTGCAGCAGTTCGGCAGCCTTGCCGGCCGACAGACCGGGCAACGCGGTGGGCATGTACAGCAGGTCGCCTTCGTCGAGCTTGGGCATGAACTCGCCGCCGATGTGCTGCAGCGGCCACAGGCTCAGGACCAGGAGGATGCCGGCGATGGCCAGCGTGATCCTGGGCGCGCGCAGCACGGCGTTGAGCAGCGGCCGGTACACCGCGATCAGGAAGCGGTTCAGCGGATTGGCCTGCTCGCCGGGGATCCGGCCCCGGATCAGGTAGCCCATGAGCACCGGGATCAGCGTCACCGCGAGACCTGCCGAAGCCGCCATCGCATAGGTCTTGGTGAACGCCAGCGGCGAGAACAGGCGCCCCTCCTGCGCCTCCAGCGTGAACACCGGGATGAATGACAGCGTGATGATCAGCAGTGAGAAGAACAAGGCCGGCCCGACCTCGGCGGCCGAATCGCCGATCACCCGCCAGCGCGCCTCGCCTTCGAGTTTTTCATCGGGGTGGTCGCGCGCCCAGTGCTCCAGGTGCTTGTGGGCGTTCTCGATCATCACCACGGCCGCGTCCACCATCGCGCCGATCGCGATCGCGATGCCGCCCAGCGACATGATGTTGGCGTTGACGCCCTGGTAGTACATGACGATGAAGGCGGCCAGGATGCCCAGCGGCAGCGACACGATGGCCACGAAGGCGGAGCGCAGGTGGAACAGGAACAGGAAGCAGACCACGGCCACCACCAGGAATTCCTCCAGCAGCTTGGTCTTGAGGTTGTCGATCGAGCGCTCGATCAGGCCGGAGCGGTCGTACACCGGCACGATCTCGACGCCCTTGGGCAGGCCGGCCTGCAGCACGGCCATCTTCGCCTTCACGGCCTGGATGGTTTCCAGCGCGTTCTTGCCCGAGCGCATCACGATGATGCCGCCGGTGGCTTCACCCTCGCCATCGAGTTCGCCGATGCCGCGCCGCATCTCCGGCCCGAGCTGGATCCGCGCCACGTCGCCCAGCTTCACGGCGACACCGCCGGGCGTGGCGGAGAGCGGGATCTGGCGGAAATCGTCCAGCGTCTTGAGGTAGCCCGACGCCCGCACCATGTACTCGGCCTCGCCCAGTTCGAGCACCGAACCGCCCGATTCCTGGTTGGATTTCTGCACCGCCTCCACCGCCCGTGACAGGGGAATGGCGTAGGCGGCGAGCTTGTCCGGGTCCAGCACGATCTGGTACTGGCGCACCATGCCGCCCACGCTCGCCACCTCGGCGACGTTGGGCACCGTCTTGAGTTCGTACTTCAGGAACCAGTCCTGCAGCGCCCGCAACTGGCTGGCGTCGTGGGCGCCGCTGCGATCGACCAGCGCGTACTGGTAGATCCAGCCGACGCCGGTGGCGTCCGGCCCCAGCGACGGCTTGGCCGCCGCCGGCAGCCGAGACTGCACCTGGTTGAGGTATTCGAGCACCCGCGAGCGGGCCCAGTACAGATCGGTGCCGTCCTCGAACAGCACATAGACGAAAGAATCGCCGAAGAAGGAATAGCCGCGCACGGTCTTGGCGCCCGGCACCGACAGCATGGTGGTGGTGAGCGGGTACGTCACCTGGTTCTCGACGATCCGCGGCGCCTGCCCCGGGTAGCTGGTGCGGATGATGACCTGCACGTCCGACAGGTCGGGCAACGCGTCCAGCGGCGTGCGCGACATCGCATAGACGCCCCAGCCCGCCAGCACCAGCGTCGCCAGCAGGACCAGGAAGCGGTTGACGATCGACCAGCGGATCAGGCCGGCGATCACTTGCCGCTCCCGGGCGCGACGCGGGTGAGTTGCGCGGTGCCGTCGGGCTCCATCGAGAACTCGAACTCCACCTTGTCGCCGACCGCGAGCCTGGGCAGCGCGGACGCGGGCTTGCGGAACTCCATGGTCATCGGGCCCCACTTCAGCGCCGGGATCGGTTCGTGGGTGATGGTCAGCGTCTCCTTGTCCATCGAGTCGATCCGGCCCCGCGCTTCATAGCGCGCCGAGGCCTTGGCCGTGTCGCCGCCCGGTGCCTGGTTCAGGCGCGCCTCCAGCCCCCGCAGGCTGGCTTCCGAGTCGATCAGGAACTGGGACGATACGACCACCTTCTGGCCGGCCTGCAAGCCCGTTTTGACCTCGGTCTGGCCGCCGGATTCGATGCCTGTTTGCACCTCCACCGGCCGGAACCGGCCGTTCTCCTCGGCCAGCATCACGACGGCGCGCTTGCCGGTCTGGATCACGGCCTCGGTCGGCACCAGCAGGGTCTTGCCGGCGCGCAGGTCCATGAACCGGATCGAGACGAACATCCCGGGCACCAGCGTCTGGCCGGGATTGGACAACTCGACCCGCGCCTTGAGCGTGCGGGTGGTCGCATTGATGTCGGGCAACAGGGCCTGCACCCGGCCTTCATAGGTCGTGCCGGGCGCGGCGGCTGTGTGCGCGACCACCCGGGTGCCGGGACGCAGCAACGCCGCCTGGCTCTCTGGCACCTCCGCATTGGCCCAGACCGTGCCCAGGCCGTTGATGCGGAACATCGGCGTGCCGGCCGTCACCGTCATGCCCTCGCGCACCGTGAGTTCGGTCACCACTCCGCCGACCGGCGCCGTGACGGTGATGCGGGCCTGCGTGCGGCCGCTACGCTCCACCAGCCGGACCTGCTCGTCGCTCATTCCGGCCAGCCGCATGCGCTGGCGCGCGGCATCGACCAGCGGGGAGAGATCGGCTCCCTGCATCTGCCGCAGCGACAGGAATTCCTCCTGCGCCGCGATCCAGTCCGGCACGTACAGGTCCACCAGCGGCTGGCCCTTGCCCACCCGGTCCAGCGTCGCCCGCACATGCAGCCGCTCGACGAAGCCGGTGGCGCGGGCCTGCACGATGGCCTGGTCGCGTTCGTTGAAGGCGATGTTGCCGACGGCGGCCAGTTCCGGCGACAGCGTTCCCTCGGCGACAGGCGCGGTGCGCACGCCCAGGTTCTGCTGCACGCGCGCGCTGATGCTCACCCGGCCCTGGTCGGCGTCGCCGCCGCCTTCGGCATAGACCGGCACCAGCATCATGTCCATGAACGGCGACTTGCCCGGCTTGTCGAATTTCGTGGCCGGCGCCATCGGGTCACGGTAGTAGAGAACCTTGCGGCCCACCACCGGGTCCATGTCGCCGGCCTTGATGCCTGACGCGATGTGGCGCCGACTGGCCTCCTCGCCCTGCGGGATGCCCTGGGGCACGGCCCCGGCAGCGACGGGTGCGGCGACAACGGCAGCCGCGGCCGGCGCGATATGCGTGGCCGCGCCCTGCTCCACCCCCATCCGGTACAGGCCGTAGCCCGCGCCGGCAGCCAGCAGCAGCGCGAGCGCCCCGCCAAGGTAGATCTGGTTGCGCTTCATGGCTTGCTCCCTGGGTCGGCTGTCATCTCGTGTTCCGAGGTGAGGAAATTCAGGTTGGCCCAGGCGCGCGCGGTCTCCAGTTCCACCGCCAGCGCCTGGATTCGCACCTCGAGTTCATCGCGGCGCGCCGTCAGCACGGCGGCCAGGTCACCCTTGCCGCCCCGGTAGGCCGCCAGGGCCGCCGAGCTGCGTTGCTGCGCCAGCGGCACCAGGCTGTCGGCATAACGGGCCACCCGCTGCTTGCCGCTGCGCCAGTCGTTGAGCATCACGCCGACCTCCGCCTCCTGGCTGCGCAGCACGTCCTCGTAGCGCGCCAGCGCCTCGTCGACCTGGGCGCTGCGTGCGGCCACCTCCTGGTCCTGCCGGTTGGGGCGATCGAGCTGCAGCGGAACCGACAGCCCGATCGACACCATGTTGGGGTAGCCCGGGCCGCGCTGCTGGTAAGTCGCCTCGACCGACCAGTCCGGCCGCTTGCTGGCTTCGGCCAGGAACATCTCGACCTGGGCCGCGCGCACCACGGCGCCGGCGACGGCCACCTCGGGGTGCGTTTCCAGGTGCTCGGTGGTGACGCCCTGCTCCATCTCGGTGGTCTGCCAGGGCGGGACGCCGACCGGCAGCCGGCGGGCGTCGTCGCCGACCCAGCGGGCCAGCATCACCGTGGCGTTGTCGGCCTGGCGCTCGGCCTGGGCCAGCTTGTCTTCCAGCGTGCCCACCGCGCCCATCGCCATGAACACGTCGGCCTGGCTGCCCTTGGCGCCGCGGTAGGCGGCCTCGGCCGCCTGCACCTGCAACCGGGTTTCCTCCAGCTGGCGCAGCACCGCAGCGCGGCTCGCCAGCGCGTAGAACCGGTCCAGCCAGGCCAGCGCCGTGTTGCGCAGCAGGGCAACCCGCAGCACCTCGCGCTCGGCCTGCAGCTTGAGCGCCTCCTGGGCTCCGCGCTGGCCGCGCAGCCGGCGCTTGTCGGCGCTGGGCAACTCCTGCATCACGCCGATGCGGCGCATGGTCATGAAGTCGCGCGTCAGGCTGAACCGGTCGGCGCCGCTGAGCGGCAGGTTGTCGACACCGAACTTCAGCACCGGATCGGGCAGCTGCGCGGCCGCCTGCGCCATCTTGCGCGCCGCCGAAGCCGAGGCGTCATTGGCGGCGAGCTGTTGCGAGCGTGCCAGGGCCAGGCGCTGCGCCTCGGCCAGGGTCAGCGGCTCGGCGCCCCAGGACTGCAGGGCCGCCAGAACCGTGAAGGCGCAAACGGCGCGGCGCGCCGATGAAACAAGACAAAACATGGAAAGCTCCAGACGGCACTACAGGTCGCCGGCGCGCGCTGGGCTGGCATGGCGCGATTGTACGAAGCGGTGTTGCGCCAGCTGGGGCGCCGCTACTTCGCGCGCTCGATCTCGGTGACGACGTACTTTCCGGCCTGGTAGGAAGCCTTGAAGCGGACCTTGTCGCCTGGCTTGAGCTTGTCGAGCATGGCGCGGTCCCTGACGTCGAACACCATCGCCATCGGCGGCATGCCCAGGTTCGCAATCTCGCCGTGCTTGAGGGTGATCTTGCGGTTCGCCTTGTCGATCTTGCGCACCTCGCCTTCGGTCGGCTCGACCGCCATCGAAGCGCTCGCGGACGCTGCCGCCGCTGGCTGCGCCTGGACAGCCCAGGAAAAACCGGCCGCAATGGCGAGAGCCGACATGCAAACGGCCTGCTGGATGATTGTCATGGCGCGATTGTACGAACCGGTGTCTTGCGCCCGCGCGCGGCGCCGGCTACCTCAGCCGCAGCGCGTTGGTGATGACCGACGCGGAACTCAGGCTCATCGCCAGCGCGCCGATCATCGGCGACAGCAGCCAGCCGGTGAACGGGAACAGCACGCCGGCCGCCAGCGGCACGCCCAGCGCGTTGTAGACGAAGGCAAACGTCAGGTTCTGCTTCATGTTGGCCACGGTGGAATCGGACAGCTGCCGGGCCACCGAGATGCCGCGCAGGTCGCCCTTGACCAGCGTCACCTGCGCGCTGTTCATGGCGACATCGGTGCCGGTGCCCATGGCGATGCCGACGTCGGCCTTGGCCAGCGCCGGCGCGTCGTTGATGCCGTCGCCGGCCATGCCGACCACCCGGCCCTCGCGCTGCAGCCGCTCCACCAGCGCCAGCTTGTCGGCCGGCTTCACTTCGCCGTAGACCTCGGCGATGCCCAGCCGCTTCGCGACCGACTGCGCCGTCGTCAGGCCGTCGCCGGTGGCCATGATCACCTTGATGCCGGCTGCCTGCAGCGCCAGCAGTGCCTCCGGCGTGCTGGCCTTGACCGGATCCGAGACCGCCAGCAGGCCGGCCAGCTGGCCGGCAACGGCCAGGTACATCACGCTGGCGCCCTGCCCGCGCAATTCTTCCGCCTCCAGCTTCAGGCTGGAACTGTCGATGCCGAGCTGCTCCATCAGCGCGGTGTTGCCGAGCGCCAGCGACTGGCCATCGACCGTGCCGGTGACGCCAATGCCCGAGGCGGACTCGAACCCTTCCACCTTGGCCAGCGGCAGGCCCTTGTCGTGCGCCGCCCGGACAACGGCGGCCGCCAGCGGATGCTCGCTGCCCTGGTCCAGGCTGGCGGCCAGCCGCAGCACGTCCTGGGGCGTGCGGCCGGGCGCCGCGATGGCTTTCTCGAAGGCCGGCCGACCTTCGGTCAGGGTGCCGGTCTTGTCGACGATCAGGGTGTCGATCTTGCGGAAGTTCTCGATCGCGGCGGCATCGCGGAACAGCACGCCCTGGGTCGCGCCGCGCCCGGTGGCGACCATGATCGACATCGGCGTGGCCAGCCCCAGCGCGCACGGGCAGGCGATGATCAGGACGGCAACCGCGTTGATCAGGCCGTAGACCCAGCTCGGTTGCGGCCCGACCAGGCCCCAGACCACCAGCGTCGCCAGCGCGATGGAGATCACGCCCAGCACGAAGTAGCCGGCCACCTGGTCAGCCATGCGCTGCATCGGCGCGCGTGAGCGCTGGGCCTGCGCCACCATCTGGACGATCTGCGCCAGCACGGTGGCGGAACCGATTTTCTCGGCGCGCAGCGTCAGCGCGCCGGAGGTGTTGAGCGTGGCCCCGATCAGCTTGTCGCCGGCGCGCTTGCCGACCGGCATCGGCTCGCCGGTCAACATCGATTCGTCCACCGAACTCGCGCCCTCCACCACCACGCCGTCGACCGGCACCTTCTCGCCCGGCCGCACCCGCAGCAGGTCACCGATATGCACGTTGGCCAGCGGCACGTCCTCTTCGACGCCGTCGGCGCGGATGCGGCGCGCCGTCTTGGGCGCCAGCCCGAGCAGCGACTTGATCGCGGCCGAGGTCTGCGAGCGGGCCTTCAGTTCCAGCATCTGGCCCAGCAGCGTCAGCGAGATGATGACCGCCGCCGCTTCGTAATAGACCGAAACCCGGCCCATCGAGGCGAACTCCGGCGGGAACACGCCGGGCGCGAGGGTCGCCACCAGGCTGTAGACGAAGGCGGCGCCGGTGCCCAGGCCGATCAGGGTCCACATGTTCGGGCTGCGGTGGACGACCGACTGCCAGCCGCGCACGAAGAACGGCCAGCCCGCCCACGCGATGATGGGAAGCGACAGCACCATCTCGACCCAGCTCTGCGTTGCCATGCTGAACCAGCCGGTGCGGTGGCCCAGCATCGCCAGCAGCGTGACGACAACCGTCAGCGGCAGGGTCCACCAGAAGCGCCGCGTGAAATCCTCCAGCTCGGGGTTGCCGTCGTCCTCCAGGCTGGGCATCAGCGGCTCCAGCGTCATGCCGCAGATCGGGCAGGAGCCGGGATGGTCCTGCCGGATCTGCGGATGCATGGGACAGGTGTAGATGGTGCCGGCCGCGACGGCGGCCGTCGACGCGGGCGGCGTCGACGCCTGGCCGTGCTCGTGCCCGGATGGGTCGTGGCCGGGATTGTTCATCGTCGCTGGCTCCCGCCTGCCGGCCTCACCTGGCCGGCATCCGGTCCATCATCATTTCCATCATGGACTGCATCATCTGCATCTGCTTATCCATCATCTGATGGCGTGCAGCCATGTCCGCGGTCATGCCCGGCATGCCCCGCATGCCCTGCATCGGCATTTCCTTCATCATGGCCATGCCATCCTGCATGGTCTTCATGTGGGCAGCCATCAGGGCGTTGCGTTCCTCGGGCGTCTTCGCGACCATCATCTTCTGGTGCATCTCTTGCATGGCCTTCATGTGGGCGTCCATCTTCGCCATCTGCTCCGGCGAGTGCATGGCCATCATGGGGGGCGTGCCCATCGGCATCGTGGGGGCCGTGGTGCAGGCGGCCAGCAGGCTGGCGGCGCCGAGAACGACGGCAACTGGAATCATTCGGAAACTGGTCATGGTGAAATCCTGGTAACGTGAAAAAGACGTGAAGCGCGATGGACGGGTCCACCGCAACGGGAACTGCTCAAGCGCGCTGGGGCGCAGCGGACGAGACGGCGAGCTGGCTACAACGCCAGCCGCGAATAGCGAACGCGGATCGGCGGCCCCACGCAGGCGGGCCGCGTCGCGTCGGCATAGACCGGCGCCAGCACCACTGGCGTCGCCGGCGTCCAGAGAACTGCGACCAGCGGTGCCGGCCCGCAATCGGCCTGGGTGACCTTGAGGTCGGCAGTGACCGGCGTTTGCGACCCCTCGCTGCAGACCTTCTGGCAAGGCGCGCTGGCCGGATGCTGATCGTTATCGTGGCCGGCGACCGCGCCGGCATGGCCAGCCGACACGGTTGCATCATGCACTGCAGCGATGCCCGCATGGGCATGCGTCTCACGCTCCTGCAGCAGGCAGGCATTGGCGACACCCGAGGCCAGCGCGAACAGCCACGCCAGCAGCACCACGAATGCTGTGTGGCGCGTGGCGCGAGTGGTGGCGAAGAGCTTCATGTGCGGGCAGTGGCGATCACAGCCATGGTAGGAATCTCGCCGCACGTTCCGGTTGACATTTGTCAACCGGAAGCCCGGCTGCTCGCCCATCACGGCGCCTCGTATCCAGCCGCTCAGCGGATCAAGGCGCTGGAACTGCGCAGTTGCTGCATCAGGGCCGCCATGTTCGCCGCCCCGACGCCGGAACGGTTCAGGCTGGAGTTCATGAAATCCGCCATCGCCGGAGCCAGGCCGTTACGTCCGGCGTCGGGCTGCATCATGCCGCCGCCCATCATCGAGCCGCGCATTCCGATCTGGTGCCCGCTCGCCATGCCATCCATCAATCCGTCGGAGGCATCGTCCATCATGGCCGTGACAAAGGCCGACGAAGCGGGCATGCCGGCATTCTTGGCCGACTGCGACATGGCGGCCAGCACCATGCCGTAATTCATGGTCGCCTGGGACACGCCGGTGCCGGACCCCGTGACCAGCGGATTCATCGGCACGACATGAAGAATGTCGTCCACCATGAAATAGTTGCCGACGGCCGTATTGGAAGCCGAGATGTTGGCCGGCGTCAGGCCGCCGGCCATGTGCAGGGCCATCGTTTGCGCCATGGCGGTCAGCGGCGTGATCCGGATTCCGGTCACGGTGGAGCCGGCCGGCATGGTCGAGAGCACCGCGGTCATCACGTCACCCACCGCCATGCCCATCCCCACGCCGCTTGCCTCATCGGTGTAGGTGCCGCCGTTCATCTGCAGCATCACCGGCCCGGCGTAATCGCCCATGGACATGGTGAACGCGCCCTGGGCATCCGTGGTCGCCACCGCGAGTTGCGGGCCCATCGCACCGGCGGCCACGGCGAACGCCTTGACCGTGGCACCGCTCACCGGGCCCTTGACCACGGTCCCGCTGACGGTGCCTTGGGTGGTGGGCGACGGGACATCCACACCGCCGCCGCCGCTGCCGCCACCGCCGCACCCCGCAACCAGCAGCGCAGCCGCCAGAGGGACCGAGAGCGCAAGCCGGGAGGAAAGGAAGTTCAGTAATCTCATGGCAATCTCCTTGAAAAAAATTTGTCAATCAACTGACGGTGCCTTCGAGGGGCACAGGGATCGGCGGCGCCGGCGCGGCAAATCCGGCGCGGGCCGCCCGCCGCATCTGCCACTCCTTCACCAGCGCGTACAGGGCCGGGATCACGGCCAGCGTGAGCACCGTGGACGAGATCATTCCGCCCACCATCGGCGCCGCGATGCGGCTCATGACTTCGGAGCCGGTGCCGGTGCCCCACATGATCGGCAACAGGCCGGCCATGATGGCGACCACGGTCATCATCTTGGGCCGCACCCGCTCCACCGCGCCTTCCATCACGGCGCCGTACAGATCGGCGGCCTGCGGTGCCCGCCCCTGCTCGCGGCAGCGGACCTTGGCGGCCTCCCACGCGTGATCGAGGTAGATCAGCATGACGACGCCGGTTTCGGCGGCGACGCCGGCCAGCGCGATGAAGCCCACGGCAACCGCGACCGACATGTTGTAGCCCAGCGCCCACATCAGCCAGACCCCGCCGACCAGCGCGAACGGCACCGACAGCATCACGATCACGGTTTCGGTCAGCCGCCGGAAGTTCAGGTACAGCAGCAGGAAGATCAGCAGCAGCGTGACCGGCACCACCAGCTTCATCTTCTCGACGGCGCGTTCCATCGACTCGAACTGGCCGCTCCAGGTGATGTAGTAGCCGGGCGGAAACTTCACGCTGTCGTTCACGGCCTTGCGCGCATCGGCCACGTAGGAGCCGATGTCGCGGCCGCGGATGTCGACGAAGATGTAGGCCGACAGCAGCGCGTTCTCGGTGCGGATGCCGGGCGTGCCGCGCTCCACCACCACCCGCGCCACCTGGCCCAGCGGCACCATCGCGCCGTCCATGGTCGGCACCAGCACCTCGCGCTCGATCTGCTGCGGGCTGGCGCGCAGTTCGCGCGGGTAGCGCACCGTCACGCCGAAGCGCTCGCGCCCTGCCACCATGGTCGTCACCATCTCGCCGCCGAGCGCGGTGCCGATCACGTCCTGCAGGTCGCCCACGGACAGGCCGTAGCGGGCCAGCTGCTCGCGATCGGGCTCGATGTTGAGGTAGCTGCCGCCGGTGATGCGCTCGGCGAAGGCCGACGTGGTTCCCGGCACCGCCTTCACCACGCCCTCGATCTCCTTGGCCAGCCGCTCCATCTCGCCCAGTTCCTTGCCGAACACCTTGATCCCGATCGGCGTGCGGATGCCGGTGGACAGCATGTCGATGCGGGCCTTGATCGGCATGGTCCAGGCGTTGGAGATGCCGGGGAACTGCAGCGCCTTGTCCATCTCGGCGATCAGCTTGTCGGTCGTCATGCCGGCGCGCCACTGCTCCTGCGGCTTCAGGTTGATCACGGTCTCGAACATCTCGACCGGCGCCGGATCGGTGGCGGTGTTGGCGCGGCCGGCCTTGCCATAGACCGAGGCCACTTCCGGGAAGCTCTTGATGATCTTGTCCTGGGTCTGCAGCACCTCGGCCGCCTTGGTGATCGACATGCCCGGCAGCGACGCCGGCATGTACAGCAGCGTGCCCTCGTTGAGTGTCGGCATGAACTCGCTGCCCAGCTGGGACGCCGGATAGAGCGACAGCGCCATCACCACGACGGCGGCCAGGATGGTGAGCTTCTTGAAGCGCATCACGCCGGCGATGATCGGCCGGTAGCTCCAGATCAGGAAGCGGTTGACCGGGTTCTTCGCCTCCGGCATCACCCGGCCGCGGATGAACAGCATCATCAGCACCGGCACCAGCGTGACCGACAGCAGCGCGGCGCCGGCCATCGAGAAGGTCTTGGTGTAGGCCAGCGGCGAGAACAGCCGGCCTTCCTGCGACTCCAGCGTGAACACCGGCAGGAACGACACGGTGATGATCAGCAGCGAAAAGAACAGCGCCGGGCCCACTTCCTTGCAGGCGGCCAGCATCGCATCGGCCCGCTGCCTGGCCGAGTGGCCGGCCGGCAGCCGCTCCAGGTGCTTGTGGGCGTTCTCGATCATCACGATCGCCGCGTCGATCATGGCGCCGATCGCGATCGCGATTCCGCCCAGGCTCATCAGGTTGGAGTTCATCCCCAGCAGGCGCATCGCGATGAACGAGATCAGCACCCCGACCGGCAGCATCAGGATCGCCACCAGGGCCGAGCGCACGTGCAGCAGGAAGATGACGCAGACCGCGGCCACGATCAGGCTCTCCTCCAGCAGCGTGCGCTTGAGCGTGTCGATGGCGCGGTGGATCAGGTCGGAGCGGTCGTACACCGCCTGCACCGTCACGCCCTCGGGCAGGCCGGCCGAGATCTCCGCGATCTTGGCCTTGAGGTTGCTGATCACCTCCAGCGCGTTCTCGCCGTAGCGCGCCATCGCGATGCCGGAGACGACCTCACCCTCGCCGTTCAGTTCGGTCAGGCCGCGGCGCTCGTCGGGCGCCAGCTCGACCCGGGCGATGTCGCGCACCAGGACCGAGGTGCCGCGGTCGCTCTTGACCACCAGGTTCTCCAGGTCGGCCTTGCCGCGCAGGTAGCCCTTGCCGCGCACCATGTACTCGGTCTCGGCCATCTCCACCACCCGGCCGCCGACGTCGCGGTTGGAGTCCCGGATCACCTGCGACACCTTGGCCAGCGGGATGCCGAAGGTGCGCAGCTTCATCGGATCGACCGTCACCTGGTAGGTCTGGACGAAGCCGCCGATCGACGCGACCTCGGCGACGCCGTGGGCCTTGGTCAGCTGGTAGCGCACGTACCAGTCCTGGATGGTCCGCAGTTCGGCCAGCGTGCGGTTCTTGCCGAGCAGCGCGTACTGGTAGACCCAGCCGACGCCAGTGGCGTCCGGCCCGAGCGCGGGCGAGACGCCCTTGGGCAGGCGGCTGGAGGCGAAGTTGAGGTACTCCAGCACCCGGCTACGGGCCCAGTAGATGTCGGTGCCGTCCTCGAAGATGACGTAGACGAAGGAGGCGCCGAAGAAGGAGAAGCCGCGCACCACCTTGGACTTCGGCACGCCCAGCATGGCCGTGGTCAGCGGATAGGTCACCTGGTCTTCCACCACCTGCGGCGCCTGGCCCGGGTATTCGGTGTAGACGATGACCTGCACGTCCGACAGATCGGGCAAGGCATCCAGCGGCGTCTTCATCACGGCGACGACCCCGCCGACCACGATGAACAGCGTGGCGAGCAGGACGAGGAACGGGTTGCCGCCCGACCACTGGATGATGCGGCTGAGCATCGTCAGTGTCCGCTGTGGCTCTTGGCCGGCGCTGTCGTCGCGGCAATGCTGGTGACCACCCAGTCACCCTGGCCGCGCTCGACGAACTCGAAGGCCACCGGCGCCCCGGGCTTCAGGCCCTGCAGCAGCGCCGGGTTCGCCACCTTGAACTCCATCGTCATCGCCGGCCACTTGAGCGATGCAATGGCGCCATGGTTGACGCTGACCGTGCCGGCCTTGGCATCGACGCCGTCCACCGTGCCCTGGCCCTTGTGGCCGACGACCGGCGGCGCCGCGGCGGGCGCCACGACGGCGGAGGCCGCCGTCGATGCAGGCGCCGCGGGCGCCGGGCTGGCGGCTCCCATGCCGCCGATCACGGCCTTCAGGTTGCTCTCTGCATCGATCAGGAAATTGGCCGCCACCACCACCTGCTCGCCGGCCCGCACGCCGTCCTGCACCTCGACGTAGTCCGCGCTGCGCGCGCCCAGCCGCACCTCGCGCGGCTCGAAGCGCCCTTCCTGCAACTGGACCAGCACGATGCGCCGGGTGCCGGTGTCGATCACGGCCGATTCCGGAATGGCCAGCACCGCGGCGCTGGCGCCGACCTGCACCTCGACCTGCGCGAACATCGCGGGCTTGAGCAGCTGGCGCGGGTTGGCCAGCTCGATGCGCACCGGGACCGTCCGCGTCTCGGCCTTGAGCGTCGGATAGACGTAGGTGATCCGGCCTTCGAACAGCTGGTTCGGGTAGGCGTTCATCTTCACATTGGCCTTCGCTCCGAGCTTGACCAGGCCGATGTCCTGCTCGAACAGGTCGGCCAGCACCCAGACCGACGACAGGTCCGTCACCTGGTACAGCGCATCGCCGGGCATGAAGCGCATGCCCTGCAAGGCCTTCTTCTCGGTGACGATGCCCGACACGGGAGAGCGGAAGGTGATGGTGCGTTTGGCCTCGCCGGTTTTCACCAGCGCAGCGATCTGTTCGGACGACAGGTCCCAGTTGCGCAGCCGCGCCAGGCTGGATTCGGCCAGCTGCTTCATGCCGGCCTGGGCTTCGCCGCCGGCCGCCCCCATCGCCTGCACACCCTGCATGGCAATGATGTACTCGCGCTGGGCCGAGACCAGCTCCGGGCTGTAGACCTCGAACAGCGGCTGCCCCTTGGCGACCGGCTGGCCGGTGACGTTGACGTGCAGGCGCTCCACATAGCCCTCGAACTTGGGCGTGATGGCGTAGACCCGGCGCTCGTCCGGCTCCACCCGGCCCGATGCGCGCACCGTCAGGCCCAGCGCCCGCACGGCGGCCGCCTCGGTCCGCACGCCCAGTCGCTGGATCTTCTCGGTGCTGATGCGGATCTGGTTGCCGCCGGCCGCCTTGCCCGTCTCCTGCTCTTCGCCCTCGTACACGGCGACGTAGTCCATCCCCATCGGGTCCTTCTTCGGCGTCGGCGAGGTGTCGGCCAGGCCCATCGGGTTGCGGTAGTACAGCAGCTTGCGGGCCGGCACCGGAGCCGGTGCAGCCGGTCGACTGGCCGTCGCTGCCACAGTCACGGCAGCCGCTGGCTGCGAGCGCCCGCCGAGCCAGTAGCCGCCGGCGCCGACGACGCCTGCCAGGACAAGGACCAGGACGATGCTGGAGGTCTTCAAAGTTCTTCTCCCACGATGCGTTCGATCTCGGCCAACCGCAGCTGCGCCTCGACCTGCGCCTTCAGGCGTTCCTGCCGGGCCTTGCGGATCTGCCGCTGCGCGTCGAGCAGCGCGGTGAAATCGAGCTTGCCGTTTTCATAGGCCGCCAGCGCCGAGCGCAAGCCGAGTTCGGATTGCGGCAGCGACTGGTTGGTGACCAGGCCTTCGGTGGCGCGCGCGGCGTCCAGTGCGGCGAGCTGCTCGCCCAGGTCGCCCACCAGCTGGTTGCCCAGGGCGTCCGAGCGCAGCCGCGCGGCTTGCAGCATGGACTCCGACTCGGCCTCCTGGGAGCGGCGCGTGGTCTGCTGCAGCGGGATGCTCACTTCCACCATCAGGCCCCAGGTGGTGATGCGCGAGCCCATCTGGCTGGGCGCCACGCCGAGCGTGACGTCCGGGTAGCGGTTGCGCAGCGTGAGCTCGCGGCTGCGTTCGGCGCTGCGCAGCCGGGCCTGCTCCACCAGCAGCTGCGGATTGCCGTCCCGCGCCCGTTGCGCCAGCGTCGCCGCTTGCAAGGCGCCGCTGGCCGGCAGCGGCCGCAGGGCCAGCGGCTCGGCCAGCGGGGCGCCGGCGGCACGCGCGAGCAGCGCGTTCAGCCGGGCCCGCGCCTGCCGCTTTTCGCTCTCCAGCATGATCAATTCCGAACGCATCGTGGTCTGCTCGATCTGGGCCCGGATCGGGTCCTGCTGCGCCACCAGCCCACCGGCGTAACGCGCCTGTGCGAGCTGCTCGACGCGCGACATCAGGTCCAGGTTCTCGCGGGTGAGGCGCTCGGTCCCGGCGGCCAGGAAGTAACGGGCGTAGCTGGTCTTGATTCGTGCCGCGAGTTCGGTCCAGACCGCGGAAGCGCGCGCCGTCGCCTGGGCCACGTCGGCCACTGCGACGTCGCGCCGCAGGCCCCGCTTGCCCCAGGCTGGCAGGGTCTGCATCAGCGTGTACTTGGTCTCTCCGACCTTGCTGGGCAACAGGTTGAAGCCGGCGTCGTTGCCGTAGTTGTTGATGTTCATCAGCTCAACGCGCAGCACCGGGTCGGGCCAGGCGCCGGCCGGCTGCACCCGGTGCGCGGCGGCTTCCGCCTCGGCTCGCATCGCCGCCAGTTCCGGGCTCTGATCCCGCGCGTGATCGAGCAGGCCCTGCACGTTCTGGCCGAGTTCGGCGGCGCCGGCGACCGGTGCCGTCAACGCACAGGCGCCCAGCAGCAAGGCCAGCACCATGCCGCCGGCATGGACCGGGAGGCGTTCAGCGCGCATCGCGACCCGGCCACTGGTTGATGCGGGACCAGCCAAGGCCGGTGCCGGCGGCGCCGGTGTCGTGGTGAAAAGATAAATCCATGACGCGTACTCCTGAGTGAAACGAACGATTGCCGCAGCAGCGCGTTTGACGAGAGAAGGAATCGGCGCGGAAGTCGCCCGGGCCTGCTGCCCAAGGCGGCTGGCGCATGCGCCGGCTCGACGCTGGTCCTAGCTCAGGCCAGCGCTGCGAGCGGCCGGCTCATAGAGCCTGGCGCAGGAAGGCGATGCGGATCGGCACGGTTGACCCAGGCGGCCATGGTCGTACCTCCGATTCGGGGATGCGCGGCACCGTGGTGCGGCCGCTCCAGGCCTGGCTCAGCGGGGCCGGCAGCCACAGCACGTGGACCAGGTCGCTGGCCGGCTGCTTGAAGACCGCTGCGCTCGCCGCCGGCTCGTCACAGAACCTGCCACACGCAGTCCCACCAGCACCAGGCGCCTGGTCTTCCGGTTCGCCAGCGCCAGTGCTGCTGTCGTGGTGATGTCCCGGGACCGCTTCGTGCTGGTGCGGCGCTGCCGCAACCGGCGTGTGCTGATGAAGCTGCGGCTCCACCACGCAGGCATTTACGATGCCGGCCGTCAATGCGAAGAGCCAGACCAGCAGCATGCCCGAGGCGAACCGCCGCAGTCGTTGTCGCTGGCCGAAGAGCGCGTTCATCGCGGGGCACCGTGAGAAGTCATGTCCGCAGGATAAGTCTCGCGCCGCAGCCGCTGTTGACGTGGATCAACTCGCGGGCCTGCGCAATGCCATGTCGGCCGGATTCACAAGGCGTGCTTTTCTATCTCAGCAGCCCGGGCAGAAAGCGCTTGACCTTTCCATGATGGCAAGGTTGATCATGCTGCTGTCAATAACCGAAGGAGATTTCCATGTTGGTGTTTCAAGTGAAAGACATGACCTGCGGCCATTGCGTCGCGACGCTGACCAAGGCGCTGAACGCGGCCGACCCGGATGCGACGGTGGACATCAGTGTCCAGGAGCGGCTGGTGCGCGTGCAACCGGCGCAAGCCGGCGCCAGCGAGCTGCAGAGCGCGATCGAGAAGGCAGGTTACACGCCGGTCCTCCTGCCCGCGGGCTTCGTCACAGCCCCTGCGGCGCGCAAGGCTGGCGGCTGCTGCTGCGCTAGCCGTTAGCCGGGCGACGACCGGTGCGGGGTCGATCTCCGCCAAGGTCACGCAATGTCTTTGTCCGTATCTGCCCCAGCGTTCCCTTGACATGGATCAACGACGGGAACCGTCGACCACTTAGCATATGACGTCAGTTATTTCCCGCCCATGACGTCCCTCACCAACACCAGAATCAAGCGCCGCATCGCATCGGTGATGCTGGTGCTCTGGTTATTTGCGCTGGGAGCTGGATGGGCCAACGCCTGCATCTTGCAGGAGCGTGGGACGCATCTGCACCCTGCTGCGGCAGCGGACACGGGGACGCCAACGGTCTCGGCAGGCCATGTCGGGGTCCTGGACGATCACGAAGCGGACACGTCCGCCGGCAAAGCACCTTGCCTCAAGGTGTGTGGCGATGAGTCGCAGACCATCGTCAAGTGGCATGCGAGCTTTGACCTGCTCGACGTTGCCATGGTGCCGCCGGCTGCAATGCCTTGGCCGACAACGGTCGCTGCGCTCGACGCGCCGCTGAGGGCCGTCCACGTCGGGCATTCCCCGCGCGCGGACCTGCCACTGCGAACCCGCTATTCGCGGCTGGCGCTATAGCCGCCGCCGGCTGACGACCCCGGAGCCACGCGCTCCGCGAGGGTTTCGTCGTCCAACCAGTCGATTTGACCCCCTACCCAGGTACGGGGTGCAAGCTCGGATCTCCAGCCCGCGCGCACTTTTTCTCAAGCCGTTCATGGCAAGAGAGCCTCTTCACCTTTCCGATTCAACTACCAGGAGTTCCAAATGCATTTCGTTCGCACAATCTCTATCTTCTCCGCCGTTGCCGCCACCACGATGGCCATGTCCGCATTCGCCGCCAGCGACGAGCAGCACGACAGCCACCATCCCGCTGCTACAGCGGAAGCCCAGCTCGCGCAAGCTACGCCTGCCACCCCTGGCATGGGGATGGGCATGGGCGGCACGGCAGCGATTCCCGGCTATGCCGACCAGATGAAGGCGATGCAGGCCATCCACGACAAGATGCTGGCCGCCAAGACGCCCGCAGACCGCAATGCGTTGATGACGGAACAGATGAAGCTCATGCAAAGCGGCATGGGCATGATGGGACGGATGGGCCCGGGCGCCATGGCGGGCAAGCCGGGCGACATGGCGGCCCGCCAGGGCATGATGGAGCAACGCATGGACATGATGCAGTCCATGATGCAAATGATGGTGGACCGGACTGCGCCCGCTCCGGCGACGAAGTGAGGTGCGCGTCATGAACACCGCCACCGGCGCATCGTTGAACCAGAGTCCAACTGCCTACGGCTTTCACTGCGAACTCGATGGCAAGGACTTCGACCATGCGGTCGCCCAAGTCACCGAGGCGCTGAAGGCCGAGGGCTTCGGCGTGCTGACCGAGATCGACGTGCAGGCCACGATGAAGGCCAAGCTCGGCGTCGACGGGCGGCCCTACCGCATCCTGGGCGCTTGCAACCCACCGCTCGCGCATCGCGCACTGAAGGCCGAGCCTGACATCGGCCTGCTGCTGCCCTGCAACGTGGTCGTCCGTGAAGAGCCAGACGGCCGGCTTGTTGTCGGCTTCATGGACCCGGTGGCCGTCTTGCAGATGACCAGCAATGTCGAGGTGGCCAAGGTGGCGCACGAGGTCAAGGACCGGCTGCAGCGCGTCAAGGCCACGTTGATGGCACCGACAACCACCCACAAAAATGTCTGATGGAGATGCACATGTTCTATGACAGTGGTTTCTACATGGGTGGCATGCACGGCCTGTGGTGGATTTTCTGGATGGTGCTGCTTGGCGCTCTCTTCTTCTCTGGATGGGGGCGGCCGGGCGAACAGGGACGTCGCCCGCGCGAGACGCCGCGCGAGGTGCTGCAACGGCGCCTGGCCAACGGCGAGATCACGTCCGATGAGTACGAGAAGCGCAAAGCGCTGCTCGATCGCGACGCGGTCACGAAGGCCTGAGCTCGAAAGCCGGGATGTCCTTGACATTGCCATGATGTCAAGGTCTATCCTGAGTTTCGAAGAATCCGGCTGACCCGGGCGCGCAAGCCATGGACATCCTTGCACACGGCCTTTGGGCCGGCGTCGGCGTGGCACTGTTGCATCGGCGCTTGCCGGTTTCGCCGCGCGTCGCGGCGGCAACGGTCACCCTGGCAGCGCTGCCGGACGTCTTCCAGATGCTGCCGGTCCTGGCCTGGTGGTGGTTCGGCGGCGGAACTTTCGCGGCGGTCCGTGCCTTTGTGATCTCCGCCCGCAGGAGCCTGTCATGCCGGCCGCGGTGATCTTCGTGTCGCACAATCTGCACTGCACGTCGCACAGCGCGGTCGTCGCGGCCGTCGTCACGCTGCTGGTGTGGCGGCTGCGGCGCGGCTGGTGGATTCCGTTGCTGGGCTGGTGGTCGCACATCGTGATCGACGTGTTCACGCATTCGGCCGACTACTACCCCTCGCCAGTGCTCTACCCGTTCACCCAGCGCGGCTTCGACTGCATTGCCTGGAACATCCCGTGGTTCATGGCGCTGAACTACCTGACGCTCCTGGCGACGGGGCTGTGGCTGTTGCTGGCGGCACGGCGGCACCGGGCTGTTCCCGAATGCTGAGCCGATCCGGCCCCGGGGCGCAGTTCCTGCCACGGCACGATTTGTTCCGGCTTCGCCAGTCCCGTGTCGCGTCTGATCGGTACGGTAACGCACAGACGTCACGCCATCTGGCGCTCACACTCGATTTCGCCGAGTCCGATGTTGCGGAAGGCATTGCCAACAATCAAAGGAGCCAGCAATGATGAATGGAAATTTCGGCGGATGGTATTCAGACATGGGAAGCGGTGGCTGGATGTTGGCAGTGGTGATCCTGGTCGTCGTCGTCGCCGCCCTTGTCGCCGTCGTTGGATCTCGCAAGAAGTAGGCAGATTCGCCGTCCCCGTCTCGCAAAGGCGCGCATGGCCGCAACAACTGTCCCGGAGCGCAGCGGCCTGCGGCAAGCCGCGCCTCGGCTTGCGCAGATCCTGCGTGTGCTCGTCCGACACAAGTTCCTTGGCCCCCTGCTCGGCAAGGGTCACTGGCCGTCGCCCCAGGACGCACGTGAAACCGTCGAGGAACTGGGGCTGATCTTCATCAAATTCGGGCAGGTGCTCGCGATGCGGCCCGACCTGCTGCCGGCGGCCTACATCCAGGAGCTCGAGCGCTTGCATGACCGGTTGCCGGCGATGGACATTGAGGCAGTGCGTGCGACAGTCGAACTCGAACTGGGCACGCCGTTGACCGAGCTGTTCACGGCATTCGCCGACGCGCCGCTGGGCGCAGCTTCCATCGCCCAGGTCCATGAGGCAACCCTGCGGGGCGGCCGTCGTGTGGCCGTGAAGGTCCAACGACCCGGCCTGAAGTCGATGATCGCGACCGACATCGCGGCTCTGACTTACCTGGTGGCGTTGGGAGAGAAGATTTTTCCTCGCCTGCGTGCCCTCGACCTGCCGGGCGTGGTGCGCGAATTTGCCATCAGTCTGAACCGGGAAACGGATTTCAGCCGCGAAGCGCGTTCCATCGTGCTGTTTCGCACTGCAATGGCGGATTTCCCAGACCTGTGGATTCCGGACGTCGTCCCTGAGTGTTCGCGTGGAGCCGTTCTGACACTCGAATTTTCAGCCGGCGAACGGATCGATTCCTACGCCAAGCTGCATCCGCAAGAGATGCCACGGGCAATGAAAATCCTGGTCAGGCTGATGCTGCAGACGATCTTCGAAGAGGGGTTGTTCCACGCCGACCCGCATCCCGGCAATGTTTTCATGCTGCCCGACGGGCGGGTCTCCCTGCTCGACTTCGGAAATACGGGTGAGCTCGACGAGGCGATGCGCGAATCCCTGACGCACCTTCTCCAGGCGGTCGTCAATGGCGATGCGCGGGCCGCTACCGATGCCTATCTGGAAATGGCACCGGCGAGCGAGGTCGTGAAACGTGCGGCCTTGCAGGCAGACATCAAGGCGGCGCTCTATGAAATCCGCAGGAGCAATCTGGCGGATGTCTCGATCGGGAATGCCTTCGAGTCCCTGCTGCGTGCGGGCAGCCAGAACGGGGTCAGCAATCCAGGCGAATTTGTGCTGCTGGCGCGCGCCTTCGTCATTCTGGAATCGATGGTGCGGCAACTCGCACCGGACCTGAACTACATGCAATCGTTTCGCGAAGAGACCTCACGTCTGGCCGCGCTGCACTTCTCGCCGGCCCGAATCAAGGACAAGTCAACCAAGCTGGTGCGCGACCTGGAGCGCTTGATCCTTGACGCGCCCGGCGATACCCGACGCGTTCTGCGACGTTTCGCCGAAGGCGACCTGGGCCGACTTCCGGGACTGGAGGCTCTGGGACGACGCTTCAGCCGCAATCTCGAACGGCTCGCCCGTGCCATCGCGTACGCAGCGCTCGTGGTCAGCGGCTCGCTGTTATTGCTGACGCCGATGGGAGGCTGGCATCATCTGCTGGGCGAGACGATGGTGATCAGCGGGATTGCCGGCATGGTCTTCGGCGCCATTGGTGCGATGCGCCGCGATCACAGTCGTCGGTGATACGCGGCTCCGTTGGGTTTTCCCGACGCCTTCACAACCAGCCATTCCTGAATCCCGCCCGTCGCAGCCCCGCGACGACGTAGGGACAACCGCGCATCAAGCGCCATAGAAGATCGGACCGGTAGTTCTCGCACATCAGGACGACCGGCCCGAGGTTGATGCCGAAGTGGTGTGGCGACGTCCAGCCAGCGGCGCTATCGCCTTTGTCTTCGCCCGAAAAGCTCAGATTGAAACTGCACCTGAAACAGTATTCGCCAGTGATCTGCGGATACACGTCCTGAAAATTCTGCAGCGTCGGCAGCACGATCTCGGGCGCGAACGGCAGCGACGCCGCCACGGCCCAGGGCGCGACGGTCCCGTCGTCGGGTCCGTAGGGCACTCCGCGAGCCACATAGTCGAAGAACGTGCGCTCGATGCCGCGGATCCGGCGCGTCGTGAAGCCCGGCCCGTCGCTCGCGGTCAGGCCCCAGAAGTTTTCACCGTAGCCCGCGAAGTCCAGCGGGTTGCGGACCGCGTACTCGCGCTGCACATAGGTCGCGCGCCGGCTGTTCTCGCAGTAGTCGAATCCCTTTTCGCGTGCGAAGGCATCCTGGATGCCGCGCAGGTCCAGCCAGATGTGCGAGTACTGGTGGATGAAGAGCGAACCGCCATAGAGCAGCTCGTGGCCGTAGATCGTTTTCCATTCGTAGGTCGAGGTCCAGGCAGCATAGCTCTCCACGGGCAGGGGGTGCGTCGGCGAGCCCAGTCCGAGAACGTACAGCAGGGTAGCTTCGTCGTAGCCGCTCCAGCGATAGGGCAGGAAGCCGCCTTCGGGCGTCCACCCATGGGACACCGTGGCGGCGCCGTTGCAGGCCCATGCCCAATCGGCCCTGCGGTAAAGCGCATCGGCCAGAGTCCGCAGCGCCTGCTCGTCTTCGTCGTCGTGGTCGAAGAACGCGGCAGCGGCCAGCATGCCGGCGAGCAGGAAGGTGCTGTCGATGGTGGACAACTCGCACAGGCCTGAGCGCCGCCCGGTGTTCATGTCGAGAAAGTGGTAGTAGAAGCCCTTGTACCCGGTCGCTTCGGGCGTCTTCCCCTGTGGGCTGGCCCAGAAAAACCGCAGCAGCGTCAGCGTGCGAGCCACCGCATCCTGGCGCGTCATCCAGCCGCGCTCGACACCCACTGGATAGGCCGCCAGCGCAAAGCCCACGGCCGCGATGCTGGCGGGCGAGCCGGGTTGCGATTTGTCGGCGACGAGACCATTCGCCGGGTTGGTCTCGCGAAGAAAGTATTCGAAGGAGTGACGCTGCAATGCATCCAGCCGTGATTCACCGAAGTCCAGCGAGATCGCATTTTCCTGCGCAGGAGGGGACACGAGCCTCAACTCCGCGGTGGCGTTGAACGCCCCGTCACGTCCGCCCTGTCCGCAGAACCCGCTGCGGCCTGCGCCAGCTCGAAAACATCCACCCATTGGCGGTATCGCCGGGCGATTTCGACCACCGCAGCCTCCCGAGTGATCTTCTCGTCGCGCAAGGATGCAAGCGCGTCCCAGAAGGTGGTCCGGCCCACCGCGAATCCGATGAAGCCGGGCACGCCCGCAGCCGCTCCCAGCCAGGTCCGGACGTGTTCCTCGTCGTCACCACGCCCAAGCACGATGCAGCCCACACGGGTGCGCGCATCGCGTCGCGCCATGGCGACGATGCGCTCGCAGTCACCCCGCTGTTCCATGCCCTCCAGCTTCCAGACGTCGCGCTCGACTCCTGCTTCCTGCAGCTCGCGGATGGCACGCAACATCAGTGCGGGACGGACATTGCGGTCGTAGGCTCGCACGTCCCCGCTAAGTGCTTCGAGCTGGGGGGCCGTGGCGGAAACCAGCAGCTCGAACATGAACCTGCTGGAGGGGCCGCTGGCGAGGTATTCGGACAGTCTGCGAAGGCGCATCGCCTGCCGGCGATTCAAGGCGGCATCGTGATCCGGGTTGTAGCGCACCAGGACCTTGCAAAAGGTCGGCTCGAAAGCCTCGATGTGCCGCCGGAAGTCGTCGCCGAATTCGAAGTCGAACTCATCCTGTCCGCTCTTCTCCACCGGCGCGCAGGTCATGAGCCCGCTGCGTTTGGCATCGAGCAGGATGTCGGAGCCAAAGTGCTCATCGACCAGGATGCCTGCCTTGTCCTTGTCGACCCCGGCGGCCACTGCGGCGGTCAAGCCGTCATAGATGACCCGCTTGGCAGCGGTGACTTGCGCGCTTTGTTCAGGATCGAGCGCACCGGCCCAGCCGAACATGCCGCTCACGAATGACCCTCGGTGATCGAACGGCAGGATGTACAAGGGCTGGGTGGAGCCTCTCGGCATGGTTTACACGCCTCCCGGTAGCGGTTAAGTGAAGCACAAATGGTACGGTGCTGGCACCGATCCGTCTGTGCGGCGGCGGACAGACTGGCCACGGCGGGGCCTTTAGCCTGACTCTGGTGCATCACATCAGCGACGGTATCGACGAAAGGACAAGCAGATGCAGATCGGAATGATCGGTTTGGGCCGAATGGGAGCGAGCATGGTTCGACGCCTGCTCAGGAGCGGCCAAGAGTGTGTGGTCCATGACCGGCAGCCGGCGCTGGCGGCCAGCCTGCAGCGTGACGGTGCCCAAGCCTCGGCATCGATTGCCGAACTGGTTTCCAGGATGACCCCGCCGCGGGCGATCTGGCTGATGGTGCCGGCTGGCGCCGTCGACCAGGCGATCACCGATCTGGTGCCGCACCTGGAGTCCGGCGACATCGTGATCGACGGCGGCAATTCACATTATCGCGACGACATCCGGCGCGCCAGGAATCTGGCCGCGGCAGGAATCCATCACATCGATGTCGGCACCAGCGGTGGCGTTGCCGGCCAGGACCGGGGCTACTGCCTGATGATCGGCGGAAGTGCCGACGTGGTAGCGCGCTTGCAACCAGCCTTCGAGGCGCTGGCACCGGGCGTCGCTGCCGCACCGCGCACCCCTGGACGCAGCGGCAGCAACGCAAGCGCGGAGCAAGGCTTCCTGCATTGCGGCCCCCACGGCGCGGGCCACTTCGTCAAGATGGTTCACAACGGCATCGAATATGGCGTGATGGCGGCCTATGCCGAAGGGCTCAACATCCTGCGCAACGCCAATGTCGGCAACGGCACACCAACGGCCGACGCCGAAACCACGCCGCTGCGCGATCCCGAGTTCTACCAGTACGAGATGAACCTGCCGGACATCACCGAGGTCTGGCGCCGCGGGAGCGTCATCGGATCCTGGCTGCTGGACCTGACGGCCCGCGCGCTGTCGCAGGACCCGCAGCTCGAGGCCTACAGCGGGCGCGTCTCCGATTCGGGCGAAGGCCGATGGACCCTTCAAGCCGCCATCGACGAGGCGGTGCCGACGCCTGTGCTCAGTGCCGCGCTGTACCAACGCTTCGCGTCGCGCGGCGAAGCCGGATTCGCCAATCAGGTGCTGTCGGCCATGCGACACGAGTTCGGCGGCCATGCCGAGGAGCAGCGATGAGCGTGCACCCTGCCGCGGACGCGGTGTTCCTGCTCGACGTCGACAACACGCTGTTGGACAACGACCGGATCGTCGCCGATCTTCGCAGCCACCTGGAGGGCGAATTCGGCCGCGCGAGTTCGGACCGCTACTGGGCCATCTTCGAAGAACTGCGCCACGAACTCGGCTATGCCGATTATCTGGGCGCGTTGCAGCGCTACCGGGCCGACGCGCAACGCCGCGAGTCGGACGATGAGCGGCTGCTTCTGATGTCGAGTTTTCTGATCGACTACCCGTTTGCGGAGCGCTTGTATCCGCTTGCGCTCGAGGTCGTCGCTCATCTCGGCCGGTTCGGCCCCACGGTGATTCTGTCGGACGGCGACGTGGTGTTCCAGCCCCGGAAGGTTCAGCGGTCGGGCTTGTGGGACGCTGTGGGAGGCCGCGTATTGATCTACGTTCACAAGGAAGAAATGCTCGATGCGGTTCAGCGCCTGCACCCCGCGCGCCACTACGTCATGGTCGACGACAAGCTGCGGCTTTTAGCCGCGGTGAAGGCGGTCCTGGGCGATCGCGTGACGACGGTGTTCCCGCGGCAAGGGCACTACGCCCTCGACCCGGCCAATGCGACGTTGTACCCCGCGGCCGATGTCACGGTCGAACAGATCGGCGACCTGATCGACCTCGATCGCTCCACGCTGCTGCGGCGGAGGTAGCCCGGCAGGACAGCTTCCGGTGCACTAGAATTTGGGTCCACCCAAATCATCTCCACCGGCTGAGTCTCTGCATGTCCCAGAAGCCCGATCCCAAGATGAACGATCTGCTGGCTGCATTGCCGCAGATCGTGTGGGGGCGCTGGCTCCCCCAACTTGAACATGTCGACATGGCATTGGGCAAGGTTCTGTACGAATCGGGCGGCACGATGAGCCATGTCTACTTTCCAACCACGGCGATCGTGTCGCTGCTGTATGTGATGGAAGACGGCGCCTCGGCCGAAATCGCCGTCGTCGGCAATGAGGGGATCGTCGGCGTTTCCCTGTTCATGGGTGGTGGATCCACCCCGAGCCGGGCGGTTGTGCAGAGCGCAGGACAGGGATTCCGGCTGCGGGCCGAGATGCTGAAAGACGAATTCGGCAAAGCCGGCCCCGTCATGCACCTGTTGCTGCGCTATACCCAGGCGCTGATCACCCAGATGGCGCAGACGGCCGTCTGCAACCGCCACCACTCGCTGGACCAGCAGCTGTGCCGCTGGCTGCTGCTCAGCCTTGACCGGCTGCATGGCGACGAACTGGTCATGACGCAGGAGCTGATCGCCAACATGCTCGGGGTGCGCCGTGTCGGCGTGACGGAGGCCGCGCACAAGTTGCAACGGGCGGGCTTGATCCGCTATGTCCGCGGCCATATTACCGTCCTGGACCGCGAGGGCCTGGAGAAGCGGACCTGTGAGTGCTATGCCGTCGTGAAGAACGAGTACGACCGGTTGCTTCCGGCGATCCTGGCCACTTAGCGCTTGCATCATCGGTTCGACCCCGAAACCGCCGGTTCGCCGGGCTTCCAGCGAAAGTCACACGTTGCCGCGCCCGACGCGATCGTTCCGGTGCGATGCAAGCGTCCTCCCCACTTTTCTGCCAGCGGGAAATCGAGCCGGCAGAAGGTCTGGACGCACAGTTCGGAAGCTTCCTGCTTTCCGAAGAACTCCGCCACCGGGCACTTCGTGCAATCGAATGCGATCGATCCGTCCGTGCTCATGACGTCCCGCCATTCATAGGCCGGCGCGCCGAACGGAAAGGCCCGAAAGAGATCCGTGGCCAGCTTGAGACGCTTGTGCGGATCGCGCGTCACCGCACTCGCGACCAGCAGCGGGATTTCGCCCATCTGCACATAGATCCTCCAGCCGATGTCGAAAATCAGCCGGTACGACTCGGCGGCCGAGGTTCCGTGCCGCAGCAGCACCTGGTGCAGCGCCAGCGTGGCGGCAGCCAGATGGGTCGTGAAGACCGCGCCCAGGGTGGGCTGGATCGCAATCGACGGCTCGAGTTCGTAGTAGCGATCCCACGCCTCATTCAAGAGGTCGCCGGTCGCTTCGCCGAGCGCCGTGCCCTTGAGGACCGCCCGCGCGTGTGGCTCGATGAGCGTCTGCCACAGACCGCCCCGCTCGAGTGATCGCTCGAGGGACCGGCCGAGGTGACCTTGCAACTCACCGAACAGTTCAAGGGTCGCATTCCAGTCCCAGGACTCGTCCACGGCTTCCGGCGGCAGGAACTCGCCAAGCAGCAGGAGTTCGGGAGCCAGTTGGGAAACCCGCCGCTTGAGAAGGTCGAGTGACGATGCTCTCGCGGCGTATTCGCGGGCGATGAACGGCCGGGACAACTCCTCGAACCGCGCCTCGGGCGCCAGCACGAAGATCAACGATTCGGCCGTTGTGAGCGCCTTGGCATGCAGCATCAATTCGCGTGGAAAAACAAATCCGTCCTCGTACCCGGCCTTCATCATCTCGAGGTAGACCTTGGTGAAGCTCATCTCGCTCAGGCGGGATGCATAGAACGCATTTGCAAGCACTTCGAAACGCGCGAAGAACGCCTCCTCGTTTGCCTCTGGCAACCTGCGCGTCTGCGCCTTGAAGTGGTGGAAGGCCCGGCGGGTCTGCCGTTGAACGACGGCGAACCAATACAGGATGAACCGATCGCGCTGCGGCGCCGTGAGTTCTCCATGCATTCCGAAATCGAGCAGCGTGAAGGTCCCGTCCGGGTGAAAGAAGATGTTTCCCGGGTGGAGGTCGGCGTGAAAGAGGCCGTCGGAGACGAACATCTGCAGCAGGACATCGACCAGCAGGGTCACCAGCCGTTGCTTCTGCTGCGCGCCGAGCGAGCTCGCAGCCTCGCCAACACGCAAGCCCTCGACCCAATCCATGGTGAGCAGATGGCGGCTGGTATGGCTGAAGTGGACCGTGGGAAACTTGACGTCCGTGCGGCCTGCGAAGTTTGCGCGAAAGCGGCCGATGACGTTCCCTTCCTCCAGGAAGTCGAGTTCCCGCAACGTGTAGCGCCGGAACTCGGAAATGAAATCGAGCAGGTTCGTGCGTCGCATGCGCCGCGGAAACAGGCCGTAGAGCAGCCGCACGCCCAGCCCGATCGCGTCCAGATCGCGGCCCATCAAGCGTTCCAGGCCGGGCCGTTGGACCTTGACGGCGACGACCGTCCCGTCCGCAAGCGTTGCCCGATGCACCTGCGCCAGCGAGGCGGCGGCGACAGGCATGGGGTCGAACGACGCGAACAGCTGTTCGAGCGTCTTGCCAAGCTCGCCCTCGATCGTGATTCGAACCTGTTCTGGCGCTACTCTGGGTCCCTTCTCCTGCAGGGCCGCCAGAGCCTCGACATAGGCCGGTGGCAGCATGTCCGGGCGGGTGCTCATGACCTGGCCCAATTTGACGAATGCAGGCCCCAGCGTTACCAATCGCGCCGCGAACTCGGCTGGCGCGCCGGTATTCCCCGCACCCCAGGAAAATCGACGCAGGGCGCGGTACGCATGGAACAGCACCCAGCAGACGACGGCCAGCCGGGACAGGTTCCGTATCGAGATGGACCTCGCCGTCGTGTCAGTGTTTTCCATCGTTGGCGTTTGCGGCGCCTCAACGGGCCAGCAGCTTGCGTGCGCGTTCCGCCACGTTGTCGATGGTGAATCCGTATTCGCGCAGCAGGATGGCGGCAGGTGCGGATGCTCCGAAGCGTTCCACGCCAAGCACATCGCCTCGGTCCCCGACATAGCGATGCCAACCCTGCGGCACGCCCATCTCCACCGCCAGCCTTGCCGACACACCGGGCGGAAGTACCTCATCTCGATAGCTCTGCGGCTGGGCGTCGAACAGGTCCCAGCTGGGCATCGACACGCAGCGCACGGCGATGCCCTCCCCTTGCAGCCGCTCGGCGGCGGCCACGATCAGGGCAACCTCCGATCCGCTGGCGATGAGAATCAACGTCGGCGCCCTTCTCTTCGCATCGCTGAGAACATAGGCGCCACGTCGCAGGCCTTCGGCGCCGGCATACAGGGTGCGATCCAGCATCGGCACATCCTGCCGGGTCAGCGCCAGCAACACCGGGCGCTCCCGGCTTTCCACGGCCACCTTCCAGGCCACGGCAGTTTCATTGGCGTCGGCCGGGCGGATCACCGTGAGCCCGGGCATCGCGCGCAAGCTGGCCAGTTGCTCCACCGGCTGGTGGGTGGGACCGTCTTCGCCGACTGCCAGGCTGTCGTGGGTGAACACATACACGACGTGCAGCTTCATCAGCGCAGCCAGCCGGATCGACGGTCGCATGTAGTCGCAGAAGATCAGGAAGGTGGCGCCGTACGGGATGAAGCCGCCATGCGCGGCCAGTCCGTTGAGGATGGCACCCATCGCGTGTTCGCGCACGCCGAAATGCAGGTTGCGGCCGGCGCTGCTCCAGCCGCCACCGTCGGAACCTTGTGTGTCATCGCCGGGAGTCGAGGGAGGATTGAAATCCCCCAACCCCTTGAGCGCGGTCTTGGTCGAAGGGTCCAGGTCGGCCGAGCCGCCCGTCAACGCCGGCAGCTTCGGGGCCATCGCATTCATCACCCTGGCCGACGCGGCCCGCGTCGCCAGGCCCTTGGCGTCGGCGGGAAACACCGGAATCTCGGCGTCCCAGCCAGCCGGCAGTTCGCCACGCAGGCTGCGTTGCAGCTCCGCCGCCAGGGCGGGGAAGGCCAACGCGTAGGTCCGCATGCGCGCATTCCATGCGGCCTCGTCGCGTTCACCGCTTGTCAGCGCCTGTCGCATATGCGCGAGGGCCGCATCGGGAATCAGGAAAGGTGGCTCGGTGGGCCAGCCGAGATGCTGCTTGGTCAGCCGAACCTCGTCCACGCCGAGCGGCGAACCGTGCGCTTCGAAACTGTCATGCTTGTTCGGGGACCCATATCCGATGTGCGTGCGCACCAGGATCAGGGACGGCCTCGAGGATTCGGAACGTGCCGAGTGCAACGCTGCTGCGATCGCATCGAGATCGTTGCCATCCGCAACCGACACGGTGTGCCAGCCGCAGGCGGTGAACCGGGCCGCCCGGTCCTCCGAAAAGGCCATGTCGGTGCCGGCGGAGAGCGTCACGCGGTTGTCGTCGTACAGGCAGACCAGCTTGCCGAGCCCGAGATGCCCGGCCAGAGATGTGGCCTCGGCCGCCACCCCTTCCATCAGGTCGCCGTCGCCGACGATCACGTAGGTGCGGTGGTCGACGACGGTGTGACCCGGCCGGTTGTAGCGTGCCGCGAGCTGCGCTTCGCCGATCGCCATGCCAACCGCGTTCGCAAACCCCTGCCCGAGCGGCCCCGTGGTGACTTCGACGCCCGGCGTGTGCCCGCGTTCCGGATGCCCGGGCGCCTTGCTGCCCCATTGGCGAAAGCTCTTGATGTCGTCGAGCGAGAGGTCGTAGCCACTGAGATGCAGCAGGCTGTACAACAGCATCGAGCCGTGACCGGCGGAGAGCACGAAGCGGTCGCGGTCGGCCCAACCGGGATTGGCAGGATTGCATTTGAGGAACTGCGTCCACAACACATACGCCATCGGGGCGGCGCCCATCGGCATGCCTGGGTGGCCGCTGTTGGCCTTCTGCACCGCATCCACCGAGAGGAAGCGCAGGGTGTCGATGCACTGCTGATCAAGCGCGTTGTTCATGAGACCGCCCGAGGTATCGCGGGGCCGGCCGGCCAGCGCCAGTCGCGCACTTCCGGCAGGTCTTCGCCGTGCTCGCTGATGTAGGCCTTGTGTCGTGCGATGCTTGCCTCGTACCGCCGGGTCGCGCCTTCGACAAGGTCGGCAAGGCGCGGGATCCGGCGAATGGCGTCAAGCGCCAACTGGTAGCGGTCGATATTGTTCAGCACCACCATGTCGAACGCAGTGGTCGTCGTGCCTTCCTCCTTGTAGCCGCGCACGTGCAGGTTGTCGTGGTTGTGGCGCCGGTAGGTGAGCCGGTGGATCAGCCCCGCATATCCGTGAAACGCGAATATGACAGGCTTGTCGCGCGTGAACATGGCGTCGAACGTGTCGTCGCTCAGGCCGTGCGGATGCTCGGATTGCGGCTGCAGCGCCAGCAGGTCGACCACATTCACGACGCGAATCCGGATGTCCGGCACATAACCGCGCAGCAACGCAACGGCCGCCAGCGTTTCAAGCGTCGGCACGTCGCCGGCGCAGGCCATCACCACATCCGGCTCGCCGCCGGCGTCGTTGCTGGCCCACGCCCAGACGCCGGCACCGATCTCGCAATGGCGTGCGGCCGAATCGATGTCGAGCCACTGCAGCGCCGGGGCCTTGCCGGCGATGATCAGGTTGACATAGTTGCGGCTGCGCAGGCAATGGTCGGCGATCGACAGCAGGCAGTTCGCGTCCGGCGCCAGGTAGATGCGGACCACGTCGGACTTCTTGTTCGCCACCACGTCGATGAAGCCTGGGTCCTGGTGCGAGAAGCCGTTGTGGTCCTGCTGCCAGACGTGCGAGGTGAGCAGGTAGTTCAGCGATGCGATCTGCTTGCGCCACGGAATCTGCCGGCACACCTCCAGCCACTTGGCGTGCTGGTTGAACATCGAATCGATGATGTGGACGAAGGCCTCGTAGCACGAGAACAAGCCGTGGCGCCCGGTGAGCAGATAGCCTTCGAGCCAGCCCTGGCACAGATGCTCGCTCAGCACCTCCATCACCCGGCCGTCGGCAGACAGATTCACATCCACCGCTTCGACGTCGGCCATCCACGCCTTGCCGCTGACCTCCACCACCGCACCAAGCCGGTTGGAGGCAGTTTCGTCCGGGCCGAACAGGCGGAAGTTGGCGCTGGCCAGGTTGGCGCGCATCACTTCGGCGAGGAAGGTGCCCAGCACCCGGGTGGACTCACCCATCGCCGCACCGGGCGCCACCACCGGGACCGCGAATTCGCGGAAATCCGGCATGACCAACGGCGCCAGCAACGCGCCGCCGTTGGCGTGCGAATTGGCGCCCATGCGACGTCGACCGGAAGGTGCGAGCGCCGCGAATTCTTCCTTGAAGCGGCCACCGGCGTCGAACAGTTCCTGCGGCCGGTAGCTGCGCATCCAGTCTTCGAGCTGGCGGATGTGTCCGGCGCTGGTGAATTGCGTGATCGGCACCTGGTGGGCCCGCCAGGTGCCCTCGACCGGGAGACCATCGACTTCCTTCGGGCCGGTCCAGCCCTTGGGCGTCTGCAACACGATCATCGGCCAGCGCGGACGCGGCGGCGGCTTCTGCGCATGCGGCGCTCGCGCCGCAGCCTGGATGGCCAGAATTTTTGCGAGGACAAGCTCCAGCGTGTCGGCGAGCTGCTGGTGCACGGTCATGGGATCGTCGCCGACCACGAAGTGCGGGTCGTGGCCGTAGCCGCGCAGCAATGATGTCAGCTCCTCGCGGCCAATCCGCGCCAGCACGGTGGGGTTCGCGATCTTGAAACCGTTGAGATGCAGGATGGGCAGCACAGCGCCGTCGCGCGCCGGGTTGAGGAACTTGTTCGAATGCCAACTCGCCGCAAGTGCCCCGGTCTCGGCTTCGCCATCACCGACGATGCAGGCCACGATCAGCCCGGGGTTGTCGAATGCCGCGCCATACGCATGGGCCAGCGAATAACCCAGCTCGCCTCCTTCGTGGATAGAACCCGGGGTTTCCGGCGCAACGTGGCTCGGAATTCCGCCGGGCCAGGAGAACTGCCGGAACAGCTTGCGCATGCCGTCGCGATCGCGCGTGATGTCGGGATAGGTCTCGGTGTAGGTGCCCTCCAGATAGGTGCTCGCCACCAGCCCGGGGCCGCCGTGGCCCGGCCCGATCACGTTGATCATGTCCAGGTCGTGCTCCTTGATCAACCGGTTCAGGTGCACGTACAGCAGGTTCAGGCCCGGCGTGGTGCCCCAATGCCCGAGCAGGCGCGGTTTGATGTGTGCCAGCGTCAGCGGCTCTTCGAGCAGCGGATTGGCATGCAGGTAGATCTGGCCCACCGAGAGGTAGTTGGCCGCTCGCCACCAGGCGTGCATCTTGCGCAGGAGATCGGGATTCAGGGTGGTCATGTCGATTCCTTGGGTTCCAGTGCGGTGTCCACGATGCGTTGCGCCTCTGCGAGCAGGCGGCGCAGGTGCGCTTCGTCGCGAAAGCTCTCGGCGTAAATCTTGTAGATGTCTTCGGTGCCCGACGGCCGTGCGGCGAACCAGCCGCTTGCCGCGCTGACCTTGATGCCGCCGATCGGCGCGTCGTTGCCCGGCGCCTTGTCGATCACGCTGGTGATGGGCTCGCCCGCCAGTTCGGTTTGCACGATCTGCGCCGGTGCCAGCTTCGCCAGGGCCTGCTTCTGCGCCGGGGTGGCCGGGGCATCGATGCGATCGGCAAAGAACTCCCCGAATTCGGCGCACAGCGCGTTATATAGCGCGCCGGGGTCGCCCCCGGTGCGGGCCGTGATTTCGGCCGACAGAAGCGCCGCCGCGATGCCGTCCTTGTCGGTTGTCCACACATGGCCGTCGCGGCGCAGGAAGGATGCTCCCGCGCTCTCCTCGCCGCCGAAGCCCAGGCTGCCATCGAACAGGCCGGGCGCGAACCATTTGAAGCCGACCGGCGCCTCGAACAAGTTGCGCCCGAGGCGCTTAGCGACGCGATCGATCATCGCGCTGCTGACCAGCGTTTTGCCAATCGCAGCCGCCGCGCTCCACTGCGGGCGGTGCCGGAACAGATAGTCGATGGCAACGCTCAGGTAGTGGTTCGCCGGCAGCAGGCCGGCACTGCGCGTGACGATGCCGTGGCGGTCGTGATCGGTGTCGCAGGCGAAGGCCACGTCAAAGCGGTCCTTCAGCGCGATCAGCCGCTGCATCGCGTAGCGGGACGACGGGTCCATCCGGATCTTGCCGTCCCAATCGGCCGTCATGAACGCGAACTGCGGATCGACTTCGGTGTTGACCACCGTCAGGTCCAGCTGGTAGCGCTCTGCGATCCGGGCCCAGTAGTGCACGCCGGCGCCGCCGAGCGGATCGACGCCCAGGTGCAGGCGAGCGCCCCGGATCACATCGAAGTCGATCACGTTGCCGAGGTCGGCGACGTATGCGCCAACGTAGTCGTGCTCATGCGTTGTGACGGCTGCGCGCGCTCGGGCCAGCGGCATGCGTTTGACGTCCTTGAGGCCGACTTCGAGCAAGGCATTGGCGCGCTGTTGCACCCAGCCGGTGATCTCGGAGCCGGCCGGGCCACCGTTGGGCGGGTTGTATTTGAAGCCGCCGCTGTCCGGTGGGTTGTGCGACGGTGTGATGACGATGCCGTCGGCCAGGCCGCTGGTCCGGCTGCGGTTGTGGACAAGGATCGCATGGGAGACTGCTGGTGTCGGCGTGAATTCACCGCCGCAAGCAATCATGGTCTCCACGCCGTTGGCGGCCAGCACCTCCAGCGCACTCTCGAACGCTGGCTGCGACAGTGCATGGGTATCCACACCGATGAACAGAGGGCCATCGATGCCCTTCCCCTTTCGGTGCTCGCACAGGGCCTGCGTGATCGCCAGCACATGCCACGCGTTGAAGCTGCCGTCGAGCGATGTGCCGCGATGACCCGATGTGCCGAACACAACCCGCTGCGCCGGCACGCTGGGGTCAGGTTGCAGGTCGGCATATGCGGCCAGGAGGCTTTCAATGTCGACCAGGCTGGCCTTTGGTGCCGGCTTGCCGGCGATACGGCTGACGTCCTGGCTCATCATTGATCCTTTGGTTGGCCCATGGTGATGTGCAGCGTATGGGTCTCGCCGTCATCGATCAGTGCAACGCCCCCAGTGGCAGAGAGTTCCGCTCCGTCGAGTTCGACCCGCGTCACGCCTCGGCCGAGACGGGAAACGTTGTCGACCGTGATCTCGTAACGCGTGACGGCGTGCTGCGGCCCGCGCCGCAGGTAGGTGAGCTGGAAACCCGGCCAGCTCTTTGGAATGCAGGGGTCGATCAGCAGCCGATCTCCGCGCAGCTGACACCCGAGCAAGGCTTCGAGACCGGCGCGGTACAACCATCCCGCAGTGCCCGTGTACCACGTCCAGCCCCCGCGACCCACGTGCGGCGCGACGGAGTAGACGTCCGCGTTGGCGACGTACGGCTCCACCTTGTAGCGCGCGACGGCCTCGGCACTGTCGCTGTGATGGATCGGATTGATCAGATCGAACATCGCGCCGGCGCGATCGCCGTCACCGAGTTGTGCCCAGGCAAAGATCGACCAGGTCGCCCCGTGGGTATATTGCCCTCCGTTTTCTCGCAGGCCCGGCGGGTAGCCTTTGATGTAACCGGGGTAGACCGGACTGCGATCGAATGGAGGGGTGAATAGCAGCGCGACCTGGTTCTCATGATCGACAAGCATGCGGTCCACCGATTCCATGGCTTGCGAAGCATGATCCAGGCTCGCCGCCCCCGCGAGGACGCTCCACGACTGGGCGATGCTGTCGATCCGGCATTCCTCGCTTTGATGGGAGCCCAGTGGCGTGCCGTCGTCGTAGTAGCCGCGCCGGTACCACTCGCCATCCCACGCGCTCTCCAAAGCGCCACGCAGCTCGGTCGCATACTCGCGCCAGCGTCTTGCTCGCTCCGTATCGCCACGCAGCTCGACATAGGGCAAGAACTCCGTGATGGTGGTCACCAGGAACCAGCCAAGCCAGCTGCTTTCCCCGCGGCCTTGTTCCCCGACGCTGTTCATCCCGTCGTTCCAGTCGCCGGCTCCCATCAGCGGCAGGCCGTGCGCGCCGCGCGCGAGTCCTGAGTCAAGCGCACGCACGCAGTGTTCGTAGAGGCTGGCGGTCTGGGAGGATGCGCCTGGCAGCGCGAATGAATCGGTAGCGTCGGCGGGAATCGGCGCGCCCACGAGAAACGGAAGAATCTCGTCCATCACCGCGGCGTCGCCCGTGACATCGACATAGTGCGCGGCGACGTAGACCAGCCAGATGCGGTCGTCGCTGATCCTGGTCCGGATGCCCTGCCCGCCCGGTGGCAACCACCAGTGTTGAACGTCACCCTCATTGAACTGGCGGCCAGCCGCGCGCAGAACGTGTTCGCGGGCGAGATCAGGCCGACTCACACACAACGCCATCACGTCCTGCAACTGGTCACGGAATCCGTACGCGCCGCTGGCCTGGTAGTAGCCGCTGCGCGCCCACACGCGGCAACTCAGCACCTGGTAGGGGAGCCAGTCGTTGAGCATGATGTCCATGGCCCGATTCGGCGTCCGCACCTGGACGGTGTCGAGCAGGCCATTCCACTGGGCTGCGACGTCGGCGAGAACCTGCTCGAAGCAATCGGCGCGGTACTTCAGGATCAGTGCCTGCGCGTTCTTGTCGGAATCCGCGTCGCCGAGCAGAAAGGCGATGTCGATCTGTGTGTTGGGTGGCAACTCGATGCGTGTCTGCAATGCGCCGCACGGATCCAGTGCCGCGCCGACACGACCCGACAACGCCGACCCATCCTGCAGCGCAGCGGGTCGACTCACGTTGCCAAAAGATCCAAGAAACTCCTTGCGATCCCCACTCATCGACTGCTGCAAGCCGCACAGGTCGATGAACGCCACGCGATCGGCGAACTCGCTGCGCCACCGGTTGCGCGCCAACAGTGCGCCAGTCTTCTCTTCCCGCGTCGTGACCACGAACGGCGCAGGCTCACTGCCGTTTGCCCCGAGCGCCCACTCGACATAGGCCGTGACAGACAGGCGCCTGACCGACGTCGAGCGATTGCACAGTCGCAGCCGCGACAGCTTCACAGAGTCGGTCGGCGCCACGCACATCATCAGGTCGAGACCGATGCCGTGCGCGTCGCTCGAGAACCGGCTGTAGCCTTTGCCGTGCGTGGCATGGTAGGCGGCGCCGGCGACACGAATGGGCAACGCGGTGGCGCTCCACAAGGTGCCGCTGTCTTCGTCACGCAAGTAGAGAATTTCGTGCGGGCTGTCGCTGACCGGATCGTTCGGCCATGGCGTGAGCGGGTTCTGCTGGCTGTTGACCGACCATGTATACCCGCCGCCCTCCGCGGACACCAGGAAGCCGAAGTCAGGGTTCGAGATGACATTGATCCACGGTGCCGGCGTGCAGCGCCCGTCTTCGAGATCAACGCGGTATGCCCTGCCAGCGCAGCTGAAGCCGCCATGGCCATTGGGGAACTCCAGAGGGTGCGCGCCAGCGTTGATGGTTTGCGCCGGTGTGCTGGCGACCAGGGGGACGACCGCCGCAATGTTCATCGGATCGCTGGCCTGGACATCGCCAGCAGGATCCCTGGGGCCGAGCAGCACGCGTGCCACCGTGAGCAGGCCATCCAGAACTTCGTCGCTGATCGCGGCGGCGCGGAACACGAACACCTCGGCCTTGACTGCTGCGCTGTTGGCTTTGAGGCGAACCTGTTGCGCGCTGACGAGCGGCACGATCGCGTCCTGAAGTGTATCGGCAGCAGCTGCGCTCGCCGTGTTGAGAATGACCAAATCAACGGCCAGGCGCTTGCTGCGCCAATCCGTCTGCGCCAGCAGAACCGTCTCCAGGAGCGGCAGTTCCGCGGGGCTGTTCGCGCGTAGCAGCATGATCGGCCGATCGCCGCTGATGCCAGCGGCCCACAACGTCGGCGACCCCCCGTGTCCACGCACCAGCAAGTTGGCAGCGGCGCGTTGGGACGGATCGCTGAACAGCAGCGCACCAAGCCAACGGTCAAAGCAGTTGCTTTGCGCCTGGTCGACGCCCAGACGTGACCGTTCCGCACAAGCATGGCGGGCTGCGTTCACGAACATCTGTTCTGCAGCGTTCGGGTCATCGAGTTGTGCGGTGAGTGCCAACGCGCCCTCACGGGTATCGGCCAGCCGCGTCCAAAGCAGCAGCGAAACGGTGCCACCAGGCGCAAGGGTGACGTGCTGGCGCAGGCTGAAGATTGGATCGAGCACCGTGCCGGTGAAGTTGGACAAGGGTGCGCCAGGCTGCATGGCCAGCGCATCGGGCAACGCGCGACAGCGACCCAGGAAGCGCGCACGATCTGTCTCGTGTTCGAACGCGCGCTCGCCCGGCCGGCCTTCGATCTGCAGCGCATGGGCCGCCCAGATCCCGGCCTCGCCCTTTGCACGCTTGCGCCGGGTGGCCAGCAGCACGCCGCGCACGCCGTCCCACGCGGTCTGGACGAACATCTTGGAAAACGCCGGGTGCGCGTTGTCGGCTCCGATCGGGCCGACAACCAACTCGGCATACGACGTCAATGACAGTCTGCGCGGTTGGTCGCCATTGTTGATCAGGGTCAAGCGCCGCAACTCGATATCGGCGTCGGGAGCCACGGCAACTTGCAGCGTGCTTGTGAGCGAGCCTTCGCGCATGACGTACTCGGCGCGGCCTTCGTTGAAGGTCACTGCCGCGTCCTGCATCGCGGTGCGCAAAGGTTGCCGGGTGGCTGACCACGCCACACCGGTCTGTTCATCACGCAGCAGCAGATAGCTGCCCCAGGCGTCGCGCGTCGCATCCTCCCGCCAGCGCGTCACGGCCAG
>JBBRTH010000001.1:0-164428 GCA_038244615.1 Mycobacteriales bacterium | reverse complement strand
GGTGGCGGACGGCAGCATCAAGCTGGCCCACGGCCAGGTCGACCACCTGACCGAGGACGCCGTGGTGCTCGGCGACGGCACCGAACTGCCCGCCGACGTCGTGGTCTACGCCACCGGATACGGCTCGATGAACGGCTGGGCAGCCGACCTGATCGGTCAGGACGTCGCCGACAAGGTGGGCAAGGTGTGGGGTCTGGGCAGCGACACCGCGAAGGACCAAGGGCCGTGGGAGGGCGAACAACGCAACATGTGGAAGCCCACCCAACAGGAGAACCTGTGGTTCCACGGCGGCAATCTGCACCAATCACGGCACTATTCGCTGTACCTGGCGCTGCAGCTGAAGGCGCGCTACGAAGGTCTACCCACCCCGGTGTACGGACTGCAGGAAGTCCACCACCTGAGCTAGGCGGCCGGCGCGGCTCGCGTTTCAGGAGGAGGAGACCGGGACGAAGCCAGAGCCCGGTCGGTTCTTCGCGTTGATGTCGGCGAGGATCGCGGTCATCGACATGGTGACCGCGGGGGTGTGCAGCGGGATGAACTTCACCACGCACGTCGGTAGATCCTCGCTGAAGGCGCCGTGGACCATCCCGACGAGGAGGTTGTTCACCGTGACCGGGGCGCCGGAGTCGCCGGGTTGCCCGCACACCTGGTTGAGGATCGTGCCCGGCTTGTCGCCCGGCCCCCAGGTGACCCCGCAGGACTGTCCCGTCGTGCGGCCGAGCTTGCAGGCACTCTCACCGAACATCGGATCGGGCCCGAGGCCGTCGATCTCGAAGCCGTCGATGGTGTTGACCGGCTGTACCTTCTGCGGGTCGAACTGGATGACCGCGTAGTCGAGGCCGTCGTTGCCCGCCACCATGGTCCCGACGACACCGGCGCCCTCCGCGCGTTCCGAGGCGACCTGCGCCCCAGGCCCGCCGCAGTGCGCGGACGTGAAGCCGATCAGGTTTCCCTTGTCGTCGTTGCCGATCGTCGTGAGGGTGCAGAACGTGTCGCCGTCGATCACGATCCCCGACCCACCGCCGAGAATGACCTGCCCGTCGGCTCGGGAGGTCGCGACGTGCGGCGTGGTCAGGGCAGAGACGAGGAGAACGGCCAAGGAGACGACGCCGACGGACACCAATGATTGCCAGCGATCATTCCGTGGTACCTGCAAGAAACCCCCTCGCGACAGCTCCGGCCCATCACCGAACTCCGTTCAGTCTATCGTCGGCCGGAATCGTTGCAGCGGGCGCGACATGGCAACATGAGCACGAATACATCGAGCAGGAGGACGTGTCCGTGAGCAATGGCGACCGCAAGAGCGGGGTTCCGACGACGGTGACCTCGATTCCGCTGGTCGATCCGCATGCACCCAAGTCTGATCCCTCCGTCGGGGACCTGGTCAAGGATGCGACGTCACAGATGTCCACCCTGGTGCGCGCGGAGGTCGAACTCGCCCGCGCCGAGATCACCCGCGACGTCAAGAAGGGTCTGACGGGCGGCGTCTACTTCGTCCTGGCGCTCGTCGTGCTGTTCTACTCGACGTTCTTCTTCTTCTTCTTTCTCTCTGACGTGCTGGACCTGTGGCTCCAGAGGTGGGCGGCGGACCTCATCGTCTTCGGCCTCATGCTGCTGACGACCGGACTGCTCGCGTTCCTTGGCTACCTGAAGGTCAGGAAGATCAGGGGCCCGCAGCAGACGATCGAGTCCGTCAAGGAGGCACGGGTCGCGTTGGTGCCCGGCGGCGACAAGCCTTCCAGGCCTGCGTCCCTCAACGGCGCCGCGTCGACCACAGATCCATCCGGCTGGTAATGACCCGGGGCCGCTCCGGCGCTGGGGGTCCCCCGCTTGCGGGGGAGAGCGAAGCGACCGGGGGATGATTCGACGCGGCGTCACACAACCACCGCCCGACCCGTCGGTGACGCGGATCGCTGGCCCCTGGCGACATATGGACGTGCACGCCAACGGGATTCGCTTCCACGTAGTCGAGGCGAATCACGGTGTCGAGGACGCGACGGAGGCGGCCGACCAGCCGCTGGTGATCCTCCTGCACGGGTTCGGATCGTTCTGGTGGTCCTGGCGCCATCAGCTCCGCGGGCTGCAGGGCGCTCGAGTGGTGGCCGTCGATCTGCGCGGCTACGGAGGCAGCGACAAGCCGCCGCGCGGATACGACGGGTGGACGCTGGCGGGCGACACCGCGGGCCTGGTTCGCGCACTCGGCCACGAGACGGCGACGTTGGTCGGGCACGCCGACGGCGGACTCGTCTGCTGGGCGACCTCCGTGCTGCATCCCCGGGTGGTGCGGGCCATCGCCGTCGTCAGCTCACCGCACCCGGTGGCGCTTCGTGCGTCCGCGTTGACGCGCCGCGACCAGGGCCTGGCCCTGCTGCCCTGGATGATGCGCTACCAGATGCCCTTCTGGCCGGAGCGGTCGCTGACGCGCGACGACGCCGCCGAGCTCGAGGGTCTCGTTCGCAGCCGAGCTGGCGCCAAATGGCTTGCTTCCGAGGACTTCTCGGAGACGGTACGCCACATGCGTCGGGCCATCCAGATCCCGTCGGCGGCGCACTCGGCACTGGAGTATCAGCGTTGGGCGGTGCGTAGCCAGTTGCGTAGTGAGGGACGACGCTTCATGCGGTCGATGAAGCGTCCGCTGGCGGTGCCCGTGCTGCACATGCGAGGCGACGCCGACCCGTACGTGCTGGCCGACCCGGTGTACCGCACGCAGCGCTTCGCCCCGCACGGACGATACGTATCGATCTCGGGCTCCGGACATTTCGCGCACGAGGAGAACCCCGACCACGTCAACGAGCAACTGACGAGGTTCCTCGCAGGCGTCTACGGCGGCTGATTCAGGAGATGCAGGTATCGGTGGACACCCGCTGGGTGTTGCCCACCCTCGCCATCTGCTTCGCCACCTCGTTCGAGGTGAGCACGAAACCGGTGTCCGCATCGTCGACCGCCGCGCCGAACACCACGCCGAGCACCTTGCCGTCCTTGTCGATCAGCGGCCCACCCGAATTGCCTTGCCGGACAGTTCCTCTGATGGTGTAGACCTCGCGGGTGACGGTCGTCGTGTGATAGATGTCGGGCCCGTTGAGCTGAATGATCTCGCGGATGCGTCCCGGGGTGGCGGTGAACTCCCCGCCTCCGGGATACCCCATGACCAGCGCATCGGTCCCCGTGGGCGCCTCCTGCATGTCGAACTGCAGCGGCGTCGACGGTAGGTCGGGCACGTCGAGGATGGAGATGTCCGCGTTCGGGTCGTAGGACACCACGGTCGCGTCATAAGTCTTGCCTGCGGCCTCCACGGTCACGCTCTCGGAGCCGGCGACGACGTGCGCATTCGACATGACCCGGTTCGGTGCGACGACGAATCCGCTGCCCTCGAGCACCTTCTGGCAGCTCGTCGCCACGCCGCGAATCTTCAGCACGCTCGGCCGGGTGGCCGCGACGACGGGGTCGTTCGCCAGTGCGGCATTGGGTACGTCGACGTTCACGATGGGAGTGCGGCCGAACGGCTGCAGCACGTCGGGCAGTCCAGAGGTGTCCAGCAGCGACGACAGCCGCGTCGGCACCCGCCTCAACCACGCAGGAGCGAGGTCGTCGACCGTTGACAGCACCCGCGAACCACGCACGGCCGCTGCGAGATTGGGCTGATCGGAGGATGTGAGCGGGGTGGCGAGCAGCCAGGCGGCGACCAGTACCGCGACGAGTTGGAGCGCGACCCCGACGACCGAGTCGACGGTGCGCAACCCCCCGTTCCTGATGGCGCCGCGCACGGCCCGACCCAGTACGACGCCTGCGATCTCGCCGATGACGACGAGTCCGAGGATCAGGAACAGCGCCACGAACAGCTTGGTCCGCGGCCCGTCGACATGGCCCACCACGTGCGGCGCCAGCAGCACCCCCGCGACGGCGCCGAGGATGACACCGACAAAGGACAGCAGCGAGCCAAGCGCCCCGGAACGCCAGCCGGAGACGGCGGCGACGAAGGCGATGGCGAGGACGGCCAGATCAAGCCATTGCGAGGATGTCATTGTTGGCCCTCACGGTAATCGCCGGCACCGCCGACGAGGGCCATTGCCGCATCCAATTCGCGGACGTCGTCGCTGTCCCAGGGCTCGGCCCAGCCTGCGACGTCGAGGATGGCCGAGATGACCTGACCAGTGAATCCCCAGACGAGCATCTGATTGAGCAGAAACGCAGGCCCGGCGAATCGGCTGGTGTTGTCCTTGCGGTACACCATCAGTCGATTCTCGGGGTTTATGAACGCACGCACGGGGACGCGGGCGACGATCGCCGTCTCGCTCTCGTCGACGACTCCCACCGGTCCGGGGTCGGGCGAGTAGGCGAGCACGGGTACGACGTGGAAACCCGACGGTGGGATGAACATCCGCTCGAGCGTGATCAGCGGCTGCAAACGGTTGGGATCGATGCCGGTTTCCTCGCGTGCCTCCCGCAGCGCGGTGCCGACGGGCCCGCCGTCACCCGGATCGGCCGCACCGCCGGGGAACGCCGCCTGCCCCGCGTGTTGGCGCAACGTCGACGCGCGAACGGTGACCAGCAGGTCGGCTTCATCGGGCAGTGCGTCGGGCAGGCCGCCGGTAGACGAGTCGAACGGTCCCGAGAACAGGACCAGGACGGCGGCGTCACGCTTTACTCCGGTCAGCGTCGCCGACGAGCTGGCCGCGGAGATCGCTGCGAGCATGCTGGCCGGTATCCGCCTGCGGTAGGCATGCGGCATGTCACCGACGTTCTTGAGCAGCGGTTTCAGCCACGACGGAGCGGCTGCGGGATCGAGTGGAGCCGGCGGTCCCCCGTCACCGTTGGAGTTCAACCGCGCACTCCCATCCCTGGATTCACCTCCGCCGCGATCTCATCGGCGCTGGTGAACGAACGCGGCAGGATTTCGGCCACCGTACCGTCCGAGCGCAGCACGACGGTGGCGGGCATGACGTTGGGCACCTCGAGGGCAGCGGCGATGAGCCGTCGACCGTCCTGAAGGGTGGGCAGTCGGACACCCAGTTCGGCCAGCCGCAGCAGCGCAGCCGTCTCGTTTTCGTCCTGGTGCACGGTCAGCACCGTCACCGCTGAACCCATCCGACGTTGGTACTCGGCCATCGCGGGAAGTTCGTCGGCGCAGGGGCCGCACCAGTAGGCCCACAGGTTCAGGACCACGTTGCGGCCGGCGACGACGCGGCCGACGTCGACGCGGCTGCCGTCGGCGGCGCATTCGACCGTGACCCCGCGGAGCGCCTCGGGACCGGGGCCCGCCGCCCGCGCGGGGCACGGCGGAAGGTCGGCCCGTGCGCGAGGGCCAGCCAGCGCCTCCGGGGTGTCGGCGTCGCGGTGCTCCCGGGCGACGCCCGCGGACGGCGAGCCGCTACCGGCACCACCGCCGCTCGATTCCTCCGATCCGACCTCACGCCACAACCCGACGGCCAGTGCGACGACGGCGATGAGCACCGCCACGGTCCATCTGGTCGACGCACGCATGGGACTGACGGCGCTCAGAGCCGGGCCAGCGCCAGGAGGTGCTCCGTCTCGGGCCCCTTGACCAGCGCGGCGGCGGTCAGCGGATCCGTCGGGCCCGCGCCGAACGACGGGCAGTCCTTGGCCAGCACACATACCCCGCACGCCGGCTTCTTGGCGTGACACACCCGGCGGCCGTGAAAGATCACCCGGTGGCTCAGCAGCGTCCACTCCTTGCGAGGGATCAGCTCACCGATCGCGAACTCGACCTTGACCGGGTCTTCCAGTTCGGTCCAACGCCATCGGCGCACCAACCTGCCGAAGTGGGTGTCGACCGTGATGCCAGGGGTGTCGAAGGCGTTGCCGAGGATCACGTTGGCCGTCTTGCGGCCGACGCCGGGCAGCGCCACCAACTCGTCGAGCGTCCGGGGAACCTCTCCGTCGAAGCGCGCCGTCAACTCCTGGCCCAGTCGCATCAGCGAATTCGCCTTGTTCCGGTAGAAGCCGGTGGGCCGGACCATGGCCTCTAGTTCCTCGCGGTCGGCGCCGGCGTAGTCCGCGGCGGTGCGGTACTTCGCGAACAGCGCCGGGGTCGTGAGGTTGACCCCTTTGTCCGTGCTCTGAGCGGACAGAATCGTCGCCACGGCGAGCTCGAGCGGATTGGTGAAGTCCAGCTCGCAGTACACGTGCGGAAATGCTTGCGAGAGCGTGCGATTCATCCGTCGCGCACGACGGACGAGGCCGACGTGGGTCTCTGTGTCGAACTTGGCGGATTTGGGGGCCACCACTGCGCGCGCTGCCACTCCGTCAGCCTACTGACGGAACCGACAAGTGTAAGCGCCGACCGGTGGCATTTCGTGATCCCCCTGAGACCTTGGGCGTGTTTACTACGCCATGTGTCCTGGTTGCTCGTCGCGTTCATCCCGGGGTTGCTGATGATGGCGACCTTCGGGCTCGACCGGTTGGAAGCCGGCCTCGACGACGACACCGTCTCTCCCGCGGACGTCACCGCGTTCCTCGAACAGGCCAAGGCGGACTGCGCCAAACCCGCGGCGCGGACCAACGAAGTCGAGACCTACGAGTTGCTCGACGACGAGTACGATGAGCGCGTCATGGCCGAATCGCCAACGGGTTTGCCCACGTGGGTGTTCATTCACCATGGATCGAATCCGGAATTTCAGCCGACTCGCCACGCCCATCGTGTGTAGCGTGAGCACGTCGCGAAGCTGCCTACGCTTAGACTGATTTCGCCGTCCAGCACAGGATGGTCTTCGCGGGTCAATATTCCTGTCAATGTTTCCGACGGCTTAAGAGGGGCAACGTGGACGAGATCCTGGCGAGGGCCGGAATCTTCCAGGGAGTCGAACCGACTGCGGTCTCTGCGCTGACCAAGCAACTGCAGCCAGTCGACTTTCCGCGTGGGCACACGGTGTTCGCCGAGGGCGAGCCCGGTGATCGGCTCTACATCATCATCTCGGGCAAGGTGAAGATCGGCCGCCGCTCCCCGGACGGACGCGAGAACCTGCTGACCATCATGGGTCCGTCCGACATGTTCGGCGAGCTGTCGATCTTCGACCCCGGCCCACGCACCTCGAGCGCCATCACCATCACCGAGGTCCGTGCCGTGTCGATGGACCGCGACGCCCTGCGCGCCTGGATCGCTGATCGACCCGAGATCGCCGAGCAGCTGCTGCGCGTGTTGGCCCGTCGCCTGCGCCGCACCAACAACAACCTGGCCGACCTCATCTTCACCGATGTTCCCGGCCGCGTCGCCAAGCAGCTGCTGCAGCTCGCCCAGCGCTTCGGTACCCAGGAGGGTGGCGCGCTACGCGTCACGCACGACCTCACGCAGGAGGAGATCGCCCAGTTGGTCGGCGCGTCGCGCGAAACGGTCAACAAGGCGCTCGCTGACTTCGCCCATCGCGGGTGGATACGCCTCGAAGGCAAGAGCGTGCTGATCAGCGATTCCGAGCGACTGGCTCGCCGGGCCCGCTAGGTCCCCCCACTGCACGAGTCGCGAGTCAGGACCGCAGGTAGTCCAGCTGCGCCTGCACGGACCACTCCGCGTGCGCCCACAACTCCTCGTCGACGTCGGTGTAAACGTGTTCGACGAGCTGGCGCGCCGTGGCGTCCTCACCGAGAACCCGAAGCGCGTCGCGGACCTGGCCGAGACGCTCCTCGCGGTGCGACAGATACATCTGCGTCACTGCTTCGAGGTCCGCGAGATCGGGTCCGTGGCCCGGCAGCACGGCGCGCCGACCCAATCCGTTCAGCCGTCGCAGTGACTCCAGGTACTCTCGCAGGCTGCCGTCCTCGTTGTCGATGACGGTGGTCCCTCGACCGAGCACCGTGTCCGCGGTGAGCACCGCATCGTCGATGAGAAAGGACAGCGAGTCGGACGTATGCCCCGGCGTGGCCATCACCGTGATGCGCAAGCCGGCGGCGTCGATGACCTCACCGTCGGACAGCGGACCCCCGAGACCGCGCAGAAAGCCGCTGCCCACCGCGCGCACCGTCGCGCCCGTGCGATCGACCAGCTTGTCGATCGCATCGGTGTGGTCGCCGTGTTTGTGGCTGATGAGTACCAGGGGGATGCTTCCGAGGCTCGCGATCCTGCCGATGTGCTGATCATCGTCGGGCCCGGGATCGACGATGACGATCTCGTCGCTGCCCGGCCCTTGAAGCACCCAGGTATTGGTGCCGTCGAGCGTCATCAGGCCCGGGTTGTCGCACAACAGAACCGACGCCGTGTCCGTGACGCGGCGCAGCTTGCCGTAGGCGGGGTGTTCCACGTCGATACCCGAACTCACGCCACCTCGACGATCAACTCCACCTCGACAGGCGCATCCAGCGGCAACTCGGAGACCCCGACGGCCGAACGGGCGTGGACGCCAGCGTCGCCGAAGACCTCCCCGAAGAGTTGCGACGCTCCGTTCACGACGCCGGGCTGGCCGTTGAAACCCGGTGCGGACGCCACGAAGCCGACGACCTTGACCACTCGGGTCACGGCGTCGATGCCAACGAGGGAGTGGACGGCAGCCAGCGCATTCAGCGCGCAGATCCTGGCCAGACCCTTGGCGTCCTCCTGGCTGACGTCGGCGCCGACCTTGCCCGCCTGCGGAAGTGCCCCCGCGACCATCGGCAGCTGACCCGACGTGTAGACCAGGTTGCCCGTCCGCACCGCGGGAACGTATGCGGCGAGCGGGGTAACGACCTCGGGCAGCTCGATACCGAGTTCGGCCAGTCGGGCCACCCAAGTCGTCCCCGAGTCGCTTCGCCCTCCCCCGCAATCGGGGGGACCCCCAGCTCCGTAAGTCACCTGGGCCGCTTCATGTAGGCGACGAGCTGCTCACCGGTGGGGCCGGGAACCACGGAGACCAGCTCCCAACCGTCCTCGCCCCACTGGTCGAGAATCTGCTTGGTCGCGTGCGTCAGGAGTGCCACCGTCACGTATTCCCACTTGGTCAGTTCGCTCATGCGCCCGAGCTTATCGGTGCCTGTGTGGGCGATGGCTAGCATTAAGTGGTGACCACCGATGTTCCCGAACCCAACAGCCGCAGTTCCGTTGGCTGGCCGTCCCGGCTGAACACGGCGCGTCTGCACTTCGTCACCGGCAAGGGCGGTACCGGCAAGTCGACGATCGCCGCGTCCCTCGCGCTCGCCCTCGCCGCAGGCGGCCGCAAGGTACTGCTCGTCGAAGTCGAGGGGCGCCAGGGCATCGCGCAGCTCTTCGACGTGCCGCCGCTGCCCTATGAGGAAGTGAAGATCGCGACCGCGGACGGTGGTGGTCACGTCAATGCGCTGGCCATCGACACCGAAGCAGCGTTCCTCGAGTACCTCGACATGTTCTACAACCTCGGCATCGCGGGCCGGGCGATGCGACGCATCGGCGCAATCGAGTTCGCGACGACGATCGCTCCCGGGCTTCGCGACGTTCTCCTCACCGGCAAGATCAAGGAGATCGTGGTGCGCTCGGCGAAAGACATCGGGAAGGACAGGACGGGGGGCATTAATGGGGCCTACGACGCCGTCGTAGTGGACTCGCCGCCGACGGGACGCATCGCCCGGTTCCTCGACGTCACCCAAGCCGTGTCCGACCTGGCGAAGGGCGGTCCGGTGCACTCTCAGGCCGAGGGCGTGGTCAAGCTGCTCCACTCCGAGCTGACCGCCATTCACGTCGTCACGCTCCTCGAGGCACTGCCGATCCAGGAGACCGTCGAGGCCATCGACGAGCTCAAAAAGCTCGGGCTGCCGATCGGCAGCGTCATCGTCAACCGCAACATCCCGTCGTACCTGGAGCCCAATGATCTCGCCAAGGCCGCCGAGGGCGACATCGACGCGGACTCGGTCCGTACGGGCCTGGCCAAGGCCGGGATCACCCTGGACGACGACGACTTCGCCGGGTTGCTCACCGAGACGATTCAACATTCGACGCGGATCAGCGCACGGGCGGAGAGTGCGCTACAACTCGATGCCGTCGACATTCCGAGACTCGAACTGCCCGCCATAGCCGACGGCGTCGACCTCGGCAGCCTGTACGAACTCGCAGAAGCACTTGGCCAGCAAGGGGTCCGATGAGCGCTTGCGCGAAGAGAATTGGGATCCGATGAGCGCTTGCGCGAAGAGAATTGAGGACAGCTAGATGAGCACGACACCCACCGCCCTCGACCTCGGCGCCGTTCTGATGGATCGATCCAATCGCGTCGTCGTGTGTTGCGGCGCGGGCGGTGTCGGTAAGACCACGACCGCCGCGGCCATGGCGCTGCGGGCGGCGGAGTACGGCCGCACCGTCGTCGTCCTGACGATCGACCCCGCCAAGCGGCTGGCTCAGGCGCTCGGCATCAAGGATCTCGGCAACACGCCGCAGCGCGTGCCGCTCGCCCCCGAGGTCACCGGCGAACTGCACGCGATGATGCTCGACATGCGACGCACGTTCGACGAGATGGTCGTCCAGTACTCGGACGGAGACCGCGCCGACGCGATTCTGGAGAACCAGTTCTACCAAACCATCGCCACGTCGCTCGCGGGCACCCAGGAGTACATGGCCATGGAGAAGCTCGGCCAGCTGCTCGGTGAGGACAAGTGGGATCTCGTCGTCGTCGACACTCCGCCGTCACGCAACGCACTCGACTTCCTCGACGCCCCAAAACGCCTTGGCAGTTTCATGGACAGTCGCCTGTGGCGCCTTCTGCTCGCGCCGGGGCGGGGCATCGGCAAACTGGTCACGGGTGTCGCCGGCTTGGCCATGAAGGCGTTGTCCACGGTCCTGGGTTCCCAAATGCTTTCCGATGCAGCCGGTTTGGTGCAGGCCCTGGATTCGACGTTCAGCGGCTTCCGCGAGAGGGCGGACCGCACCTACGAGTTGCTGAAGCGGCGCGGCACGCAATTCGTCGTCGTCTCCACCGCCGAACCGGACGCACTGCGGGAGGCGTCGTTCTTCGTCGACCGGCTGTCGAGCGAGAAGATGCCGCTCGCCGGGCTGATTCTCAACCGGACCCACCCGACACTGTGCTATCTGCAGCCCGACAAGGCCCGGGAAGCGGCAGATCAACTGGACGCGGGAGGCGGGGCCGGTGCTATCGCGGCGGCGGTGCTGCGCGTCCACGCCGACCGGGCGCAGACGGCCAAGCGGGAGGTGCGGCTGCTGTCTCGGTTCACCGGCGCCAACCCGCACGTGGCGATCGTGGGCGTGCCGTCACTGCCATTCGACGTGTCCGATCTGGAAGCGTTGCGCGCGATCGCCGACCAGATCACCGGCGGTACGGAAGCGGCCTAACGGCCTTGGGCGGTCGCCGACCTAGACGGCGCTGCGGTGTTTGCGCTGGGCGGCGAAGAACTCAGCCCACGACACGACCTCGGGGTGCTGCTTGAGCAGGGCACGACGCTGACGCTCGGTCATGCCGCCCCACACACCGAATTCGACGCGGTTGTCGAGCGCATCTGCGCCGCACTCGGAGATCACTGGGCAATGGCGACAGATCACGGCCGCCTTTCGCTGGGCGGCGCCGCGGACGAACAACTCGTCGGGGTCGGCCTGGCGGCAACGGGCCTGGGAAACCCACGCGATCCGGGCCTCTGCCTCGGCGCTTTGGACTACCAAACCATTTACTGGGGAACTCATGACTGTCCTGCGCGCCGCGGGCCGTGTTCCTGACACCAGCGATCCCTTCGTCCAGCCGCCCCCCAGGGACAGCCCAGTCCTTGGTGTAGAAAGCAACTGCGATCTACGCCACATTGCAATCGAAGGTGTTACCTAGATCGCACTGTCCGTCAAAGCTAGGTGGTCAGGGGGGTTTTGCGCAACAGTCAAAACCCAATTTAATGGGACCACCGTGCCGTGATGCGTCTTCGCGCACGTACAGCGCTTGCGCGGACCCCGCCCAAAGACCAAACGGACCGCTGAGACGCTGGTGCCGATCGACGTAGCTAGTCTGTAGCCATGTCCGACCGATCGCAGGCCGCGCCGCCGCCGAGGCGCGTACCTCCAGCGGTCACGGTCATCAAGCTCGCCTGGTGCGTTCTGCTAGCCAGCGTCGTCGCCGCGGGCCTGATGTTTCCCGTCGTCGGGGGCTTCGGATTGATGTCCAACCGCGCCTCCGACGTCGTTGCCAACGGCTCCGCCCAGCTAGTCGAAGGCGAAGTTCCCGCGGTCTCGACGATGGTGGATGCGAAGGGCAATCCGCTCGCGTGGCTATACACCCAGCGACGGTTCGAGGTGCCGACCGATCAGATCGCCAACTCGATGAAGCTCGCGATCGTCTCGATCGAGGACAAGCGGTTTGCTGAGCACAACGGCGTCGACTGGAAGGGCACGCTCACAGGCCTGTCCGGCTACGTGTCCGGAGCAGCCGACACCCGCGGTGGTTCCACCATCGAGCAGCAGTACGTGAAGAACTACCAGTTACTGGTGATCGCGCAGACCGACGCGGAGAAGCGCGCCGCGATCGAGACCACGCCGGCACGCAAGTTGCGTGAGATCCGGATGGCGTTGACGTTGGACAAGACGTTCACAAAAGCGGAGATCCTGACGCGATACCTCAATCTGGTGTCGTTCGGCAATGGCGCGTTCGGCGTGCAGGACGCCGCGCAGACCTACTTCGGGATCAACGCGTCCGAACTGAACTGGCAACAGGCCGCGCTCCTGGCAGGAATGGTCCAGTCGACGAGCACGCTGAATCCGTACACCAACCCCGAGGGCGCCCTGGAACGTCGGAACGTGGTGCTGGACACCATGATCAACAACGTGCCCCAGGAGGCGGAGGCGCTGCGGGCGGCGAAGCAGGAACCCCTCGGCGTCCTTCCGCAGCCCAACGAACTGCCCCGGGGTTGCATCGCCGCGGGCGACCGGGCGTTCTTCTGCGACTACGTGCTCGACTATCTGGCTCGCGCGGGCATCAGCAAGGAACAGGTCTCCAAGGGCGGCTACCTCATCAGAACCACGCTCGACCCCGACATCCAGAATTCGGTGAAGTCGGCGATCACCAGCATCGCGGCGCCCGACCTCAGCGGCGTCGCCAGCGTGATGAGCGTGATCAGACCGGGCAAGGAGTCGCATCCGGTACTGGCCATGGCATCCAACCGCACCTATGGTCTGAACCTCGATGCAGGCGAGACCATGCAACCCCAGCCGTTCTCCCTGGTGGGCGACGGTGCCGGCTCGATCTTCAAGATCTTCACCACGGCCGCTGCACTGGAGATGGGCATGGGCATCAATGCCCAGCTCGACGCGCCGGCCCGGTTCGAGGCCAAGGGGTTGGGCAGCGGCGGCGCGAAGGGCTGCCCACAGGCCACGTGGTGTGTGCTGAACGCTGGCAACTACCGCGGGCAGATGAGCGTCACCGACGCCCTCGCCACCTCCCCGAACACCGCCTTCGCCAAGTTGATCTCCCAGGTAGGCGTGCAGCGCACCGTCGACATGGCGGTCAAACTGGGCCTACGTTCGTACGCGCTGCCGGGCACCGCACGCGACTACGACCCGGAGAGCAACGAAAGCCTGGCCGACTTCGTCAAACGGCAGAACCTCGGATCGTTCACGTTGGGGCCCATCGAGGTCAATGCGCTCGAGTTGTCCAATGTCGCGGCGACCCTCGGTTCGAGTGGGACGTGGTGCCCGCCCAACCCGATCGACAAGGTCTTCGATCGCTCGGGCAAGGAGGTGTCCGTGACGACGGAGACCTGCGAACAGGTGGTCCCCGAAGGACTCGCCAACACGCTGGCGAACGCGATGAGCAAGGACGACTCCGGCAACGGCACCGCCGCAGGGTCAGCGGGGTCGGTCGGGTGGAGCCTGCCCATGTCGGGCAAGACGGGCACCACCGAGGCGCACCGGTCGTCGGGCTTCGTGGGATTCACCAGTGACTTCGCGGCCGCCAACTACATCTACGACGACTCGACCACGCCGGGTGAACTCTGCTCCTTCCCGCTGCGACAGTGCGGCGACGGCAATCTCTTCGGCGGCAACGAGCCCGCCCGCACCTGGTTCACGGCGATGAAGCCGATTACCCCCGACGACGTGCAACTCCCCCCGACGGATCCGCGCTACGTCGACGGCGCACCAGGCTCGAAGGTCCCCAGCGTCGCCGGGATGTCCCAGGATCTGGCCCGGCAGCGGCTGAGGGACGCTGGCTTCCAGGTCGCCGATCAGGCCACGCCGGTCAACAGCGGCTCGTCGGTGGGCTCGGTCGTCGGCACTTCGCCGAGCGGCCAGACGGTTCCCGGCTCGATCATCACGATCCAGATCAGCAACGGGATTCCGCCTGCACCGCCACCCCTGCCGCCAGGGGTGCCCCCGCCCGGCTTGGACCCGAACGACCCCAATGCGATCCCCGCTCCCGTGGGTTCGACGGTCGTGATTATCCCCGGTCTGCCCCCAATCACGGTCCCACTACTGGGTCCGCCACCGCCACCACCACCGTAAACGGCATGTCGGGTTGATAACGCGCAGCAGTGGGAGGCAGTGCCTACAGCGGAGTGGCAGTAGACTTTTATCATGCTCGCCCGTTCGACGGTTCTGAGAAATTCCGCCACCCTGGCCGGTTCACTGGCCGCCGGTTCGCTGGCCGCGGGGATCGGCTACGCGACATTGATCGAACGCAACGCGTTCGTGGTGCGGGAAACGACCATGCCGGTGTTGACACCGGGATCGTCCCCGCTGAGGGTGCTACACCTCAGCGACTTCCACATGACCCCCGGACAGCGACGCAAACAGGCCTGGATTCGCGAGCTCGCCGGTTGGGAGCCCGACCTCGTCATCAACACCGGCGACAACCTGTCGCACCCGAAGGCCGTTCCCTCCGTAGTCCAGGCGTTGAGCGACCTGTTGTCGGTACCGGGTCTCTTTGTCTTCGGCAGCAACGACTACTTCGGGCCCACGCCCAAGAAACCGACGAACTACATCTTCAAGCCGTCGCATCGCATCACCGGTGAACCGCTGCCATGGCAGGATCTGCGCGCGGCGTTCACCGAACGCGGCTGGCTGGACATGACACACACGCGCCGTGAGCTCGAGGTCAAGGGGCAGCTCATCGCCGTAGCAGGCGTCGACGACCCCCATCTGTCCCGCGACCGCTACGAGACCGTCGCCGGTCCCGCGAGCCCGGCGGCCAACCTCACCCTTGGCCTCGTGCACGCGCCGTACACGAGGGTGCTCGACCGCTTCGCCGCCGACGGCTACCAGCTGGTCCTGGCGGGGCACACCCACGGCGGACAACTCTGCCTGCCGTTCAAGGGAGCAGTCGTCACCAATTGCGATCTCGACCCGTCTCGGGCCAAGGGACCATCTCGATGGGGCGCCCACATGCAACTGCACGTGTCGGCCGGGCTTGGCACGTCGCCTTACGCGCCGTACCGGTTCTGCTGCAGGCCCGAGGCGACGCTCTTGACCTTGGTGGCGGCGCCTACCGGCGGCGGGAACCTCGGTAGCCGGGCCGGCGTGTCCCATCCGGCAGTTTCGGCGCGGTGACCGACCGGACCTCCATCGCCGTTCGCCGCCATCCACGCGAATGGGTGGACAACGCGGTACGACTGATCGAGGCCGACGCCAGGCGAAGTGCCGACACCCATCTGCTGCGGTACCCCTTGCCGTCGGCATGGTGCGACGGCGTCGGCGGGGTGAACGTGCAGCTCTATCTCAAGGACGAGACGACCCACATCACCGGCAGTCTGAAGCATCGGCTGGCACGGTCGTTGTTTCTCTACGGGCTGTGCAACGGCTGGATCGGCGAGAACACGACGATCATCGAGGCGTCGTCGGGATCGACGGCCGTATCCGAGGCCTACTTCGCCGCGATGCTCGGCGTACCGTTCATCGCGGTGATGCCGTCGTCGACCAGTAGCGCGAAGATCGCTCTGATCGAATCACAGGGCGGCCGTTGCCATTTCGTTTCCGAGTCATCTCAGGTATACGCCGAGGCCGAACGCATGGCGGAGGAGACGGGCGGGCACTACCTCGACCAGTTCACCAACGCCGAGCGCGCCACCGACTGGCGCGGAAACAACAACATCGCCGAGTCGATCTTCGACCAGATGCACGACGAGGAGTTCCCGATCCCCGAATGGATCGTGGTCGGCGCGGGCACCGGTGGCACCAGCGCGACGATGGGACGTTACCTGCGCTACCGGCGCTATGACACTCAGTTGTGCGTGGTCGACCCGGAGAACTCCGCATTCTTTCCGTCGTATGCGCAGGGTCGACGAGACGTCACGGGTTCGTCGTCCCGGATCGAGGGCGTTGGCAGGCCGCGAGTGGAACCGTCGTTTCTGCCAGATGTCATCGACCGCATGATGGTCGTCCCCGATGCCGCCTCGGTCGCGGCGGCGCACCACGTCAGCGCCGTACTGGGTCGGAAGGTCGGTCCCTCGACGGGCACCAACGTGTGGGGGGCATTCGGCTTGTTGGCAGAGATGATCGCCGACAAACGCAGCGGCTCGGTGGTCACGCTCCTCGCCGACAGCGGCGAGCGCTACAAGGACACCTACTTCGACGACGAATGGCTAGCCAGCCGGGGGTTGGACCCGTCGGCGTCGGCATCGGTGCTCCACGAGTTCGAGCGCTCCGGCCACTGGAGCTGATCGCCGCCGAAGACGCCGCGGCTGAAGCGGTCGGACGTCGCGAACAGCCATAAGGCGGCGATGGCGAACAATCCGAAGTAGATTGCGGCTCCCAATCCGGTCATGTATCGGCCTTCCCCTCAAGAATCTCGATCGAACGCGCCAGCTACAACGCCGTCGACGGCGGGTTCCATTCCTGAAGCACTTCTATCGCTTCGACTCGTCTGCCCATCCGTATCCGGGCCAACCGCGAAACGCAGCGTCCGTAACGCGGGTCACGTGGTGGCGCCGGGCGGCGTTTGGCTTACGACTGGCTCGGTGCGATACGCTGGCTTGGCTCTACGCGGGGTATGGCGCAGCTTGGTAGCGCGCTTCGTTCGGGACGAAGAGGTCGTGGGTTCGAATCCCGCTACCCCGACACGTATCGATGTAGGTGAGAGGCTCTTTCCAGTGATTCTGGTCGGGGCCTTTTTCCGTGTCGGTCCGCAGTTGTCCGCAGCGCGCATGAGGGCTCGGACTCGCGCTTCATCGTGGGCTGATGCAACTCTTTCTAGGTCATCGGGAAAGAGATCGGCCTTCGTGTCCATCGTCATGACAGCGGACTGATGCCCAAGCATGGTTTGGACGGTCTTAGGGTTGGCTCCCACGCTGATCGCTAGCGAAGCAGCCGTGTGCCGAAGGTCGTACGGAGTCATGACAGGAAAGGCTGGGTCGGACTTCGCAAGCTCACGGACGGCAGGCACGAAATAGCGGGGCCGGAACGCGGACACCCGCAGCTCGCCTCCTTCAGCATGTCGCTCACCGCCGCCCCTGCCGCCACCGGAGTGCAACTTGGGTACGCCCGAGTCAGCACGGAACATCAGTCGTTGGATCAACAGCTCGATGTGCTGACAAGCGCAGGGGTGGATGCAAGTCGCATCTACAGCGATAAGCTGTCCGGGACCTCTACGCGGCAGCATCGTCCCGGTCTTACCGATCTGCTGGACTATGCGCGGACTGGTGACGCGATTGTCGTGGTCGGTAGCGACCGCTTGGGTCGCAACGCCGCCGAGGTCATGACGACTATCCGCGAGCTTGGGGAACGTGACATCGTGCTCCGGTCCCTGCGCGAAGGCATCGACACCTCCAACGCCACAGGCCGGATGGTGGCCGGTGTCCTCGCCTCGCTGGCCGAGCTTGAACTGGAACTTGGCCGGGAGCGTCGTGCGGCGTCTCGGGGATGCGAGGCGAGCGCGTGGTCAGTCCATTGGCCGCCCGAGGGCGCTCGACGATTCCAAAGCAGGTTTGGCGCGGCGGATGCACACCAATGGCGAATCAGCGAGCACCATCGCGACAACTCTGAAGGTCAGTCGCGCGACGGTCTACCGGGTGTTAGGCGAAAGCTGAGGTGTTCAGCATTCACATCTTAGCGGCGACCACCAGGCCGATGACCGGGTCGATCCACCATCCGCCGGACCAGGCGCCGGTGATCGCCAGGCCAATGAGCCCAGCGGCGGCTTGGGCCGCACACAGATAGTTTTGAGTGCCCTCAATGAGCATCCACACCAGGCTGATCCATGCGAGCAGCCGTGCGCTTCGAGCAGCTCGATGCCGCTCGCCATCCCGCACGAGGTTCTGGGTAGAGCCGCACCCGGTGGGACAACCACCCGCACCCATCTCGACTGACTCACCCTGAGAGCCTGCGACGGGTCACGGTTCCTCCGCTGTGCCGCAGCTTCCTACGCCATAGTTCGGGCACAACGCTACGGCGTTGCCGGTGTCGGCTAACACCGTTTCGGCGCAGGCCAACAGGTTGGCGAGAGAAGGCTGGGTCAGCCGGAACAGCGAAGCGCGGCCCACTGGTTCAGAGGTCACGAGGCCGCAGTCACGCAGACAGGCGAGATGTTTGGACATCGTCGACTGCGCCGAGCCTAGTGCCTCTACCAAGTCGGTCACCCGCGCTGACCCGACCGCCAAGCGCCGCACTATCGCCAACCGGGTCGGATCAGCGAGCGAACGGAACAGCGCCGCCGCCGGGGCCAATTCCAGCCGCTGCATTTCACCCGAGTACGTCGGCATTCCCATCCAGCGATGTTATAGCTGGTAGTGAAGAAAGGGGACCAACGGCCCTTACGGACACCCCGCGCGTGAGCGCATCGTAGGCCGGAGAGCCAGATTGGCGGAAGGAGTTCGGGATGTGCTGGAACGACAACGGCTGGATGCAGAATGGCGGCTACGGCGGCGGGGGCTGGGGTTGGATCGTCACTGCCGTTGCGCTCACCGTGTTTTTCGCCGTGGTGATTACGGCGATAGTCCTGGCGGTCCGCTACCGCTCGGGTGCAGGACACCACAGTGGCGCGGGAAGCTCCCCGCGGGCGCGGGGGGCAGAAGACGTGCTTGCGCAACGCTTCGCACACGGAGAGATTGACGACACCGAATACCGCCAGCGCATGTCCGCGCTGCGTGAACACCAATGATCACGACGCGCACCCACCGACTGTGGCTAGTCCTGGCCATCATAGTTTCCTCAGTGGCACTGGGACTCGGTGTCACCGCGATATTGGGGGCCTCCGGGGCATTCAACAAACTAGGCCCAGCCGCAGCAGATGGCCCCTATCCCAACGACTCTGGGGTCTGGCAACCCGGAATGATGGGCAGCTACCCAGCCGCCCCGCTTTCGTGTCGGGCACCGGCGCTGCCCGGAACTGTAGTTGACGTCACCCTTGCCGATATGGGCGGCATGATGGGACCGGGAACGATGGGTCCCGGCGGCATGATGGGACCGGGAGCGATGGGTCCCGGCGGCATGATGGGACCGGGAACTATGGGTCCAAATGGCCCAGGACAGAACGCCTACCAATGGCCGCACATGGGCAGTATGGGCATGATGGGCATGATGGGCATCTTCGTCAACCCGACCGCGGTGCCTGCGGGTCAGGTGTCGTTCCGCGTTGTCAACACTGGGATGCTGAACCACGAAATGGTGGTACTACCCCTTGTGCAGGGGCAGTTCCCCGGCCAGCGGATCGTCGGCTCCGATGGCAAAGTCGACGAGGCTGGCAGCCTGAGCGAGGCTTCACGTACATGCGGGCCTGACAAAGGTGACGAACAATCGGGCAACTCCGGCATTGCCCGTGGTGCGACCGGCTGGAGCGCTGTTACCCTGCCGCCTGGACGGTATGAGCTGATCTGCAACATCGCAGGCCACTACGGAGCCGGGATGTACACGGAGTTGGACGTCCTCGACAATCCCTAGACCACGGCGTTCCACTACAGCCCTCAAACGGGAGCCTGGGGGTTGACCCGGCGAAGTTCCGCGCATTCGCCTCGAACGGCCAGCGCCGCTTCTCTCTCCGTCGAATCTCGGCGGGCAAGTCGCATCGTCCGAAGTCCATCCGCAGTAGCTTCGGCAGCAGTAACAACTTCGACAGCGGCGGACATTCCGCTGAATTCCATCACCGACGCCAAGCCCAACCACGATCGCGTGTGGGGATGGGGAGTGCACGGCTGGCGAGGTAGGTGGTCGGTGAACGGCTCGCCGGACATCGTTGAATGACCATCGACCCTCCGGTGCGCGCCCGCGTGACTGGCGTGCCGACCACGCTACGCACCCTCTGGGTCAGCGTCACCGACCCGGACGCACTGATCGCGGTCTGCGCCAAGACTGCGTGAGGCGATCGCCGGCTAGAGCCGATCCTTCACGGCGGCTGACAGTCGCGGTCCGTCTGCCTTGCCCTCGGCGATCGCCATCGCCGCCTTCATGACCTGCCCCATCTGCTTGGTTCCGGGCCGCTGGCCGATCTCCTCGGCCACCTGGGCCATGGCGGTGTTCACGACGTTGGCGAGTTCATCGTCATTGAGCTGGGTGGGCAGATAGTCGTCGATCACCTGAGCCTCGGCCCGCTCGTTGGCGGCAAGATCGCCACGCCCGTTCGTCACGTAGATCTCGGCGGCCTCACCGCGCTTGCGCGACTCCCGCGCCAGCACCTTGAGGACGTCGTCGTCAGACAGTTCGCGCGCTTGCTTGCCCGACACCTCCTCGGTCTGGATCGCCGCGAGCAACATCCTCAGCGTCGCGGTGGTCAGCTTGTCCCGTGCCTTCATCGCCACTGTGAGGTCGGCCCGCAGCCGCTCCTTGAGATCCGCCATGGCGTAGACGCTACGCCCGGGGACCCAGTGCCCGTTGTGAATAATGGCGGGTATCGACAGGATGGTTCACATGAGCAGCGACGCAGGCGGGCCCGACGGGACCGCCGCACCGTCGCCCACAGACTCTTTGCCCGCCTACGCGCAGCCCCCGGCTCGGCAACGGCCTCCGGCGGAATACCCGGGTTACCCGCCACCGGGGTATCCGCCTCCCGGCTACGCTTATCCGGGTTACGCGACCGCACCCCGCCATCCGGAGTACCCGCCGCCCGGCTACGCCCCACCACGGATGGCAGGCCCGTACGGCTACCCGCCGATGGGGCCGCCCCCCGCGCTGAAACCCGGTGTCATCCCCCTGCGTCCGCTCGGCCTGTCCGACATCTTCAACGCCTCGATCGCCTACGTCCGGACCAACCCCAAGGCCACTCTGGGATTGACCACCATCGTCGTCGTGGTGGCTCAGGTCGTCGCCCTGCTGCTCCAGATCGGACCGCTGGCGGCTACCGGCATGCTGTCGCCGACGACCGCTGGCGACTTCGGACAGTCCGGCGCCTCCGAGATCTCCGACTCCGCAATCGTGGGACTGCTGCTGTCCAGCGCGGCGGGCATCGTCACCACGGCTCTGGCCGGCATCGTGCTCAGCGGCCTGCTCACGGTGGTAGTCGGACGTGCCGTGTTCGGCGCGACGATCGGCATAAGCGAAGCGTGGCAACGGGTTCGAGGCCGCCTGCTGCCACTGCTCGGCGTCACCGCGCTCGAAGCGATCGGTGCCACCGTGCTGATCGCGGTGGTCATCGGCGTGGTTGCCGCCGTCAGCCAGATCGCCGGTGGCCCTGCGGCATTCGCGGTCGGTGCACTGTTCGGCCTGGCCGTGTTCGCCCTGCTGGTCTACCTCTACACGATGCTCAGCTTCGCCCCCACGTTGATCGTGTTGGAGCGGATCGGCGTGATGCCCGCCATCACCAGGTCCTTCGCGCTGGTCAAGAATGACTTCTGGCGGGTGTTCGGCATCCGTCTGCTGGCCGCGGTCGTCGCAGGCGTGGTCTCCGGGGCGGTCACGGCACCGTTCAGCTTCGTCGGTCAGATCATGTTGATGGTCGGCGAAGGGACCAGCACGATGGTCGTCGCCGTCGTCCTCATCAGCGTCGGCGGCGCGATCGGCCAGATCATCACGGCGCCGTTCAATGCCGGCGTCGTCGTGCTCCTCTACACCGATCGCCGCATCCGGGCCGAGGCGTTCGATCTGGTGCTGCAGACGGGAGCGACGGGAACGGTCGGCTCCACCGACGACCTCTGGCTCACCCCGCAACGCTGACGTGTCCACCATCGACATCGACCGAGACGCCGCACACGACGCTGCCCAGCGCGAGCTGAACAAGCCCATCTATCCGCGTGGTTCGCTCACCGATCAGTTGGTCCAGTGGCTCGACGACCTCTTGTTCAAGATCATGTCCGGAGGCGCCTCGGTGCCGGGCGGCTGGCTCACCATCACCGTGCTGCTCGTTCTGGTGGCGGTGGCCGTCGTCGTGGCCGTCCGAGTGGCACGCCGCACCATGCGCACCAACCGCGGCCGCCAGAGTGCGCTGTTCGGATCGATCGAGATGAGTTCCGCCGAGCATCGCGCCGCCGCCGAACAGTCGGCGGCGCGCAGAGATTGGGCGTCAGCGATCAGGCATCGCCTGCGCGCCGTCGCTCGCCATCTCGAGGAGACCGCGGTGCTCAATCCCGTCCCCGGCCGCACCGCCACCGAACTGGCGCGCGACGCAGGTCAGTCATTCCCGGGGCTGTCCGGTGAATTGCGTCGCGCCGCAGTGGCATTCAATGACGTCACCTACGGTGAATTACCAGGAGACGAACCCACCTACCGGATGGTCGCCGACCTCGACGACCATCTTCTCGACCACGCCACGGGCGTCCCGGCGGAGCACGGCCCCGCAGTTGCCGACGAACCATGGGTCGAGGTGCGATGACGAACACCTCATCGGCAGTCGGTTCCACCGTCGTGCAGCGGTGGCGGGCCCTGCGCTGGGTGCTACTGGCCCTCGTCGTCATCGTCGCAGTGTCGGCCCTCTCGACCTATCTCACCGCGCCGCGGCCGGGTGGTCGAATGGATCCAGAGGCCACCTCGCCCGACGGCGCCCACGCGCTCGTCGCGCTCCTCGAGGATCACGGCGTCGAGGTGGTCGCCGCCGACGACATCGCCACTGTCGAGCGGTCGGCGCGCCCGGATTCCCTGCTCCTGGCGGCACCGGCGCCGTACCTACTCGACGACGATGGGCTGCAGCGGTTGAAGGATCTGCCGGGTGACCTGCTCCTGGTCGAGCCGGTGTCGCGTACCAGGGAGTCGTTGGCGCCGAAGGTCCGCACGGCACCGAATACCAGTTTCGGCGGCGATCCGAACTGTGACCTGCGCGAAGCCACTCGCGCAGGCAGCGTCCAACTGGACCTGAGCGACACCTACGAACCGGTCGCAGCCGATACCGTGGTCACCCGTTGTTACGACGGCGCCCTGGTCCGGTACACCGAGGACGGGCGTACCGTCACCGTCGTCGGCACCGCGGACTTCATGACGAATTCCGGCCTGCTGCAAGAAGGCAACGCCGCACTCGCGATGAACCTGGCGGGCACCCACCCCCGGGTCATCTGGTACACGCCGAAGCGGATCGAAGGCGAATCAGACGGCGCCGCGTCGATCATGGACCTCATCCCCGCCCGCGTCGGCTGGATCGTGCTGCAACTGTGCCTGGTCGTCGCCTTCGTGGCGCTGTGGCGCGGCCGCAGGATCGGACCTCTTGTCGCAGAGAAACTTCCGGTGGTGGTGCGCGCGTCAGAGACCGTGGAGGGCCGCGGTCGGCTGTACCGGTCGCGGCGGGCTCGTGATCGCGCGGCATCGGCACTGCGGACCGCCGTGCTGCAGAGGGTGCTCCCCCGGCTCGGCCTGGGCGCCCAGTCCGGTCCCGTCTCCGTGGTCGTGACCGTCTCGCAACGCACTCCGTTCGAGCCGAACGTCGTTGAGTACGCATTGTTCGGGCCTCCCCCCGCAGATGACGCCGAACTCGTCAACCTCTCCCGGTTACTGGACGACATCGAAAGGCAGGTCGCCGACTCGTGAATCACCCAACGACTTCGACAGCAGACACCGACGGTGCGCGAAACGCGTTGCTAGCGCTGCGTTCCGAGATCGCCAAGGCGGTCGTCGGGCAGGACGCCGTGGTCAGCGGTCTGGTCATCGCGCTACTGTGCCGGGGTCACGTCCTACTCGAAGGGGTGCCCGGCGTCGCGAAGACATTACTGGTGCGCGCCTTGTCGGCGGCGCTGCAACTCGACTTCAAGCGTGTGCAGTTCACTCCGGATCTGATGCCCGGCGACATCACGGGATCGCTGGTGTTCGACGCGCGCACGGCCGAGTTCGAGTTTCGCGCCGGCCCGGTGTTCACCAATCTGCTCCTCGCCGACGAGATCAACCGAACACCGCCGAAGACGCAGGCCGCCCTGCTGGAAGCCATGGAGGAACGTCAGGTCAGCGTCGACGGTAGTGCCCGGCCGCTGCCCGATCCCTTCATCGTCGCGGCGACTCAGAACCCGATCGAGTACGAAGGCACCTACCAACTGCCCGAGGCCCAGCTCGACCGCTTCCTCCTGAAGCTCAACGTGCCACTGCCGCCGCGAGATCAGGAGATCACCATCCTGTCCAGGCACGCAAGGGGTTTCGATCCTCGGGACCTTTCGGCCATCCAGCCGGTGGCGGGTCCAGCAGAGTTGGCGGCGGGTCGCGACGCGGTGCGCCGGGTTCTCGTCGCCGACGAAGTCACGGGCTACATCGTCGACATCGCAGGCGCGACCAGGCATTCACCGGCACTGCAACTCGGCGTCTCGCCACGCGGTTCGACGGCACTCCTCGCCACGTCGAGGTCATGGGCATGGCTGTCGGGTCGCAACTACGTGACCCCCGACGACGTCAAGGCGATGGCACGGCCGACGCTGCGGCACCGCATCGCCCTGCGGCCAGAGGCGGAGCTCGAAGGAGCCACACCCGACGGCGTTCTCGACGGCATCCTGTCCGCGGTCCCGGTCCCGCGCTAGTGGTCGTCACCGGCCGCGTTGGACTGGTTGCCCTGATCTGCGTCCTGCCGATCAGTTTCTCCCCCTGGCCCGCAGAGACTTTCGGCATTCTGCTAACCCTCCTCCTGCTGGGCCTGGCAGCCGATGTGGCACTGGCGGCGAGCACCAGACGCTTGCGCTTCAGCAGGCAGGGCGACGGTGCCGCCCGATTGGGCGAGCCCGTCGACACCACGCTGGTCGTCGAGAACCCGGGCCGCCGCGAGTTCCGCGGGCGAGTGCGCGACGCGTGGGCGCCGTCGGCCCGCGCCGAGCCGCGCACTCATCACGTGAAGATCGCGGCCGGACATCGGCTCCGAGTCGACACGTCTTTACGCCCCATCCGCCGCGGCGACCAACGGTCGGCGATGGTCACGGCGCGGTCCGTGGGTCCGCTAGGGCTTGCGGGCAGGCAGAGTTCGCATCGCGTGCCATCACAGGTGCGGATTCTGCCACCCTTTCTGTCGCGCAAGCATCTCCCGTCCCGGCTGGCGAAGCTGCGCGAGCTCGACGGTGCGATCCCGGTGCTGATCCGCGGCCAGGGCACCGAATTCGACTCGCTCCGCGAATACGTCGTCGGCGACGACGTTCGGTCCATCGACTGGCGTGCCTCCGCACGTCGGGCGGACGTCGTCGTCCGCACCTGGCGGCCGGAGCGGGACCGTCGGGTGGTCATCGTTCTCGACACGGGCCGGACGTCCGCGGGCCGCGTCGGCATCGATCCCACGACGAGTGACCCCAGCGGCTGGCCGCGTCTGGACTGGTCGATGGACGCCGCACTGCTGTTGGCGGCCTTGGCATCCCGGGCGGGGGATCACGTCGACTTCGTGGCGCATGACCGGGTGCCACGGGCGGGCGTCTACAACGCCACGCGCACCGAACTGCTACCGCAACTGGTCGAGGCGATGGCCCCGCTTGAGCCTGCGTTGATCGAGTCGAACGCGGCGGCAATGGTCGCGACGGTGCAGCGGCGAATCCGGCGGCGCGCGCTGGTGGTGCTTCTGACCGACCTGAATCCCTCGGCGTTGGACGAGGGCCTGATGAGCGTCCTTCCGCAGTTGTCGGCCAAGCATCACGTGCTGATCGCCGCCGTCAGCGATCCGCGGGTGGACCGCCTCGCGGCCGGACGTTCCGACGCGGCCGAGGTGTACGACGCCGCGTCGGCGGAACGGGCCCGCAACGATCGCGGCGCCATCGCGGCGCGACTGAGACGACACGGCGTCGACGTCGTCGATGCGATGCCCGACGATCTGGCGCCCGCGCTGGCCGACCGCTATCTGGCGATGAAGGCCAGCGGCAAACTGTGACGCGCCAGCTGTACCCGGTCATGCGAGTGGTTGCAGCCGGCGGATGGGTGAGAGCCCACCGAGTGCGCTGTGACGTCGTTGAGTGTTGTAGTGCTCGAGCCGGGGCGCAAGGGCCGCGGTGCGTCATGCCCTGGTAGTTCGCCCCGTAACAACTTTGCGAGAGTCACGCGCGCCAATTAATGACGTTTTCGACGCCGGCGTCGGACGCGGCCTTCTCCTCTAGGCCGTACCTACGCGTAGTTGGATTCCCGGCGACCGTTCCTTCGGCATGACTTCATCGTCGTTTCAACGCTAAGGAACCTCCGGCATTTCCCCGCGATTCAGTGAATGATGGGTGACAGATTGACGTGATCGACGAACGCAGCCCTGTCGCGGATCGCGGGATTGTTACGAATGTGATGATGCGCCAACTCGCTCATGTGAGGACATGTCATGCCAGCTACTTTGGGACACTCTGTTATTCCTGGGGTTGCTGGCGGGATGTGGTCGACGCGCGCAGATGTGGACACCTGTGCCGCCGGAGTAGCGACGGTCAGCGCCGGACTGGTGGGCATGGCCGCGTTCGACGCTGCGGTACCCGAGCCGGGAGCGGCGGTGGCGACACCGGCGTCGGGGCGCCTGGACGCCGGCCGGGCAGGCGGGTTCACCAGTAACGGCCTGGATGCACCGGCGAATTGGACCTGCGCGGGCAGCAGAGGCGGCACTGCAGCAGGCCGCCGAGGCCGCGCGGGTACCCTCGGCGCGGCCGGCGCCAACGGCCTAGCCGGCCTCGCCCTGCCCGTCGATGACGCGCGGGAGACAATGTGACGCAGCTGTTTACGCGGGAGATGCTTGCCGATCCATATCCCGTGTACCGCGAGTTGCGGGTTTCGGACCCGGTGCACTGGCATGAGGCGTTCGGTGCCTGGGTGCTCACTGGTTATGGCGACATCCTGAAAGCGTTCACGGATCCGCGATTGTCCTCCCGGCGCGCGCAACTCATGGGTTCTCTGGCCGCCGATGAAGGACTCACCCCGTTCTTCTCGGAGCTGGCCTGCCGGATGGACTTCCAGGACCCACCGGAGCACGGCCACGTTCGGGGCCTGGTGAGCAAGGCATTCACCCCGAGGGTGGTCGAGCGACTCGCGGGAGCGATTCAGTCAGTCGTGGATGACCTGATCGACCGGGTGGTCAGTGGGGCATCGATGAATGTCATGGCAGACTTAGCGGGTCCCCTCCCGACGACCGTGATCACGCAGTTGCTTGGTGGCGACGTCGCTGATCGCGACCGACTCAAACAGTTGTGCGATGACTTCGTAGGATTCTTCAAGACGGTGCCGTCGGACACGACGGTCACGGAGTACCAACGCTCCTTCGATGCGAGCAAGGATCTTCGACGGTACTTCCGCGCAGTCGTCGCAAATCCTCCAACGCAGGCGTGGGGGCACCTTCTGACGGACCTCGCGACGGTGCAAGTCGACGGTCGCGCGCTCAGTGAGGACGAGTGGGCGGCCAACGTGATCCTACTGCTGCATGCCGGGAACGAGACGACGACCAACTTGATCGGCAACGGCCTGCTTGCGCTTCTCCGCCGTCCCGATCAACTGCGACGCCTGCAAGAGCAGCCTGCGCTCATGGACACCGCTGTCGAGGAGCTGCTGCGCTACGACAGCCCGATCCAGTTTACCTACCGAGTAGCTGTCGACGATGTCGAGATTCGTGGCACCACGATTCGGCGAGGTGAACTGGTGCACCTCTTGCTCGCTTCGGCGAACCGAGACCCCGAGCACTTCCAGGAGCCCGACCGACTGGACATCCGGCGCCGACCCAATCGACACCTGGCTTTCGGCCACGGCCCTCACTTCTGCCTCGGCGCCCCACTAACCAGACTGGAAGCCAAGGTGGCGTTGGGCACCTTGATCCGTCGTTTTCCGAATATGCGCCTCACTGGTCAGGCACCGGAATTTCAGGAGAACTACGTGCTCAGGGGCCTCGCATCGCTCCAGATAGCCATCTAGCTAGCCGGCCGGCACCAGATCCGGGGCGTCGTCGACGTCACCGGTCTCGCCCGCCCGAACGGCCCTGCGCCCGAAGTGAATCACGTAGGCCAGGAAGAGGACCTCGGCCGCCACGCCGATGGCGATGCGCAGGAACGTGGGCAGCGGGGACGGTGTGACGAGGGCTTCGATGAGACCGGACACCAGCAGCACGGCCATGAGTCCGACGGCCACCGACACGACGGCACGACCCTGTTCGGCAAGCACCTGGCCCCGCGGTCGATCACCCGGTGACACCACCGACCAGCCGAGTCGCATGCCCGCCGCCGCGGCGAGGAACACCGCGGTCATCTCGAGCAACCCGTGCGGAACGAGCAGGCCCAGGAAGACGTCGCCCTTGCCCGCGTCGAACATCAGCCCACCGACCACCCCCAGGTTCGCGGCGTTCTCGAACAGCACATAGGGGATCGGCAGGCCGAGCAGGATCGCGTACCCGATGCATTGCGCCGCCACCCACGAGTTGTTGATCCACACCCTCAAGGCGAATGAGCCGGCGGGGTTCTCGCTGTAGTACGAGGCGAACTCGTGGTTGACCAATGCCGCGATGTCGGAGGGGGTTCCGACCGTCGCCTGCACCTCGGGATTACCGGCCACCCAGACGCCCATCACGGTGGCGACGACGAAGAAGGCTGCGGCCGACCCGAGCCACCACCGCCAGGATCGGTACGCCACGACGGGGAACGACACGGCCCAGAATCGGGTGAACTCGCTCCACAGGGGGGCGTGCGCACCGGTGACGGCGGCGCGGGCCATGGCCACCAGCCCCGACAGCCTGCCGACCAGCACCGAGTCGCTCGATGCGCTGCGCACCATCGAAAGGTGGGTCGACACCCGCTGGTACAGGTCGACGAGTTCGTCGACCTCGGCACCGGTCAGCGTGCGGCGACGCTTGACCAGATACTCCAGCCGGTCCCACGCAGGCCGGTGGGCCAGCACGAATGCGTCGACATCCACGTGCCGAATCCTAGTAGCGTGGGCAGAGTGGTGGCCCAGCCCGAGCCGATGGTCACGGGTGACGCCGTGGTCCTCGACGTTCAGATCGCGCAACTGCCCGTTCGCGCGGCGGCCGCGTTGATCGACCTGACGGTGATCTTCATCGGCTACGTCATCGGTGTCGTGCTGTGGGCCGTCACGATCTACGACTTCGACGAGGCCCTGTCGGCAGCGGTGCTCATCATCTTCACGGTTCTGGCAATCGTCGGCTACCCGATCGTCTTCGAGACCGCGACGAGGGGGCGCTCACTGGGCAAGATGGCCCTGGGCCTGCGCGTCGTCTCCGACGACGGTGGCCCAGAACGCTTTCGCCAGGCCCTGTTTCGTGCGCTGTCCGGGTTCATCGAGATCTGGATGTTCGCGGGCGGACCCGCCGTCATCTGCAGCATGTTGTCCCCCAGGGGCAAGCGGATCGGCGACGTGTTCGCGGGCACCATGGTGATCAGCGAACGCGCGCCGAAGATGACGGCACCCGTTCCGATGCCACCGGCGTTGGCGTGGTGGGCGTCGTCGCTGCAGCTGTCCGGGCTGCGTCCCGAGCAGGCGGAGCTGGCACGTCAGTTTCTCTCCCGGGCGACTCAGTTGGAGCCGGCGCTTCGCGATCAGATGGCCCACCGCATCTATGCGGAGGTCATCAACCAGATCTCGCCGCCGCCGCCCGCAGGCGCACCTCCCCCGCTCGTCCTGGCCGCCGTTCTGGCCGAACGTCACCGGCGGGAACTCGCCCGCTTGCGCGCCGCTGCTCCGACGGCCGGACCGCCCTTCGCGTCGCCGCCCGCCTACGCACCACCGCCCGCCTACGCACAGTCTGAGCGCGCCGCACCGGTCGCACCGGCGGCGCCGATTCCGACGCAACCGCCCGGAGGTTTCACCATGCCCGACTAGTGGGACTCTAATGTCCCACTATGGGTCGTTCGTGCTACATTGGAGAACATGAGTGCCCCGCTGGCGGCCGAAGGTGGCCCACGCTCGAGAACGCGCAAGGCGATTCTCGATGCCGCGATGGCCGTGATCGGCGACAATCCGGGTGCATCGCTCGGTGACATCGCCACGGCGGCAGAGGTGGGACGCAGCACCCTGCACCGGTACTTCCCGGAACGCTCGGACCTGCTGCGGGCGCTGGCGCTTCACGTCCACGCGCTGAGCAATGCGGCCATCGAGCACGCCGAGCCGGACTGCGGACCTCCCGAGGAGGCGTTGCGCCGGGTCGTCGAGTGTCAGCTGGACCTCGGGCCCATCGTGCCGTTCGTCTGCAACGACCCGACCATCAACGCCGATCCGGACCTGGCCGCCGAACTCGACACCGGGGACGAGGTCATCGTCGAAGTGCTCAACAGGGCCGCCACCCAGGGCTCGGCCGGCCCCACGGTCTGGCCACGGCTGGTGTTCTGGGCACTGCTGGACGCCGGCTACGAGGCCGCGCGGCTCGGCACCCCCCGCGTCCAGGTCGTCGACGCCATCATGGCCAGCCTCACCCAGGGCACCATCAACCCGAATCGGTCTTGACGTCAAGGGTTTTCACCTCGGCGTAGTTCTCAGGAGCAATCGAATGTCCACCGACATGGACGTCACCGCGACGTCCACCACCACACCGCGACGCGCGTGGATCGCGCTCGCGGTACTCATGCTGCCGGTGCTGCTGGTCGCCGTCGACAACACCGTGCTCGCCTTCGCACTTCCCAGCATCGCCCAGGACTTCCGTCCGCCCGCGACCACTCAGTTGTGGATAGTGGACGTGTACTCGCTGGTGCTCGCCGCCCTGTTGGTGACGATGGGCAGCCTCGGCGACCGGGTCGGCAGGCGCCGCTTGCTGATGATCGGTGCGGGCGGCTTCGCCGTGGTTTCGGCCGCCGCGGCGTTCGCACCCACCGCCGAGTACCTGGTCGCGGCACGCGCCTTGCTCGGCGTCTTCGGCGCGATGCTGATGCCGTCCACGCTCTCGCTCATCCGCAACATCTTCACCGATGCCTCCGCGCGCCGACTCGCCATCGCCCTCTGGGCGTCGTGCTTCACCGCGGGCTCCGCGTTGGGTCCGATCGTCGGCGGTGTGTTGCTGCAGCACTTCCACTGGGGCGCCGTGTTCCTGGTCGCCGTGCCGATCCTGTTACCGCTGCTGGTGCTGGCGCCGCGACTGGTGCCCGAGTCGCAGGATCCGAATCCGGGTCCGCTCGACCTGATCAGCGTCCTCTTGACGCTGACGACCATGCTGCCCATCGTCTGGGCCGTCAAGTCGGCCGCGCATGACGGGTTGTCGTGGATCGTCGTCGGTGCCTTCGCCATCGGAGCCGGTTCGGGTCTCCTCTTCGTCAGGCGCCAGCGGCGCAGTGCCACACCGATGCTGGACGTGGCATTGTTCTCAAACGCTTCCTTCACCTCGTCGATCCTGGCCAACTTCCTGTCGATCGTGGGTCTCATCGGGTTCATCTTCTTCATCTCGCAGCACCTTCAGCTGGTGCTCGGGTTGAGTCCGCTGGCTGCTGGACTCGTCACGCTGCCGGGCGCCGTGCTCTCGATGATCGCGGGCATCGCGGTGGTACCGATGGCGAAACGCTTCGCCCCCCACGCCCTCATGATCGCCGGGTTGGTTCTCGTCGCCGCCGGCTTCCTGGCCATCCTGCTGTTCCGGCACGACCTGACGGTGGTCGCGGTCATCATCTCGTTCGTCATCCTCGAGATCGGTGTGGGGATCTCACAGACGATCTCGAATGACACCATCGTGGCGTCGGTCCCGCCTGCCAAGTCGGGCGCCGCGTCGGCCGTGTCGGAGACGGCCTACGAGCTCGGCGCCGTCGTGGGCACGGCGACTCTCGGCACGATCTTCACGGCGTACTACCGCGCCAGCGTCGAGCTGCCCGGTGGCCTCACGCCGATGCAGGCCGCCGACGCCAGGGAGAGCATCGGCGGCGCCGCCTCGGTGGCGAAGACCTTGCCGCGTGCCTTGAGCAACCGCCTCCTTGACTCCGCGCGGCTGGCCTTCGACGCCGGGATCGCTCCGACGGCAACCATTGCGGCGGCGCTCACGCTGCTCGCGGCCGCCGTCGTCGCGCTGGCCTTCAGGGGAGTGAGCGGTAGCGCAGGCCGACGAGCAGCAGCACCGAGCCCAGCAGTGGAGCTGCCGTCCGAACGTGGTTCCACGCGGTCCACGGGCCCAGGTACGCGCGCCATTCCCGCAACGCGTCCGCAGCGGACAGACCCGACGGATCCACCGCATCCAGGAGATCGTTCAACGGAACGTTGAACGCCATCGTCACGATGAAGGCGACCAGGGCGAGCGCCGCGCCTGCCAGCACGTAACCGGTTCCTGGCTGCGACCGCGTGACGACCGCGGCGATGCCGACACCGAGGGCCAGCAGCGCCGAGCCGGCGAACAGCATCAGGAACGGCGCGTTGGCCTGGGCCTCGGCGTTGATGCCGCGCATGGCCGCGATCGCCTCGGCCGGCTCGGTACGGTCGAGTCCCTTCATCACCAAGGTGGAGAAGGCGCAGAAGAGTCCGCCGACGGCCGAGCTGGACACGACGGCCGCGGTGGTGGCGATGAAGAAGGGGCTTATGGTCATGGCATCAGTCAACCGCTGACGGTTGAGACGATCCATGGTTGTGTGCCCTGAATTCATACGTGATCGTCTACATTCGGCATCGTGGATGCTCTCGGCGGACTGCTCGACGGAGTGCGCGCCCGTGGTGCGTTCGTGCTGCGACTGTCGCTGGACCCGCCCTGGTCGATGCGCATCCAGGACGACGCCCCCCTGACGCTGATCTGCCTGACGCGGGGCAGCGCCGTCATCGTGACGGACTCCGGCGAATCCTTCGACCTCCGACCGGGCGACGTGGCCGTCGCACGCGGCGTCGAGCACTATCTGTTCGCCGACGAGTCGCGGACGGAACCTGAGGTCGTCATCCACCCCGGCAATCGATGCACGACGCTGGGCGGGGAGGACCTACGCTTCGAGATGTCGGTGGGGGTGCGGACGTGGGGCAACACCGCATCGGGCGACGACCGCGCCATCATCTGCGCGTACGAGGGTCGCAGCGAGGTGAGTTCGCGCTTGCTCAAAGCACTTCCAACGGTTCTGGTGCTGCGCCGTGAGAAGTGGCAGACACCCTTGGTGGGCCTGCTGGCGGACGAGGCGGGCAGGGACGGCCCCGGGCAGGAGGCCTACCTCGACCGGCTTCTGGATCTGCTTCTGATCGACGTGTTGCGCGCCTGGTTCGACCGCGACCAGCAGGCCCCCACCTGGTGGCATGCCGAGCACGACCCGGTCGTCGGGCCGGCGCTGCGCCTGATTTACAACAACCCCGAGCACCCCTGGACGGTGGCCAATCTTGCGGCAGCCGTTGGGTGTTCACGTGCGGCATTCGCGCGCAGGTTCGCCGAGCAGGTCGGCGAACCCCCGATAGCCTTTCTCACCGGCTGGCGACTGGCATTGGCCGCTGATCTGCTGCGGGCCAGCGAGGACACCATCGCCTCCGTCGCCCGCCAGGTCGGTTACAGCACCCCGTTCGCGTTGAGCAACGCCTTCAAGCGCGCATATGGCCTCAGCCCCAACATCTTTCGCGCAGCTGCGGCAGCCACCGCGATCTGATGTGTCGGGCCCCACCTCAGTCGAGCGGACGAAGCCAACGCAGTTCGGGGAACTTGGCGAAGCCGCGATCGGTAGTAACCCACGTCGCACCGTTCTCGATCGCCAACGCCGCGTGGTATGCGTCGGGAACGTCGTTCGCGCTCGCGACGGCGTCGAGGCACAAACCACGGAAGATGTCCCAGTGCCGAGCGCCGGGACGCAGCGCCACGGCGGCCGGTGCGCGACGGATGGCCTCACAGAAATCCATGACTTCCGCCATACTGCTGGGCTCCCGATAGATCCTGTGGTGAGTGGCCAGCCGCACCACTGCCGACAGGACGAGTTCGCTTACGCCGACCGGTTCCCGACCGGTCATGGCCGCGACGAGCCAATCCGCGTAGTCCAGATGGTCGACGCTGTCTTGCCGATGGGCGTAGAGCAGGACGTTGACGTCAGGACAGAGCATCGTCGTCCAGCAACTCGGCGAGCGCATCCTTGTCGTCGAGGTTCACGCCGCGGCGAAGCCCGCCCGCGCCAGCGGTAGGGAAGGTCCATTCGGTCTGCGCGCCCGCGGAAACACGCTCGAACGACACCCGTAGCGCATCGTCGATGACGGCGCCGAGCGACCGCCGCGTCCTGGCTGCTACCACCTTTGCCTCAGCGAGAAGCTCGTCCGAGATGTTCACGGTGGTGCGCATGAAGCATCATAACATCATCGCTTAGCATCATGATGCGTCGCAAGGCGAACTTCACCGGGCCGGACTACGGCCCCGCAACTGGCTTCGCCGGGTCTGGTATCCCCGACGAGACCTCGGCCGAACGCGCGGCAAGCACGCCGGCCACCGACGTCGCGGCGATGGTGACGAGCGCGCCGAGGATGAGCGCCGATGGCTCGCCGGGGCTCAGAAGGTTCAACTGGGTCCCCAGCGTCGCCGCCGCCACCGGCACGCCCAGTTGTGCAGCGGCCATGGTGCCAAGGGCCAACGGCTGACCCAGCAGTCGACCGACGCAGTGCGCGAGTACCGCACCGATTCCTAGGCCGTCCCCGAGTCCGATGAAGGCGGGATGCTCCCCCAGTTCGCGCACCTGCAGCGAGGCACCGAGCCAGACGAAGAACAGGGGCGCGAAGAAGCCCTCGGTGATGCCCAACAGTTGACGTGCGAGTCGCCGCGGTTCACCGATTCCGTTGACCACCAACCCGAACGCAAATCCGGCCAGCATGATCGACACGTGCGTACCGGTGGCCACGGCCGCCAGGGTGAACAGGACCAGCAGACTGATCCGCAACTCCAGCGCGAGTTGGTGTTGCTTGGTGTATTCGTGCAGTCGTCTGCGCGTCCCGCGGCGATCGACGTACCGCAGAACCACGAAGAGAACGCCCGCACACCCCGCGATCGCCACCGCGCCGAGGGCAGCCCGAGGTGCGCGAGCCGGGTCGATCACCAACGGCAACAACACGATCGATGCTGCGTCGGCGATCGCGATCTGCGCCTTGACCGACAGTACCGGCGGCCCCACGAGCTTCAGCTCGTCGATGATGGGCAACGCCACCGCGGCCGACGACGAAGCCATCAGAACGGCGTACAGGGCCGCGTGCCCGGTGCCGAAGGCGCGAGCGAGCACGACGGCGAGCGCGGCCGCAACGAAGCCGATGAGCAGGGCGCGCAGCACCGCCCTCGGGAGCCCGGCGCGCAGGGACGTGTCGCGTACCGGGACGTGAGTTCCCACGACGAACATCACCAGCGCGAACCCGATGTTGGCCAGCAGGGTGAACGTCGGATCAGTGGTGTCGACGATGTCGAATCCCGTTCTGCCGATGACTATTCCGGCCACCAGCTCACCGATGATCACCGGGATGCGAAGTCCGGGTACGTCGACCAGCAGCGGACCCGCCAAGCCCACCAGGACGAGCAACGCAAGCGTGTGGAATCCGAACCCGGACATGTCAGGAGGTCACGTCTGCCACGACGCCAAGCGGCAAGGGATGGGAGTATTCTCGTCGGTGAGGTAGCTCGCGCACACCCGGTGGTATCCGTCGGCGATCTGCAAGGCGATGCCGTCGAGGACCTTGCCCCGCACCAGTAGGATCGGTGAGAGTTTCCTTCCCGCAGCGATCTTCGCGAGATCGGTCTTGACGCGGGGGTTGGTCTCGGGAAGCAGCGCCAGCCCCGCAGCCCGCAGGATGTCCTTGGCCTTGCGAAGCGCGGGTGGCGCGTCCTTGAGCGAGTCGACCGTCGTGGTCACCTGGTCGCCCTCGGCGATCAGACTCAGATAGTCCGCTGCGGCGGCATAGTCGTGGTCCTCGGGAGCGTCGAGCCATTTGACAGCCATCGGGACACCATAATCCCGATGGCTGTCAGTGAAGTGTTAGCTCGAGATCCAGTTTCCATGGAAGCCGAACGGCACCCGATGAGGCAGCTTGATCGTCGCGACCGGATCGCCTGCGAAGTCCGAGGCATCCAGGATCACCAGATCGCTTCCGTCGCGGGCTGAGTCGTAGACGTACCCGAGGTAGTAGCCGTTCCCTTCATCCGCCGGACCGGTCGACGGGACGAAGACGGCCTCGCCGGGAACCCCCGGGGATGCCGCAGTGCCGAAGGCGTGCTCCACGGCATTGCCCAAGTCCATGTCGTAATGCACCAGCTTGTCGCTGCCCACCGACACGGAGTAGCGCGCGTGCAGGCCGGCCAGCCGATCGTCGATGCGCGGGAACTCCACCGCCCGGTCGTCGAGTTGGTGCTCGCTGACGGTGCCCTTCGCCAGGTCGATCGTCCACGTCGACATCATCGCGTCTTGATCGAAACCACCTTGGCCACGCCACAATTCGGGATAGCGGGCTGCCTGCAGGACAATGGAATTCCCCGAGTCGTATGCGTTGGCGACGTGGAAGACGTAGCACGGGTCGATCTCGAACCAGCGGATCGGACCGTACGGGTCGTCGCGACGCATCACGCCGAGGCGGGCGCCGTAGTTGTCGTCCCAGCGATACGGCATGTCGCCCTTTCCCTCAAGCGCGATGTCCATGTTGAACACGATGGGCAGGTCCATGAAGACGACATGCTCGGCGGTGAGAGCGAAGTCGTGCATCATCGTCAGCGCCTTCACGTCGACCGGCCGGTTGATGGTCAACTCGCCGTTGGCGTCCACGCGGTGGTAGGTGACGTAGGGCTCGAAGAGGTTGCCGTAGCCGAAGAAGTGCATCTCGCCGGTGGTGGGACAGATCTTCGGGTGTGCGGTCATCGAATCGACCAGCTTGCCGCCGAAGTCGTAGGCGCCGACGGTCTCGAGGTCGTTGGTGATCTCGTAGGGCAGCGACGACTCGACCAAGGCGAGCGTCTTGCCTGCGTGGTTGACGACGTGGGTGTTGGCCACGGCCGAACGCAGATTGCGGGTGCCGTCGGCGTTGTAGAGCGGGATGCCCTTCTCGAAGCTGTCGGTGCGCACCCAGCGGTTGCGGTACCAGGCGGCACGTCCGTTCTCGACGCGAATGCCGTGGATCATGCCGTCGCCGCTGAACCAGTGTCCGGTCGCCTCACGCGGGTTCGGCCCGTTACGCAGGTACCAGCCGTCGAGTTCGGGCGGGATCGTCCCTTCCACCTGCAGGTCGAATTCGGTGAGTTCGTCGGCGACCGGCGCGTAGTTGCCGCGCTGGTAGAAGTGGCCGGTGCCGAACATTTCGGCGTCTTGGACCTCGGCCGCGTCGGCGTGGGTGTCGGTCATGTGGATGCTCCCTAGGCAGTGGGTTGGTTCCCTCTACCGTGACACTCCATCAATGACATGTCAATAGTGGAACGTACACCCGCAGCGCCGCGCCGACGAATTGCTGCTCGGCGGCGTCGTGTTCGGCATGGCCGGCGCCGCGCAGTGCAGCTGGTTCATCGGCTGCGGGGTTGCCTTCGCCCGGTACTACGTGTTGGCCACGCGAGGACAGTGGCGGATGCCTGATCTGCCGACATCGCTCGTGGCAGTTCGCCGAGCGTGATGCCACTGCGACGATCGGATCGGGTTTTCGCAATGGCGTCACGTTCGGCGACGCCGAGCGTGTGACATTCCTGTTGTGACATGTCGCAACCTACAATGCAGCCGTGAGCCTTCGCTTCGCTGCCCTCGGACTACTCGCCCAGCACCCGGGAAGCGGCTATGACCTGTTACGCCGATTCGAGAAGTCGATGGCCAACGTGTGGCCCGCCACCCAGAGCCAGCTGTACGGGGAGTTGAACAAGCTCGCCGCGGACGGGCTGATCGAGGTCTCCGACATCGGACCGCGCGGGCGCAAGGAGTACCGGGTCACTGACGCGGGACGGTCCGAACTGGTTCGCTGGGTGACCAACTCGCAGGACGACCCGCCCCATCGCAGTGCACCTCTGCTGCGGGTATTCCTCCTTGGTGAAATACCCCCTGATCAGGCCCGCGAGTACATGCTGTCGATGGCTGCAGATGCCGATTCCGAGCTTGATCGCCTCCGAGACCTTCGCGACGCGCTGGCGCCATGGGGCGACAGCGATGCCGAGTTCTACGGCGGCGCGGCCCTCGAGTACGGACTTCAGGCCGCGACCATGGTGGGCGACTGGGCTCGATCCCAGGTCAAGGCCATTGACGGGCGGAGGAAGTAGAGCTAGGCCTGGGAGCGTCTCCGAGGCCTGGTTCGGCGAATGGTTGCATCGCGATAGTTTCCGATATATCGTCAACGTATCGGAAGCGCATTCGGCGTTTCCCGGCCAAGGAGACACACACGATGAACACCCCATTCACACCCCCCAACGGCCCCTTCGAGGGTCGACCCCATGGCGACGGCTTCGGCTTCGGGTTCTCGCCCGTCGATCGCCGCGCCATGCACGACCAGCGGCGTGCCGCCCGACGCGGCTTCCGTGACGCCGTCCGCGGACACGACGCAGACGCCGAAGGACCGTTCGACGGCGGCTTCCGCGGTGGCTTCGGACCCGGCTTCGGCCGTGGTTTCGGCGGACCCGGATTTGGACCCGGACCCGGATTCGGAGGCCCCGGGTTCAGACGTGGCGGCGGGCGCGGCCCACGTGGCGGCGGCCGAGGCCGCGGTCGGCGCGGAGATGTCCGCGCCGCCATTTTGACGCTGCTCGCCGAGCGGCCGATGCACGGCTACGAAATGATCCAGGAGATCGCCGAACGCAGTCAGGACCTGTGGAAGCCCAGCCCCGGCTCGGTCTACCCGACCCTGCAGCTACTCGTCGACGAGGACCTGATCGTGGGCGCCGAGAGTGACGGCAACAAGAAGCTGTTCGAGCTCACCGAGGCCGGTCGCGCCGCGGCCGAGAAGATCGAGACCCCGCCGTGGGAGGAGATCACCGAAGGCGCCGACCCGGGCCACGCTGACCTGCGCAATGCCGCCGGTCAGCTGATGCGCGCGGTGGCGATGTCCGCTGGGGCCGCCACCCCCGAGCAGCAGAAGCGCATCGCCGACATCGTCAACAACGCCCGCCGCGACATCTACGGCATCCTCGGCGAGTCCGAGTAGAAGTTGGAATCGGCGCGGTTTCCTTCGTTTCTGCGGATGAAACCGCGCTGAATCCGCGTAGGAGATAGGCATACAGACCTTCCCGCTCGGCCCGTTGCACGTCCATCGCGTCGGCTTCGGCGCCATGCAGCTCCCAGGACCCGGGGTCTTCGGTCCGCCACGCGACCGTGAGCAGGCCATTGCCGTCCTGAAGCGGGCCGTCGAACTGGGTGTCGACCACATCGACACCGCCCAGTTCTACGGCCCCGACGTCGCGAACGAACTCATCCGAGAGGCTTTGCACCCCTACCCCGCCAGCCTGGCGCTGGTGAGCAAGGTCGGCGCCCGCCGCGACGCACGAGCCAACTGGATCCAGGCGTCGCTGCCCGATGAACTGCGCGCCGACATCGAGGTGAACCTTCGCGAACTGGGCGTGGATCGACTGGCCGCGGTCAACCTTCGCATCCACAACTCCGACGATCCCAGCGCTGCGGCTGACCTGGATCGCGAGCTCTTCGACCGGCAGCTGACGGCGATGATCGCCGCCCGCGAGGAGGGCCTAATCGACGGCATCGGCCTGAGCAGCATCACGGTCGACCATCTACACATCGCCTTGGACCGCACCGAGATCGTGACGGTGCAGAACGCCTACAACCTGGTCGACCGCACGTCGCAACCGGTCCTCGACCTGTGCACCGAACGCGGCATCTCGTTCGTGCCGTTCTTCCCACTCGGCTCGGCCTTCAACGCGGAGAACCCGGTGCTCGGCCACCCCGCCGTCAGGCAGGCTGCCTCGGACCTCGGCCGCACACCCGCCCAGATCGCGCTTGCGTGGACCCATGCGGTCGCCCCCAACGTGTTGTTGATTCCCGGTACCTCATCGTTGGCCCACCTCGAGGAGAACATGGCCGTCGCAGACGTCGAGCTTCCCGCCGACGTCATCACGGCGATTTCGGCGCCCTAGCCGTCGCTCGGCGATGGGCCATCATGGTGTACGTGAGCGTTCTCTCTGATCGCATCGACCGCATGCCGCGCGGTGGGCCCGACGCGTCGTGCCTGGACCGGCTGCTGCAGACCGACCGCCAGGAGTATCTCGACCGCGACGACGTCGGCCCGGCGCGCAAGCGCAGCGTCGTCGCGGCCCTGGAACGTACGGGTGACTGGTTCGGCAACCACGAGAGGTTTGCCTACCTCGCGCTCGAAGAGGTGGCAGAGGTGGCGGATCCGAGAATCCTCGAGCTGGGGTCGGGCCACGGCGGATTGTCCGCCCAGCTTCTGGAGATGCATCCCACGGCACACCTCACAGTGACCGACGTCGCCCCGGAATCGGTGACCGTGATCGCGGCGGGACCCCTCGGCGCCGACGATCGCGCGACCGTTCGCGCCATGGACGCCACCGACATCGACGCGGCGGACGGGACATTCGACCTCGCGGTATTCGTGTTGTCGTTTCACCACCTGCCGCCCGCGCTGGCATCGCGCGCGATCGCCGAGGGCACCCGCGTCGCCGACAAGCTGTTGATCATCGACCTGCCCCGCCCGCCCGCACCGCTGCACCTCCTTCGCCTGGCCGTGATGCTTCCGTTCGCCCCCTTCGTTCCGTTCGTGCACGACGGCGTCATCAGTTCGCTGCGCACCTACAGCCCGTCGGCACTGCGGGCCCTGGCCGCGCACGCCGGCCCCGGCATCAGTCTCGAGCTTCGCGGCGGACTCATCAGTCCTCAGGTCGCGGTGGCCTCACGTCGCCGACCAGACCTGGCCGACGGCTAAGCTTGGACCGTGCAGTCGGTCCCGGTGTCCCGCTCCGGAGTGCTGGCTCACATCGCGCAGATCGACGCCGCGAAGTACGCCAGACGGCGCAACCACACCGACGGCGGGACCCGGATCTCCGTGTTTCTCACGCGCGGGTTGGTGTCTCTACCCGAGGTGCGCGACGAGGTACTCCAGCGGCATACCCCCAGCCAGGCGTATAAGTTCATCTACGAACTGGCCTGGCGTGAGTACTGGCAGCGAGAATGGCAGTTCCGCCGGGACGCGATCTTCTCCGACGTCAAGAGACCCCAGCACCCGGTCGCCTCGAACCTGATTCCACGGACCGTGCTCGAGGCACGCACCGGAATCGAGGCGCTCGATGCCGCCGTCCGCGATCTGTACGACACGGGTTACATGCACAACCACGAGCGGATGTGGCTGGCCGGTTTGGCCTGCAACATCGCCCGCACCCACTGGTGGGAGCCGAGCCTTTGGTTGTACTACCACCTGCTCGATGGTGACCCGGCCAGCAACAGCCTGTCCTGGCAGTGGGTTGCCGGCACCAACAGCGGAAAGAAATACCTTCCCGCGCAGGAGAACATCAATACGTACTCGTCGTACCGTCAGCGGGGCAGCATCATCGATCACGATTACGACGTGCTCGCCGAACTGCCCGTGCCCGAACAGTTATCCGAGCGCGCCGAACTCGATCTGACGTGGGCCCCGCCGCACGGCGACACGCTAGTGATAGATCCGGCCAAGCCGACGGTGCTCTATCACTCGTTTTGGCTCAACGCGTCATGGCGCGAATCTCAGGACGCGAATCGCGTCGTCCTGCTCGAGCCGAGTTGGTTCGCGCGCTTCCCGGTCGGCCCGCCCGTGACCGAGTACATCGTGCGCTGCGCACGCGAAATTCCGGGCGCGCAGGTGGTGGTTGCCGAATTCGACGACCTGCGACTGGACGGTGACGTGTACTTCATGCAACATCCCTCGGTTCCGCATTGGCGCGGCGCAGCCGACACGATGCCGCAACTGTTCCCACAGGTGCCCGAAAGGTCGTACGGGTCGTTCACGAGCTATTGGAAGCAATGCCAGAAGACGTTGAGGTAAAGGTCTGCGTCGCGTGCGGACGGCCTTTCACGAACCGGAAGAAGTGGCGACGGCGCGGACAGTGGGAGCAGGTCGTCTACTGCTCTGAACGATGCCGGCGGACTGCCAAGTGATGCAATCCGTCCGCGGCGGACTTGTCAGTCCTCAGGTCGCGGTGGCCTCACGTCGATAGGCTCGTGGTGTGGGCGACGACGTCACGCAGACCGAATACAGCCGGGAGCAACGGCTGCAGTACCGACGGAAGGTCCAGCTCAGCCTGGACGTGTTCGAGACGATGCTCACCCAGTCGAGCTTCGACTTCGACCGCCCGCTGACGGGCATGGAGATCGAGTGCAATCTGGTCGACGCCGACTACCAACCGGCCATGACCAACCGCGAGGTCCTCGCCTCCATCGCCGACCCGGCGTTCCAAACCGAATTGGGCGCGTACAACATCGAATTCAACGTGCCACCGCGTCCGCTGCCGGGCCGCTCGGACTTCGAACAGGAGGAGGAGGTCCGCGAGAGCCTCAATGCCGCGGAGACCAAGGCCAACTCCGACGGTGCGCACATCGTGATGATCGGGATCCTGCCCACCCTGATGCCCGAGCACCTGACGGCCGGCTGGATGAGCGAGTCGACGCGATATCAGGCGCTCAACGACTCCATCTTCACCGCTCGCGGTGAGGACATCATGATCGACATCAGCGGGCCCGAGCGGCTGACCTTGCAATCGGCATCGATCGCGCCCGAATCTGCCTGTACCAGTATGCAATTGCACCTTCAGGTGTCACCGGCGGACTTCGCTCGAAACTGGAACGCCGCGCAGGTGCTGGCAGGACCGCAGCTGGCGGTCGGCGCCAACTCGCCCTACTTCTTCGGCCACGAACTGTGGGCCGAGACCCGCATCGAGCTGTTCGCGCAGGCGACCGACACCAGGCCCGATGAGCTCAAGACACAGGGCGTACGACCGCGAGTGTGGTTCGGCGAGCGGTGGATAACGTCGATCTTCGACCTGTTCGAGGAGAACGTCAGGTACTTCCCGTCGTTGCTGCCCGAGGTGTCCGACGAGGATCCGGTGGCGGAACTGGCGGCCGGCCGCACGCCTACGCTGCCCGAACTGCGGCTGCACAACGGCACCATCTATCGATGGAACCGCCCCGTCTACGACGTGGTGGATGGGCGACCACACCTGCGGGTCGAGAACCGGGTGCTGCCTGCAGGTCCGACCGTGGTGGACATGCTCGCCAACTCGGCCTTCTACTACGGCGCGTTGCGCGCGTTGTCCGACGACGACCGGCCGGTCTGGTCGAAGTTGAGTTTCGTTGCGGCAGAACGGAACTTCACTGCAGCGGCGCGCAGTGGCTTGGACGCGCGCCTATACTGGCCAGGGCTTGGCGAGGTGACGCCCGACGAGTTGGTGCTCCGCGAGTTGCTTCCCCTCGCGCATGACGGCCTCGAACGGTGGGGCGTGTCGTCGGACGCCCGCGACCGCTTCCTCGGCGTCATCGAAGGCAGGGCCAAGAGCGGCCGCAACGGTTCGGTGTGGCAGGTCGAGACGGTCCACGCGTTGCAGGAGCGCGGCCTGGCTCGACCGCAGGCGCTGGCGGAGATGCTGCGCCTCTATTGCAAGCGGATGCACAGCAATGAGCCCGTCCACACCTGGGACGGGCCGTCGTGAACAAGTCCTGGTGCGTGGCGGTGGCTGTGGGCCTGGCCCTCGCGGGATGTCAGGCGGATCAGGCGGCGGCCGACCCCGCCGCAATCGACCTGAACCAGGCCTTCGTCCTCAAGGGCGGAAAGGCAGCATCGATCAACGGTGAACACCTCCGCCTCCGCTTCGCCGACGTTCTCGAGGATTCACGCTGCCCCGAACGGGTCGAATGCTTCTGGACGGGCCAGGCCCGGGTGGCAGTCGTGGTCCAACCCGACGGAGGCGAGCCGACCACCCTGGAGTTCAACACCAATCCCGCTCCAGGCCAGACCGTTTCGACGGGTCGAGTGGGCGAGTACACGGTGGCGACGATCCAGTCGCTCGATCCGTACCCGCAGACCCCCGACGAGCCGATCGCGCTCGCGGAGTATCGGGCCACCCTGACGGTCGCCAAGGGCTGACGGTCGCCAAGGGCTGACGGTCGCCAAGGGCTGAAGTCCAACCACCGCCTACGCGCCGAGATCGCGCCGAAAGCCCTCGGGGATGATCAGATCCGCAGCGCTGAGCTCCTGAATCGAGGAAAGCCCGAGGCCGAGCAGCGCCGAGTCGATGCCGCTCCGCATGATGTCGAGGACGTCGATGTCGGTGCCGCGCAGACCCGACGACATCAGAAGTGTCCTCTTGAATCCATCTTGAGGGCCTCCGGTCCGACCATCTCGTGCGCGCCCGGACCCATCATGGCGCGGTGGAACTGGAACTAGGAACTGACGGCGACCAGGGCGACCGCGAAGGTCTCCAGCTCCTCGGCGGTGAGATCGACGTGCGGCGACACCCGCAGCGCCGGCCGCGTCATCTCGCGGGGCGCACGTTCGATGCTCACGAAGGTGGTGACGATCCGGTGTTCGGCGATGAGGCGCCCCCGCACGTGCTGCGGATCGATGCCGTCGGGCGGTACCAGCGTGGTGATGGCGCTCGGCTCGTCGACGGGTTCGACGACCCGCCAGCCCGGCACGTCGGCGAGCGACCCGCGCACCTGCGCGCCGACCTCCGCGAGCCTGGCCCCGATCCGTTCCGGGCCCGCCGCGACGTGCTCGCCGAGCGCGACCGACAGTCCCACGTGAGCAGCGACGTTGACCTCGGTGTGGGCCAGCTTCGCAAGCGTCTCATTGCCCAACGTTCCAGGTCGTGCTGCCAGCATGCCGACTCCGCGGGGCCCCGTAGTCCACTTGCGCGACGACGAGTACACCGCGTCGGCGCCGAAGGCGGCACAGTCGACGTGTGCGAAGGCTTGGGCGGCGTCGACGATCAGGGCGATGCCGTGTTCGCGGCAGGTCGCGGCGATCGCCGCGGCGGGTTGGACGATCCCGCGGTGGCTGCCGACAACGGTCAGGTGCACCAGCGGCGGAGGATCGTCCGCCAAGGCGCGGGCGGCGGCTTCGGGGTCGAGGCGGCCGGCGCCGTCAACCGGGAGCGGCGTGACGTCGAAGCCGTGCCGCGCCATGGCGAAGAGGTTCGGCCCGTACTCACCTGGCAGGCAGGCCAGCTTCTTCGCGCCCTTCCAGTCGCCGAGCAACAGGTCGATCGCGTGCCCGGACCCGGCGGTGAATACGACGTCGTCAGCGCCGAACCCGGTGAGGGCCGCGACGGCAGCGCGACCGGCATGGAGCACGGGCGCAGCAGCTTCGGCGGCGACGTAACCGCCGACCTCGGCTTCGTGCGTGGCATGCGCGGCCGTTGCGTCGATGACGGCGAAGGACTGCCGCGAGCATGCAGCGCTGTCGAGGTGCACGCCGGCCACTGGCGGGCGGGCCGATCGCCAGGAGGACGCCAGGTCGGTGTCGGCCGTCATTTGACCGCGAGCGACAGTCCGAAGTCGCCGGCGTCGTCGGTCCACCAATCGATTCGGCGCAGGCCCACCGCGGCCAGCTCGTCGGCGATTCCCTCGGGTCGGAACTTGCAGGACACCTCGGTGAGCATCTCCTCGCCGGCGGCGAAGTCGACGGTCATGTCGAGCTCACCGATCAGCACCCGTTGCGCACTGCTGGCGCGCAGCCACATTTCGATCCGCTGCTCCTCGGGGTTCCACCGGGCGACGTGGTCGAACGCATCGAGGTCGAAGTCGGCTGCGAGTTCTCGGTTCACCACCGCGAGAACGTTCTTGTTGAACGTCGCGGTGACGCCTGCGGCGTCGTCGTACGCCCGAACCAGGCGGTCCACGTCCTTGACGAGGTCGGTGCCGAGCAGCAGGGCGTCACCGGGTTGCAGACTGTCCGACAGAGCGCCAAGGAACGCCGCGCGGGGGCCGGTGGTGAGGTTGCCGATCGTCGAGCCGAGGAACACCACCAGGCGACGGCCGACCAGCGGGATCTTGCCGAGGTGCTCCTCGAAGTCCCCACATACGGCGTCGATCTCCACACCGGGGTACTCGGCTGCGATCTCCGCGCCCGCCGACTCGAGCATCGAGGCGTCGACGTCGAACGGGATGAAACGCCGCAGCGATCCGGCCCGGTGCAGCGCGTCGAGCAGGATGCGCGTCTTCTCGGACGTCCCGCTGCCGAGTTCCACCAGGGTGTCCGCACCCGAGGCCACCGCGATGTCGGCGGCGCGGGCGCGCAGGATCTGCGCCTCGGCCCGCGTCGGGTAGTACTCCGGCAGTCGGGTGATCTGATCGAAGAGCTCACTGCCCACGGAGTCGTAGAACCATTTGGGCGGCAACGACTTGGGTGAGGAGCTGAGACCATCGCGTACGTCGCGCCGAAGCGCGCAGGCTGCGGAGTCGGCGGCGAGGTAGTTGGCGAGCGTGATCGTCATGGCGATCCTTTCAGTGGAGTCAATTCGATATGTGAGTCGGTGACGTCGACGAGGTGGCGGTCGGGCACGTCCTGCCAGCGGGGGTCGTCGTCGTACGGTTCGCTGGCCAGCACGACGCCGTCATCCCGGCGCAGGATCGACAAGGTGTCGCCCCACGTGGTGGCGAGCAGTCGAGAACCGTTGGCCGCCAGAATGTTCAACCGCGCATTCGGATCGGCTCCCCCGACCTCGACCACGGTGTCACCGAGAGCATCGAGCCCACGTTCGAAGACGAGCGCCGCCAGAATCGCGCTGTCGGCCACGGATTCGGCACTCGGCGACAGTGGCAGCACCGACCGATCCACGATCCCGTTGTGCGACAGCAGCCACTGTCCGTCGGTGAACGGTGCGGACGCGGAGGGTTCGACGGGCATGCCGACCGAGGCCGACCGCACGGCCGCGACGACGCACCCGCTCCTGATGGCCGGCGCCACCGAGGCGAACGAGGCGTCGCCCCACAGCGGCGCCGCACTGCGCCAGCGCCGCGCGACGTCGTGGTCGAAGAACCCCACCCCCCAGCCGTCGGCGTTCACCAGGCCGTGCTTTTGGCGGCGCGGCGAATAGGACTGCACGACAAGGCCATACGGTTGTTCGAGGACGAGGGAGGACACCGACACGGGCTCACCCAGCCAGCCGAGATGACGGCACATCAGTGCCGACCGCTCTTCGCGCAGGCGCTCATGAAACGTCCCACGCCAATCGCACGCCGGAGAAGATCTGCCGGCGGATCGGGTGGTCCCAATTGCGGAAACTCGGCCGGAGGATGCTCGCGGCGACCGACCATGCGCCACCGCGAAGGACCTTGTAGTCGCCAGCTCCAGAACCTTCGAAGAAAGGCCGTGAATACTGGTCGTAGAGCATCGGCGTGAACCCCGGCCAGGGCCGCAGCGGTGAAGTGGTCCACTCCCACACATCGCCGAGCATCTGCTCCGCACCGTAGGCCGAAGCCCCCGCCGGATAGGCCCCGACCGGCGCGGGCCGCAACGCCTCGCCGCCCAGATTGACCAGAGCCTCGGTGGGTTCTGAAGCGCCCCAGGGGAATCGACGGCGCGAGCCCGTGCTGGGATCCCAGGCGCAGGCCTTCTCCCACTCCGTCTCCGTCGGCAGCCGGGCGCCTGCCCAGGCAGCGTAGGCCGCGGCCTCGAAGAAGGTCACGTGCTGAACGGGCTCATCGGCGGGAATGTCCTCCACGTGGCCGAACCGCGTGCGCGTGCCGTCCTGATTCCAGAATCCGGGGGCGCGCAGACCCACCTCCTGCCGGTGCGCCCACCCGGCCTCCGACCACCACCGCGGTTCGCGGTAACCGCCGTCGTCGATGAAGTCACGCCACTCACCGTTCGTGACGGGCACGTGTCCGATGCGGAAGGACGGCACGTCGACAACGTGCGCGTCGCGTTCGTTATCCAGCGACATGGGCTCCTGGGCGGCCGTCACACCGAGGACGAACGGACCGCCTGGCACCGGCACCGACGTGCCCGCCACACTGGGGCGCCCTGGCGGTAGCGGTGCGCCACGGCCCAGGATGGGCGGGCCGGTGCGGATGTTCAGCGCCTGCAGCATGGTTTCGTCGTGTTGATTCTCGTGGCTGACCACCAGGCCGAAGACGAAGGCCGGGTCGACTCCCGTGCCGTCGTCGGCGGGCAGGGCGTCAAGCGCGTCAAGGGCTTTCGCGCGCACGGTTGCGCAGAACGCCCGCGCGTCTGCGGGCGGCAACAGCGGCAGGTCGACGCGACTGGCGCGGGAGTGCGCGAACGCGTCATAGAGACCTTCGACGTCCGTCGGCAGCATGCCGGGCCGGCGGGGATCACTACCGCGTAGCAGCCACATTTCCTCCTGCCAGCCGATATGGGCCAGATCCCACACCAGCGGACTCATCAGGGGGTCGTACTGACGCAGGAGTTCGGCATCGTCGAGCTCCACCAGTCGCAGCGTGCATTCCCGCGCCAGGGTCAGGTCCCTGGCCAGCGCCTCTCGCGTGGTCACGCGGTCAGTACCGCCAATCGGTTGACGGCAGCCCGGACTCCACTGCCGACCACGAGGTCGGAGAAGTCGTCGGCCGAACTCCTGCCCTGCTCGACCTGACGCAACAACCTCTGCATCGCCGCGTGTAATTCCCTCGGCGCCAGTTCGGCGGCGGTGTGCACGCAGCGCAGGGCGGCCGACTGCAGGTGTCGGTCGCCGAGACCGACCCGGGCGGCGCGGTCCCAGGCGGTGGCGACCGATTCCGTCGCCTCCGCGGCAACCTCGGCGGCTGCGGGGTCATCCAGCAGCGTGGCCAGCGTGAACACCACCGCGGGCCAGACGTCGTCCGGGGTGCTGTCGAGATAGCGGATCTCGAGGAATCCGCGGGGGCGCACCGGCGGGAACAGCGTCGTGAGGTGGTAGTCCAGGTCGGCGACCGTCGGGCGGCGACCACCGAGCAGCGCACGGCCGTCGGCCCACTCTGCGAACGGAACCACCTCGGTCATCGGGACGGTCTCGGGGCCCTGCACCAGCATCACCGGTGCCTTCAGCGCATAGCGGACCCAGTCGTCGGCGGGATCACCGCCGCTGGCGCCCAGCACCGGACCGCAACGTGCGGAATCCAGTTGGCTCCACACGCGCTGCCGGGTGCTGCGCCAGCCGGAGAACTCAGCCCCCAGCAGCGGCGAATTCGCGGAGATGGCGATCATCGTCGGCCCGAGGGCGTGGGCGAGTCGGACCCTGTCTGCCCAGCCCTCGCGCGGACCGGCGTCCAGATTGACCTGCACCGACGCAGTCGACGTCATCATCGCGGCCCCGGCGTCGATGGTTCCGCTGGCAGCGAAGAACTGCTCCATGGCGCGATAGCGGTCACCCGGGTTGACCCTCTCGGGTGGCCGAAGCGGGTCGGCGCCCAACAGCACCAGACCGAGGCCGTGCTGCGCGAACGCCTCTCTCAGCACCGCCCGGTCGGACTCCATCGCGGTGATGGCGGGCAGTACCGCATCGGCAGGAGGGCCGGACAGTTCCACGGCGCCGCCCGGCTCGACCGTGATGGGGCTTCCGCCCGGCAAGGGCGGCACCAGGGCGATCACCTCGGTCAGCTCATCCCAGGACGGGCGCCGCATGGGGTTCACGAGATCGAAGCAAAGTGCCTCGATCTCCAGTCCGACCCGGCCGACGGGACCGTCGGTCAGACAGTCCCCGCCGATGCGCGATGCGGCGTCGTCGGAGTCCGCGAGTTCGACTCCCGCCGCGTTGTCAGGCCGGGCATTGCACAGGTTTGCGGTGGTGGTCATGTCAACCATCCCCTCCGAATCACCACGCGGGGGCCGGGCGCGGTATGCCTTCGATGAACGAGTCCCGTCCATCTTCCAGATGGAACCGACAAAGTCACACGACTTTTCCCTCACAACCTGAGGTGTGGGCACGAAACCCGTGACCGTTACTGACCCAGCGTGTTCTGCATCGCGCCCGCCAGCACGTTCACCGCGGGACCGCCGTTGCCAGGTTGGCAGACTTTCGCTTGCAGCAGAACATTCTCGCGCAGCCTGGTTTGTATGAAGCACCGTCGATCAGTACCCGCCTCCTGCTTCACCCACACGGCGTCGTTGCCCGTCGGTCCGCCTCCGGAGAAGGTCCAGATCTGCGTGACGAAGTCCTCAAGGTGCATTGCGGTGGTCTGCCCGGCGCATCCGACCGTCCTGTCGGTCACGCGGTGGAAGGCCCGATTGGCGGCGTCGTTGGTGGCGAACACACCGACAGCCTGTTTGACCAGGTTGGCGTCGTCATTCGCCGCGCGCTGGGCGACGGCGCCGTTGAACGAGGCCAGGTCGGGATCGACGTACACCTCGGGCAGCCCGATGTCGGCCCAGTTGTTGCACTCCGGGGTGTCGACGTAGAAGCCCTGGAAGGGAGCGGTGAAGGTCGACTCCCACGTCATCGGGGCGCCGACGATGTTGCCCACCGACCCCTTGCCGAGCACGGCGTAGGACACCACTCCGGGGTCGGACGGACGCGCGTACGCCGCCGGAGCGACGGCGACCCCCAGCACCAGTCCCGCACCGAGAACACCAACGACCGTGCCGATTCCCCGGTCAGTGCGCTTCCGCCCTTCGGTCCGCATCAGACCTTGGCCGACAGCTTGACGTCGATGTTGCCGCGGGTGGCCTTCGAGTACGGGCACACGCCGTGGGCCTTCTCCATCAAGTCGTCGGCCGCACTCTGCTCGAGGCCTGGCAGATAGCCGATGAGGTGGGCACACAGGCCGAAGCCGCCCTCGGAATCCTTGCCGAAGCCGATCTGCGCGGTGATGCCGCTGGCGTCGTCGATGGCGATCTTCTCGTTGCGCGCCACCAGGCGAAGGGCTCCCAGGAAACACGCGGAGTACCCGGCCGAGAACAGCAGTTCGGGGTTGACGCCCTCGCCGCTGCCGCCCATTTCCTTGGGCGGACGGGTGTCGAGGTCGATCTTGCCGTCGGCGGACGTCACGTGCCCGTCGCGGCCCCCACCAGTAGCCGTGGACTCTGCGGTGTAGACGACTTCGATGCTCATGCGCTCGATCATGCCAGTTGGTACGGGCGTCGAGGACTCCGCTAGAAGATCGTCACCGTGCAGTAGGTCCGCGGGGGCGACGGGTAGGGCCAGGCATACTGGCCTACGGCGGCAGGGCACGCCTGCTGGTCGCGCACGTCGAGGCGTTGGGTGACCTGAACGAGCAGCCCCTGTTGACCGCGCTCGGCGCAGTCGGCCAGCTGGAGCATGCCGATCGGCATGTCCATCACATAGCAGTGATCGGCGACGAGATTGGGCACCAGGCACAACCGAGTCGTCGCCGGATCGGCGAATTGCGTTGGCACATGCTGGTATTCAGCGCTCGGGCACGATCCGGACGAATCTGCGATGGCACCGACGGTGTAGCTCGGATCGGCGGCGCACGCGACCTTGTCGGCGGTCAACGTGTCGGGCGCCGCAGGACCCTTAGGCGGAATGGCGACGCAGTCGCCGGCGGAGAACACCTTCGCCAGGCCACGCTGCGGTTCCGGCCCCCGCAGCGAGCAACCGCTCGTCACGATCAGCAGGACCGCACCCACCACCGCGACCAGCACCATGCGGCTCGCTGATACACGCGTCATGGGTAGCGACATTGTCACGAATTGGGGATTGTCGCCACATGTTCCCCAAAATTCTCAATAGTCCCACAGACCCCAGATGAATCACAGCCTTGGCATTCACACCGGCGTGTCGCATTGATCTTCTCCGCGACACTCCGCTCGTTGATCGGATCTTCGGCGTGTCGAGTCCACAACCGTAGTCTCGGCACGCCGAATAACCGATTGCGCGAGTTAGTAGCCGTCGGACGTGGCGCGCACGCCTTCCTCGAGCTTCTTGCCGAGGTCCGGGTCGACGTTGCGCCAGTACTCGAACACCCGCGACAGCACGGGTTCCTTCACACCGTCGGTCACGTGTCCGATGATGTTGTCGGCGAGCCGTTCCCGCTGCGCATCGTCCGTGATTTCCCGCACCAGCATGCCTGCCTGGCCCCAGGCGTCGTCCTCGGGTCGCAATGAACTAGGCCGTCCGGACCGCCCATCGAGGTCGGCACTGGCAGACGCCGCGCTGCGATCTACCCACGATCTCACCAACGCAGGCGTCAGGATGGGGTGTTCGGCGCCTCGACTTCTGCGACACGGCTGCCGCCCCGTTCGCGACCCTGGTATAAAACTCGGTGACGACGATCATTGTCAGCGTCCCGGCTGGCTCGAGGGGATGGCCGTGGGACCCTACTCGGGGCCACCACCATGGAACCCGGGACCCGGAAACACGAAGGCCGGTCCGGGCCGCATCATCGGGCCCGGGCCCCACATCGGCGGCCCGTCGCGGTGTTCCATGGCGCCGCCACGGTCATGGCCGTACCCACCGCCACCACCATGCCTGCCCGACTGCGCGCCGAGCATGAAACCGGTGCCGAAGATGACGGCCACGATGACCACCGCGCCGGTGGCGATGCCGACCCACGCGGCGACCTGGTTGAGCCGACCGGGCTTCTGTACGACCGGTGCGGGCTGTGGCGCCGTGTAGGCGGGGGCCGACGTGTACGTCGGGTCGGCCGCCGCGGGCTCCGCCGTCGTGGGTTCTGTCACCGGGATGGAGTCCGTCGAATCGTCTGGCTTGTCACTCATGAAGCCGATGATCCTCGCGCCAACCATGGCGCCCGCTAGGTATCGCCTGAGAATCAGCTATGTAAGTGTCGCGTAGGACGCCACCGAGGCCACCGAGGCACAACATTCTCACCTCAGCGGGTTCACCGCGAACTGGATCACCCGATACGGCGCGTTGTCGGCCTGCGGCGACGTGTTCCATTGACTGACGAACACCCGCAGCTCGTCGAGCGTCGACCCTGGTGAGATGTAGCCGCCATAGGGTTGGGCCAATCGGTTGTCCTCGGGCGGTGGCAGTTCGTCCGCATTGTCGGGCCACGCGCCCGCGAACACCACCGTCGTCACGGGCGTGGTGCCGAGTCCCGTCGGGCCGTCGGCGACGCGGACCTCCATGTTGCCGTTGCTCGCATTGAAGTACGACAGCACAGTCTTGCCGTCGATCTGGCGGACGCTCATCTCCCCGACCCTGTCGCCCCACAACGGCGTGGGCGCCTTGCCCCAGACCCCGCCGCCTGACCAGGCCTGCCAACTAGAGCGGTCGGTGAAGGACTGCGGGGTCGCCCGGTAGAGCTCGACCGGGCCGCTTCGATCGAAGTCGTTGGCGACGACGTAGACCCAGCCGCCCGCCGAGTCTGGCGTGGGGATCGGATCGTAGTAGCCACTGATTTGGGACTGCCTGCCCCCTGCGTAGCCCGCCGGTCGCTGCGACTTCGGCACCGTCGGCCAATTCCCTTGGAACGGAGATGCCTTCACCAATCGGGAGGTCGACGGCACCAGATCCTTGGTGGTGGTGACCAACATGTAGTTCTCGCGGTTGATCTGGACGATGCCCGCGGGCAGTTGCGAGGATCCCGGCGGGGTCGGGTCGGCGAGCAGCGGCTTGTCCGTGCCGGTGACACCGAAGTAGCGCACCCCGGTCGGGTCGTCCACCGAGTCCATGTCGACGTGCAAGGCGACGGGCGAGAAGTGCGGCCCGAAGGCCACCCCTTGTCCGGCGAAGCTGTCCCCGCACACCTGCAGTGTCCCACTCGGAAACTCCATGAACTCACAGAGGTCAGTGGCACCGATGCCATAATCCCTTGTCGGCGTTCCTGTTCCAGCCGCAGGCCCGATGCGCGTCACCTGACCGGGAGCCAGCGGTTGAAACACTGGCTGCGGGATCGGAGCGGGCGGATCAGCGTGGGCGGCGGGCAGCGGCAGCATTGAGACGCAGAAGAGCGCCACGGCCGCCGTCCATGAACTCCGCACTTACAGCTGGGCGGCGAGGAGCTCGGCGATCTGAATGGTGTTGAGCGCGGCGCCCTTTCGGAGGTTGTCTCCTGAGACGAACAAGGCGAGGCCGCGCCCGTCGGGTGCGCCGGGGTCCTGGCGAATGCGCCCCACCAGTGAGTCGTCGACACCGGCGGCGGCCAACGGGGTCGGCACGTCCACCAGCGTCACACCCGGAGCGGACGCCAGCAACTCTCTGGCCCGCTCGGGGGAAAGCGGCTGCGCAAACTCGGCATTGATCGACAGCGAATGCCCGGTGTACACCGGAACGCGCACACAGGTCCCGCTGACGAGAAGGTCAGGAATGCCAAGGATCTTGCGGCTCTCGAACCTCAACTTCTGGTCCTCGTCGGTCTCGCCGGAGCCGTCGTCGACCAGCGCGCCGGCCAGTGGCACCACGTTGAAGGCGATCGGTGCGACGTACTTCTTCGGCGCGGGGAAGTCCAACGCCGACCCGTCGTGCACCAACTGCTCGCTGTCCTCGACCACAGCGCGCGCCTGGCCGTACAGTTCCTCGACGCCGGCCAGTCCGCTGCCCGATACCGCCTGGTAGGTCGAGGCGATCATGCGAACCAGGCCTGCCTCGTCGTGCAGCACCTTGAGCACCGGCATCGCGGCCATCGTGGTGCAGTTCGGGTTGGCGATGATGCCCTTCGGTCGAGTGCCCGCGTCACGCGTGAAGTTGACCTCCGAGACGATCAGGGGGACGTCGGGATCCTTGCGCCACGCCGACGAATTGTCGATGACGACGGCGCCCGCCGCGGCGAACCGCGGCGCCTGAACGCGGGACATCGTGGCGCCCGCCGAGAACAGCGCGATGTCGAGGCCTGACGGGTCGGCCGTCTCGGCGTCCTCGACCTCGATCTGTAGGCCCCTGAACTCGAGCTTCTTGCCCTGCGACCGTGCAGACGCGAAGAACCGCACGCTCGTCGCGGGGAAGTCGCGCTCCTCCAACAGGCGGCGCATCACCTGGCCGACCTGACCGGTCGCGCCGATCACACCTATCGAAACCATTTTCCTACCCCGTCGCTTCGCTCGCCCCACATCTGTTAGATCCCGCTTCCCGCATACACGACGGCTTCCTCGTCGCCGCCAAGGTTGAACGCCTCGTGCAACGCCGAGACTGCCTTGTCCAGCTCGGTGTCCTTGACGAGCACCGAGATTCGGATCTCCGAGGTCGAGATGAGATCGATGTTGACACCGACGGCCGCGAGCGCCTCGCAGAAGGTGGCCGTGACGCCAGGGTGGCTGCGCATGCCGGCACCGATCAACGACACCTTGCCGATGTGATCGTCGTAAAGCACTTGGGTGAAACCGATTTCGTGCTGCAGCGACGTCAGCTTCGTCACCGCCGCAGGACCGTTGTCGCGCGCGCAGGTGAACGTGATGTCGGTCTTGCCGTCCTCGATCTTCGAGATGTTCTGCAACACCATGTCGATGTTGACGTCGGCGTCGGCGACCGCGCGAAACACCCTGGCGGCGTAGCCGGGAACGTCGGGCAGGCCGACGACCGTGACCTTCGCCTCGCCACGGTCGTGCGCGACTCCGGTCAGGATGGCGTCTTCCATCGGGATGTCCTCCATCGATCCTTTGACGAGCGTGCCCGCCTTGTCCGAGTACGACGACCGGACGTGAATCGGAACGTCGTAGCGTCGTGCATATTCCACGCACCGCAGCATGAGCACCTTCGCCCCGCATGCCGCCATCTCGAGCATCTCCTCGAAGCTGACGGTGTCGAGTTGCCGCGCGTTGGGCACGATGCGCGGGTCAGCGGTGAAGATCCCGTCCACGTCGGTGTAGATCTCGCACACGTCGGCGTGCAACGCGGCGGCCAACGCCACGGCCGTGGTGTCCGACCCGCCGCGGCCCAGTGTGGTGACGTCCTTGCTGTCCTGGCTGACGCCCTGGAAGCCGGCGACCAGCACGATGAGCCCCTCGTCCAGTGCACTCTGCAACCGGCCGGGCGTGACGTCCATGATCTTGGCGTTGCCGTGCGTGCCAGTGGTGATGACGCCGGCCTGCGAGCCAGTGAACGACCGGGCCTCGGCGCCGAGCGAGGAAATGGCCATGGCGACCAGCGCGTTGGAGATGCGTTCGCCCGCGGTCAGCAGCATGTCCATCTCGCGCGGGGGCGGCGCGGGGTTCACCTGACGGGCCAGGTCGAGCAGGTCGTCGGTGGTGTCGCCCATGGCGGACACGACGACGACGACGTCGTTGCCCGCCTTCTTCGTCTCGACGATGCGCTCGGCGACGCGGCGAATCCGGTCGGCGTCCGACACCGAGGATCCGCCGTACTTCTGCACGACCAGCGCCACTGTCTGCCCTTTCCGTGTTCGCGTGAGAGTCCCGTCAAGGATAGGGGGTCTGCGCACCCGGTTTCCCCTCCTGGGCGGCGGTAGCGTCAGACGATGTGACTGACCGACTGGCCGACACCGGCGTGACGATCCACGAACCGATCGCCGCGCGCTGGAGTCCCCGGGCGTTCGACCCCGATGCAACGGTCACCCTCGAGCAGTTGACGGCGCTGCTGGAGGCGGCCCGCTGGGCGGCGACCTGGGGGCATCGTCAGCCGGTCCGGTTCCTTGTCGGTCTGCGCGGCGACGAGACGTTCGGCGCGCTCGCGTCGACCCTCAAACGCGGCAACGCCTACGCGCTCGGGGCGGGCGCGCTGATCCTGGTCTGCGCCGACGAGGGCCCCGACGAGAAGACGGCGCTGTACTCCGGGGTCGACGCTGGAGCCGCGATCGCCAACGCGAGCATCGAGGCCGTCGCGCGAGGGCTGATCGCGCACCCGATGGCGGGCTTCGACGTCGATGCGGCGCGCGCCGCCTTCGGCGTTCCCGACCAGGTCCGCCCGCTGGCGGTGCTGGCCGTCGGCACGCTGGGCGACTACACGACGGCCGATCAGGCGATCGTCGACCGAGACTCGCAGCCCCGCGAGCGACTGCCACTGGAGCAGGTCGCATTCTCGGGCCGCTGGGGATCTGCGTTCACGCCGGGCACGTCTTCGCCAGCTGGGTAACCTGGGCTTGGAACTCGTTATTGAACGCGATGACCACCATCGCCACGGCGGGCGCCGCGGCACCCGGTGCGGTGCGCTCGCTCTGAGCGTCGAAGTCGAGGCGGGCCCTGACGAGTCGCTCCGCGGTGCGCGCCATGTCGTTCGCCTGCCCGGCGAGGTCGGCCGCCGTCACCTTCGCCGCCCGGTCGGCCAGCCCGTCCACCCAGGCCCGGTAGTCGAGTTCGCTGGGGTTGGTCGCCGCCTCATAGGACCCGGCTTCCGGGACGTGGGTCTTGGCGTTCAGCGCTTCGATCTCAGTCCTGTTGAACGACAGCAGCTCTCGCACCGGTGCGCAATCAGCCGAGGACGGACCGCGGAAGAACACCCACCAGATGCCGGTTCCCACGAGGATGGCCGTCACCACCACCACCGTCGTCAACGGCCGCACTCGTTTCACGCCTCGATGCTGACACAGCCTTCGAACGACGAAGCAGATGGTGCTCGCTGTGATGTCGCTGTGGACGTCTACGTGCCTGAAACACCGCGATCCCGTCCACGTAACAGAAACATCGGTTACTGCCGGTGATCGGCCCCACTCGGGGCCGCACCACCCAGGAGAAGTAGACGATGTACGTCACGAACGGAGTTCGTAAATGGATGTAGATGAGCCGCGGAGCTTGTCTGCCGCGTTCATCAGCTAGGAGCGACCAGCGGGCCGGATTCCCACACTCTTATTCGGCATCTCGCACAACCCGGCGGAGTTCTCGGCAGCTGGTCAGCGCGACGGCGTGACAGGAGCCGGCCAGCGCGAGCAGGCCCGACACCAGCCGCTTCACCCACCCAATGTGACACGCGACTTTTGGCCCACCGCCTTTCCGGCGTACAGTAATCGACGTGCAGCGGACGCTCCTTCTCGGACGCCGCGACGGGGTCTGAACCAGACTGGCTTCCCGTCGCGGGTTGTCTTGATGCGCCGGTCTGAATTTCTTCCAGACGAATCCGGAGCGAAACCGTGAACAACCCGAACCCCCATTCCATCGACGCTTACACGTCGCAGGTACGCACCATCAACACACCGTCCGGCGAGGCCAACCCCGGACAGCCGGCCTGGAACACCCAGCGTGGCACTTCGATGCCCATCAGCCGCTACCGCGCCTTCGCAGCTGAAGTTCCAGGGGGAGACCCTCCTGCGCCGTCCGACCGCACCTGGCCGGACAAGGTCGTCGAGACCGCACCCATGTGGTGCGCGGTCGACCTGCGCGACGGCAACCAGGCTCTGATCGATCCGATGAGCCCGGAACGCAAGCGACGCATGTTCGACCTGCTGGTCCGCATGGGTTACAAGGAGATCGAGGTCGGCTTCCCCTCGGCCAGCCAGACCGACTTTGACTTCGTGCGGGAAATCATCGCTCAGGGCGCGATCCCCGACGACGTGACGATTCAGGTGCTGACCCAGTGCAGGCCCGAGCTGATCGAGCGGACGTTCGAGGCCTGTGCGGGTGCACCCAGGGCGATCGTGCACTTCTACAACTCGACGTCGATCCTGCAGCGGCGCGTCGTGTTCCGCGCCGACCGTGGCGCGGTCAAGGCCATCGCCACCAACGGCGCCAGGATGTGCGTCGAAGAAGCTGCGAAACGTCCTGATACGCAATGGCGTTTCGAGTACTCCCCCGAGTCCTATACGGGCACCGAACTGGAGTACGCGAAAGAGGTGTGCGACGCCGTTTCCGATGTCATCGCGCCCACCCCTGAGCGGCCGCTGATCGTCAACCTGCCCGCCACCGTCGAGATGGCCACCCCGAACGTCTACGCCGACTCGATCGAGTGGATGAGTCGCAACTTGAATCGAAGAGGTTCCGTCATCCTTTCGCTGCACCCGCACAACGACCGCGGAACTGCCGTCGCCGCAGCCGAACTGGGCTACCAGGCAGGCGCCGACCGCATCGAGGGCTGTCTGTTCGGCAACGGTGAGCGCACCGGCAACGTGTGCATCGTGACACTGGGACTGAACCTGTTCAGCCGCGGCGTGGACCCGCAGATCGACTTCTCCAACATCGACGAGATCCGCCGCACCGTCGAGTACTGCAATCAACTGCCCGTGCACGAAAGGCATCCGTACGGCGGCGATCTCGTCTACACGGCGTTCTCCGGCAGCCATCAGGACGCCATCAACAAGGGTCTGGACGCGATGAAGGTCGACGCCGACGACGCAGGTGCGGACGTCGACGACATCCTGTGGCAGGTGCCGTATCTGCCGATCGACCCCAAGGACGTCGGTCGCACCTACGAGGCCGTGATCCGGGTGAACTCGCAGTCCGGCAAGGGCGGCGTCGCCTACATCATGAAGGCCGACCATGGCCTGGCGCTGCCGCGACGGCTGCAGATCGAATTCAGCCAGGCGATCCAGAAGATCACCGACGGCGAGGGCGGCGAGGTGTCTCCCAAGGAGATGTGGGACGTCTTCGCCGACGAGTACCTGGCCCCGATCAAGCCGCTGGAGCGTATCCGGCAGAAGGTCGATGCGGCTGAAGTCGATGGCGGGACCGACACGATCACCGCGGTGGTGAAGGTCAACGGCGGCGAGCAGGAGATCGTCGGCGCCGGCAACGGCCCACTCGCCGCCTTCGTCGACGCCATCGGGGCCGTCGGGTTCGAGGTCTCGGTGCTCGACTACTCCGAGCACGCGATGTCCTCCGGAGAGCAGGCGCAGGCCGCGGCCTACGTCGAGGCGTCGGTCGGCGGCAAAACTGTCTGGGGCGTCGGCATTGCGACGTCCATCACCACGGCATCGTTGCGAGCGGTCGTCTCAGCCGTCAACCGCGCAGCGCGTGATTAACTTACGCATGCGCAAGTTGCGCACTGGCAACGTTAAGGAGTATCCGTGAACTGGGGCTCTACCTGGGATTTCCTGTGGCACTTCCTGATCATCTTCGCGTGGATCGCGTACCTGTTGGTGCTGTTCCAGATCCTCACGGACCTGTTCTGGCGCGACCACAAGACATCCGGCGTCGTGAAGGCGATCTGGGTCGTCTTCCTGTTCCTGATCCCGTGGCTGACGGCGCTGATCTATCTGATCGCTCGCGGTCAGGGCATGTCAGTACGGGCACATGAAGCCGCCGTGGCAGCCAAGCAGCAGACGGACGACTACATTCGGCAGGCCGCCGGACGGTCACCCGCCGAGGAGATCGCGCACGCCAAGGAACTGCTCGACGCAGGTTCCATCACTCAGAGCGAATACGACTCGCTGAAGTCGAAGGCACTGACCTAGTAGGCGCTCGATCAGCCTGGCCCGGTCTCCCGCGCCGGGCTGAGCTGCGTCAGGTGTCGCACGCTCAGAACAAGGTGAACTGGTCGCCGCTGAGGGTGGCGTCGCTGAACTCCTCCACGCCGGTACCGCCGACGATGCGCTCCAAGAGCGTCATGAAGTCGACGTCGCTGACCAGCGGTATCCCCATCTCGTCGGCTTGATAGCCCCGGCCCTGATTCGGGCTGACCTCGTTGCAGATCACCAGTGACGTCTGTTGATCGACGGTGTCCGCATACGCCAGCCCGGCGTGCAGGATCCGTTCGATGAGCTCCTCGTAGGTATGGGTCACCTCGGCCGACAACGCCACCCGCATGCCCTGCACCGCGGGGCGGCCGGCGACGAAACGGCCGGGATTCTGAAAGTCGCACGGCAGCCTGGCGGCGATCGTCTTCAGCGGCAACAGTTCTTCGTGCGTCACCTGACCGTTGGGCCAGCTACGGCGCTTCACGGGGCGGACCGGCAGCCAGGCCTTGCGGTCGTGAGCACCAGCCAGTGACGGTTTCAGGATCTGCGCCAGCACCAGGGCGTCGTCGAGCGCGTCGTGCGGGCGCATCTGCGTGACGCCCCAGTGCGCGGCCAGTGTCTCGAGCCGCAGGTTCTCGATGCCCAGGTCAAGCCTGCGCGCCAACTCCACCGTGCACATCACGGTGTCGACGGGCAGCTGAGCCCCGATGAGTTCGGCTTCGGCGGCGAGGAACGCGTAGTCGAAGCCGACGTTGTGTGCCACCAGCGTGCGACCCTCGAGCACCGAGCTGAGCTCACCGACAACGTCCGCGAACGTCGGCTGGCCCTCTAGCATCTCGGTGGTCAATCCGTGGACGTGGGTGGGTCCAGGGTCGACACCGGGATTGAGCAGGCTGGAGAAACTGCCTTCGACGTTGCCGTCGTCACCGAGGGCCAAGGCCGCGACGCTGACGACGCGAGCCTGCCGCGGGTGGAAACCCGTCGTCTCGACGTCGACCACCGCCCAACCCGCGCCGGGCTCGGACGGCGGCCGGCCCCAGGAGCCGCCCGGCCGGCGACATCCCACAGCAGTTTGGCTCACGTTTCGAGGATGGCACGGTCCGCTGACAATTCCAGCCAAGGTCCGACGGGTGATGCCGCGTGTCGCCCACCGAGTTTTCCCCTTTTAGACTGCGTGGGATGGTCACCCTCGGAGGGCAGGAGCGCAGCGACCGGCGAATCTCGGTGCGCGGACGAGTCGCGCTCGGCGCCGGGTCTGCTGCCCGCTGGGCGTCGCGCGTCACCGGCCGAGGTGCCGGGGCGATGATCGGCGGCCTAGTCTCGATGCGGCTGGACAAGTCGATCCTGGGTCAACTCGGCGCAGGCCGCCGCACCGTCGTCGTGACCGGCACGAATGGCAAGTCGACCACCACCAGGATGACCGCCGCAGCGCTGGCCACCATCGGTCCCGTCGCCACCAACGCCGAGGGCGCCAACATGGACGCCGGTCTGATCGCGGCGCTCGCAGGCGCCCGCAACGCGAGGCTGGCCGCATTGGAAGTCGACGAGATGCACGTCCCCCACGTCTTGGACGAAGTGGACGCTGACGTCGTCGTCTTACTCAACCTGTCCCGCGATCAGCTCGACCGCGTGGGTGAGATCAACCACATCGAGCGGACGCTGCGCGGCGGCCTGGCGCGCCATCCGGGTGCCGTCGTCGTGGCCAACTGCGACGACGTCCTCATGACCTCTGCCGCCTATGACAGCCCCGACGTGGTGTGGGTGGCCGCGGGCGGCAGCTGGGCCAACGACTCGGTGAGCTGCCCCCGCAGCGGCGAGATCATCGTGCGCGAGCAGTCGCACTGGTACTCGACGGGCACCGATCCCGATGTCGGGCCCGGGGGCCCTCCGGTCTTCAAACGGCCGACACCGCAAGGGTGGTACGACGACACATTCGTCTACGGACCCGCCGGCCTCGCCCTGCCGATGACGCTGGCGCTGCCCGGTGCGGTGAACCGGGGCAATGCCACCCACGCGATCGCGGCCGCCGTCGCGCTCGGCGCCGATCCCGCGGCCGCGATCGTCGCGGTGTCCGGCGTCGACGAGGTCGCAGGCCGCTACCGGACCGTGCGTCTGGGCGAACACACCGTTCGCGTGCTGCTCGCCAAGAACCCGGCGGGCTGGCAGGAGGCGCTGTCGATGGTCGACAAGCACGGCGCGGGCGTCGTGATCGCCGTCAACGGCCAGGTTCCCGACGGCGAGGACCTGTCGTGGCTGTGGGACGTGCGCTTCGAGCACTTCGTCGACGAGCCGCTTGCGCGAAGAGAGTCGGGGCAGCCGCTGGCGGTCGTCGCGGCGGGTGAACGCGGCACCGACTTGGCGGTGCGCCTCGGATATTCGGGTGTCGGCCACACTTTGGTGCACGACACGGTGAAGGCCATCGCGTCGTGCCCACCGGGCCACGTCGAGGTGATCGCCAACTACACGGCCTTCCTGCAACTCAACCGGCGCCTCCCGTGATCCCAGGGGGCAGGAGCGAAGCGACCCGGGGGAAGTCGACCGGGTCGACGATCCGCATCGGGCTGGTGCTGCCCGACGTGATGGGCACTTACGGCGATGGCGGCAACGCCGTAGTGCTTCGAAAGCGATTGCAGCTGAGGGGTTTCGACGCCGAGGTCATCGAGATCACGCTGGCTGACCCGGTGCCCGACTCGCTGGACCTCTACACTCTCGGCGGCGCCGAGGACTACGCCCAGCGGCTGGCGACCAAACACCTGATCCAGTACCCCGGCCTGCAGCGGGCCATCACACGCGGCGCCCCGGTGCTGGCCATCTGCGCGGCCATCCAGGTGCTCGGGCACTGGTATGAGACCTCGTCGGGCGAGCGCGTGGACGGCGTGGGTGTGCTCGACGTGACGACGTCCCCGCAACCGAAGCGGACCATCGGCGAAGTCGTGTCGCAGCCCTTGTCGGCCAGTCTCGACCAGCGGCTGACCGGCTTCGAGAACCACCGCGGCGGAACGGTTTTGGGGTCGGCGGCCGAGCCGCTGGCCAAGGTGATCAGCGGCGCGGGGAACCGCGACGGGGACGGCTTCGACGGCGCGGTTCAGGACAGCATCGTCGCCACCTATCTGCACGGCCCGTGCCTGGCCCGCAACCCGCAGCTGGCCGACCACCTGTTGTCGCGGGTAGTGGGCGAGCTGGCGCCGATCGAACTCGCCGAGGTCGATCGGTTGCGACGGGAACGGCTGGCGGCTCCGCGCCGCGTCTAGTGGTCCTCTGCGTTTGATCTGGTGGAGGGTGGCGCGTCCGCGTTGGACTTTGGCGATGTCGGGGTGTGGCGCAGGTGCCAGCGGCGACGATCGTTGTGCGCAAGCCATTTCGCGATCTCCGGGGTGGGATGAGCGGGCAGGTTGTCCAGGACGACATGCACACTCAAACCGTTGGAACGCTGGCGTCGATCTGTGTGAAGAACCCCGGCACGCCGGCGCCGGTGTGGCCTTTGCGCACGCGCCGGAGAGAGAACGACGCGCAGCGGATCGAAGGTCAGGCCACGCGGGTCCGGGTAGTCGACTGCGGGTAGTTCGTTGCTCGTGAGGACCTGAGAACGAACGCGAGCCGATGGCTTTCTGTTGTCCGTGCGATGAAGAAATGGATATCTCAGATGATCAGCCAACAATCGCTCGTCGTGTCGATACGCTAAAGCTGTGACTGGTTCCGTGGTGACTAGACCGGCCGTCGTTCATCACTGGGCAGATGAGTTGACCGACGAGGACTTGCGCAACCTGTTCGCCTATCCCGACGGTCTTGCGCGCCCGCGGATCCGGGTCAATTTCATAGTCAGCGTCGACGGGGCGGTAACACTGCACGGATCGGGTAGGGCATTGGGGACGCCCGTCGATCGCCGGGTGTTCACCCGGTTACGCGACGTTGCCGACGTCGTGCTCGTTGGCGCGGCCACCGCCAAGGCCGACCCATACATGGGTATTCGGATCGACGAGGCCGCTCGGACATGGAGGTCGTCACACGGCCTGGCTGATGTCTTGCCGGTCGCCGTCGTATCAAGCCGCGGCGTAATCGCGCCTCGGCTGCTGAAGGATGCAAGTGTGCCGCCTATCGTTTTCGTCTCGGCGTCCGCCGAGCCCGCGGCCCGGCTGGCGCTCCAGAAGTCCCAGGCCAAGGTCATTGAGCTTCCTGGCAATCCAATCAGCTGCGCGGCAATACGCGACGCGCTGATGGAGCTTGGGCTGAGGCGGGTGCTCTGTGAGGGCGGTCCCGTTTTGTTTTCGACGCTTGCGTCCGGCTGCGGTTTCGACGAAGTGTGCCTTACAACCAGTCCGATGATCGTTGCCGGTCCCTCCCAGCGCATCGCCTCCTCACCAAACCACGTCGAGATCGGCATGACACCATCGGACATACTGGTCGGCGGCGACGGGACCGTCATCGTGCGGTGGGTTCGACGATAAGCCGGTCGTCCACCGATCTCGCGACGGCGAACTGCGCCACCGCCCTCACCGGCGCCACCGCGAATCGGAGGCCACCACCCACTCCGTAGCCGGGGCATCACACCCTCACCCAAGTCCGAGATCAGCCGAAGCGGCAATGCGGACCCGCGCTCCGGTGTGTCAAACCAGGATCAGATCCGCCCTTGTTGGGACAGTCCCCCAGAATCCGTTCAGGGGGTAGGCGTACGCGTCGTTGTTGGTCAGTCGGGGAAGTCCCAGGGAGTCCTCGATAGTGCGCAGCAGGCTGTAGTGGTTGGCGTAGTCGGTGACCACGAAGTGGCCGTCGCGGACTCCGGAGTTCACCGCCCCCTGTGACGGGATCACGACGAAGGGAACGTGGTTGCCTTGGTTACCGATGCCCAGCGACAGGTTGTTGTAATCCTCGTCGAACGTGATGAAGATGACGCTCTTCTGGGTCGGGTCCTGCCAAACGGGCGAATTCAAGATGGTGGGCAGCGTGTCCTGCAGGAACGCGTCGGCCGCCCTGACGTTGTACTGATGGTCGGTGAGCTGGCTCAGGACGAAGGAGAGAATTCCGACCGGAAAATCGACGGGGCCTTCCCCGTTGTTGTCTTCGTCGGGCTGGAACCACGCGAAGTTCGGGGTGGTGGCAGGCGAGGCGAGATCGGTGGCCAGCCGCGTCAGCGGGAACAGGTGTGCCTGGACGCGGGCCGGGTCGTTGTAGATGTCGCTGAAGGCAAGGAACGGAAATTGGTCTGGGCTGCTGAAGCCGCCCCCGTTCTGCCCGTAGCCGGCCCAGGTCTTGCCCGCCGCTTCGATGGTATCGGCCAGGTTGCGCTTGTCGAAGCAGTTCGACGGGCAGTTGTAGTTGAAACCGAAGTCTGACCCGCCCAGGATCGGATAGTAGTTGGGGAGGCTGGGATGGGTCAGCCCGTAGTAGTTCGATGCGTATCCGTAGGTGTTGATCAAGCTGTTGAGGTAGGGCGCGTTGGGGCTGCCCACGATGTCGGTGACACCGTGGTTTTCCAGATAGACCAGGAACACGTGATCGAGCTGTCCGACGGTCGACACCGGTGGAGTGAGTGGCGCCGGGGCCAGACCTGGCGCACCGACCATGAAGGACAGGTTGTCAGCGTAGGCGTTGTTGTAGTTGCCGGGGGCCGGGTTGAGGTCCGTGAACGTCACCACGACCTGCGCGCTGCGGGCGCCCACGGGAACAATTCCAGAGGTTTGGCGTTGTTGCAGACCGGTGTGAAACCATCGTTCGAGCGCGGTGACCGGGCCGATCTGGCCGACGCCTAACGACGCCTGGTTGACGTCCAGGAATTTCACGCTGACCGAGGCCCGCGATGGGTCCAAGAAGAAGCCGCCGAGCAAGCCACTGAGCGCGTAAGGCACTGTGCCGGAGTCGATGTCGAACGCAGCGGCGCTGAGGTCAACGGTCTGGGTCAGCGTGGACGTGGCCACGTTTCCGCCCGCGAAGAACTGTGTGCCGGCGCCCGCGGGCGCTGTGCTCGGAAACCCGAGGAACCCCGGCAGCGTTGGCCCCGGAAACGCGAGTCCAAGCGGGAGGCGGCGCAGGGTGCCGTATTCGATGACGGTTGGTGTACCGCTCGCCGTCCAGCCGGGCACGGTGACTGAGCTGTATCCGGACAAGGACGGGTCACCCACCTCAGCGCCTGGGTTGAGCAGCAAGTTCGGGCCCTGAACAAGAGTTGGCACCGCCGGCTGCGCGCCCGCGGCCGTCGTTGCTCCGAACAAGGTCTGCTCGATTTCGCGGCGCACCCAAGCCAACACCGCCCACAGCGCCGGCGTCTGAGTCGGCCCGAGGGGACTGCTGATCATCACTGGGCCCAGGCCCACCCATCCGAGAATCGTAGAAACGACCCCCGTGACGATGTTCAGCGGCGCCAGCGGTCCCCTGAACGAGGCCGGGCTCGTGTTCGGTGCAACCGTCTCGGTCGGTGTCGCTGCCATCGCGATTGGCGACGATCCCGAGACTGGCTGGCCCAGGGTGAAGGTTCGAAGTTCGGGGCCCGATGTCGTCTTGGGCACCTGGGTCGTGTTGATCACATGTAAAGCGGCCAGCGGCTGCAGCGTTGAGGCGCTGCTGCCCGGATTCCCGTGCGGAATCTGGGATGTCGCAGCGGGCAGTGAAGCGCTCGGTGATGAATTCCTGGGTGCATCATCTACCTCAGCTCCCGGTAATGGTGCCGAGGGCGGGGCAGTGCGCGTCGGTTCTGGTGCACTTTCTGGCTGGCCAGTCGGCATGCTCGAGGAATCGATGAACGTGTCGGTGGTCGTAGGAGGGGAACTGGCGACCAACGATGTGGGCGACGGCTCGCTCGGCGATACCGGATTCTCGGCAGTGTCGAACGCAATCGAACGTGTTCGCGCGCCGCCCGTGCTTTGCGCGACGCCGGTGCGCGGGTCAGGTGTCGAGGACTGATCCGTCGGTGACGAGCCGCCCATTGCCGTGGAGGATGCCGACGAATTCGTGGTCAACGACGGCGAATGTAAACCCGACGGTGAAGTCGACGCCGGCGCCGAACGAGAGGAAGGGCTCGACGTCCTGGTTTTGTCCGTGGACACCGAAGCCGACGGCGTAGAACTGGACGACGAGCTGGGGTCCGATGGCTCCGCCAGTGCCACCCCCGGCATGGTTGCTACTGCAGATCCCACCCCCAGCGCAACCGCCAGCGCCCCGATCCGGCCAACACGGCTGACGGAACTCATCATGGCACTCCTTTGAGAGGACGTCGGGCGCCAGGGACACTACGCCGACCTACGTGCGCGGATCCGCTTTCGGAGCATGTCGAACGCACACGCCGCGTTGACACGCTGCCGGCCCATCGTGTCCACATGCTCTGCACGATCTCGTCCGGAAGACTTCGCTCTTCATGGCCGAAACGTGCCACCGCCCACCGACACGTCCGCGAGATCGATGCCCCTACGGCGAAGTGCGAGAAGCTATGTCAGTAGCGTCGATTTCGCGGAGCGGCGGTCCTACAGCCCGAGGTCGCGCAAGAATTCCGGCTTGTAGGCCTCGAGGATGACGTAGCTCGGGTCGGGAACGGGGACGTCCGGCGCGTCGTCGGTGACCGGGTGGCCGTCTCCTGCGTCGACCCACGCCTGCGCATCCGCATTCCACCGACTCGTGGTGTACTCGGCGGTGATGCCATCGGCGACGACGAGGTCGCGCACGTTGCGCTCGGCCTCGTGGGCGTCCTGCAGGTTGTGCGTGTAAAGCTGAATCCGGTTGCCGTCCCGCGTCACCGTCACCCGGCTGCCCAGCCGCTTGCGGGCCTCGTCGTCGACGTCCAACGACCTCAGCCGCTCCCAGAACGACAGGTGGTGCGCCTCGTTTCCGAGCTCGACCTCGACCTTGAACTCCTCGTCCGGCATGAGCGTCACGATACTCACGCCTTCCCGAGGCTCAGGCCATGGCTCGACGGCCGGTCAACGCCCGGCCGAGCGTCAGCTCGTCGGCGAACTCCAGATCGCCGCCCATCGGCAGGCCGGACGCGATGCGGGTCACGCTCAGCCCGGGGATGTCGCGCAGCATGCGCACCAGATACGTCGCCGTGGCCTCGCCCTCGGTGTTGGGGTCGGTCGCGATGATGACCTCCGCGACGTCGACGCCGTCGACTCGCTCACCAATTCGGTTGAGCAACTCGCGAATTCGCAGCTGTTCCGGCCCGACTCCCGACAGCGGATCCAGGGCGCCGCCCAGCACGTGGTAGCGGCCCCGGAACTCCCGCGTGCGCTCGACGGCCGCAACGTCCTTGGGCTCCTCCACGACGCACACCAGCGAGGCGTCCCGCCGCGAATCCGAGCAGATGCGACAACGGTCGTCGTCGGAGACGTTCCCGCACACCGAGCAGAACTTCACGCCGTCACGGACCTTGCCCAGGACGGCCGTCAGTCGGTCGATGTCCGGCGGCTCGACCGACAGCAGATGAAAGGCGATGCGCTGTGCGCTCTTCGGCCCAATACCCGGCAGTTTGCCCAGTTCGTCGATCAGATCCTGGACCGGACCCTCGAACAAGTCAGAGCCCCGGAATGTCTAGGCCACCGAGGCCACCGGCGAGCGGGCCAAGCTTGCTCTGCGCCATCAACGTGACCTGCCGGGAGGCATCCTTGACGGCGCCGACGACGAGGTCCTGCAGCGTCTCGACGTCATCGGGGTCGACGACCTTCGGGTCGATCGCGACGGCGATCACCTCGCCACTGCCCTTCATCGTGACCTGCACCAGCCCGCCACCGGCCTGCCCGTGGACCTCCGCGCCGGCCAGCGCCTCCTGAGCCTCCATCAACTGCTGCTGGACCTGCTGGGCCTGCGCGAGGAGCGCCGACATGTCGGGCGGTTGGCCGGGTTGCATCCGTGTCCCCTTGCATGTTGATAGCAGTTGGGTCTCGAGTTGATTGCTGTCGCCCGCGCGCGGCGATTTTCCGCCTCAGCCTAGTCGTTCCGCGCGCTACCTTGGCGCCGTGCTCGTACCTTCCCGCCTCCGTGTCGGCGCCGCCCTGGCCGTAGGGCTCCTCGTCGCGATCTCGCTCGGACCCGTGGGCGTCCCGACCGCTGCCGCCGCCCCCGCCAACATCGCCGGGATGATCGTCTTCCTCGACCCCGGTCACAACGGCGCGAACGACGCATCCCTGACCAAGCAGGTTCCGACGGGACGCGGCGGGACGAAGGACTGCCAGACGAGCGGCACCTCGACCGACAGCGGCTACCCCGAGCACTCCTTCAACTGGGAGACGGTGCTGCGCATCCGGCAGGAGTTGACCGCGCTCGGCGTGCGCACCGCGATGTCCCGCGGCGACGACACCGGCGTCGCCGCCTGCGTCGACGAGCGGGCGGCGATGGCCAACGCGCTGAAGCCGGACGCGATCGTGTCGATCCACGCCGACGGCGGGCCTGCCACCGGTCGCGGCTTCCACGTCAACTACTCGTCGCCGCCGCTCAACGCCGCGCAGTCGGGGCCGTCGGTCCAGCTCGCCCAGACGATGCGCGACCAACTCCAGGCCGCGGGCCTCATGCCCGCCAACTACATCGGCCAGGGTGGTTTGTACCCCCGCGCGGACCTGGCCGGGCTGAACCTCGCCCAGTACCCGTCGGTGCTCGTCGAGCTGGGCAACATGAAGAATCCCGCCGATACGGCGTTGATCGAAAGCCCGGAGGGCCGCCAAAAGTACGCCGACGCCGTGGTGCGCGGGATCGCCGGTTTCCTGGCAACCAGGCCGACGCGAGCGGCCGCCTAGTCATGCCCCGAGTCGCTTCGCTCCTGCCCGCCTAGTCATGCCCCGAGTCGCTTCGCTCCTGCCCGCCTAGTCATGCCCCGAGTCGCTTCGCTCCTGCCCGCCTAGTTCAACTCGACCTGATTCTTCAGGTTCTCCAGGACCTCCGCCTGAATCTTGCGAAGGCCCAGCGGCGCGAACGTCTTCTCGAAGAAGCCCTTGACGCCGCCTGCACCCTGCCACGACGTCTTCACCGTGACCGACGAGCCGGCTCCCGCGGGAGCGACCGTGTAATTGGTCACCATGGTCGAGTTGGCGTCCTTCTCGATCACGGTGTGGCCTGCCACGTCGACGCTGGCCTTGACGTCACGGACCCGCGACTCGGTGGCCTGCAGCTTCCACGTGGCGACGGTGCCTACGCCCTGCCCGCCCTCGAGCACCTGGTAGCCGCTGTAGTGCGACGAGAGGATCTTCGGACGAACGGTCTGGTAATCCGCGACCGCCGTGAGGACGGCGTCCGGATCGGCGTTGATCAGAACGGTGCTGGAGGCGCTGACCTGTCCCATCGGTGAAGACTCCTAGCTAAGGGGGTGAACGGGTGTGATCCCGGGTCGGTGCGGTCGCATCGGGTGCCACCGGGGTCTAGCGTATATCTGTGACTGTTGCATCGATGGAAGCGCAGTCGGCGCACGCAGCAGGCGTGCAGAGACTGCTGGCGAGTTACCGGGCCATCCCGCCGAACGCCACGGTGCGTCTGGCCAAACCCACCTCCAACCTGTTTCGCGCCCGCGAGAAGGCCACCGCCAAGGGCCTTGACGTCTCGGGCCTCACGGGCGTGATCGCCGTCGATCCCGAGGCGCGCACGGCCGACGTCGCGGGCATGTGCACGTACGAGGACCTCGTCGCCGCCACCCTTCCCTACGGATTGTCGCCGCTGGTGGTGCCGCAGCTGAAGACCATCACTCTGGGTGGGGCAGTGACGGGGCTCGGCATCGAGTCGGCGTCGTTCCGCAACGGCCTGCCCCATGAGTCGGTGCTGGAGATGGACGTCCTCACCGGATCTGGCGAGGTCTTGACGGCCTCTCCCAAGCTGCACGCCGACTTGTTTCGTGCCTTCCCGAATTCCTATGGGACGCTGGGCTATACGGTGAAGCTGAAGATCGAGCTGGAACCGGTCAAACCCTTCGTCGCGCTGAGGCACCTGCGGTTCACCTCGCTGACGGACCTCGTCGCGACCATGGAGAGGATAGTCGAAACGGGTGGCATCGACGGCGCGCCCGTCCAGTATCTGGACGGCGTGGTCTTCAGCGCCGACGAGTCCTACCTGAGCCTCGGCGTGCAGACCTCGACGCCGGGTCCCGTCAGCGACTACACCGGCCACGACATCTACTACCGGTCCATTCAGCACGCCAAGGGCGAGAAGCACGACCGGCTGACCATCCATGACTACCTGTGGCGCTGGGACACCGACTGGTTCTGGTGTTCGCGGGCGTTCGGCGCCCAAAACCCGACGATCAGGCGGATCTGGCCGCGGCACTATCGGCGCAGCAGCTTCTACTGGAAGCTGATCGGCTACGACCGACGGTTCAACGTCGCCGATCGCATCGAGAAGCGCAACGGCCGTCCACCGCTGGAGCGCGTCGTGCAGGACATCGAGGTGCCGATCGGGCGCACCGCCGAGTTCGTGGACTGGTTTCTCGAGAACGTGCCGATCGAGCCCATCTGGCTGTGCCCACTGCGGCTGCGCGACGACGCGGAATGGCCGCTGTACCCAATTGCCGGGCATCACACCTACGTCAACATAGGCTTCTGGTCTTCGGTGCCGGCCGGCTCAGGAGAGGGTGCGATGAATCGCCTGATCGAGGAGAAGGTCAGCGAGCTCGACGGCCACAAGTCTCTGTACTCCGACGCCTACTACTCTCCCGACGAGTTCAGCGAGCTCTACGGCGGCGAAACCTACAACACGGTCAAGAAGACCTACGACCCTGACTCACGTCTGCTCGATCTGTACTCGAAGGCGGTGCAAAGGCGATGAGCGCTTGCGCGAAGAGCGGAGAACTGCGATGACGACCTACAAGGCAGAATCGACCCAGGCGGCACCCGGCAGGCTCACGCTCGCCGAGATCCTGGAAATGTTCGCCGCCGGCGATGACCTGCCGCTGAAGTTCACCGCCTATGACGGCAGCTCGGCGGGACCCAAGGATGCCGAGATCGGTCTCGATCTGCGCACCCCCCGCGGCACCACCTACCTGGCGACGTCACCGGGCGAGTTGGGCTTGGCCCGCGCCTATGTCTCGGGCGACGTGGAGATGCACGGAGTGCACCCGGGCGACCCCTACGATCTGCTCCGCGCGCTAGCCGACAAGCTGGCCTTCAAACGCCCGTCGGCCCGCATGCTGGCCAACATCGTCCGGTCGATCGGCTTCGAGCACCTGCGCCCGATCTCCCCGCCGCCGCAGGAGGCTCTGCCGCGCTGGCGTCGCGTCGCGGAAGGCTTGCGACACAGCAAGACTCGCGATGCCGATGCCATCCATCACCACTACGACGTGTCGAACTCGTTCTACGAGTGGGTACTCGGCCCGTCGATGACCTACACCTGCGCCTGCTACCCCGGCGCCGAGGCGAGCCTCGAAACGGCCCAGGACAACAAGTACCGCCTGGTGTTCGAGAAGCTACGCCTGCAGCCCGGCGATCGCCTGCTGGACGTTGGCTGCGGCTGGGGCAGCATGGTTCGCTACGCGGCTCGCCACGGCGTGAAGGCCGTCGGGGTCACGCTGTCCAAGGAGCAGGCGGCCTGGGCGCAGAGCGCCATTGCCGAGGAAGGGCTGTCCCATCTGGCCGAGGTGCGTCACGGCGACTACCGCGACGTCCGCGAGTCCGGTTTCGACGCGGTGTCCTCGATCGGGCTGACCGAGCACATCGGCGTGCAGAACTATCCGTCGTACTTCCGGTTCCTCAAGTCCAAGATGCGCACTGGCGCAATGCTTCTCAACCACTGCATCACCCGACCGGACAATCGCAGCGGGCCCGCGGCGGGCGGTTTCATCGACCGCTACGTCTTTCCCGACGGGGAGCTGACGGGGTCGGGTCGCATCATCACCGAGGCCCAGGACGTCGGACTCGAGGTGGTCCACGAGGAGAACCTGCGCCAGCACTACGCGATGACGCTGCGGGACTGGTGTGCCAACCTCGTCGAGCACTGGGACGAGGCCGTCGCGCAGGTCGGTCTGCCCACCGCCAAGGTGTGGGGCCTGTACATGGCCGGATCCCGGCTGGGCTTCGAGACGAATGTCGTTCAGCTGCACCAAGTTTTGGCGGTCAAGCTGGACAACAAGGGTGGCGATAACGATCTGCCGCTGCGCCCGTGGTGGACGGCCTAGCTGCCGTCGACCCTTCGCGCGCCCAACTCGCTTTGCAATAGTTCCAGTGCGACCTCCTCGGGGTCACGGCGTGGGCCGGTTTCCTCGTGGACGGCCTGGGCGAGCATGCTCTCCTCGTCGTCCTCCTCGGGTGGGGGCGGCGCCTCCACGACCTTCTGAGGACGGGTGGCGGGCGCTGAAGCGGTGGGCGACCCGGCCTCGCACCGGATGTTCCAGTTCACGCCGAGCGCGTCCTTCAACGCGTCCCGGATGATCTCGACGTTGCGCGCCTCGTTGAGTCGATTCGCCAGTGGCGCCGACACATGGCTGAGGACGAGGGTGTCGCCTTCGACCGCGAGCACGATGGCGCCGTCGAGCATGACGTCCGTGGGGCGTCTGCGTTCTCGTACCTTCTCACGGATCGTCGACCACATGGTGCGCACGACGGCGGCATCGGGCTGACCCGTCGGGGCGGGCGCTGGTGACGGCAGGGTCGGTGCGGCGGGCGCCGGCGGTTCCGGGCTGGGCACCGTCGCGATGGGCGTTGGCTCGACCTGCACCTCCGGGGGCGCGGCGACGGGCGCGGACGGCTCGGACGGCTCGGAAGAGTTGCTCCTGCGGCTGAACTGCTTGGTGGGCGTCACCTCGACGGCCGCGACGGCATGCGATGCCTCCCCGGCCGGGATGGACACGTTCATCCGCGTCTCGATGCGCTCGATGCGTTGCAGCAGAGCAGCTTCGGTATCGCTCGCAGAGGGCAGGAGCAGTCGCGCGCAGACGACCTCCAGCAGGAGCCGCGGCGCGGTGGCACCCCGCATCTCGCCGAGACCGGCGTGTACCACCTCGGCGTAGCGCGTCAAGGTCGCGGTGCCCAACCGTGCGGCCTGATCCCGCATACGCTCGATGACGTCGTCGGGCGCATCGACGACGCCCCGCGTCGCCGCGTCGGGCACGGCCTGCAGAACGATCAGGTCGCGGAACCGCTCGAGCAGGTCGGTGGCGAAGCGACGCGGGTCATGGCCGGCGTCGATGAGCGACTCGATCGCGCCGAACAACGCCGCGGCGTCACCGGCCGCCAGCGCGTCGAGCGAGGCGTCGATCAGCGCCAGGTCGGTCGCGCCGAGAAGTGACAACGCCTGCGCATACTTCACGCGATCGCCGTCAGCGCCCGCGACCAACTGGTCGAGCACCGATAGGGTGTCGCGTGGCGACCCGCCGCCTGCCCGGATCACCAGTGGGTACACCGCCTCGTCGACGGCGACGTCCTCCTGCGCGCAGATGCGTTCCAGCAGGCCGCGCATGGTCTTGGGCGCCAGCAGACGGAACGGGTAGTGGTGGGTGCGCGACCGGATCGTGGCCAGCACCTTCTCGGGCTCCGTCGTGGCGAACACGAAGATCAGGTGCTCCGGCGGTTCCTCGACGATCTTGAGCAGCGCGTTGAAGGCCTGGGGAGTGACCATGTGCGCTTCGTCGATGATGAAGATGCGGTAGCGGGAGTTCGCCGGGGCGTAGAACGCACGGTCACGCAACTCGCGTGCATCGTCGACACCGTTGTGGCTGGCGGCGTCGAGTTCGGTGACGTCCAGGTTGCCCGTTCCATTCGGCGCCAGCGCAACGCAGGAGTCACATACCCCGCACGGAGTCGGGGTTGGGCCGCGCTCACAGTTCAGTGACCTCGCCATGATGCGCGCCGACGACGTCTTGCCGCAGCCGCGCGGGCCGGAGAACAGGTAGGCGTGGTTGATGCGGCCGGACTCCAGGGCGTTCGACAGCGGCTCGGTGACGTGCTCCTGCCCGACCACCTCGGCGAAGGACGCTGGTCGGTACTTGCGGTAGAGAGCCACGGAAGCAGGCTACCCAGCTCCCCCGACTATCCGCGCTCCAGCAGCGACTCGGTGGCGGCGAGCAAGGCGCACGTGGCTAGGCCGTCGATCGCCTCGGTCAGGTCGGGCGTCGACGGAAACGACGGTGCGATTCGAATGTTTTTGTCCTCCGGGTCTTTCCGATAGGGGAACGATGCTCCCGCCTCGGTCACCGCGATACCCGCGTCTTTTGCAAGCGCGACCGTGCGCCTGGCGGTGCCCGGCCAGACGTCGAGACTGACGAAGTACCCGCCCTTGGGGTCCGTCCACGACGCGATCTTCGACTCCCCCAAACGATCCGCGAGGATGTCGGCGACGAGGGCGAACTTGGGCGCCAACAGTTGCCGATGGCGCTGCATCTGCAGCCGCACGCCGTCGGCGTCGCCGAAGAAGCGAAGGTGGCGTAGCTGGTTGACCTTGTCGGGTCCGATGGTCTTCTTGGCCGCGTGCTGCAGGTACCAGGCAATGTTGCCGAGCGACCCACCGAAGAAGCTCACGCCCGCTCCCGCGAAGGTGATCTTGGAGGTCGACGCGAAGACGTACGGCCGGTTCGGGTTGCCCGCCTTGGCCGCGAGACCGAGCACGTCGACCTGCTTGACGAAGTCGTGGGTGAGCGTGTGCACGACGTAGGCGTTGTCCCAGAAAAGTCGGAAATCCGTTGCTGCGGTCTGCATTTGGACCAACCGCCGGACGTTCTCCCAGGAGTAGGTGGTTCCCGTCGGGTTGGAGGAGACCGGCACGCACCACATCCCCTTGATGGCCGGATCTGCTGCGACGAGTTCCTCGATCAGGTCGACGTCGGGGCCGTCCTCGAGCATCGGTACCGGGATCATCTCGATGCCGTAGCTCTCGGTGATCGCGAAGTGGCGGTCGTAGCCGGGGGACGGGCAGAGGAAACTGACGCCAGTACCGTCGCGCTGATCCTCAATCCACGGCCGCACCGAGTCGACGCCGCCGTGCAACAGGGAGAACACCACGATGTCGTGCATGATCTCGAGGCTTGCATTGTTGCCCGCAATCAGGTTCGGCACGGGGATGCCCAGCAGTTCTCCGAAGATGGCGCGCAGCTCCGGCAGCCCGTGCAGACCGCCGTAGTTGCGGGTGTCGGTGCCGTCACCGTCGCGGTACTCGGTACCCGGCAGAGCCAGCAGATCGTTGGACAGGTCGAGTTGCGCCGGTGACGGCTTGCCACGCGTGAGATCCAGGCTGAGCTTCTTGGCCCGCAGATCTGCGTAGTTGCGACGCTGCAGCTCGTGCTGCGCCTCTAGTTCGCCACGGCCAAGGGACAGAAACGACACGGCAGGCCTTCCGCTAGGCCGTGAAATGAGAAAGGGGACCCCGCGCACCCGCCAGAGCCCATTGACCCTTGCTGCCTTCCGGCCCTGGGGGAGTTCACAGGATGGACGCCGCGCGGGGTCCTAGACGAGTGTAGTACTCCGGGGCCCGGGCGGCCGGAGCGAAGGGGACGCACGCTGCTCGTGAGGAGCGGGTAGCCGGGTCGGCTACCATGGCCCGCGGAGGATTCGCCTAGTGGCCTATGGCGCTCGCCTGGAACGCGGGTTGGGTTAATAGCCCTCAGGGGTTCAAATCCCCTATCCTCCGCGCTGGTCCGGGTGTGACCAGGCCTCGAGTGCCTGGTCGTGTCCCGGCCTCTCAACGGCCCCACCGAGTCAAGGAGGAGTATGCGGCGCTGGATCGCGGTCCTGTGGCACGCATTGTCTTTCGTCCTCGCCGGGGCTCTCTACTTCTTCTTCGTGCTACCCCGCTGGTTCGAGCTGACCGGTGCATGGCCCGTCGGTCTCGGTCTGGCGATGCGCATCGTGTGCGGGGCGCTCATCGGCCTCGCGGCACTACCGGTGGTGTTCACGCTGCTGCGGACGCGCAGGCCGGAGTTCGGCACCCCGCAGCTTGCTCTCTCGTTGCGGTTCTGGTCGATCGTCCTGCACGTTGTGGCGGGTGCGCTCATCGTCGGCGCGGCGATCAGCGAGATGTGGGTCAGCCTGGATGCAGCCGGACAAATCCTCTTCGGCATCTATGGGGCTGCGGCCGCGGTCGCCATCCTCGGCGCGCTGGCGTTCTATCTCGCGTACGCCGCCGAGCTGCCGCCACCCCCGCCGAAGCCGCTGCGACCCAAGACTCAGACGCGTCGGCGCGGCCGTACGTCCGAAGACGACGAGGACGGGCCGACCGACGAGGTCGTCGACGATGAAACAGTCGCCTCCGACGACGCCACCGAGCCCGCGTTTTCAGACACCGAGGCCGACGGGCACACCGGGGCCGACCTCCCCGCACCGGTCACGCTCGCGAAGTCCACCGAGGCCAACGCGGCCCCTGAGATCACTGAGACCAGTGCGACCGAAGAGGTCAGCGCCAGCGGCGTCGGTAACGCGGGGGAGCCCGATGCCGATGAGCCGGTTAACACGTTGCGCAACCGGCGACCGAACGGCAAGTCGACGTCGGGGCTGTTCGGGCGTTCACGCCGCGGAGTGGCCCTCGAAGACTGACGCCGCGTGGCCAGTTTGTCGACAGCCCACGATGTCAACGTCAGAATTGTGGGTAGGACTCCAGCTACAACCGGGGGAAGGTGGCCCATGCGCAGGTTCCACACCAGGTGGCGACTGGTCATGGCGGTCGTCGCGACGGTCGCGTCGACGTCCACGCTCGTCGCACCCGCGCTGGCCTCCGCCGTACCCACCGATCTCACCAGTGTCGCCTCGCAGGTGGAACCGACGGTCGCGCGCATCGATACGACCATCAACGACCAGCGCGCCATCGGTGCCGGGACGGGCATCGTCCTCGACCCGAATGGCACCGTGCTGACGAACTTCCACGTAGTTCAGGGTGCGGACAGCATCACCGCCACGGTCGCCGGGCGGCCCTACCTGGCCGATCTGGTCGGCTACGACCGCAACCGTGACATCGCCGTTCTGCAGTTGCGTGGGGCAGCTGGCCTCCCCGCGGCAACGCTGGGGGATTCCTCGCAACTCGCCGTGGGCGATCCCGTCGTCGCACTCGGGAATGCCAGGGGCTCGGGAAGCCCGCTGACCCAGGAGGTCGGCCAGGTGGTGGGCTTCGGTCGAACCATCAACGCCAAGGACGAACTCACGGGCAGCTCGAATCAGGCCACTGGGTTGATCGAGATTGCCGCGCCGGTCCGGGCGGGCGATTCCGGAGGGCCGGTGGTCAACGGCGCCGGACAGGTCGTCGGCGTGACGACGGCTGCCACGGTCAACTTCCGCATGGATCCCGGCGGCTCCGGGTTTGCCATCCCGATCAACGAAGCGCTGGCGACGGCAGGGCAGATCCGCTCCAGGACGCCGTCGGACACCGTGCACATCGGACCTCCGACACTTCTCGGGGTCGGTGTGAACTCTCGGGACCAGCCGGAGTCACTGCCCGGGGTCATCATCTTCGAGGTGCTGCGGGGTGGGCCTGCGCAACAGGCCGGTCTGCACGACGGTGACGTTCTGCTCAGCATCAACGGCGAGCAACTCAACTCGGCGACCGCCCTCACGAACGCTTTGGACCGCCACTACCCCGGCGACGTGGTCGATCTCGTCTGGATCGACCGCGCCGGCCAGCAGTTGACCGGCAAGGCAACTCTCGCGTCCTGAGTTCGGCCAAACCGGCCGAACGGCTGGCCCCGGCGCTTCTATGCTGAGCGAGTGCCAAACACGTCGTCCTCCCGGGTCGTGCAATGGACGACGGGCAACGTCGGCAAGAGTTCGGTCGCCGCGATCGCCCGCAGTCCCTCCCTCGAACTCGTCGGCTGTTACGCCTGGTCGCAGGACAAGGTGGGCCGTGACGTCGGAGAGCTCGCGGGCATCGAGCTGGTGAAGATCCTTTCCGCCGGCGTGAACGTCGTCGCAACCGCGTCGTTCATCACCGGCCACAACCAGGGCGACGGCCGCGCCAGGATCGCCGCCGCATGCGATCAGGGCGGTTCGACGATCTTCGGCTCCGGCATCAGCCCCGGTTACGTCAATCAACTGTCGATCGTGGCGGCGGGAAGCTGCGACCGGGTGGACAAGATCACCGTCAACGAAGCCACCGACACCACCTTCTACGAACCGAGACCGAAAAGCCGGTCGGGTTCGGCCAGCCGATCGACCATCCCGACCTGCAGGCCATGACCGCGCACGGGACCGGGGTGTTCGGTGAGGCGGTGCGCATGGTTGCCGATGCGCTGGGCGTCGAGCTCGACGAGGTTCGCTGCGACGCCGAGTACGCCGAGACCACCGAGGACCTCGATCTCGGCTCGTGGACGATCTCGGCCGGCTGCGTCGCCGGCGTCCCTGCCAGCTGGCAGGGCATCGTGAGGGGGGAGTCCGCGGACAGGGTGGTCGTGGAGATCAACGTCCGGTGGCGCAAGGGTCAGTCGTTGGTGCCCGAGGGGAAGATCGAACAGGACGGCTGGGTCATCGAGGTTGCCTGGCGACCTACGGTGACGATGAAGGTCGGGTTCCTCCCGCCAACGGACTTCGAGGCCACGACGCTGGAGGAGTTTATGGTCCTGGGTCACATCATGACCGCTACACCACCACTGAATGCCATTCCCGCGGTCGTCGCCGCCGCACCCGGAATCGTCACCTACAAACGACCTGCGCTTGATCCTGCCGCGCGTAGTGGTACCGGTCAGCTAACAGTTGGCGTTTGCCAACGGCGGTCTCACCTTCAGATCGGGCTTGGTGGACTTCGTGCAATCTGTCATCGTCTTGAGACCGGCGTTACATTGCCTGCGACAGCTTCGGACGGGTTGAGGGGTGAACGACGCCGTGATTCTGTCCTTCCGTGCTCGCCTACCTGAGTGCCTGGGTGGTGACGACCCTGGTCGCCTTCGTGGCCAGCCGGCGGTTGGCCGACGATTCGACGACGCCCCTCAGCGCATTCTGCTTCAGCCTTCTCGCGGGCCTGGTGTGGCCGCTAATGATCGTCGGCGTGGCCGAGTTCAGGCGCCGTCGCGATGTACTCCGCTGCGCATTCGCGACACCATCATCGGGAGGTTCCGGATTCGTGGCTCGGCGTCGGCGCCTTCGACCACGTTCGTCGTCCCGCTGCGCTAGTCCGCGATCGGCCGACGAACGACTGCTCATGCGTCCGCCACCGGATTGCCCCTCTCGTCCCAGTGCTCAGCCACTTTCTTGCTCGGCTGCACGCGCGGCGGTTCGCCCGGCATCTTCGGATAACTGGGCGGGTACGGCAGATCACTCAGACCACGTTCTTCGTCGGCCTTCACCATCTCCAACAACGATCCGATGGAGTGCGCCACCTCGTCGATGTCGGCCCACGGATCCTCACGTTTGGCCACCAGATCCGGCACCGTCGCGATGGTGTAATCGTCAGGGTCGGCCGTCGCCAGGTCCTCCCATGTAAGCGGTGTGGACACCGTGGCAATCGGCGTGCGACGGGCCGAGTAGGCGGAGGCGAACGTGCGGTCGCGCGCGTTCTGGTTGTAGTCGATGAACAACCGCGGCCCGCGCTCTTCCTTCCACCATGACGTCGTCACCCGTTCCGGCGCCCGCCGCTCGACCTCGCGGGCCAACGCGATACCCGCCCGGCGGACGGCGATGAAGTCCCAGTCGGTCGTGATCCGGATGAAGACGTGCACGCCGCGTCCGCCCGACGTCTTCGGGTAACCCACGATGCCGAGCTCGTCGAGCACTGGCTTCAGGACGTCCACCGCGATCTCGCGGGCGTCAGCGAACCCCGTGCCCGGCTGCGGATCCAGGTCGATGCGCAGTTCGTCGGGGTGCTCGGCGTCGGGACAGCGCACCTGCCACGGGTGGAACGTGATGGTGCCCATCTGCACCGCCCACGCGATCGCGGAGGGGTGCGTCACCTTCAGTGCGTCGGCGGTCCGCCCTGACGGGAACGTCACCTGGCACGTCTCGAGGTAGTCGGGATGCTTTGCCGGAACGCGCTTCTGATAGACCTCCTCCCCGTCGATCCCGTCGGGGAACCGCTGCAGATGCGTGGGCCGGTCTCGCAGCACCGCAAGCATGGGCTGGGCGACGGCGAGGTAGTAGTCGAAGAGGGTGCGCTTGGTCCCGCCGGCGCCGAGCTTCGGGAAGTACGCCTTGTCGGGGCTCGTCAATCGCACGGCGACACCGTCGACGTCGACTTCCTCTGCAGGACTTGCCATTTCTAACCCTCCAATACATCGGACAGGTCGTAGTTCAACGGCACGTCGAGCTGAGCGAGGGTGCAACTCGACGGTTCACGATCGGGCCGCCACCGGACGAACTTAACCGCATGCCGGAAGCGGAGACTTCGGCCCGATGTCGCCGGCTGCCCGGCTCCGGCAACGGTATTGCCCTCCATCTGGTCGTAGGCCACCTCGGCCACCTTCTCCGGGCGCACCGGGATCCACCGCTTGTCGGCCACGGAGTTCCATCGGCTCGGCTCGCCGTCGTTGATCTGGTCACCCTCACGGAGCGGTTCGAGCTCGGCGAGGAGCTTGGTGCGGTCCTTGACGCTGAATGATGCTGCGCCACCGAGCATCTGAAGCTCACCGTCCTCCCGGGTACAAGCCGAGCAGAATCGACCCGACACCCTCTCGACTCTTGTGAATGTGGTAACCGATGACCACGCAGTCGGCATCGCGCTTGTGCTTGACCTTGATCATCTCGCGCTTACCGGGCAGATAGCGGCCATCGAGCCGCTTGGCGATCACCCCGTCGAGGCCCGCACCCTCGAAGGTGGTCAGCCACTGCGTGCCCAGCTCCGGGACCTCGGTGGGGCGCGTGACGTGGCACCACGTCTTCTCGGTGACGAGCTCCCGCAGGGCCTCCCGCCGCGCCCGGAAGCGGTGGTCGAGCAGTGACCGGTCGGCGGTGGCCAGGGTGTCGAACCCGATGAAGTGGGCGGGAGTCTGCTCGGCGAGCATCGTGACCCTGCTCTCGGCGGGATGGATGCGCTGGCTCAACGACTCCCAGTCCAGCCGGGTGCGCCGGGCGATCTCACGGGGGACCACCACTTCCCCGTCGAGGACACAGCGGGGCGCCAGCTCGTCACGCAGCGCGTCGACGAGTTCCGGAAAGTACCGACCAAGCTCCTTGCCGCTGCGCGACTGCAGAATCACGTCGTCGCCGTCGCGGAACACCAGCGCGCGGCTAGTTGACTGAGCTTCCGAGCCTGCTGGGTCGGTGTTGCGGACGGAGGATCGCGCTGTGGCGGTGTTGGGACGAGTGGAGTCGTCGCCGAGCCGATTGCCTTGGCGGGTGGTCTTCCCCGACGCCGAGCACACCGGGTCGACGTCATACCTGCGGGAGCTCGCGGCGTCGGATTGCAGTCCACTCACAGTTCGAAGTTACGCGTTCGATCTCTCGCGGTGGTTCCGCTTCCTGCACGAGCGCCTGATCGATTGGGAACGAGCCGAGCGCGTCGACGTCCGCGCCTTCGTCGAGCACCTGCGGGAGGCGCCCAATCCGAAGCGGTTGCGCCGACGTCCGGATGGGCCACCGTCGGGGTCGGTCAACGCGGTGACCGGCAAGGCGGAGTTGTCCAGCAAGTACGCGCCGCGCACCATCAACCATCAGCTATCGGTGTTGTTCGGGCTTTACGATCACGCCTGCGCTGCCGGTCTTGGGCCGCTAGTCAACCTGTGCCAGCACAGCGGACTCGGGGGTGGAGGACGCTCGCATGCACATCACAACCCGATGCAGGACAGCGCCATTCACCGGCGCGCGAACTACCGGCAGAAGACGCCGCGTCCACTATGGCGGGGCATCCTGGACGAAGCCGCAACGACGCTGTTCGAGGCGTTGCGCAGCCACCGTGACCGCCATACGGTCACGGTGACCAGCAAGGGCAGCCGCGCGCGTGAGGTGGTTCCGGCGTCGGTGGACTCCTTCGTGTGGCTGTCGCTCTACCTCGCCGATCAGCAGCCGCCAATGAGTCCGGGCGGTCCGCTGTAGTGGACGCGGCGATCCACGCCGGCACCGTTGAACCATCACGCGATGCGGGCGGTGCTGCGACGCGCGCATTGCGTGATAGCTCAGCGGCACCGGATGAGAGCGTCGGGTCCAATCGTGCCGTCGAAGACCGACTGCGAACGGCTCATCCCGATGACCCCGGAACTGGTCGGGGTGCTGCTGGAGGTGCTGCGCCGCGCCAAGGCCGGCAAGGATCACGTGCCGTTGTTCGATCGCGTATGACACCAACGACAAGATGTATGGCCAACCGTTTCCGCACCTGTTCGCACGACCGCTGGGCACCCGCCATGAAGTGCTGGGACGGCAGTACGTGAGTCAGATTCTGACCCACCTCGCCACTAACGCCGGTCTTACCGATGCCGGTCAACCGGTGCACTTCACCCCGCACGACTTCCGTCGACTGTTCGCCACCGACGCCAACGGCCTGCCGCTACACATCGCCGCGGCTCTACTAGGACATCTCAACCTCGACACCACGCGCGGCTACACCGCGGTGTTCCCCGAGCACATCGGCACCGCCCACCAGACGTTCATCGAACGCCGCCGCCACCTGCGCCCTTTCGAGGAGGCCAAGGTCGCCGACGACGACGAGTGGGCCGACTTCGAGGAGCTCTTCCTGCTGCGCCGGGTCGCCCTCGGTGAGTGCCACCGCCCCTACGGCACACCCTGCGTGCACAAGCACGCCTGCACCCGCTCCCGATTCCTGCGCGTCGACCCCGCCCAGCTGGGCCGCATCAACGAGATGACCGAGAATGCCGAGCAACGCCTCGTTGAGGCGAAGGACCGAGCGTGGCTCGGCGAGGTCGCCGCGTTGGAAGAGAGCATCAAGCATCTGCGTATTCGACAATCCGGCGGAGCAACGACTTTCACGAGGCAGCAGCCCGTTCGCCGAGCAGAGACCACAATGAAGCGATGAAGCTACCCGTCACGCCGCCGGCGTCGCCGATGTTGGCTAAGCCCGTCCAGGCAATCCCTCCCGATGCCTCCTATGAACCGAAGTGGGGCGGCTTCCGGTCGATCTGCTTCCGCGACGGCGAGGAGGTCGAGCTAGGCAGTCGCAACGAGCGGCCCTTGACCCGCTAATCGCCCGAGCTGGTCGAGCACAGCAGAACCTCCGAACCGGTGCGTCATCGACGGCGAGATCGCAATCGTTCCTCTGCGATAGACCACCGCTGACAGGGATGGCACCCGGTCCGTACCTACGCTCACCGATAACCGCAGCTGGCAGCATCGGACGATATCGTGCAGGGGTTATTGGCCTGAGGTCACGGGCAGCAGCCCCCGCTCAGCGAAGACGCGCTTGGCGACGTAGATCGCGTTAAGCGCCTTCGGGAAGCCGCAATACACGGCGGTGTGAGTGATCGCTTCAACGATCTGGCTGGGTGTCAGGCCCACGTTTAGGGAAGCGTTGACGTGGACGTCGAGCTGAGGCTCACATCCACCTAGTGCGGTGAGCATCCCGATGGTGACGAGCTGGCGCTGAGGCGGCGTCAAGCCTGGTCGGGAATACACATCACCGAACCCAAAGGCGACGACGTGGTGAGCGAGCGCTGGGGCTATGTCGGCCAGCGATTCGACCACCTTCTTGCCAGCGTCGCCGTCGATCCGGGCGAGCAGTTCTGCTCCACGCGCGTAGCGCGCCTGCTCGACGTCGTCGGTCAGAATGCTACCGAGGGCGGATGTTGTCTCAGGGGCGTGCTTCACGTGTGGTCTCCTTGTAGGCCTTGCTGATGCGGCGCATGGTGCGCGACCTTTGTCGGTCAGCGCGGTGGGGTAAGTCTGTCGGCCTGTCGGCCTGTCGGCCCCGCTCAGGCAAGGAATCCTCTAAGGAGAGCTGCCACCTTTGCCGGCGCCTCCAGCGGGGGATGATGTCCGACGCCCGACAAGACCTCAATCCGCGCGCTTGGGATGGTGGAAGCGATTTCGCGACTTCTTTCGATCGGGGTCGCTCGATCGACATCGCCGCAGATGACGAGAGTCGGTGCGCTGATGTTGGGAAGCAGTGCCCGCACATCCTCCCGCTCGATCACCGCTGCATCGAGCGCAAGTGTCACCCCCGTGCGGTCATGTGACGACATGACCGCACGCTCTTTGGTTGCCATCGCCGCTTCGCCGCCAAGCCATGACGAACTGTTCACGCGCTTCTGCATGCCCGCAAAGGCGGCCTCGCGCTCAGCCTCCGATCCGGCAAGAATCGTGTGACGCAATGCGTGCCAGTCGCCGAGGCGTTCTGGGTCTTCCGCTCGCGCGCTTGTACCGATGAGCACCAACTTCGAGAGAAGTTCCGGTCGACGCGCGGCAAGGCGGATGCCGACCATGCCGCCTTGGCTCTGCCCGACAAAGGCGACCGGCCCAAGCGACTGCTCTTTGATCATCAGCGCAAGGTCGTCGGCGATGTCATCGAGTGTCCAGCCTGCTTGTCGGTAGCCGCTTCGACCATGCCCCGGCATGTCGAACGTGATGCATCGGTAGAAACTTTCGAGTTCAGCAACCTGACCATCAAAAATTGTGTGGTCGACGAAAAGGCCGTGAGCGAAAACCACGACGGGCCCTTCGCCCCGGTCAGAGTAGGCGTATGCCGCGCCGTTCACCCTCACCTGATGAATGGTCCAAGGATCATCGGGGTCGAACGCGCGAGCCAGCAGAAGTGAATCCTCAAGGATCTGGTACCGCGCGATCTGCCCGTCTCGCACCGTGAAGCGTATGGCGAGATCGCTACCAGCGGTGCGGGAGGTCGCCAGTACCGTATGCCGGAAGCGTCCGACCGCCATCACCTCGTCGCCGCTCTCGAATAATCGGTCGATCGCGAACACGAGTGGTTTGAAATTTTGCGGGAATTTCTCGAGCCAGCGACGCACGTGCTCTCGGCCTTGCAGCAGACCCACCGTGGACACGCTGAGGGCTCCGTCGACATGCCAGATGACATCTTCGGTCATGAGGGCCAGCCCTCCGTCGAGGTCGCCGGCCCCGAATGCAGCGAAGTACGATTCCACCACGCTGGTAGGCGTAGTGACGCGATGACGGGTGGAGGCAATTGCAGGGGCAACGTTCACTTTTGGTCTCCTCGTTGGCTGGTACCGATGAGTTGCGCGTAGTGCGAAATTTTGTCGGTCAGCGCCGCAAGGTGGTCTTGCTGGACAGCGATGGCGGCCTCGACCTGGCGGCGGTGCTCGTCAAGAAGCTGTCGCCGCCGCTCGAGCGTCGATGTGCCGCCGGCGCGCAGAAGCGCGAACTGCTTCATCTGTGTGATGGGCATCCCGGTCTGACGCAGCCGGACGAGGAACGCAAACCAGTCCAAGTCGCTAGTTTCGTACCGTCGCCGACCGGAGGTGCTGCGCTCGATGGGCTCTATCAGGCCAGCACGTTCGTAATAGCGCAGCGTGTGCCGCGACAGGCCCGTCCGCTGCGACGCCTCGGAGATCGAGACGCCGCGGGGCTCCTGATCGTCAAGATTGCTACTCACAACGACCACCGTAGAAGTTAGAGCGCGCTCTAAGTCAAACTCCGGCGCGTCCCGATACTGCAACGATTGGTGACGTCAGTGTTCGTGAACACCCTGCGTCAGAATCTCCGCACCAAGCCACTTGGCCGAATTGACAAGTTCAGTGAAGTCCCACTTCGGCTCGTACGACCACACCCCTGGCTCGTCGGGCACCGCGGTCGCCGCCTTGGCCAACATCGGTTCGACGGGGGGCTGCACGGGAAGGTCCACGGTTTCCATATTCACGTAGACCGCCGTCGCCGGGCAATGTCATCGCCCGCGCAACAAGAGGCAATGCAGCTGCCCGGGGTGCCGCCGGTCTCCCCGATGCTGGCGAAGTCGGTTCGGAGATAACCCCGACGCCTGGTGCGAGCCGAAGTGGACGGGTTCCGGTCAATCTGCTTCCGCGACGGTGACGAGGTCCAGCCGGGCAGCCGCTACTTCGCCGAACTGGTCGCCGCGGGTACCGCCGAACTGCCGCAGGGCTGTGTGATCGACGGGGAGATCGTCATCGCGGGCGAACAGGGCTTGGACTTCGAGACCCTGCAGCTGCACCTGCACCCCGGGCAGACGCCGGCCTCGCTCCACTTCCTTTGGCTACACCCGGTCATTGACCGGATGTTGCCTGGGTGTCTCGGACTAGTCAGCGCCGGGAAGTTCGGTGATTCAACCCCATGTCATGAGCGGTCCTGGGATGTCTGACACTGGCCACATTCTCTCAGGCGGGCAGAGTGACGTGGCGGCCCTGAGGAGGCAATCGGCGCAAGGTGATGATCTGGCCCGTCAGGGCGTGGTAGGACCAGTGTCTTATTGGTAAACCAAGTGAAAGGTGTTGCGATGGATGTTCATGACGTCACAGTGGTCGATGACGACCAGGAGCAGGACGATCTCGAGCCGGATCTCCTTCCCGCCTGATGAGTGAGGGGAAGCACGCCACCGTGGACCCTGTTGAGGGGTGGGCTGCGCGCCACGTCGCGGAGATCGACGAGTTTGGTTACACCGTGGTCGAGAACGTTCTTGATCCGCCGTCGGTCGACGGTTTTCTCGAGGACAGCCTGCGGCTGCAGCGCCAGCTGCCGACGGTCATCTCCAACTCGACCACGGTGGTCAAGGGCTTCCCCCGCCCAGGCCACGCACCGGTGGAAGGACCCGATCACGACTGGGTCCGTATCGACAACCTCCTGTTGCATGGGGCGCGTTACGAGGTGTTGCCGGTACACCCTCGGCTGCTGCCAGTGGTCGAGGGTGTGCTCGGGCGTGATTGCTTGTTGTCTTGGTTCATGACGAGCAATCAGCTGTCCGGTGCGGTGGCGCAGCGTCTGCACAGCGACGACGAGATGTATCCGTTGCCGCGTCCACACCAGCCGTTGTTGTGCAACGCGCTGATCGCGCTGTGTCGGTTCACCGAAGGCAATGGCGCCACCCGGGTGGTGCCGGGGTCGCATCGGTGGGCTGAGCAGCCCTCGCCGCCATATCCGCAGTCCATCCCCGTTGAGATGGCTCCAGGTGACGCGCTGATCTGGAACGGCAGCTTGTGGCACACCGCTGGCGCCAACCGCAGCACGGGGCCGCGCCCGGCGTTGACGGTGAACTACTGTGCGGGCTTCCTGCGTCAGCAGGTCAATCAGCAGCTGAGCACTCCGCGCGAATTGGTCAGGCGGTTCGATCCGCGCTTGCGGGAGTTGATCGGCTACGGGCTGTTCGCCGGGAAGATGGGCCGCATCGACTGGCGAGCTCCAGCCGACTACCTCGACGAGGACGTACACCCCTTCCTGGATGCGGTGCGCGATCGCCTTGATCGCCCGATCACGGTCTGAGCGGTTTATCGATCCGCAACGCAACGGGTAGCGCGAGCGCTGTGATAGCGGCGGCGGCCAAGATCGCGGCGCGCGCTCCAGCGGTGTAAGCGGTCTCCACGGCGTGTGGCGCGGCCGGGTCGATCCCGGTTTCCTGCCGAGCCAGTTGCAGGCGCTGATGCGATGGGAGCGCATGAAACTCAGCGACGGTCTTGCCAGCCGAGGAGTCGGCATCGACAGTTCCCATCGCGGCCCCGCTGAAGACGGCGGTCACGATTGCGGCGCCCACCGCTCCGGCGAGAAGTCGCACTGCGCTCTGAACACCGCCGGCGACGGCGGCGTCCGACTCGCAGACGTCCTGATAGGAGCGGTCTAACAAGTGTGAGTAGGCGATGCTCCACGCGACACCGTACATGGCGAGAACCAGGCCGATCCCCATGAGAGGCGCCCCCGCGCTGAGCAGCGGCAATAACGACACGAGCAGGAGGGGCAGCATCGCCAGCGCCACCCTTGCGACGGTTCGGTCGTCGATATGACGCCTCAGACGGGCCGCAACGGGGCCGCCGATCATCGCCCCTGCGCCGTAGCACGCCAGCAGCCCACCGACTCCCCAGTCGCCCGTGTGAACGACGATCCCGGCCACGGCCGGTAGGACGATCTGAAAGCCAGTGTCACCGACCGCCATGAATGCCGAGCTGATGGTGGCATTGCGGAACGAGCGATGACGATACAGGCCCGGGGGTGCGATCACGTCGCGGCCCTGCCTGATGCGGCGGTGAGCGACACGGACGAAGGTCAGTGTCGCAACAATTCCCACACACGAAGCCACGCCCACGGACAGGGCCGTACCCTGCCCAGCGCCGAGGTCGACCGCAACGGCCAGGCTCGCAGCCGCCAGCGCCAGCAGCGACGCGCCGACAACGTCGGCGTCACCCGCGGAGCGCCGATCGTCTTCTGCGACGGTCGCTCGAAGTCCAACGGCAGCAACCACACCGAGCGGGGCCGCACCAAGGAATGCCCACCGCCAACTGAGCGTGCTCGCGGCGGCACCGCCGACCAATGGTCCGACCACGGCGGCCGCGCCGATAGCCATGGTCCAAAAGGCGAACGCGCGTTGGCGCGTCACACCCCTGCGCGGATACAACGCGTGCAGCAATCCGAGGCCGGTGGGAAGGATCGCCGCCAAGGCCAGCCCGGCCAGAATCCGTCCGACGAAGAACGACGGCAAATTCCATGCCAGGCCGCTGCACAGACTGGCGGCCACGGTCAGCCCGACGCCGATGAGCATGACACGGCGTCTGCCCACGACGTCGCCGAGCCGACCGAACAAAACGATGAACGCCGCCGCGGACGCGAAGTAGGCGGTGAACGCCGAGCCCAGCTCGGTGAAGGATAGTCCCAGATCGTCGGCCAGCGGCGCGATGACGGTATCGGCAACGGTGTAGTCGCTGATGGCGAGGACCATCGCAAGGAGCGCGAAGCTGAAGCCGACCTCGGGCCGACGACACCCACGTGGTCGGCCGCCCCGTTGCCCGCCAACCACGCCCATGACCCCTCCAATCCATTGTGCGCGGCTCCTCGACCAGAAGGTCCGCCCGCCGCAATGGCGCGGCCACGCATTTGGGTCCCCCAACAAAGACGGTCGATGCCCTTGCAGCGCTGTCGCGACCCGAACGGCGACGCTACTGCCGTTGGCAATAGCTCATGGCGCAACACGCGTTGGAATCGACGATCGGATATCGAGGGATCAAGGTTCATCGGGGACCAGGTCAACACCAGCCGACGGTGCACCACCAGCGCGACCGACGAGACACCGAAAGTCCGGTCCCACGCCGCCCCTGCAACGAGCCGCGCACGCACCGGAGCCGCCACACCGGGGCCGCAGTCGGGGCGTCCCGCCGGTGCGGTCGCCGTCGCCGCTAGTGCTGGCCGGAGTCTTTGGCGGCTACGAAGGCCAGTGCGCCAGCCGCTGCCGGTAGCGCGAAGATCAGGTTGACATACAGACACCACCGCCAGGACCGATACTGCGTGAGGAAGCCGCCGAGCAACAGCCCCACCACGGCACCCCCAGCGGCGATGGCGCCGGCCACACCGAAGGCTTTGGCCCGATCCTTGCCGTTGACGAAGGTGACGTTGAGCGTGGACAGTGCCGCCGGTGCCAGGATCGCGGCGAACACACCCTGCAGCGCGCGGGCGGCCACCAGCATCGCAAAACCGGTGGCTGCATTGAGTCGGCCCGAAGCCGCCCGGACGCCGCAGCGTATCCTCCGGCACAGAGTCCACCAGCCCACGGCACAGCGCCAGCAGGTCCTCAGGCAGCTCGACCAGCCGGCCTCGTGAACGGTATGCGTCGTTGATGAGTAGATCGATCGCTTCGATGGCCGTCATGTCGATCCGGGCACTCCCGTCGGTCATGCCGCAGATTGGAGAGTCCCAGGCAAGCGCGTCACGAAGATCCCGGCCAGGTTTTCTTCACGGGCAAGTTGTGAACCCGTAGGCGTTCTATGGGAGTGATGTCTTCGCCCGTGCCAAGGCTGGGAGGAACTCGGATCAGTCCGATAGTGCGATCCGCAGGATGACCCGCGGTTTGCGTCCTCGAGCGGCGATCATCTCGAGCGTGGTGATGATCCGATACTGCAGGCCGTACTTGCGCTGGATCACGCCCCGCAGCCGCTCCACAGTGGCGGCATCGGTAATCACCCGTGCGGTGCCCGCGACGGGCACGACACCGTCGGCCACTTTGCCGAAGCGGCCGCTGGGTGCGAGCAGCACTCTGGGGTCATTGCCCACCCGTATGACTTTCCAGCTGTCGGCAGGTGTCCACACGAACAGGTCAGCACCATCGCGACCGATCCACATCGGCGTCGAGATCCCTTTGCCGTTGCGCTTGAACGTGGTGAGCGCGACGAATCGCTGCTCAGCCAGTGCGGCTATCAGTTCGCTGACCACATCCCACATGATAGGCAACAGTGCGGACGTCGCAATTGGCCAATGCATATCGCAGAAACGCTGATGCTGGCCGGGCTCACGCCGTCCATCGGGACCGTCGGCGTTGCCCTCGATATGCATGCCCTGGCCGAAACCAGCAGCGGGCTCTACAACACCATGAGCGTGCGCGAGGGTTCCCCGTTCCGCACCGGGCCGATCCACACCCTGGCCGCCCTCGAGAACATCACCTCCGCGTGGGTGGCCTGATACCACGACCACAGGCGCAGGCGCCGTCCACCCGCAGAAGCCGACGGCAGCCACTACTCTCACCGACAGGTCGGAATGCACACCGATCACACGTGACGAGGTGTGCGTGAAACCGGGGATGCTTTACGGGTCGATGCGGATGCATCGCGTCGTCCGTGGACGCCTCAAACCCGAGCGGGCGAGCTTCCACGGCAATCCGCTTCTGCCCGTGGAGGCCGAGCGAGCAAGCGAGGACTTCGTTCAGGAACCCGTCCCACTTGGGCTCATACGACCACACCGCAGGATCGTAGGGCACCTTGGTGGCCGCCTTGTCCAACATCGGCTCGACGGGGGGCTGCACGGGAGATCCAACGCTTTCCATACTCACGTAGACCGCCGCTGCCGGGCAATGTCATCGCCAAGGTCATCGCCGGGGTCTTCACCCCGCAACAATGAGGCAATGCAGCTGCCCGTCACGCCGCCGGTCTCACCGATGTTGGCCAAGTCGGTCTCAGAGATTCCACCCGACGCCTCGTACGAGCCGAAGTGGGACGGGTTCCGATCCATCTGCTTCCGTGATCGCGACGAGGTCGAGCTGGGCAGCCGCAACGAGCGCCCGCTGACCCGCTACTTCCCCGAACTGGTGTCGGCAGTGACGGCCGAGCTGCCGGACCGCTGCGTGATCGACGGGGAGATCGTCATCGCAGGCGAACATGGCCTGGACTTCGAGACGTTGCAGCTGCGCCTGCACCCCGCCGCGTCGCGGGTGCGGATGCTCGCTGAGCAGACGCCGGCCTCGTTCATCGCATTCGACCTGCTCGCGCTCGGAGACGACGACTACACCGGGCGACCGTTCACCGAGCGGCGGGCCGCACTCGTCGAGGCGTTGGCGGGCGCCGGTCCCACCTTCCACGTGACCCCGGCGACCACCGATCTGGCGACGGCCACGCGATGGTTCGACGAGTTCGAGGGAGCGGGCCTCGACGGCGTCGTCGCCAAGCCCCTGATGGGTACCTATCAGCCGGACAAGCGCGTCATGTTCAAGATCAAGCATCAGCGGACCGCGGACTGCGTCGTCGCCGGCTACCGTCTGCACAAATCCGGGGACGACGCGATCGGCTCGCTTCTGCTGGGGCTGTATCGCGACGATGGCGGCCTCGCGTCGGTCGGCGTGATCGGCGCCTTCCCGATGGCGAGACGACGCCAGCTTTTCACCGAATTACAGGCACTGGTAACCACTTTCGATGCACATCCATGGAACTGGGCGGCGCACGCGGCGGAACGACGGACGTCCGGTAAGAACGAGGGCTCGCGCTGGAGCGCAGGCAAGGACCTCTCGTTCGTGCCATTGAGACCAGAACGCGTGGTCGAGGTCCGCTACGACCACATGGAGGGCGAAAGATTCCGCCACACAGGCCAATTCAACCGATGGCGACCCGACCGTGAGCCCCGGTCGTGCACCTACGGCCAACTCGAGGTCCCGTCGACCTTCGACCTTCGCGACATCGTCCCGGGCCTCGGCCCGCGCTGACCGAGGCTTTTCTGGTCTGCCGGGTAGTCGCGGCAGCCGAGCCATTGCCAGGTCGAGAGGAGTCGTATCTTGCATTCATATGCTGTGTCATATATGTTGTATCACGGATATTGAATAGATGTCTCAAGCCATCCCACTCGAAGGACGTACACGCCATGATCACGCCCGACACCACCATCGTCACCGTCCCCTGTTTCTCCGGAGCACCCTGGGACGCAACGCAACTCGAGGCCTTCGATGGCCGCAAAGTCCGGACGATGCGACTTCCCGAAGGCGTCGACGACGTAGAGTCCTACGCCGACTTCATCGCCCAGCAGGTGAGGGACTTAAGTTCCTACGTTCTCGTGGGGGATTCGTTTGGGGCGGTGATCTCGCTCGCCCTGGCCACCCGGCAACCGGCTGGCCTCGTCGGCCTGGTCCTGTCGGGCGGCTTCGCTGCCAACCCCCTACCAGCCTGGAAGGGGATCGCCGCGCGGGCTTCGCGCTTCGCCGGTGGAGCCCTCTACCGGCATGGCACGCTACAGTTCCACGCTTGGCAGCTGACCTCGAAGTTCGACGTCAGCGCCGAGATTCCGCACACCCTCGGCGATTATCGCCAGCTCTTCGTCGACCACACCCCCCGGCGCAGCTACACCGCCCGCGTGACCTCGGTGATCGACTTCGACGTTCGCGATCAGTTGCGTCGGGTCTCAGTGCCCACCTTGCTGATCACCCCCGAGGACGACAAGCTCGTCGGCGAGGACGCCGCCAGGGAGATGCTCGCCGGGTTGCCCAACGCGCGCGAAGTGATCCTGCCGGCCACCGGCCACATGTTCCGCTTCACCCACCCCCAACGGTATGGACGAACCATCACCGACTTCATCGATGGCACAATTGCCTCCGGACAAGCCGACCGCGCAGACAAGGGAGTGACCCCCTGAGACCTGGAGAACAGCTGCGTTATCTCGTTCTGGGCGGCCAGCGCGAAGGAAACAGGATGCTGGCCGCCCTGCTCAAGCCGCTTGGTCTCACGCCGGCCTGGGCGGAAGCCCTCATCGTGCTGGCCGACCGGGAACCACTCACCATCCGAGAGTTGGGCGACCTGCTCGTCTGTCAAGTCGACCACCCCAGTCGGCTGGTCAACCGCATGATGTCGGCGGGTCTGCTGACCAGCGAGCAATCACCCGAGGACGACCGCGTGTCATGCCTTCGGCTCAGCGCGGCAGCCCGCGACCTCGTCCCGCAGATCAGGACCATCGAAGACCAGCTGCACACCACCATCGAGCATTCGTTCGACCCCACCGCTCTCGATACCTGCATCGCCGTCCTGAGCGCCTTCGTCGACGGACTACCCGCCGGTGAGGCGCTGGGACGACGTACTTCTCCACCCCGCGTCGAGGACCAGCCCCCGCACAGCTAACCCGCTCTAGCCGCATACAGGTGAACCAACCCCGACGCCACGGCGAACCGCGGCCCATGCAGACCATCGATGTTCGCCCGACCGACGACGACGGCCCTGGCGCGCAGGGCTTCTGCGACGGTGCGCAGCAGTTCGTCGTCAAGCGCCCCTCCGCCGGCGAGCACCAGCGCGGGCGGGGTGGCGTCGAAGGCCCGCAAGCAGCGGACGATGTTCGCCGCCACCGTCTCCTGCTTGATCGCAAGCCGCAGACTGCGCCATTCCTCGGCGGCCAGCTTGTTCGAGAACGGCACCAACCCTGCGCTCCCCCGGGTGCACAACCGACCGATCGCGTCGGTGGAGGCCGGGCTGTGCAGGAACAGTTGGCGGCCGTCCTCTTCGTGCGCGACGTGCGGACCCTCGACGCGTAGGGCAGGCGTCCGCTTGACGCGCTCCGCGAGTGCGCGGGGGATGCCGAGCACTCTGGCGACGGCGGTGGTGATCGCCTCTCCCGCACCGGCTGCGGTCACGGCAAGGTCCGTCCCGATCACGTCGATGGTGCCGCCACCGATGTCGCAGACGACGGTCCCCGGCGGCAGCCCGGGCGTCGTGCGGGCACCGACGGCCGCGGCGTCGGGCTCGGTCGCGATCGTGCGGGTCGGGCGACCGCTGAGGTCCTGCAGGGTCGTTGCCGCGTCGGCGACGAGGTCGGCCGCCAGCAGCGCGACGACGGTGCCGCGCCTTGCAGCGACTCCTTGGAGCCCTTGCGTTCTCGCGTCGGCCCTTGTCCATGGGCGATCTGCTCCACTGCGTTCGCTACGACGCGCGCCAGGACGATCTCCGTGGTGTGGTTGCCGACGTCCACCCCGGTTACCACGACCTTCACCGCAACAGACCCCGCCTGGCGTAGACGACGCCGGCCTGGCGCACCAGCTCGGCGCAGCGGGCGGCCCCCCGCGTCTCGAGCGAGACACGCAACGCCTCCAACTCCTGGGCCGTGGAACGGCACGGACGCAGCGCTTCGTACAGCTGCATCACTTCCTCGTCGTCGATCGTCGCGAGTTCCGCTGCGCGCAGGAAGTTCTCGGCCAGTTGCGGGTTGCCACCCTCTTCGGCGACGACGGCCTGGTGCGCCAGCGTTGCCGGGTCCATGCGAAGGTCCGCCAGGCTCAAGTGCCCGTCGACGGCGTTCTCGACCGTGTACTTCTCCCCGGTCATCGCTGCACCGCCACCGTCATCGGTGTCTCGCCCGGTTCGCAAGCCTCGCGTTCGAGGGCGACCAGCGCGACGGCACGGGCGTGGTAGCGGGCCGAGATCGACTCGTCGGTGCCGCCGGTGAAGATCGGCACCGGCGCCATCCCCTTCGCGTGTCGTGCGGCGTTCTTGCCCAACTCGCGATACATCTGCGTGGTCAACAGGGGCGCCACGCTGAACAGTTCCAAGTTCGCCAGTGGCGCCAGATCGCGGCGGTGAATCAGGGCCGTCCCCTTGCCCTGCAACCCTATTCCGATCCCCGACCCCGACAGTCGGGCGGCGGTCAGCCCGATCAAGCCGACGTCGATGGTCGAGCGCACTCGGACCAGCCGGGGCACACACCCTTCCTCCTCGAGGCCGGCCGAGATCTGCCGCAGCACTTCGCCGATCTCCAGGCCGCACAGTGACAGCCAGACCGTTCGGCCCAGAACAGGCGACAGGCCGATACAGACTTCACGGGGATCGCTGCCCTGACGGGCAGTCTCGACGTCGGTGAATCTGACGTGGTCGCGATGCTCGGCTTGGTCGGCCGTCAGTTCGGCGGCCGTGCGCGCCTGGCGGATGCCGTCGATCTCGGCGCGGCGCTCCGCCGTGAGCGCGTAACCGCTGCCCGGGCCCGCATAGTCGTTGGGGTCAGTGATCTTCGACAGCACCCGCATGTCCGCGTCGAAGATCGCCGACGTTTGAAGTTGGTCTCCGCGACGACGTTCGCGGGTGAGGTGCATGATGGCGTCGGCTTCCTCGTCGTAGCCGGTGCGCTTGAGCGAGGCGATGACGTCGAACACGTTCAACTGCTTGGCCTCGATCTCCGCGGCGGCCTCGGCAACGGCCTTGGGGTCGCCGGGCGACAGATCGCGAGATCCGTTGGCCACCAACACGGCATCGACCCGGGCGTCGTCGAAGTCCGCCAGCCCGAGATCGCGGTACACCGCCTGCACGGCCGTGGCGGCCCGGCGACGGACCCGCGCCAGGTGCGCAGGCGCAACGGTGCGCAGACCGCCGTCGACACCCCAGTCCCGTTGCAGTACGAGGAAGTCATCCATGTCGTCGGAGTTGAAGTTCGACAGCGCAAAGGCGTTGTCATAGCGCGGAATCGAGCCGAAGCCCGAGAAGATGAAATCGGCTCCGGCCAGCAGCACGGGCAGGGAGGTCAGGATCGCCTTGGAGAACGGGGTGTCGTCACCATCGACGAACACCTGCTCGGTGCCGTAGAGGGAGATCGTCTCGGCGTAACTGGTCAGCCCGCGCAGACCCAGCCGCAGTTCCAACGCCTCTTCGATGGAGCACTGGGCCATGGCGCCGGGGATACCGACCTGGCTGCCGATCAGCAGTGCGACGGCGTTGGACGGCGCATCGCCCAGCACCGGCACCGTCGTCTCGACCTCACGGAATCCGTACGCGACGGCACTGGCCGCATCGGCCGCGATCAACAGCGGGTCGTCGACTGGTTGGTCACGTGCGCCTGGTTGCTCGGCGTCCTCCTGGCCCGCATCCTGGTCATCGCCATCTGCATCTCGACGGGTGAGAGCAACGCGACGACACGCGCCAGCTTGGCGGGCGTGATGCCACCGACGAGGCGCACCACCTCCACGCGGGGCACGTTGAAGTCGACGGTCATGCGAGCCAGGACCCGGTCGTCCAGCGCCATGGCTTCCTTGGCGACGTCGAGATCCAGCCCATGGCGGGCGATGAACTCGTCGATCACGTCGAAGTCGTCGGCGGCCCTTCCGTCGAGCTCGACGACCACCCCGTCGTGAATCACCAGCGACGGCGCGGGATCGAACGGGCTCCGCATGGCGACCAATCCGAGATCCGGGTTGGTGACGCTGAAGCCGTCCAGGTTGACCGGTTTCGCGTCGAGGATCCGCATCCGCCCCTGGTCGAGATCGCCTTCGCGTGCGTGGACGTCATCCATCGGGTCGGTCCTCCTCCGTGCCGGTCTTCATCCTCTTACTGCGGCGTGGGCAGGCAACATCACTGTGGAACCATTGACATAAATGGTCGGCCCATTTACGGTGGCTGGGTCAACGCCAGGCCATCCGACATAGAGGGGCGGCATGTACGACTACGGAACCTTCTCGTTCGAGACCAAGGCTCAGGTGCTCGAGCAGGCGAAGAAGTACTGGAACCCGGACAAGACGCAGTTCTGGACCGACGCGGGTGTGGACCTTGTCATCGACCGCAGGGACGGTTACTTCCTGTGGGACATGGGCGGTCGGCGACTGATCGACATGCACCTCAACGGCGGCACGTACAACCTCGGCCACCGCAATCCCGAGATCATGGCTGCCCTGATCGACGGCATGCAGCACTTCGACATCGGCAACCACCACTTCCCGTCCGTCGCCCGCACCGCGCTGGCGCAGCGCTTGGTCGACTCGGCGCCCGCGTCGATCACCAAGGTGGCCTTCGGATCCGGCGGCGGTGAGGCGATCGACATCGCGCTCAAGAGCGCCAGACACGCCACCAAGCGTCGCAAGATCGTCTCGATCATGAAGGCCTACCACGGCCACACCGGCCTGGCCCTGGCCACCGGCGACGACCGGTTCTCCACGCTGTTCCTCTCCGACCGGCCCGACGAGTTCGTGCAGGTGCCGTTCGGCGACGTCGAGGCGATGGAGCGGGCGCTGTCGGGCCGGGACGTCGCCGCCGTGATCATGGAGACCATCCCCGCTACCTACGGATTCCCGCTTCCCCCAACGGGTTACCTCGAAGCGGTCAAGGATCTCACCGAACGCTACGACGCGCTCTACATCGCTGACGAGGTGCAGACGGGGCTGATGCGCACCGGTGTGATGTGGGGGATCACCAAACACGGCATCGAGCCGGACATCATGGTCGCGGGCAAGGGACTGTCGGGCGGCATGTACCCGATCACCGCGGCCCTGCTCAGCGACCGCGCTGCGCAGTGGCTGGAGGAAGACGGCTTCGGCCACATCTCGACGTTCGGTGGGGCCGAGCTCGGCTGCGTCGCCGCCATCAAGACGTTGGAGATCACCGGCCGCCCGGAGGTCAAAACCTCCGTGCACGCCATCACCGAGGTCTTCGCCGAGGGGCTCGCTCGGATCAGGGCCGACCACCCGGACTGGTTCGTCGGCATCCGCCAGAACGGCGTGGTGATCGGCCTCGAGTTCAACCATCGCGAGGGCGCGAAGTTCGTGATGCGCGAGCTCTACGAGAACGGCGTCTGGGCCATCTTCTCGACGCTGGATCCCCGTGTGCTGCAGTTCAAGCCGGGCCTGCTGCTGAGCAGCGAACTCTGTGACGACGTGCTGGACCGCCTGGCGGTCGCCGTCGGCAGGGCCGAGCAGGCTGCCTGGTCGACGTGCGAATGAGCGCCACCGCGGGCAGGCTGTTCTGGTGAGCGAATCGTTCGTGGCCGACGACGTCGACGTCGCCCAGCGTGCTCTCGCCGAATACGACCTGGCCCCCGATTCGACGCTGCGCCTGTTGAACCTCTCCGAGAACGCCACCTACGCGGTGGAGGACGCGGGCACCGGTGCTCGGTCGATCCTGCGCGTGCATCGCAAGGGGTACCACCACCCCCACGAGATCGAGTCTGAACTCGATTGGCTCGATGCGCTTCGGCGTGATGGCGACGTCACGGTGCCGACGGTGGTTCCCGCAGGCGACGGTCGACGCATGGTGACCGTCGACCAGGACGGAACCCCTCGCTACGTCGTGCACTTCGAGATGGTAGCGGGCACCGAACCCGACGAGAAGTCCCTGACCGTCGAGGACTTTCACACGCTGGGGCGGATCACCGCCGCCCTGCACGACCACTCGACGACCTGGGCCCGGCCGGCCGGCTTCGGTCGGTTCACCTGGGACTGGCAGCACAGTCTCGGCCACCAACCGCGCTGGGGCCGTTGGCAGGACGCCACGGGTGTCGGCGCCCCGGAGTCCGTCGTGCTGGACCGGGCCGTGGCACTGCTCGAGCGACGACTGCAGGAATACGGCACGGGACCCGAGGTCTTCGGCCTCGTCCACGCCGACCTGCGACTGGCCAACCTCCTCGTCGACAGCACTGGTTCCCACTCCACGATCACGGTCATCGACTTCGATGACTGCGGCTTCGGTTGGTACTTCTATGATTTCGGCACGGCGGTGTCATTCTTCGAGGACGATCCGGCCGTACCCGAGTGGCAGGAAGCCTGGGCCACGGGCTATCGCACGCGGAGGCCGCTACCCGCGGCCGACGAGGCGATGCTGCCGTCATTCGTGCTCCTGCGCAGGCTGCTGCTGCTGGCGTGGATGGGCTCCCACAGCCATTCCAAGGAGTCCCAGGCGATGTCGATCACCTACGCCGAGGGCAGCTGTGAACTCGCCGACCGCTATCTAAGCTTCGGCGGCCGACGGCTGGCCTGACTCCTCCGCTGAAAGGCATCACGACATGTTCAACTCTCTGCAGGGCCGCTCCGCCGTCGTCACCGGCGGAAGCAAGGGAATCGGCCGCGGCATCGCCGAGACGTTCGCGGACGCCGGGGTCCACGTCGTCATCACCGGCCGCCATCAGGCCGACATCGACGCTGCCGTCGCCGAACTGGCAGGCACGTCCGGCACCGTCACCGGAGTGGCCGCCGACGTGACGAGCCCCGACGACTGCCGACGGGTCGTCGCCGCGGCGGTGGAACGGCATGGGGCGCTGGACATCGTGTGCGCCAACGCGGGCATCTTCCCGTCGGCCCGGCTCGAGGACCTCACCCCCGAGGACATCGAGGAGGTGATCGGCGTGAACTTCAAGGGCACGGTGTACATCGTTCAGGCTGCACTTTCCGCGCTGACCGACAGCGGCCACGGCCGGGTGATCGTGACGTCCTCGATCACGGGCCCCATCACCGGCTACCCCGGGTGGTCGCACTACGGCGCCAGCAAGGCCGCGCAGCTCGGCTTCATCCGCACCGCCGCAATGGAATTGGCGCCCAAGATGATCACGATCAACGCGGTGCTTCCAGGCAACATCATCACCGAGGGTCTGATCGACATGGGCCAGGAGTACATGGACCAGATGGTCGCGGCCGTTCCCGCCGGGCGGCTGGGCACCGTGGCGGACATCGGCAACGCCGCGCTCTTCTTCGCGGCCGACGAGGCCGGCTACATCACGGGCCAGTCCCTGGTCGTGGACGGTGGCCAGATCCTGCCCGAGTCCCAGGCGGCGATCGCCGAGCAATAGGTGGGCCTCGTCTAGGATTGGGTATACCAAATCGCGAAGGGACGATCCGTTGCCGAAGCCGAGCGAGGAATTGCGTCGCCGGATCGTCGCCGACATCAACGCGGGCGTTCCCGGCGCGAAGCTCGGCAGCGAGCGCGATCTTGCCGAGCGCTACTCCACCAGCCGCTCCAGCCTGCGCCAGATGCTCTCGGCGTTGGAGGAGGCCGGCCTGGTCCATCGGGCCATCGGCCGCGCCGGCGGCATCTTCATCAGTCATGCCCAGGTGCAGCGCAGCCTGTCCGACGTCGTCGGCGTACCCGCCTTCCTCGCCAATCAGGGATACGTCGCGGGAACCCGCGTGCTGTCGACCAAGATCACCACGCCCGACCGCATCACCCAAAACGCCCTGCAGATCGGCGGCGAAGACTTCGTCGTCGAGATCCAGCGCGTCCGCCTCGCGGACGGGTCCCCAATCTCGTTGGAGCTCGCACAGTTTCCCGCCGAAGCCTTCCCGGGGCTGCTCGAAAGGCAGCTCGGCGGATCGATCTACGAGATCCTGGAGAGGGACTACGGCCTCGTCACGTCCCGGGCAGACGAACGGATCGAGGCCGTCAATGCCACGCCGGACGAAGCCTCGCTGTTGGCCATCAAGCCTCGGTCGGCACTCCTGCTCATCACCCGCATCGCCTACGACCAGCACGGGGCGCCCTGCGAATTCTCCCGCGACCTGTTCCGCGGTGACCGCACGCGGTTGGCCGTCACCGTGGCGGGGCGGGGCCTCGGGGTTCAATCGCCCGCGGCCACCGCGACGGTGGCGCTGCAGGACGTACGGACCAAGGCCAGCTGACGCCTGCAGAATCTGATTACGCACCATGTGACGGCCGCGCCAATTACCGTTCAAACCGAATCGTTCCGGGGGACGAGAGGTTAGGGTGAGCCATGGACGTCTTCGGCGACTTCGACGTGCCGTTCGATCGGACGAATGATCCCAAGCGCGAGCCAGGGCCAATCAATCTGCGGCGCTACCAGTACACGCCGGCCTTTGCCGGCATCGCGACGTTCCTCGGTGTTCCACTGTGCCTGAACCAGGAGGACCTTCGTGCGGGCAAGGTCGACGTAGCCGTCGTCGGTGCACCCGTGGACATGTCTCTCGGACACCGCGGTGCCGCCTATGGACCTCGAGCGCTGAGGGCCGATGAGAGACTTCTGCCGAACATGCCGGAGATGTTGACCAATGCCACCACCCGGACGAAGCCGTTCGAAACGTTGACGGTGGTGGACTACGGCGATGCCGCGGTCGACGGGATGAGCATCGAGAGGTCGATGGAGCCGATTCGCACGCTGGTCCGCGAGATCGCCGAGGTTGGCGCCATCCCGATCGTGCTGGGCGGGGACCATTCGATCCTCTGGCCGGACGCTGCGGCGCTCGCCGACGTGTACGGGGCCGGCAAGATCGGGGTGATCCACTTCGACGCCCACCCCGACTGTGCACAAGGAACTCTCGGGCACCTGGTGTCGCACGGGACCCCGGTTCGTCGGCTGATCGAGGACGAACACGTTCCTGCCAGGAACTTCATCCAGATCGGCTTGCGCAGTGCCGTTTCGCCCGACGATGAACTCTTCGCATGGATGCGCGACAACGGATTGCGAACGCACTACATGGCAGAGATCGACCGACGTGGATTCAACGCGGTCCTGGAGGACGCCATCGCCGAAGCGCTCGACGGACCGGAGTACCTGTTCCTGTCGCTGGACATCGACGTCCTCGATCCGGCCTTCGCCCCAGGCACCGGCACACCGGAACCGCCGGGTTTGACCAATCGCGAGTTACTTCCCGCCCTGCGCAGAATCTGTCACGAAACTCCGGTCGTCGGAATGGAGGTGGTGGAAGTAGCCCCTCACCTCGATCCGGGTTACACCACAACGATGAACGCCCGCCGGGCGATCTTCGAGTGCCTCACCGGCTTCGCGATGCGCCGAGCCGGAGTACCCGGTCCGGACTACGTCCACCCGGATGTCGCTGGACGACCTTGACCTCAAGTTTGGTTGATGTTCAACCATGGGTTGGCACCTACCAAGGAGGACCCCCATGCGACCCATCCGCACCGATCTGTGGGAAGCGCGCGTCGACCGCCCCTACCCCGGCCTGACCACTCACGCCTACCTCTGGTCGGGTGGACCTTACGGCAACGTCCTGTTCTACGGGACCCAGACCGACGCCGACTTCGACGCCATGGAAGGTCTGGGAGGCGTTGCCCACCAATATCTCTCGCACCGCGACGAGGCAGGGTCGATGCTGAGTCGCATCCAGGATCGCTTCGGCGCGCGACTGCATGCCCCCGCCGCCGAATTGCTCGAGATCGGGCAGCACGCGCAGGTCCACGTACCGCTGGCGAGCAGGCACGTCGATGGCAATGGCATCGAGGTGATCCCCACGCCGGGCCACTCCCCCGGCAGCACCAGCTATCTGGTCCCCGGCGCCAACGGGCAGGGCTACCTGTTCACCGGCGACACGATAATGCTTGGCGCCGACGGCGATTGGGTGGCCGGCCACATCCCGCCGATCAGCGAGGCCGGTCCCCTCGCGGACAGCCTGCGCCTCCTGGGCACGCTGCGACCCGACCTGGTGATCTCGAGCGCCTTTCCCGGCGAAACCGCCGTCCACGTGCCCGGCGGCGGCCACTGGGCCGAGTGTGTGCAGCAGGCATGCTCGCGATTGGCTGCGGTCGCCTAGATTACGGCCATGAGACCCGCAGGCCGGTTCGCGCCAAGTCCATCGGCCGACCTGCACATCGGCAATGTGCGCACGGCATTACTGGCGTGGCTCTTCGCCAGGTCGACGGACCGCCGCTTCCTGATCCGCGTCGAGGACCTCGACGACCGCGCATTCGACGGCGTGGCCGAACGTCAACTCCGCGACGTGGCCGCGGTGGGCCTCGAGTGGGACGAGCCACCGGAGTATCAGACGGCCCACGAGTCGCGCTACCACGCGGTGATCGATGAACTCGTCAATCGGGGGCTCACCTACGAATGTCACTGCAGCAGAAAGGACATCCAGCAGGCACCGCGGGCACCTCATGCCCCCGAGGGCGCATACCCCGGTACCTGCCGCGACCTCACCGACGCCGAGCGAGCGGCCCGACGCGCCTCGGGCCGAGCTCCCGCGCTGCGGCTCCGCTCGGACGTCGATGAGTTCACCGTCACCGACGAGCTGCAGGGCATCTACACCGGTGTGGTCGACGACCTGGTGTTGCGCCGCGGCGATGGCGTGCCCGCCTACAACCTCGCGGTCGTGGTCGACGATGCGGCGAACGGCGTCGACCAGGTGGTCCGAGGCGACGACCTGCTGTCGTCGTCGCCGCGGCAGGCCTATCTGGGATCGCTGCTGGCATATCCCCAACCGGTCTATGCGCACGTTCCGCTCGTCCTCAACGCGCAGGGAAAGCGTCTGGCCAAACGGGACGGCGCCGTCACGCTCGACGAGATCGGAGTGCCGCGAGCGCTGGAGCAGATCGCTGTGTCGCTGGGCTTCCGGACCGCTTCTCTTGACGGGATGCTGGCCGAGTTCGATCCGGTGCGGCTGCCGCGAGAACCTTGGGTCTATCGGCCGGGGTGAGCAGAACCCTTCGATCTTGTTCAGCTTGCTAGGGGTATCGCGAGCGATGCCGGCACCAGGGTCGCTGACTTGGCAAGCACTTCGAGCTTAAGGAGTGATAGGCGCAACCATCCACCGGCCGGGGCGATAGCCGTGATGGAGTGTGCGCGACAGCGTCTTGCAAGCTCGAAAGCCGCCCAGGCGCCCAGGCGCCCAAGGAGTTTCCTACGAGATGCGCTTTCTGCCAGCCGATCTGATCAAGCTGACATTCGATCGCATCCACCAACGCCGGGGTGTTGGGCCGATACGCCTCAACAGTGGGTCCGCCATTGTGGCCAGCCATCGTGGGCGCGAAGATTTCGTAGTTACCAAGACCAGTTAGGTGGCTAGCAACGCCCGTCCAGACAGACTGCGATAGCAAAAGGGGTGGATCAGCATCACCCGTTCGCCGAAACCGTGGTGGATCTGCGCGAGCAGACGCAAAGTGCCCTCAAAGGCGGCGTGTCGGGACCAGTTTGCGTCTGCTCGCGCCATCTAGGAGTCGCTTGCATGGATCACTTTCTCGAGCCAACTTGTCGGAAGGAGGGCGGGAGGGCCATTCCTCGTTCGGTCATGACGTTGCGCAACCTCGAGGGGTAGTCGGTGATGATGCCGTCGGCTCCAGCGGCGATTTGGGCGCGCATTGTGTCTTCGTCGTTGATGGTCCAGGGGACGACTCTGAGGCCGAAGGCGTGCGCCCGATCCGTAAAAGCCTTGTTGGCGACGAGTGCGAAATCAGGGTCTTTCGGCGTTTGCCCATAGGGCACCGAATAGCCTGGCGATAGGACATTGGCCCCGACGAGCAGCGCGCCAATGATCGGGTCGCCGACAACAGCGGGGTTGACGCCAGCAAGCCATGGTGATCCTGGTACCCAGGTGGTGTCGTCCCACAGCGCAACTAACGGAATCGATGGTTCGGCCTTTCGTACGAGCAGAAGGGTTCGCCAATCGAAGCTTTGGATGTCGACGTTTTCCGTCTTGCCGGCCTGGCGGACCGACGCCAGTATCACGTCCACGAATTCTTCTGGACTGGCCGATGAATGCGGCTGGTCGGCTTCGATCTTGGTTTCGATGTTGTAGCGGACACTGGCCTGGTAGGAATCGGTGAGGGCAAAGACTTCGGGCAGCGTCGCGATCGTGTTGCCCTGCACGACTTCGGCGGCCGGGAAACTGCCGAGCCGTTTGCCACAGTCGAGTGTGCGGATCTGCGTCAATGTCAAATCGTGCACAAGCTTGCCGACATAGGGGTACTGCGGGTCGCCAGCGACCGCCGGTGCGGTGTCAGCACACTTGTTGGGATCGATCGTTGGGTCGTGCCACACGATGGGCTGAGCGTCCTTGGAGAGCACGATGTCGAGTTCCAGTGTGCTCACACCGAGTTCCAGCGATTTGGCGAACGCCCGCAGGGATTCCTCCGTGGTCTCGCCGCGTCCACCCCGATGGGCCTGCAGGTCGAAGCCCGTCGCATCGGCCTCCGCGGGGGAAGCGAAGCCGCCAATCGCGATGGCGGCGGCTAGCATGGCCGCGACGGCCAGCCGAATCCAATATTTCGTGGGACGCCTGGGCATGCACTTGACGTCAACCACTCACGTGCCTCCAGAACGTCACGCCCCTGATCATGAGCATCTGCTTCACGATACTTGGATTCGAGACCATGAGTCAGTGTTCGCAGTCATGACCTGTTCGCCTTGAATCAAGTCCCCAGATTCTTGAGACCCGACCCCGGGATGGACGGGACGATGAACGGACGCTGGTCGGAAGCGGGCATCCGCTGACGACTTCGTGCGCAGGCTGTATCTCGCGAACGAGTTCAGCGCCGATGTCAAAATCGCCGAGGCGGCAGCGTCGGCGCCGACGCTGCACACCTGGCGACCGCAGCCGATCCGCAACGTGAACCGTGCTTGGGACCCTGCAGGGAGCCGACAGGACGCAGTGGCGTTCTCGCCACCGGCTTCGACCCGCGCCGCCCACGCCGGGTCCGGCAGTTGGCCCGTCTTCAAAACCTGACATGCGGCGCTTGGAGGTCGTGCGTTACTCGGTCATGCGGCCGATGACTACAGCAGCAGATCGACTGCCCTGGAGGCGCTTTGGACGGCACTCTCCATCGTGGCCGACCAGTCGGTGGCGGTCCAGTCGCCTGCCAGCACCAAGGAGGGCACCGAGGTACGTTGCGGCGGGCGACGGGAATCCATGCCGACCACCTGGGAGAAGGTGGCCTTCGGCATCTTCACCACCTGCGCCTCGACCACTTCGGCGTCGACAGCGGCCGGGTAGTAACGACGGAGAAGCGCCATCTGTTCGGCCACGATGTCGTCGTTGGCCTTGTGGATCTGCGCGTACGCGCCACTGGTCGTCAGGCAGTACAGCCATCCGCGGTCGGTGCTCCTTCCATGCATGATCTGCCGGTCGAAGACCTCGTCGATGACGCCGGTGCCGCCGATCAACCCCTCGAACGCCGACTCGGTGCCGAGCGGTCGGTCCAGGTACAGATTGGTGCTGACGATCGGCGTGTAACCCAATTTGTCTGCTGCGGCGTAGATTTCACCATGCTCGGGCAGCTCGTCGAGTAGCCCGGCGATGTTCGAGTTCGGCACCGCGCACACGACCGCGTCGGCCGCCACCACCGTTCCGTCGGCGAGCAGTACACCGGTGACGACACCGTCCGAGATCTGCACCCGTCGAGCCACCGCGCGATGGCGCACCTGGACTCCGCGCTCCTCGAACAATCTGATGGCGCCCGAGACGAAGAGGGTGTCGAGGTCGACGGTGGGATAGCCGATCGCGATGGGCGTCCGATGTTTCACGCCCATCCGGACGCCGGTGGCCATCACCTTGGCGAACACCTTCGCCGACCCCTGCGCGACCGGCTCGGCAGCAATGCCCAGAGCGAGCCAGTCCCACAGCGCTTCTCGCGCGGGTGCGGGCATACCGACTCGCTGAAACCACTGCTCGGTGGTGAGGTCGGCCAGATCGGTGGGCTGGTGCAGGGCTTGCCAGCCCAGCCGCAGGGTCGCGCGGGCAGCCCGGAAACGATCGGCCAGGCCGGCATCTGGGTGAACGCCGAACAGCGTCCGAACTGCCCCGAGTCCCGTGGTCTGCACCGTCACCTTTCGACCGTCCGGCCAGCGAAGTGTCGAACTCCTGGGGAACGCGACGAACTGCCGGGTACCGACGCTGGTGAGGTAGCGGAGGAGGTGCTCGTACCCGCTGGCGATGACGTGCTGCCCGTTGTCGGGCAGATCGTCGACCCGATCGGCACGCATGGCGTGGGTGCGCCCGCCGAGTTGCCCACGCCGCTCGAGGAGGGTGACGTCCTTGCCTGCCTCGGCCAGCCAAACGGCGGAGGCCAGTCCGGCGAGCCCGCCGCCGATGACCACGTACCGCCGTCCGTCCTCGCCCATTTGCCCAACCTACGCTCCGCGGAGGCACTCCCCCCTCGTCGCCGAACGTGGATTACACCCACGCCAAACACGGAAAAGCGTGGCGGTAATCCACGTTCGCGGCCAAGGTGGAGGGATGTCACAGCCAAGAACGGTTGATGCGGACGTCATCGTGATCGGTGCGGGCCTGTCGGGGATGATCGCCGCCCGAAAGCTGCTCGGAGCCGGACTGGTGCCACTGATCCTGGAGGCGGACGAGCGCGTCGGCGGACGCATTCTCACCGAAGAAGTGCTGCCGGGGCTACCGGTCGAACTCGGCGCACAGTGGATCGGCGACACCCACGAGCGGATGTTCCGCCTGGCCGCCGAGCTCGAGGTGGAGACGTTTCCGCAGTACGACGAGGGCGAGACGTCCTACGACATCGACGGCTCCGGCGTCCTGCGCGAGAGCGCGTTTCACGCCCGCTTCGAGAGCGAACTGGCGGAGCTCGAGCGTGTTCTGCGGCGTCTGGACGAGCTCGCCGCCGACGTGCCCGTCGAAGCACCGTGGCTGGCTCCACAGGCTGACGAATGGGACGTCATCAGCGCGGGCACTTGGTATGACGCTCAGGGACTTTCGCCCATCGCACGAACCCTCCTCGAGATCTGCACCGTGGGGATCCTCGCGGTGCCGACCGTCGAGGTGTCGTTCCTGCACCTGTTGTTCACCATCCAGACCTGCGGAGTCACCTCCGAACTCTTCGCGGAGTCCGAGGGGGGCGCCCAGACCACGCGCTTCGTCGGCGGCACCGGCGAGATCCCGCGTCGACTCGCCGCCATGATCACCGACCACATCGTGCTCGAGGCGCCGGTCCAACTGATCGAACACGCGGCGGACAGCGTCTCGGTGCACTGCCGTGGCGGCCTGGTGGCCCGCGGCCGCCGGGTCATCGTCGCCATCTCACCGACGCTGGCCGGACGGATCATGTACGACCCCCCGCTCTCCGGCGTTCGCGATCAGCTCACGCAGCGGCTGCCCAACGGCTCGGCCATGAAGGCGTTCTTCGTCTACGACGAACCGTTCTGGCGTGCAGACGGATTCAATGGTCAACTCATCTCCGACGTCGGCCCGGCCCGAATGTCCAATGACACCTGCATACCCGGCGACGACCACGGCGTGATCCTGATGTTCTTGGAAGGCGATCAGGCGCGCACCTTCGGTCGGCTTCCCGAGGACGAACGCCGGACGGCGCTGACGGCAGAGCTGGTGCACCACTTCGGCGACAAGGCCGCGAAACCCGAGTTCTACGTCGACGGGGAATGGTCCGATCGGCAGTGGACCCGCGGCTGCTACAACGCCAACCACGGACCCCACGTGTGGACCACCTATGGTTCAGCGCTCGCGACCCCGATCGGCGCGATCCATTGGGCGGGAACCGATACGGCCACCCACTGGAGTGCGTACATGGAGGGTGCAGTCGAGGCGGGCGAGCGTGCGGCGCAGGCGGTCATCGCCGAATTGACCCATTAGACCGTCGATTTCGGCGCGCTTTCGTTCGCGACGCGAGTGTTAGCGCGCCGAAATCGCTACAGGGTGACGGGTAGTGAGGCCAGCCCCCGCAGCGTCACGTTCGGCTTGTACACCGACTCGCCGACCAACGTCGCGTTCGGGAAGCGTGCGGTGACCGCCGACAATGCGATCCGCGCCTCCAACCGGGCGAGTGGAGCACCCAGGCAGAAGTGCACGCCGTGTCCGAACGCCAGGTGCCGAATGCTCTCGCGATCGGGGTCGAACGCGTCGGGTCGATCGAATGCGGCCGGATCTCGTTGTGCGGCAGCCAAGAGCAGCATCATCGTGTCGCCCTTGGGCACCACGACGTCGCCGATCGTCATCTCCTCGGCGGCCGTCCGGCCTGCCAGCTGCACGGGCGGGTCGTATCGCAGCGTCTCCTCGATGATCGTCGACGCGCGGCCGGGGTCGTCACCGAGCGCGGCCCAGTATCGCGGCTGGCGAAGCATCGCCAGGATCGCGTTGGCGATCAGGTTGACAGTCGTCTCGTGGCCCGCGATCAACAGCAGATTGCAGGTGGCGACGATCTCCTCGCTGGTCAACTGGTCGCCGTCCTCCTCGGCCGCGATCAAGGCTGAGATCAGGTCCTCGCGGGGGGCGGACCGTCGCTCCTCGACGAGTGCTGCGAGATATCCGCGCAGCCAATGCCCTGCCTCCATGCGCGCGTGGAAGCTGTCGGGAACGTCGCCGGTGAACGTGATGAACGGGTCGAGTCCCTGCGCGAGCAGAGCCGAGGCCCTGCTGAACTCCGGCTCGTCCTCGATCGGCACGCCAAGCATCCGGCAGATCACGGCGACCGGCAGCGGATGTGCCAGGTCGGCGATGACGTCGAAGTGACCTGCGCCCTCGACCTCGTCGAGCAGCGCGGCGACCATCGCGGTGATGTCGGCCTCGAGCGCCTTGACCCGTCTCGGGGCGAAGGCCTGCTGTGCCAGCTTCCGCAGCCGGGTGTGGTCGGGCGGATCGAGGAACAGGAACCCGGGCTGGCCGAACGGCCGCGGCTCGGCCCCCTTGGCGATCTCGCGCTGCGCGACGGTGGACTTCAGTCGATCACTCGCCGATGAGGGATGCCGCAGCACGTCTCCGCAATCCTGGAACGACGAGAAGACGACGAGGTTGCCCTCGGGCATCAGCATCGGTCCACGTTCCAGGATCTGCCGATAGACGGGGTAGGGGTCGGCGCGGTTCGAGGGATCGAGCAGCTGCACCAACAACCCTTGCGATTCCGTTGTGGTGGTCATCCACTTATTGTGCACGCGTGCAAGAAGGGGCGCTAGGACGAGTAGTAGCGCCCCAGCACGTGCGACCGGAACTCGTCGAATTCGCCCGCGATGATGGCGGCCCTGATCTGGTCGACCAGGCGAATGACGAACCGCTCGTTGTGGATCGTGCACAGGGTCGAGGACAGCATCTCCTTCGCCTTGAACAGGTGGTGGATGTAAGCGCGCGTGTAGTGGGCGCAGGTGTAGCAGTCGCACTCGGCGTCGATGGGCGTGAAGTCGCGTTTGTAGCGCGCGCCGGTGATGTTGTAGCGGCCCGTCGCCGAGTACACCGCGGCATTGCGGGCCACCCGCGACGGCGATACGCAGTCGAACGTGTCCGCACCCGCCGCGACGGCGGCGAACAGATCGTCGGGCTCGCTGATGCCGAGCAGGTGGCGCGGCTTGTCGTCGGGCAGTTCGTCGATGCACCAGCCGACGATGGTCGCCAGATTCTGTTTCTCCAGCGCCCCGCCGATGCCGTAGCCGTCGAAGCCGCGGCCGTCGGCGTCCACGATCTCGGTCAGCCCGCGCGCCGCCTGCCGTCGCAGGTCCTCGTACTGTGCGCCCTGAACGACGCCGAACAGCGCCTGCGACGGCTTGTCGGCACGCTCCACGCTGAGACGACGGTGCTCGACGAGGCATCGCACCGCCCAGTCGTGCGTGCGCCGTACCGAATTCTGCTGGTACCCACGGGTGTTCATGAGAGTGGTCAGCTCGTCGAACGCGAAGATGATGTCCGCGCCGAGCTGGTGCTGGATGCCGATCGACACCTCGGGAGTGAAGCGGTGGGTCGAGCCGTCCGTATGCGACCGGAACGTCACGCCGTCGTCGTCGACGTGGGCCAGACGTTCCTTGCCGTCGGCGATCACGTCATCGGCCTGGACGCGCCCCGCGTCCATCGACAGCACCTTCTTGAAACCGACCCCCAGCGAGAGCACCTGAAAGCCGCCGCTGTCGGTGAACGTCGGGCCGGGCCAGTTCATGAAGGTGCCGAGACCGCCCGCCTCGTCGACGACGTCGGGTCCGGGCTGCAGGTACAGGTGGTAGGCGTTGGCCAGAACTGCTTGTGCGCCAGAGTCTTTCATGGACTCGGGTAGCACGGCCTTGACGGTCGCCGCCGTGCCGACCGCTATGAACGCGGGCGTGCGGATGTCGCCGTGCGGGGTGTGGATGACGCCGGCCCGCCCGGATCGTCCCTGCAGTTGCGCCTCGACTTCGAAGAATTCCAGGGACGGGGTGCTCACCGCTGTAGATTCTCACACCACGCGCGCGCTGCTGACCGTCGCCGTGGCGACGATCGCCGGGGTGTTTTGCTGTGCGTCACCAACGACACCGACATTGGTATCACCGACCAGGTCGCCTGCACCGTGGCTGGACCATTGACACCATCGTCACCGGCACCGGCCAATCAGGGGTCACCGCGCCGTCTCGAACGAGGCCGAACTCGCCGCGAAGTCGGTCAGGATCCGAAACCTCGGCGGGTTCACGGGTGACTACGCCGCGGGATCGCGTTGGCGAGTTCCGCGCCGGCCACGTGCTCGGATCGCGATTGTTCAGTTGATGAAAAGCGCTGGTCGCCGCCACGCGATTGCCAACAGATCCGAAGGAAGTATTTCGCGCAAATCCAGGTCCGCAGGTGAAGGGAACTCCATACTGCCTTGGACGATCCGCTGATCTTGACGGGTCGCAAGGACAAAGGGAGAACATGGTGAAGCAGAGTTTGTTGGTTGCCGTAGGTGGCGCCGCGATCGTCGTCGCCGGTTTGGCGGGCTGTTCCTCCGGGGACAAGTCGTCGTCTGGATCGTCCTCGTCGAGTGCCGCGGCGAGCACGGGCACCACCGTCACCATCGACGGTCAGCCCAAGGACGTCGGCGGCTCCGTCGTGTGCGCGACCGTCGGCGGGAACGTGAACGTCGCCATCGGCGAGGCGATGACCGGCATCGCCGCCGTCATCAGCGATGGCGACTCGCCCACCGTCACCTCCATCGCCCTGGGCAACGTCAACGGCATCACCCTCGCCGTGGGCGGCGGCCAGGGCGACGCCACGGCCAGCAAGGACGGCAAGTCCTACAAGATCACCGGCAACGCGGTGGGCATCGACATGGCCAACCCGTTGCAGCCGGCCAAGAAGCCGTTCGAACTCGACTTCACCTGCCCGTAGTTCGCAGCGCATCAGGCACCCATCCGGACGGCGGCGTTCCGAAGGAAACGTCGCCGTTGGCGACTGGCCTGTCGTTCAATCGACAGCGACGTCAGCTAAGGGCGTCCGCGCCGGAGATCGGCCATCGGTTTGGCCTTGGGACACCCCTGACGTGCCGTAGCGTCCGAATGGCGTAGCGTGGCGCAGCACTCGATTCGGGGGTGGGCCGTCGCAAGGCCACCCCGATGGGTTCTACGACGCGATCGATCCGGCTACCTCGCATGCCTACGTGAAGAACGTCGACGACAACGGCGCCGGGCCGGTACATCCTGTACTACAACCCGCATCTGCCACTGTTCGGTCCGCTGCGTGAGTTGGCACCGCTGACGCACACGTCCGCGTTCGCGTTCGCGTTCGCGTTCGCCGAACCGTTCATCAGCGCCATCGAACCGCTGGTTCGCGTGCTGGTGGACATGAGCTATACCGACCGGTTCCACGCGAATCCCTCTGCAGCCGTGCCGTTCTCGTTCATCACGCCCGCAGAAGGTCACCGAGGCGCTCGCGGCGCTGACGTCGACGGCCGCGGTGATGAAGCCGGACGATCCGTCTCCCTCGACCATTTCGGCGGTGTCTCCCGTGGCGTCCCCACTCACACCGGATGACGGATTGCATCCGACCATGACCTCGGATGGCAACAAGTTCACGCCCCGCACCGAGGGCGCCGAGGCAAAAGGCCCGACCGGCGAGGCAGGCACTCCCGCCGCCTAGTGTCGCCATCATGAACGAGGCGTACCTCAGAAGGGCAACCGACAACGACGTCGACGGGATCAACCGGCAGGCCGCCTGCGCCCATGACCGCCAACTACGCCGAACTGCTTCACACGTCGCGAGTCTGGATCCTTGAGCACCAGCGCGAGCGCGAGGTCATCGGCGTCCCCGTCACGCAGGCTGAAGTCGACCACCTGCTCATCGACAGCATCGCCGTCTCGCCCACCGCGCATGGCCGCGGCCATCGACGCATCCTGCTGGAACGGGCCGACCAGGACGCCCGGGAGCTGGCCTGCCGGAGATCCGGCTGTGCACCAACGAGGCGATGACGGAGAACCTCGCGTTCTATCCCCGGCGCGGCTTCCACGGGACGGGACGCGGCGTCGACGGGTATCGCCGGGTGTTCTTCGCCAAGGCGCTGAGCGCCCGCGCCTCCGACCGCTGACCTGTCCCGAAACTCGGTATCACGGGCGATATCGCGTTCGACGGAGCCTCAGACCCCGCACACGCGTCACAGGAAGCCGCCTCCATTGATAGCAGAGCAATCGCTCTGCTATCTTTTGGGCGTGCCCCGCCGCCGCGTCCATGACCGCGACACCGTCCTGAACGCCACCGAATCGCTGGCCGTTCAGACGGGTCCGGCGGGCGTCACCACGCGCGCGGTGGCTGCGGCGGCGGGCGTCTCGAACGGAGCGATCTACCACAGCTTTCGATCGCGGGGCGACCTCGTCGCACAGACCTGGTTGCGCGCCGCCCGCGCCTTCCTCGACGTGCAGCGTGACCTGGTGGACTCCGCGCTCGCCGACTCGGAGGCTGACCCGATCGAAGCCGTCGTCGCTGCGGCCGATGCGCCCGCAGTCTTCTACGAAATGCACCCGCAGTCGTCGCGACTGCTGTTGCGGGTCAACCGAAATCAGCTACTCGGCGATGATCTGCCCGATGACGTCAACGCCGATCTAGCCACACTCGACCGAGCGCTGATCGGACTGATGATGCGCTTGTCGCTGCACCTGTGGAATCGCAGGGACACCGCAGCCGTCGACGACATCACTCTGTGCATCGTCGATCTTCCTACCGCGATCCTGCTGTCACGCAACAGAATCAGCAATGAATGGGCAAGGGATCAGCTCAAGTCGGCGGTGCGTGCAGTGCTTGCCGACGGCCCCCCGCCTCGCACGTCGACCACCATCAAGGAGTGAGCCAATGCCCATCACCGTGACCCACGCCGACCAGATCGCCGTCCTGAACCTCGGCAACGACGAGAACCGCTTCTCGCTCGGCTTCCTCGACGAGATCAACGGCCATCTCGACGCCATCGAGTCCTCCGGAGCCGGTGGACTCGTCACCACCGGCGCCGGAAAGTTCTATTCGAACGGCCTGGACCTCGACTGGCTCATGGCGCACGGCGATGAGATGCAGTTCTACGTCGGTCGTGTCCACGCACTCCTCGCGCGAGTGCTGACGCTTCCCATGCCGACCGCGGCGGGCCTCAACGGTCACGCCTTCGGCGCGGGAGCCATGCTCGCGATGGCGCACGACTATCGCGTCATGCGTGACGACCGAGGCTTCTTCTGCTTCCCCGAAGTCGACATCCGCATCCCGTTCACCCCCGGCATGGCCGCGCTGATCCAAGCCAAGCTCTCCCCCGCAGCGGCCGTCGCGTCCATGACGACCGGACGCCGCTTCGGCGGGGCCGACGCACTGCGGTTCGCGATCGTCGACGCCACGGCAACCGAGGACGCCGTCACCAATGCAGCGGTCGACGTGCTCGCGCCGCTCGGCGGCAAGGACGCAGGCACCCTCGGCGCCATCAAGAACACGATGTTCGGCCCTGCGATTGCCGCACTGACCACGAGCGAGGAGTGATCGCGGTGACGAATCGAATCCAACCGCTGCTCGGCGTGCGGTATCCCGTCGTGCAAGCACCGATGACCTAACATCGCGCGAGCCGAACTCGCGGCCGCAGTCTCCAACGGCGGCGGCCTCGGCATGATCGAAACCCTGACCGAGGAGGGTCGCGCCGACCTGCACCGGGTCCGCGAACTCACGGACCGACCCGTGGCCGCGAATCTGATGATTCAAGGCTGGAAGAAGGACCCATCGATCGTCGACGTGTTGGCCGCTGTCAAGGTGCGCCACGTCTTCACCTCCGCTGGCGATCCGGCGTTGTTCACCGACCGATTGCACGACGCGGGTATGACGGTCGTCCACGTCGTCGGTTCACTCAAGGGTGCGCTGAAGGCCGCGGACGCAGGGGTCGATGCGCTGGTGGTCGAGGACGTGGAGGGCGGCGCGTTCACGTCGGCGCTGGGCGCATCGACGATGGTCCTGTTGCCGTTGGTCGCCGAGCGGGTCGATCTTCCGATCCTCGCTGCGGGCGGGATCTGCGACGCGCGGTCGGCGGCGGCGGCCCTGGTACTGGGCGCCGAGGGCATCCAGCTGGGCACGCGAATGCTCGCCAGCCAGGAGGCGGGCGTACACGTGAACTTCAAGGACGCCAGCGTGGCCAATACAGGTCAGGTGTCGTCCCGGATCACCGAACTGCTGCCGGTGTCGGAGATCCTGCGGCGCACGTCGTCGGAGATCGAAATGGCTTTGGACGAAGGCAGATCCCGGGCGACCTGACGTGCGTCAGCTCGCCGGGTAGTCGCGCCGCAGCAGGTCGTAGAACGCGAATGCAGGCACGCCGAGTACGGCGGACAGTTCAGCGGCGTACTCGCGGGCGATGGTCACGCCGTCGGCCTTCTCGTCGAACGTGCCCGTGAGGTCCACCGCGATGCGGCATCCGAACGTATCGGTCACCGCTTCGCCGTCGACCTTGGCCTCGACGACACCACTGGGCAGGGGCAACGCGTCGACCGCTCGCCGGACGTGTTCGACCCGGGCTCCCAAATCGACGTAGACCGACACGAACGCATCCATTTGGCTCAATCATGGCGGGCCACAAGGTGACCCGACAACGAATCAACCTCTTGGTCGCCTGGTGTTCACCTGTCGGTCACGCGTTCAGAGCATCGTAGGTCGCCCGAAACTCGTACGCACCCCGGGGGAGTAGAGCGCGCGAAGTCGTTCGCCCGTCGGCGTCACCCCGCTGGCCGCCACCAGTTCGTCGTTCAGCACGAGGACGTTCGCCTCGCGGAAGGGGAACGGCGCGTGCTGGTTGGGCACCCACCACGTCCGCCCGCCCTTGCGGGTGTGCGCCCCCCATCGGGCCGTGAGCCAGATCTCCAGGGGTGTGGGATCAACGGCAGCACCCACCTCGATGGTGACCCGGCTGCGCAGTCCGCGCCCGGGTAGGCGACGCACGCTGTCGTAGGTGATGCGTTGGCCGTCACGGGTCAAACGCATCTTCGCCCAGGTGTACGGCGTGCCCAGGACGGTGCGGGTCACGGGCACCACGGCCAACCTCGCAGTCTCCAACGAGCGAAAGAGCACACCCTGCCGGCCCGCGTCGTCGGTCGAGTAGAGCCGGACGTTGGTCTCGAGGAAGCGCCCGAAGTAGGGAATCGCGCGGGGAATGCCCAGCGCCAAGTCACTCATGACGAAGGGGACCAGCCCGACGTACGTCAGTCCGTCGCCGAACACGTCGGGCCGGGCTCCGTCCGGGTACATGTGCGCGACCGCGTCGGGGTCTACCGGCCAGTGCACGAAGGTCAGGTCACTCCAGGACTGGTGAGTGAACACGGGTCGCGGCAGATTCGGTGCGGTCTCGAGAAAACCGTCTGGCAACGAACCGGGCACATCGCCATCGTGTCACGTCGGATCACCGCCCCGAACCCCATCGTGTCGCGGCGGGGTCAGTCCTCCGGAACAATCGCGCGCTGCCGGCGCAGATCGTGAACTCATCGTCGGACTGACGCGACGCCGAACCGGGGGTGTCCGTTTCGGTTGCCATTCGCGCGGGCAATCACCCTCGGTGACGATCACCGCACCACCTTCGACCGAAGTAGCCTTCGTGACGCCCGGCGTGTATCACCCGCAAGACGATTCACGCTTGCTGATCGACACTCTGGCGCAGAACGCCGCAGTCGAGGGTCGTGCGGTGCTCGACCTGTTTACCGGCACCGGAGTGGTGGCGATCGCGGCAGCGCGCCTCGGCGCAGCCAGCGTCACGGCATGGGACATCTGCCCGCAAGCCGTGCAATGCAGCCGGACGAACGCGGCGGCTGCCGGGGTGTCGGTCGACGTCATCCTCGGTTCGTGGGCACTGGCCCTGGGGCGCGGTCGGTTCGACCTCGTGTTGGCCAATCCGCCGTACGTGCCGCTAGGTCCGGGGCAGCCGACAGTCGCCGGTCCGGCACGGGCGTGGGATGCGGGTTCGGATGGCCGCCTCGTCGTCGACCCTCTCTGCGCCGCGGCACCAGACCTGCTGGCCGACGGCGGAACCATGTTGTTCGTCCAGTCCGAGTTCACCGGCGTCCACCAATCGCTGACTGCGCTTACCTCGGCCGGCCTTCGAGCGGGGGTGGTTGCCCGTCAACGCATTCCATTCGGCCCGGTCCTGAGGTCGCGGGCAGATTGGCTGGAGCGCACGGGCCGGTCGCCGGTCGGATGCCGCGAGGAAGAACTGACGGTGATCCGTGCCGACAAACGATGATTCCGTGGCGGCCGACGGAGACGCCCGCATCGTGCGGGTGACGGCGGACGGGCCGATGATGGTGCAGGGCCCGGTGCGGATAGAAACACCGGACGGCGGGGTCGTCGAGTCCGACCGGTTCATGGTCGCGGTCTGCACGTGTCGACGAAGCAAGACCTATCCCCTGTGCGACACCAGCCACCGAAAGCGACGTCGCACAGGCCAACGGTCAGACCAGCCGTCGCCGTAGCGAAGGTCGGCCCGACACCCAGTTCTTCATCATGTGGACCGCCAACCGCTCCTCGACGAGGTCCCTGGCGCGGATGCCGAACACCACGTCGCGGTCCAGATGGGGCTCCCTGGCCACCAGATCACCGACCACGTCGGTGCGCACGACCTGTTCGTGCACCGCGTCGGCCTCGACGTGCTCCGCATAAAAACGGACGCACGGCGTGGGAGCGCCCATCCGCTCCAGGGCCTGCACCAGGCGGTGTGATCCCGGCGGGGACGTGATCTCCGTCGACGCGAAGTGACCCACGGCGGCCCCCCGCCAGGCTCGATGGAGCCCGAACATCGACATGAGGTTGACCACGACCAACGACTCCGCAGGAACGTGATCCAGGTAGGCCAGATACCCCGAGTCCAGTCCGGCCCCGTCGAGCAGATCCGCGAAGAGTCGCTGATGGACCCGATCGGCGCGACCGCCGCCGTACTCGTCGAATTCGATGGCGACGAACGCCGCCTTCGCCTGCCCCTCGAGACGGGGAATCAGCCAGGCGTGCGGATCGCCCTCCTTGAGGTGGTAGATCGAGCGGTGCACGAAGTACTCGCGCATCTGCTCCCACGTGCCCTCGTCGCGCAGGAAGTACGACAGCCCTTCGCCGTCAACCGGTTCGACGGACAGGGAGTCCATCATGGCCTGCGCGGTGTCCGCCTCAGCCGGCTCGCCGACCTCACGCCGCAGGGCGTCTTCGAAGACCTCCTCGAGGGTGGCACGAAGGTGCAGCAGCCCCGCATCCCACTCCCACCGTTCGTCGACACCGACGAACCCCCGGTAGTGCAGTTCGTAGCAGACGTGAAGCGCGAGCTGCAGGTCCAAGCCGTAGGGATCTGAGCTGACCACAGGCGCGTCGACTCGAATCAGATGTCGGCGCGGGGGCCGACCGGCGATGAGCTCGATCACCGCCGCCGACAGCGGCCCCACGGCGGTCGGTAGTTTCGGATCACCAGTACCAGATTCGGTTGACACCCATAGCGCTTACCCGGGCGGCAGCGGAAGAAACCATGCCCAGTCGCCCCCGTGAGACCTGGCCCACATTGCAGCGTCGGAACGATTACCGCTCTGCACGACGGGTACGCCATCAACGAGGTGCACCGCGCGCCGACATCCACCAACGCCGAAGGGTCGAACCAGAAATGACGACAGCCAGCACCAACACCCTGATCGCACAGCTTCGCGCCGTGCTCGATCTGACCAACACCGAGATCCAGATCGCCGAGACGCGAGTAGTGCAGGCTCGCACCGAGGCGGTGCGCAAGGAACTCGCGCAGAATGCTGCCAACGGGCGTGAGCGCGCCGAGTCGATCGAAGGCGCGATCCGCAAGCTCGGTGGCCATCCGGACGTCATCGGCCCGTTCCTCGGGCGCGCTGCCGCCGCCGTCAAGGCGTTGACCGAGCAGGCGCAGCCGTTCGACGAGGCACTCCTCGGAGACCTAGCACTCGAGCACCAACTCTTCGATCGCGCTCGCTACGTCAAGGCGCTTGCGGTCGCCACAAAGCAGTCCGACGTGGAGGAGCTCGCCTCGCGCCTGATGACCGCGCATGCCGCGACCGTGGATTGGCTGACCACTGTTCTCGCCGAGGACGCGCTCGGTGGTCCGGCCGCCTTGCGACGCACCCCTCTCCAGGCCGCCGCCGGCACCGCGATCCAGCTGATCAACGTGCCGATGAACTGGTCCGTCCGGAGTCTGGACAAGGCCGTCGAGACCGTACGTTCGACACCGATTGCCCTGAGCGAGCTGGTCAACCGCGGTCGGCGCGTCGGTGACGTCGCGGCGAAGACCGTGTCGGCATCGCGAGACGCCGCTCTGGAGACCGCGGAGAAGGTCATCCGTGACGGAGGGGCCGAGCAGGCCGCAGACGTGCTGCACGCCGTTCGCACCGCCGCCGGTTCGCTGGATTCGACCGAGCTGCCGATCGACGGCTACGACGAACTCAACGTCTCCGAGGCCGTGAACGCGATCAAGGCGTTGACCGATCCGGCCGACGTCCGCGCGGTCCTCGCGTACGAGGAGTCGCACAAGAAGCGTCAGGGCGTCGTCTCTGCCGCGCAGGCCCGTGTCGCGCACATCGCGCAGGAAGTGGTCGGGATCAGCTAGACCCGTACACCCCACGCACGCCACCGAATACCCCGCGAACCGCAGTTCGCGGGGTATTCGTCGTCACAACGCGGGCGAGAGGCGGCCTCGGGGACCGACAAATTGACGTAAACGTTCGTCGAGTGGCATAGCGTCGAGTCCTCATCGAGTAGACGCACAGTCGCGGCAAAACCGCCGCTCCCTTAGACAGTCAGGGGACATGTCATGACGAAGAAGAAGACGACGCCGAAGAAGAGCGTCAAGGCGGGCGGTGCGAAGAAGGCACCGGTGAAGACGACCGCCAAGAGGGCCGCGCCGCCCACCGCCATCCCGACACCTGCGCACTTCGCGCGCGAAACCCTGCCGATACCCGACGCCAAGCACGTCGGCATTACGACGTACGACGCCAAGGACCCCAACACCAAGTACCCGCCGATCACGACGCTGCGGCCGCCGAAGGGTGCACCGAACGTGTTGATCGTGCTCCTCGACGACGTCGGATTCGGCGCGTCGTCCGCATTCGGCGGACCGTGCCACACCCCCACCGCCGAGCGGCTGGCCGCGGGCGGCCTGAAACTCAACCGATTCCACACGACCGCCCTGTGCGCGCCCACCCGGCAGGCGCTGCTGACGGGCCGCAACCATCATTCCGTCGGGATGGGGGCGATCACCGAGATGGCCACCGCGGCTCCTGGCAACAACAGCATCCGACCGAAGGACAAGGCGCCGGTCGCCGAAACCCTCAAGCTCAACGGCTATTCGACCGCCCAGTTCGGCAAGTGCCACGAGGTGCCGTTTTGGGAGATCTCGCCCGTCGGCCCTTTCACGCAGTGGCCGACCGGCTCCGGTTTCGAACACTTCTACGGATTCGTCGGCGGTGAGGCGAACCAGTACTACCCCGGGCTGTACGACGGCACCACCGCCGTCGAGCCGCCGAAGACTCCCGAGGAGGGCTATACGCTCACCGAGGATTTGGCGGACCGGGCCATCACGTGGGTGCGTCAGCAGAAGGCACTGATGCCCGACAAACCCTTCTTCATGTACTTCGCCCCCGGCGCCACCCACGCACCGCACCACGTGCCGAAGGAGTGGTCCGACAAGTATCAGGGCAAGTTCGACGACGGTTGGGACGTTCTGCGCGAGAAGACCGTTGCGCGGCAACGCAAGATCGGCGTGATCCCCAAGGATGCCGAGCTGACCGCCCGGCACGGCGAGATTCCCGCCTGGGACGACATGTCCGACGAACTCAAGCCGGTGTTGGCGCGCCAGATGGAGCTCTACGCCGGGTTCCTCGAACAGACCGACCACGAGGTCGGCCGAGTGGTCGATGCGATCGACGACCTCGGCATCCTCGGCGACACGCTGATCTACTACATCCTTGGGGACAACGGCGCGTCGGCCGAGGGCACCGTCAACGGCTGCTTCAACGAGATGACGACGTTGAACGGCATGCCCGGCATCGAGACCACCGCGTTCCTGCTGTCCAAGATCGACGACTTCGGTACCCCCGAGGCGTACAACCACTACGCGGTCGGCTGGGCGCATGCCATGTGTACGCCATACCAGTGGGCCAAGCAGGTCGCGTCACACTGGGGTGGCACCCGTAATGGGACGATCGTGCACTGGCCCAACGGGATCGCGGACAAGGGCAAGGTCCGCAACCAGTTCCACCACGTCATCGACGTCGTTCCGACGATCCTCGACGCGGCGGGCATCCCCGCCCCACAGTCGGTGAACGGCACGCAGCAGGCCGCGCTGGAGGGTGTCAGCATGATGCCGACGCTGTCGGCGGCCACGTCGGCCGACAACCACGACCTGCAGTACTTCGAGATGATGGGCAACCGCGGGATCTACCACCAGGGCTGGACGGCGGTCACCAAGCACCGTACGCCGTGGAGTGCTGAGATCCCGCCTGCGTTCGACGACGACATCTGGGAACTCTATGCACCCGACGACTGGACCCAGGCGCACGATCTTTCGGCCGAGCAGCCCGCGAAACTGGCTGAACTGCAACGGCTGTGGCTCATCGAAGCGGTCAAGTACAACGTCGTGCCGCTCGACGATCGGGGTTTCGAGCGGATAAACCCCGACATCGCGGGCCGGCCGCAACTGATCACCGGCAACTCGCAGTTGTTGTTCTCCGGCATGCGGGTAAGCGAGGCGTGCATCCTGACGCTGAAGAACAAGTCGCATTCGGTCACCGCGAACGTCGACGTGCCGGAGTCGGGCGCGAGGGGTGTGATCGTCACCCAGGGCGGCAGTGTCGGCGGTTGGACGCTGTACGCACATGAGGGCCGCCTCAAGTACTGCTACAACTTCTTCGGCATCGAGCACTACATGATTACCGCCGACGCACCGATTCCCACCGGAAAGCACCAGGTGCGAATGGAATTCGCCTATGACGGCGGCGGCCTGGCCAAGGGCGGGGACGTCACCCTGTACTACGACGGCAAGCCCGTCGGCACGGGCCGGGTGGAGCAGACGCAACCGATGGGCTACTCGTGTGACGAGGCGTGCGACGTCGGGGCCGATACCGGATCGCCCGCGTCACCTGATTACGGCGCGACCGGAAACAAGTTCTCCGGTGAGATCGAGTGGGTGCAGATCGACATCGGCGACGACGGTCACGATCACCTGATCACGGCCGAGGACCGATTCAACATCGCAATGGCGCACCAGTGAGTGGGAGGTTCGACCCGCAAGCTAGCTGCGCAGCCTGCCCACGTCGCGATGCTCCCACGACCAATTGATCGGTGGCGCCGCGTGAGGTGCGCGGAACGCGGAACGCCAAGCGAGAATGGTTACGCCACATCGCCTGCGAACACCGTTGCCGCAGTGGCGAACTGCGCGACCAGCGGAACGACGCGCACGGTCGCCTAGTTGCCGGGTCAGCCCGCGGGTGGCGGCGGAGGGGGCGGCAGAACGAGTCCGGGAGGCGGCGTCGGACCGTCCGCCGGATCGGGCAGGAACTGGACCAGCCCCGGCGGGATGACCGTGCCGGGTAGTGGCGCAGTACCCGGCAGCGGCTCGCCGAGCTGCTGCTGCGGCGCCTGGCCCAGGCCGCCGTAAGTCCTTCCGGCCCGCTGCATGTCGATCCAGCGGCCGAACCACTGCCTCCGGGTGACGTCTGCATTCTCAGCCCCGGGGGCTACGCCGAACTGTTGCCCCTGGCCCGGTGCCGAGGGCACGTCGTTCAGCTGAATCCCGTACGCATTGTTGAAGACGTTCAGGTTCGGGGGCGCCCCATAGCCTCCCCCTGGCGCAGCGGGCGCCGGGTTCACACCGAGAATGGTGTCGCGGTCCAAGCCGACGACCGGGGGCGCACCCAAGGCCCCCGGGACGGGCACCGCGTTGCTCTGCGCCAGTACGTCGAAGCCGGCCGGACCGAGCGGTGCCCCCATGAAGGGAATTGGCGGCCCCGGAGGTGGAGGACCGCCGGGAACCAGCGCTGGATCGGGGGGAGGGTCGTCGGCAGCGGCGGTCGCCGGAAAGGCGACCGCCGAGCCGAGGGCGAGCAAGCCACATGCCGTGGCGGCGATGCGATGTCGGTCGATCATTGCCAAGTGCCTCGCTCTTCGGTGTGGATGCCCGTCGTCACGCCGATCGACTCAGACGGACTTGGTGATGCCGTAGTAGGCGACCACGTCATCGGTGTCGGTGGTCGAGCTCGTCAGCGTTGCATACGACCGCAAGAACGACTGACCGACGCAGCCGTCCACCTTGATGTGGGTGTCCTTCAGGGTCACGCGCGCCGGGGCGGCCTTGAACGACTTCTTGTTGATCGTGACCGTGGAGACCGTGCCCGGCTTCGGGTGGATCTCGATGGTGCCGACCAACGGGAAGGTGACACCCGTCGGGACTATCCCGCCGGTGAGTGACGAACCCGACGTACTGATGCCGGCCGACGCGATGAGTCGGACTTGACCGAGTTCGATGCCGCAACCGATCTGGTAACCCGCCTCGAGCGTGCCACCGGAGAGCGTGGTCTTGCCCTTGCCGGTGACCGTCCCGGTGAACGTGCCGCCCACCAGGTATTCACGCGAGGAGAGCGCGGTGGTCAGTGGCGCGACCGGGAGTTGGGTCTCATTTGAGGCCACGACGGTTAGGGTCCAGCCGTCCGGGCTGGTCACGATGCCCGGCTCGGCCGAGCCGACGATTCCGTTGTCGGGCGGCGGACCGACATCGACGACCGGTACGACGGCGGGGTCCGGCGGCGGCGGGTCGGCCAACGCCAACGGCGCGGTGCCCATCGAGAACAGCACGCCAGTCGTTGCCAGCAGGGCGACACGATTCAACATTGCAAAGCCTTTCAAGTAGGTGAGGGACGGCTGGCTGCTAGACGGACTTGGTGACGCCGAGGTAGGTGATGATGTCGTCGGTGTTGTCGGTCGAGCTCGTCAGCGTGGCGTAGGAGCGGATGAACGACTGTCCCGCGCACTGGTCGGTCTTGACGCGGACACCGGTGAGGGTGATGCGTGTCGTCGTTCCCTTGAAGGACTTCTTGTCCAGCGCGACCGTCGTGACGGTGCCTGGCTTCAGGTACACCTTGCCCTGGAGGCTGGCGCCGAACCCAGCGTTCACGTTGCCGGTGAACGGGATTCCGATGCCGGGCGTGAAGTTGATAGTAGGGTTGATTTCCGTTTCGTCGGAGATGATGCCGCAGCCGATCTGCTCGCCGGCTTCCATCGAGCCGCCGGTCAGCTTGGTCTTGCCGCCGCCGGTGATGGTTCCGGTGAAGGTGCCGGAGATCAGGTACTCGCGCGACGAGATCGCGGTTGTCAGCGGCGCCACTGGCAACTGGGTCTCGTTGCTTCCGACGACGGTGAGCTTCCAGCCGTCCGGGGTGTCCAGGATTCCAGGAGACGCGGAGGGAACCGCACCGGTATCCACGGGAGGACCGGGTACGCCCACCGGCTGGACTGCCGGGTCGGGAGGCGGCGGGTCGGCCAGCGCCACGGGCGCCGTACCTACCGGGATTGCAATGCAAACAGCTGCCAGCGTCGCAAAACGGTTCAACATGAGTGAATCGGCGCCTCTCGTGGTCTAAATCTCAAGCAGATAACGGATCTGTCGCGTCGGAGCATCCAATGGCAGGGTTGCCGTGCCGTGAACGGACGACCAACACCGCGCACATCATTACCGTCCAATGAGCGAGGCGTGAGAAATCCCTAAGTTATTGGTGTGCCCAACCTGTGGCGTTCGCAGCAACCCCATAGCCAGACGACCTCCGATGGACGGTCATTGGATGCCACACATTTGTCTTTCATTCATCGTTTGGACACCTGACTGGCCGACGGTGATGAGTGTTGCCGACGGTCGGTCGTGAACGAAAAGGCCACCGCATGTGAGGTGCCGAAGTCGCCAGGTTCGACTGCGAGACCGACTAACTTGGAGGAAATCTTGAGGTCATCCCGCGTTCTGGGCCGAGCGCTCGCCACACCAATGATCGCCTGCGGTATCAGCCTGACCATTGTTCCGATGGCCTTGGCCGACGACGACGTGCCAACCAATCCTGCCGTGCAGGTGGACGCCGTGCCGATGTCCGACAGCACCCAACCGGCCGCGGTCGTGGCGTGCGGGAACTTCGCCCAGGCGCTGGATGGTGCGTCGACCTACTACGGCGAGTTCTCCGACTCGTTCGAGGGCTCGGACTACAACGACCCGGCCGTGCAGAGCAGCAACGAGGTCGGTCGGACCGCGCTGCGTCAGGCCGCTGGCGTGGCGATGGACTCCGCGAGTACGCCCGGACTGGACCCGAGCGTCGCCGATCCGATGCGGGCGTGGTCGGCGGACGCCACCAAGCTTCTGCTCAAGATGGCGCTGCGCATCTCCGGCGACAGCCTGAACACGACGGCCACCGAGATGAACAACGATGCGACCAACGTTCAGCAGGCCTGCGCGGCGGCCGGCACGCATGCCTGACGCGTGGTGAAGCGCTTGGCCGCAGGAGCTTTCGCGCTCAGCATGGCAGTGGCGGCATTGGCGGGTTGCTCAGGGAAGGACACCAAGCCGTCTTCACCTCCGGAGTTGGTCCCCGCCAACGCGCTCGACGGAGTTCTACTGAGCGCCGGCGAGATCGACTCCGTCATGGGAACCAGCGGGATGACGGCCCACCCACGCGTCGAGACGATGGGCGATCACCGCAATCTTCTGCCCAACCTCAACTGCCTGGGAATCTGGCAGGTCAACGAAGCCGGGGTCTACGGCGCCGATGGCTGGATTGCCGTTCGCCAAGAGCTGTTGCGGTCACCGGACACCGACAACTGGCACACCCTCGTCGTGCAATCCGTCGTCAACTATCCCTCGACCGAAGCGGCGCGCGACTTCTTCACGCAGTCAACGGACCGTTGGTCGAAGTGCACCAATCACAACGTCAACATCACCCTCAACGACAAGCCGTTGCCCAAGTGGCGAAGCGGTGAACTGACCAACACCGACACTCAGCTGGCGATACCGTTCACCCGAAGCAGCGCCAACGGCGTCGACTCCTGCCATCGCATACTGGCGGTCGACAACAACGTGATCATCGACGTCCAAGCGTGCACGCGGGGTGTCTCGTCGGTGACGAAGGCCGCTGCCGTCGCCGACGAGATCGAGTCCAAGCTGCCGCGGTAGCCGATGCCGGCACCGAAGCCGAAGTCGAAGTCGAAGCCACTGTCATCCCCGTTCGGACAGGCAACGTCGACGTAGACGGTCGTGAACGTACCCCCTGCCGACGTCGAACGTATCGTTGCTCCGAGGCCTCTCGTTCCCCTCGAGCACGGCGGTACACCCACCGACACGGAAGGCAACCCATGGCGGACGGCCAAATAGCCACGCACACAGAACTTTTTGATCTGACCGGTAAGTACGCGGTGGTCACCGGCGGTACCAGGGGCATCGGCACGATGGTGGCCCGCGGCCTGTTGCAGGCAGGCGCCCGCGTGGTCATCAGCTCACGCAAGGCCGATGCGTGCGCTCAGGCACGGGAGCAGTTGGCCGAGTTCGGTGACGTCAGGGCAATTCCCGCCGACCTGTCCAGGCACGACGAATGCCTGCGCCTCGCCGAACTCGTCACCGCTGACTCCGATGGACTCCACGTCCTGGTCAACAACGCGGGCGCGACGTGGGGCGAGCCGCTGGAGACGTTCCCGGACTCCGCGTGGGACAGGGTGCTCGACCTGAACCTCAAGTCCCCGTTCTGGCTCGTTCAGGCGCTGTTGTCCGCGCTTCGCGAGGCGGGCACGGCCGACGACCCCGCCCGGATCATCAACATCGGCAGCATCGACGCCATCCACGTCAGCCAACTGCCCGTGTACTCGTACGCCAGCAGCAAGGCGGCGCTGCATCAGCTCACCCGCATGCTTGCGCGTGAACTGGGGCCCCAACACATCACGGTGAACGCGGTGGCGCCCGGACCGTTCCCGTCGAAGATGATGGCGGCGACACTCGATGCCTTCGGTGAGGCGATCGCGGCCTCTGCGCCGATGCGCCGCATCGGACGTGACGACGACATGGCCGGAATCGCCGTGTTCCTCGCCAGCCGGGCGGGCTCCTATCTGACGGGAACGGTCATCCCGGTCGACGGCGGCATCGCGACGACCGCGTCAGGGACCTAGTGTCTGAGTCGTTGATTCCAGCTAGTGCTGGGCTGGGTTGTGCCTATTCCGCTGCTGTCGGGATCGTGTTGACCGCTGACGAGCGCGCCGAGTTAGACAGGTGGGCACGGGGGTGCCCGACGTCTTCCGTCGCTCGACGGCGCCTCCCGGCCGGGGTCACCAGGATCGACCCGCGGCTGTTCTGACACGCTGATCTGGGTGGGCGGCCCTTCGCCACCGGATGTTTGCCTGTGTGAGATGGTCACGCGTATCAGCAACTGGCGCCATGCCCTCGACTCGATGCACAAATTTTGGATAGAGACCCCTGCGCTGGCCTACGCTGTCTGCATGCACGGGCGGCGCCCGGCGATCGAGGAAACAGTCGCCAAACTCGCAATTCTCTGTTTGCTGGCGGGGGTTCTCGTCACCGCCTTGATGTTTCCACTTATCGGCGGCTCCGCCGCGGCCATCAACCGGGCTCTCAACATGGCCGAGGAGGACTCTTCAGATCTGGTCGGCGGTGAGGTGCCAATCGTCTCCACGATGGTCGATGCCGCCGGGAACCCGATCGCCTGGCTGTACACCCAGCGCCGTTGGGTAGTACCGACCGCGCGGATCGCCGACACCATGAAGCTGGCGGTCGTCTCGATTGAGGACAAGCGCTTTGGTTATCACCGCGGAGTGGATGTGCAAGGCACACTGACCGGATTGACAGGCTATCTGCAGGGCGCGGAGGACACCAGGGGTGGGTCGACGATCGAACAGCAGTACATCAAGAACTTCAACCTGCTGGTCACCGCGAAGACCGACGCTGAGCGGCGGGCCGCGGTGGCGACCACACCAGCGCGCAAGCTGCGCGAGATCCGGATGGCACTGACGCTGGCTAAATCGCTGTCCAAGCCGGAGATCCTTACCCGCTACCTGAACCTGGTGCCATTTGGCAATGGTGCCTACGGGGTGCAGGACGCGGCGCGTACCTACTTCAATGTCGACGCCGCACAGCTCAATTGGCAACAGGCAGCATTGTTGGCCGGAATGGTGCAGTCCAGCAGCGCTCTCAACCCGTACACCAACGGCGACGGCGCACTGGCCCGCCGCAACCTCGTGCTTGACACGATGATCGTGAACTTGCCCGATAAAGCCGACGAACTACGCCTCGCCAAGACCCAGCCATTGGGCGTCCTCCAGCAACCCAATACATTGCCGCAGGGCTGTATCGGGGCCGGCGATCGAGCGTTCTTCTGCGATTACGCGCTGTCCTATCTGGCAAAGGCCGGCATCACCAAGGAGCAGTTGGCGCGCAACGGCTACCTGATCCGCACTACCCTGGACCCGAAGGTGCAGGCCAGCGTCAAACAGGCAGTCGACACGGTTGCGAGCCCGACCGAGAACGGTGTCGCAAGCGTGATGAGTGTGATCAGGCCCGGCAACGACGCGCACCGGGTGGTGGCAATGGCGGACAACCGCGTCTACGGGCTCAACCTCGCCGCGGGCCAGACGGTCCAACCGCAGCCATTCTCCCTGGTCGGTGATGGTGCCGGATCGATATTCAAGATCTTCACCACCGCAGCGGCACTCGAAATGGGGATGGGCATCAACGCTCCACTCGACGTGCCACAGACCTTCACGGGGACAGGCCTGGGCAGCAGCACCGCCAAGGGATGCCCGCCGCAGACCTGGTGTGTGAAGAATGCCGGGGGCTACCGCAGCCCCATGAGCGTCACCGATGCGCTGGCGCAGTCGCCGAACACCGCTTTCGCGAAACTGATTGCACAGGTTGGCGTTCCGCGTGCTGTTGACATGGCGGTCAAGCTCGGCTTGCGTTCGTACGCGGAGCCCGGCACCGCCCGCGCCTACGACCCCAACAACAACGAGAGCCTCGCGGACTTCATCAAGCGGCAGAACTTGGGATCCTTCACGCTCGGCCCCTTCGAGCTCAACGCGCTCGAGTTGTCGAACGTTGCCGCGACGCTGGCGTCGGGTGGCATGTGGTGCCCGCCCAGCCCTATCGAGAAGGTCATCGATCGCAACGGCCGCGAAGTGGCCCTCACGACGGCCGCGTGCGAGCGAGTGGTCCCCATTGGGCTGGCCAACACGCTCGCCGTTGCGTTGGGCAAGGACACCATCAGCGGCACCGCCGCCGGTTCGGCCGGCTCCGTCGGCTGGAATCTGCCCATGTCAGGCAAGACGGGTACCACCGAGTCCCACCGGTCATCTGGCTTCCTGGGATTCACCAATCAGTACGCGGCGGCTAACTACATCTTCGACGACTCGACAGCGCCGTCCGGTCTGTGTTCATTCCCGCTCCGAAAGTGCAGTGACGGCAACCTTTTTGGCGGAAAGGAGCCGGCGCGCACCTGGTTCTTGGCCATGAAACCGATCGCGACGGACTTCGGCCCGGTGGCCTTGCCCCCGACGGACCCACGTTACGTCGACGGTGGCCCGGGCAGCGTCGTGCCCCCTGTAATCAACCTGAATCTCGATGCGGCACGCAAACGCCTGCAAGACGCAGGCTTCCAGGTCGCCGACCAACCCACTCCGATCAGCAGCTACGCATCGAAGGGCGCCGTGGTCGGTACCACGCCAAAGGACAAGACCATCCCCGGTTCGATCATCACCATCAACACGAGTAATGGGATCGCGCCCGCGCCGGTCTACTTTCCCCCTCCGCGTCTGCCGGATGTTCCACCTCCGCCGGACGCTCCACCGCCACCGGACGTCAACGTCATCAATATCCCTGGGCTGCCGCCGATAACGTTGCCGGCTCCGCCGCCACCACCACCACCCGACCCGCCGCCGCTCGACCCGCAGCCGCTCGACCCGCCGCCGCCGACCTGATCGCTAGTGTCGTCAGTCGTTGATTCGGGTGCGGTCGGGGGAGGGAGAGAGGCTCGAGGTGCCGTGGCCGGTGTTTTCTCGTCCACACACAGCACCAACGCCCGTTCCGGTTGAGTCGGCCTGGGGCGCGGTGCCGTGATTACTTCCGGTCCGTTTCCCCAGGCCGCTCGCCGAACCCGGCGTGCGACTTTCATCGCACCGGGCTCTCGGTTCCTGCCGTAAGGGTGTGGTTGTGCAGGGTCCAGGGGTTGGGGATGGTGTTGCCCCGGTGGCGCTAGCGGGTGACCGGCACCGCTGCCAAGTCGAACAACTTGACCCCCTGGGGCAGCCCGGACAACTGGGCTGGAATCAACGACTCAGACACTAGGTCCGCGGGTTCAGGCCTGCCTCGCCGACTCCGCGGTGACGCGGGGCTGCTGCTGCCACGGCCACCGACCGGTGATCTCCAGTTCGAGGGAGAAGCTGAGGAACGTCCGGATCGCGACGATGCCCGCGAGGATGGCGACGCTTCGCGCGTTCGGGGTGACCGCCACGGTGCGGATGATGTCGGCGGCGACCAGGAATTCGAGGCCGAGCAGAATCGACCGACCGAGCTGCTCGCGGAGGATTCGGTATGTGTCAGTCGACTTTCGCAAGAGTCGACCAACCGCGGTCCCGCCGGCCACGATGGTACCGATCGCGATGATCGCCACGCCTACGCCGTCAATGACCTTGCCGACGAGCTCAACGCTCTCGATGAAGCCCACGACAGAAGGCTAGACGTGGGGGCGCCACACCGAGACGGTTGGCGCAAACGCATGCCCGCTGGGATCAAAAAGGTCGGCTGGCGGATGGCCAACGGCACTACCGGCGGAACTGCTACCAGTCGCTTGCGATGCCGTCGTAGGCGATGTCCTGGCCGGAATTGTGTTCCCAGCCGAGAATTCCTCTCGGGTCGGCCTCCCCGGTTCCCGCATAGCTGTGCCTGCGCGCCTCGCCCGAAGCCGAGACGGTCGTCAGCTCGATGATCGGGATGAGCGTAAGGTTGGGCTGATCCTCGAGGGCTGACTCGACGGCGACGAGGTGCCGCATTTCGTTCCACCCGATGCCGATCTGATTGCCGGACTGGGGAACCCATTTCACGAAGTCGTGGTTGCTGTACTGGTACCGATACCAGTGCAACGCACCGGACCCGGTGGCGGCCAACACCGTCTTCGAGCCGACCACGATGTGCTCGAATCCCACCCATCCCGTGCCGATGACGCGACCCGAACCGGGCTGCTCCCCGAAGGGAGGGCCCGACGGACCGATGTGGCCGGATTGCGTGCCGAACGAATACCAGTACATGTCGCCCGCGGCATCGACGGCCATGAACGAAATATCGTCGAGCCCCACCTCGTTCGGGTGATTGAGTGCAATCGCGACGTGGACGAATCGATCCCAGCCGTCGGCGATCCTGATTCCCGACGACACATCCCAACCGAGATGTCCCCCCGGGTCCTCCTCCCCGTTGCCGACATAGCGGTACAGAAAGAGTCCGCCGTCGTCGTGGATCGCCGCCAACGTCCCGCTGTCGCCGAGTTGCATCCAGGTGACCGAACCCCAGCCGTTCCCGATCGCGTTGCCGGAGTTGCGAACCCAGTAGGGGAAGCCGCCGTAGTCGGGACTATTCCTGTCGAGCAGCCGATACCATCGCAGCAACCCGTCGTCTCCGACGCCGTAGTGGGTAGGAGGGGACGGAGTGGCCCGGGCGAAGGCGGGGTCAGGTCTCACCCAGACGATCTGTCTACCCAGGGTCAGCAATCGAAGAGTCATGACGGGGGCCACCTTCCCATGGCGCGACTCTAGTCAGCCTGCGAGGTTCGCGAGGCCCCTTGACGACGAACTCGTCGCCCCGCACCACTATCGGGACGAGCTACGAGTGCCACCATGGTATTTCGTCAGCACCACAGAGCAGCGTGATGGCGTCGATCTGATCGACCACCTCGACGCGGTCGCCGATCGCATGCTGCCCGGGCTCGCCGGGCGGCCACTCACAGTGCTGCGGGTGCTGCGTGGCCGGGCGCCGTTCATGCAGAAGGACGTCCCGAAGTACACGCCGGACTGGGTGCGCACGGTGTCCATGTGGGCGGAGGCCTCCAAACGCGACGTGCACCACGCACTCTGCGAGGACCGGCGAACCCTGTTGTGGCTGGCCAATCAACGCGCCGTCGAGTACCACCAGACGCTTGGCCTGGCCGAGAACATCTATCGACCAACACATTTGATCCTCGACCTGTATCCGCCCGGCATCGACGACTTCGCCGCGGTGGTGGCGGTCGCGCATCTGGTTCGCCGCGCGCTGGCGGACACCGGCTTGGCGGGTGCGGTGAAGACCAGTGGCGCCAGAGGAATTCACGTCTTCGTCCCCATCGTCGCCGCCGCATACAGTTCGCGACTGCGGCCGAGCGCACCGGTGTCCTTCCCACTGGACTGGTCCGGCCTCGACCGGGTGGTCCCTGCGGACTTCACGGTGCACACCGCCCTCGACGCCCTCGGCGGTCGCGATCCGCGGGCAGACTCTATGCCCGCGCGTCACCGGCTACCGTCCGACCTGATCGAACAGGGCCGCGCCATCCCCGCGCCAAGCGTCAGTCGGCGACGTAGTACAGCCGCTTGTTGACGAACTCGTCCATGCCGAGCGGACCGAGCTCGCGTCCGAAGCCACTGCGCTTGACACCACCGAACGGCACCTCGGCGTTCTCGTTCGCGGGTGCGTTGACGTTGGACATGCCCGACTCGAGACGCTGAGCGATCTTCTCGGCGCGCTGCGTGTCGGTGCTGAACACCGCACCACCCAGGCCGTAATCGGAGTCGTTGGCCAGTGTCAACGCCTCTTCGTCGCTACCGACCGAGTACACCACCGCCACGGGGCCGAACAGCTCTTCGCGGTAGGCCCGCATCTCCGGGGTGATGCCGGTCAGCACCGCGGGCGAGTAGTACGCCGCGGGCCCGTCGCCGAGCACACCGCCGGCATGCAGCGTCGCGCCCTTGGAGACGGCGTCCTGAACCTGCTCGTTCAGTGCCTCGGCAGCCTTGCGTGAGGACAGCGGAGCAAAGGTGCCCTCCGCAGCCTCGGCCGGGTCGCCCGCCTTCAGATCCTTTGCTCGCTCGACGAGCCGGTCGACGAAACCGTCGAAGATGTCGCTGGTGACGATCATCCGCTTGTTCGAGTTGCACGCCTGACCGGTGTTGCCGATCCTGGTGTCCCAGGCCAGATCCGCCGACGCCTTCACGTCGCCGGTGTCCAACACCACGTACGCGTCGGACCCACCGAGCTCGAGTACGCACTTCTTCAGGTTCCGACCTGCGATCGACGCCACCACCGACCCGGCCCGCTCCGAGCCGGTCAGCGAGACGCCGACGATGCGGCGGTCGCCGATGATCTCCTCGATCTGCCCGTACGACGCGAAGATGTTGAGGTAGACGCCCTCCGGTATGCCCGCTTCGTCCATGAGCTCCTGGACGGCGAGCGCCGACTTCGGCACCGACTCGGCATGCTTGAGGATGATGGTGTTGCCCAGCACCAGGTTTGGGGCCGCGAACCGTGCGATCTGATAGAACGGGTAATTCCACGGCATGATGCCGAGCAACGGTCCGATGGGCAGCTTCTGCACGTAGGCCTTGCCGTCGGCGAACGTCTTTATCTCCTGATCCGCCGCCAGACCCGGACCCTCCGTGGCGAAGTAGTTGAAGATGTCGCCACAGAAGTCGGCTTCGCCCTCCGCCTCGGGCAGCGGCTTGCCCATCTCCTCGGTGGCGATGGCGCCAAGCCGCGCAGAGTTCTCCTTGAAGAGTTCCCCCACCCGGGCGACGACGCGGGCCCGCTCGGCGATCGGCAGGTCCCGCCACGAACGGAAGGCCTCGTCGGACGCGGCCAACGCTGCCTGGACCTCGGCGTCGGTGGCGAAGTCGAACGACTGCCCGACGTCGCCGGTGGCCGGATTGACTACCTGATATCCGGGCTGGGCCGAAACTGTCGCGGTCATGATGGGACCTCCCTTAGACGTGGATATCCCAATCTAGTCACGCAGGGAGTGCGCTGCCGTCAGTTCGGGGCCACACATGCGTCGAAGTAGTCGCGAAGGGCGTCGCCGTCCAACGCACCGTGCGCGCCGATGGCGACGATCCGAGTTTGCGGGCTTCGGTCTCCCCATTCGGACTCCTGCACCAGATCCACACGTTTCCCGACCACCTGCAGAACCGAACGATGCAGCGGGGTGTCGCGACTGTGAATCACACCCTTACAGCGGTAGACGTTGCCAGGTAGTCTCCTTGCCGCCTCGCGCAACGCACCGAGTGACAGCGGTTCGCACGTCTCGTAGCTCCATGTACTGAACGTCCGCCGGTGGTCGCGATGGCCCGAGCCCTCGTCCACCGGTACTGGGACATTCGTCGGGTCGAACCTTCCCTCGGCCAGCAGTATCTCCAGTGGTACTTCGCCGCGGATCGATTCGACGAGGCGATAGCGATGGAAGTGTTCATCCAGCCAAGCCCGAATCCGGCCGATCTGCGCGAGGTCGACGAGATCGGCCTTGTTCAGAATCAGCATGTCCGCGTAGGCGATCTGCCGCAGTTTGAGGTCCACGAGTTCAGGAATGTCGAAGATCTGCGATGCATCCATGACGCACACGATGCTGTCCAGGCGGATGCGATCCCGTAGGGCGGGATTGCCGAACGTCATCACGATGCCGGAGGGTTCGGCCACCCCGCTGGCCTCGAGGACGATGTACTCCGGCCGTTCGGGTCGATCGATGACCTGCCGTACTCTCGCCAGCAGGTCGTCTCGGATGTCGCAGCACACACAACCGTTCGCCAGGCTGATGATGGCGCCTTCACTTTCGATTCCGACGACGAGATCGGCGTCGATGTTGATGGAGCCGAAGTCGTTCACCAGCACCGCTGGCCACCAGAATGACCGCCATCAGCGCGACGTTGTGATTCTCCAACCAGTTCTTGAGTTTCGCCAGCGGAGCGTCGAGTCGCTCCCCGGCAATGACATATGCCAACACGGGAATTGCGACCGAGGACGCGCAGACGGCCACATAGAACAACTCTGCGGCCACGTCGCCGGCCGGCGTGAAACCGGCGCTGCCGATTTCCAGTGAGGGGGACCCGTTTGGTGGTCCAGTCGCTATGCGGCTTGGGGTTGGTGGGTCGTGGTCCACTGTAGGGCGAACTCGGCTGGAGTGAGTTCGCCGTGGGCGGAATGTGGCCTGTTGGCGTTGTAGTCACAGCTCCAGTCTTCGATGATCACACGGGCCTCCAGCAGCGAGTCGAAGCGCCACGAGTTGAGCAATTCATCGCGTAGCCGGCCGTTGAACGACTCGATCCAGGCGTTCTGCCACGGCGAGCCGGGATCGATGAAAAGTGAACCGGCGCCCGTGGACTGCATTAAGGCCAAACGCGAACTCAGTTGGCAGCCACGGCCAGTCGAGGAGTCCATCCGCGAGGCGGCCAAATTCTGGGTCGGCCTGCGGGCAGCGAAGCGCACCGCCGAGGGCTAGAACCCGAACAGTGCCGTGGCGTTGGCCTCCAGGATCGCGTGCGCCGCTGATGGGTCGGCCGCTGCGCTAACGTAGTCGACCGCCTCGACGAACCTCTCCCCGTCCTCATAGGGGAAGTCGGTGCCGAGCAAAAGTCGGTCGGCGCCGAACGAGTCGATGGCGCACCGCAATGCAGGGCCGTGGCAATGGCTGACGGTGTCGTACCACATGCGTCGCGCCGCCGAGCTTGGACGTTCGGGCGTCTCCGGTGCCTCCCACTCGAGGTGATCGTCGGCCCGGCGGGTGAGCATCGGCAGTGCACCCCCGAGATGCGAGCAGATGATCTTTACCCCGGGGTAGCGCTGAAGGTGACCGGACGTGATCAATTGCATCGCCGCGATGGTGTCCTCGAACGGCGCGCCAACCATCCACGTGATGTGGTGCTCGGTCACCAGCGGTGAGCACGCGCCATTGCCAACCGGATGCAGGTACAGGATCGCCCCGCGGCGGTCGAGTTCGGCGAAGATGGGCTCGAAGTCCGCATCCGTGATCGCAAGGCCCAAGACACTGGTGGTCATGGTCACGCCAACCGTGCCCAATTCATCGATAGCCCTTGTTATTTCGGTGATTGCAGCATCGACGTCGGGCATGGGCATGGTCGCATATGCGCGAAACCGGTCCGGATGTGCCGACACCAGGCCGGCGTATTCGTCATTGACATAGCGGGCCGCGGCGATCGTCAGGTCGACGTCAGTCCCGTAAGGCAGCTGCGGCGCGGCCGAGAGAATCTGCATGTCGACTCCCGCGCGATCCATCAGACGAAACCGGGCGCCCAACTCGTCTCCTGGGCCCGCGCCAATGCCGCGCTGTGTCGCCGTGTCCGTCTTGCCGAGCTTGACGAGCATGTCGAGGTAGGCGTCGGTCCAGTAGTGCGCGTGCACGTCGATTCGCACGCTGTCCAACGCTATACATGGCGCAGCACCACCGCTAACCGACGGCCACGGCGGCGACGAGAACGACCGTATTGTGCGGGATGCTTGCGGCGACGACCACGCCGCAGATGGCTCCCAGTACCGTCGCGACCAGCCTTGCTCCGGCCCGCCGTGTCGACTCCCCGGCAGAAGCCGCGATCACCACGAACGCTGTCCAGGCGACGACGCGGCCCTGCTCGTTGCCCAACCACTTCGCGATCGCCGCGGCGGCGACAGCGGCGATGACAGCCTGCACGCCAAGGACGATCGTCGGCTCCAGGGTGCTTGCCGGAGTGGACGGAGTCAACGGCCTCCGCCGTGATCAATGCTGAGAGCGCCGCGTCGGTCGGCGCGCTCCGCAGATCGGTGTAGTCGACTATCCGTTGCAGTCCTGCCTGTACGGAGTAGAGCGCCACCTGCAGCTGTTCGGCGCCGTCCTCCCCCCAACTGTGGGCTGCCACCGCAGCGGTGACCTGATCTCCGACGGCGGTGCGGCAGATTGTGAAGCGGTCGAAGCTGCGGTGCAAGGCTTTCCGTGCGCGATCGGAAGTTGCCGTGTCGTTCGCGGAGGCCGCCAGCTCTACGCTTCGGGCGACGACCTCCAATGCGGCCCGGTCGAAAGCCCGGGCAGCGCGTTGAATTGCGCGCGACGGACAGTTGGGCACGATGAGGACCTGGCAGAGCGCAAGCCAGGCCACACCGACCGCCGAGGCGAGCACGAGCCATCCCGCCCTGGTCGCCGTGATGTGGGCGGCACCGAGCAGAAAGGTCATCAGCGCGCCGATCCAGGCCAGAGTCGCGGCCCGCATGCTCCACGACCGCAGTGCAAACGACAAGAACATTTGCAGAGCAAGGAAGAGCGCGACGTACCAGCCGGACAGGTGACCCAGGAACACGCAGACGACGACGGCCACCGCCGTGACCACCGCCGAAAGTGCCAGGGTAAAGAGGCGATCTCGGGGGCCGGGGATCGGTGACCAGAAGGGCACTGAAGAAGCATGCGCCAGCACCGAACAGAGTGATCCCCAGAGGGTCGTCAACTCCCACCACCGAGGTCACCGCGACCAGAGTCGCCCCATGCCCAGGACCGTCGCGCAGGCCGTTTGCACACCGTAACGAGTGCGAACCAGTCCCGGATCGACCGTGGCCAAGAGGGCGCCGATCCGGGACATCATCGACAGGTGGCGTCAGTCGTTGGGCGTGATGACGGCGCGGCCGAAGATCTTGCCGTCGTGCAATAGCTGATACGCCTGCGCTGCGCGGTCCAGCGGAAAGTGCTCGACGAGCAGCGAGATCTTCCCGGCCTGGGCGAGGCTGACAACCTCCAGGAGTTCGGGAATCGAGCCCCAGAACGGTGACGACACCGAACACTCGTGACGTGGACTCTGGAAATTGACCGGCAGCGCTCCGCCGCCAATGCCGACGATCGTCAGGTGACCGAGCACGCGTGACACGGCGGCGGCCATCGCCAGCGTCGGGTCCACGCCCACCATGTCGAGCACCAATTCAGCGCCCTGACCCTGCGTCATGTCCATGATGCGTTGCACCGCAGCGTCTCCCGAGACAAGCATCTCGTCGGCACCCATGCGCTTGGCGATCTCCAGCTTGTCCGTTGTGGTGTCGACGGCGATGATCGTGGTAGCGCCGCTCAGCGCGCGCAGCAACTGAATGGCCATCTGGCCCAGTCCACCGGCACCGATTACCACGGCGGCGGAGCCGGGTCCGAGCACGTGCAGTGAACGTTTGATCGCGTGGTAGCTCGTCAGCGCGGCATCGCTGAGCGGGGCCGCATCGCGCGGATCCAGGTCACCGAGCGGAACCAGGAAGCGCGCCGCGGGGACGAGCAGATAGTGCGCCATTCCGCCGTCGCGCGCGCCAAGGCCGCCGGGAGTTGGACCGCCCGACCGTTGGCAGTAATTCTCCAGCCCGGACCGGCAGTTCATGCAGAGCCCGCATCCCCAAGGGCCGTAGACGATCACCGGATCTCCCGGCATGAAGCCCGTGACCCCAGGGCCGAGTTCCTCGACCCAGCCTGCGTTCTCGTGACCGAGGGTGAAGGGCAACGCGAACGGCGATTTCCCCTGTGGTTTCGGCATTTCCAGGATGTGGAGGTCGGAGTGGCACGCTCCCGCGCCACCGACCTTCACCAACACCTGCCCGGGTCCAGGCTCCGGCACGGGCACCTCGCACAGCTCCGCGGGTTGTCCCCATTCGACGAACTGAAAGGCCTTTATACGGTCACGTCCTCGTCGCGAATCTCGTCGAAATCGATGACGACGTGCCGGGGCCCGCGGAACACCTGGCTGATGCGGTAGGGCGGCGGATCGACGACGAGCCGCGGATTGACCACCCGGTGGATGAATGCGTTGACCGCGGTGTTCACCTCCAGGCGCGCAAGCGGGCCGCCGAAGCAGACGTGGATGCCCCGACCCCAGCCGATGTGCTCGTTGTCCTCGCGCTCCGGATCGAATCGGTTGGGATCGGTGAACCTTCGCGGGTCGCGGTTGCCAGCGCCGTACAGCAGGAAGATCGGCGCACCCCGCGGGATGGTCGTTCCGCCGATCTCGATGTCCGCCAGTGCAGTTCGGCTCGGGAAGAACTGGACCGACGATTGCAGGCGCAGTACCTCCTCGATCGCGCCAGGAACCAGATCCGGATTACGGCGCAGCAAGTCGAAGGACCCAGGGTTGCGGAGGAGGGTGAGCACGCAGTGCGAGATGAGGTTGACCGTGGAGTCATGGCCGGCGATGAACAGCAGGATCGTGTTGTTCACGATCTCGCTCGGGGACATTCGTCCGTCCGGTCCGTCGTCGTGCACCATCTGCGAGATCATCCCGGGCCGTGGGGCTTTCTCCGCGCTCTCGACCAGGTCGATGATGTACTTCTTGAGCGCTATGCCGCTCGCCTGCCCCTTCTCCTTGCGGAGCTGCCCCTCTTCGGTGGCGATCTCGGGGCCGACGTCGAACAGTCCCGCCATCACATCGCAAACCCAGGCGTGGAACAGCGGTTCGTCCTCCAGCGGGATGCCCAAAATGCGACAGATCACGTCGACCGGCAACGGGTACGCGTAGTCGTCCACGACGTCCATCCGGGTCTTGGCTGACCCCTTCTGGGAGACCTTGTCGAGGAGGTCGTTGACGATCTGCTTGCAGTACGCCTCCATGCTTGGGATCAGGTCCGGCGTGTGCGGCGGGCCGAAGTGCCGCATCGAAAGTCGGCGTGCCCGATCGTGGTCGGGCGGATCATCGGTGATGAAGCTCGGGTCCTGGTTGTACGCGTCCATCAGGTCGGCCACCGATGCGTCCTCGGTCTGGAGCATCACCGTGCGGTTGGGTCGGTTCCGCAGATCCGAGCTCACCCGGGGGTCGTGCGCCAAGGCGATGATCTCCTCGTACCCGGTGACGGCGTAGATGCCGTTGGTCACCCGGACCACCGGCGTCTTGCGCAACTCGTCGAAGTACGGATACGGGTTCGCGCGGTTCTCGAGCTTCATCGCCGCTGAATAGGCTTCCTCCGGGGTCACGGCGCCTTCCTTCGCGTTGCTGTTGGCATTAACGTCTCCTGCTCCTGCCCTCCCGTCAGCCAAGACGCGGGCGGAACTCGGCTTCCCGCTCGTTCGGATCGTGACCGGTCAGGACGACGTCGGCCGCGGTGGCCGCGCCCCGCTCCGGGAACTGCGCGGGAACGACCCGCATGTCGCCGGGCAGATCGAACCCCGCGGGATGCGGGGGAAACGGACCCGACCGCGCGATCTGCGACTCGTAGTGCGGCAGCCACTTGCCGTGGTCGAACGTGACGGCGCCGACGATCCGACCGCGCAGACCGTAGACGGCAGCGAAGCGGCGCTCCTTCACCGAGCCCTGGGTGAAGACGATCTCGTTGCCGAAGGACGGCACACCGACGGACTTGATGTTGACGCCGAACTGGCCGGACCAGAAGGCGGGAATGAGCAGATGGGCGCGGCGGTCCATCGGATCGCAGACCATGTTGTGTGCGGCGACCTCGGCCCCGAGGACGGCGTTGTCCCAGTGCTCCATTGCGAGGAACTGGTACCCGTACAGCACGTGCGGGGCGCGCGCGACATCGCCGGCCACGAAGATGTCATCGGTGACGACGCCGTTGATGTCGAACGCATGGCACCCGGCGTCGCAGCCGACCCCCCAGGGGCCGACCGCTAGTCGGGCGCCGTCCAGCCATTCGGTGTTGCGGACCGAGCCAAGCGACGCCAGCACCACGTCGACGTCGAGGGTCTCCCCGTCGGAGAGGCGAGCGCGCCGAACATGACCGCTCTCATCGCCTTCGAGCGCGAGGACCGAGACGCCGAGGCGGAGGTCCACGCCGGCCTCACGCTGCATCTCGGCGGCGATGTCGCCGATGACGGCACCGAGCGCGCCGGACAACGGGGCGGGACCGCGCTCGGCGACGGTGACCTCCAGACCGAGTTCGCGGCAGACCGAAGCAACCTCAGAGCCGATGAAACCGGCGCCGATGACCAGAACCCGCCGCGGCCCCGCGGCCAGCGCCGCGGCAATCCGCGCGGCGTCGCCGCTGGTTCGCAGCGCGTACACACCCTCGAGCGCGGCTTCGATCGGGTTGGGCCAGTGACGTGACCGAACGCCGGTGGCGACGAGCAGGCGGTCATACGGCACGTCGCTGCCGTCACCCAGCAGGACCTTCTTGTTCACCCTGTCCAGACCGGTGGCGGCTACTCCGAGCCGCCAGTCCGCGTCGACCTCGTGAAGGCGCGGCAGCTTGGTGTGGTCGGCAGGAACCCACCCCTTCAGCACCTGCTTGGACAGCGGCGGACGGTCGTACGGCTCGTCCTTCTCATCGCCGACGATGGTCAGCTGGCCCGTGAAGCCCTCGGCGCGGAGCGCCTCGGCGCCGCGAAGCCCCGCCAGTGATGCTCCGACGATGACGATGCGGCCGTTTGCCTTGACGTCCGTGGCCGCGGTCACGGTGCGCCATGTCCCTCGAGCTTGTCGACGATGATCGCCTGCACCGGACACGATGCTGCGGCCCGCAACACGTTCAGCCGCTGCGAATCATCGGGGTTGGGGTCGTAGGTCAGAGCCTCTTCGCCGCTGAGCTTGAGCACCTCCGGAGCCAGCGGCACGCACTGGGCGTAGCCCAGACAGCGATTCAGATCGATGACGATGCGCACAATCACCCCTAGCGTGGATGGTGAATCAGAAGGCATGAGCCTGGTCGGTGAGGCCCATTGACACACCAGAGCCGACACCACAGATTGTCTCATCTGCCAGTGGTCACGCGATGCCGAATCGCGTTATCCACCAAGCATTCACCTTTCAGCGACGACCAATGCCGACGGGGCCTGCGGGCCCGACGACGGGACCGACGCCACCAACGCCGACCGGACCAGCGGGGCCCGGGACGGATTCGGATCGAGGTACACGTCAACGTCGCCGACGCGGTCTTTCGGATACATCTCGGGACGATCGACTTCGCACTGTCCATGCCTCGAACACTGTCAGCGCCGATTCCGTCCGCCAAGGGCACTGACCCCCCGGCCACACCTCGTGTGCGCCGCACCCCCCGAAGCGAGTTCGACCTTCCGCTGGAGCGGTAGCCTGCATCGTGCCCGTCCGCGTCGTGATCGCCGAGGACAGCCTCCTGATGCGCGAAGGAATCGAACGGCTTCTGGCGCCCAGACACATCCCGACACCGGCGTCGTGGTGTTGAGCCAACACTCCGAACCGGCCTCTGCGCTCAAGTTGTTCGAGGACGGCTCCGACCGCAGGGCCTACCTTCTCAAAGAGCGAATCCACCGTCGTCAAGATCTAGTGGATGCCATCGAGGCGGTGGCCGAAGGCCGGTCGGTCATCGATCCGCGGATCGTCGAAGTGCTGATAGCGGCGGGAACGAGGGCGCCGCGGTCCGCGGTGTCCCGACTGAGTCCACGGGAGCTGGAGATCCTCGCCGCGATGGCAGAAGGAAAAGAGCAACGGCGCCATCGCCGAATCGTTCGGGCTGACCAAGCGAGCCGTCGAGAAACACATCACGGCGGTCTTCGCCAAGCTCGGCTTCGTGGACACCGACGAATGTGAGGCGATCAGCAAGCGGGTAGCCGCAGTGCTGATGTACCTGGCCGACACGTCGGGGACGACGCCGGCGCGCTGAGAGACAGCCGCCCTCGGGTGGTGGTGCGTGCCAGCTGGTGTCGGCTTCTCCATCGCGAGAAGCTGACGTGGTGATTCCGGCGGACGGCAACGTACGGGTGTTGACCGTCGATGACTATGCGCCGTTCCTTGGAGTAGCCCGCGACGTCGTCGCCGCGTCGCCCGGGTTCGTCTCCGCCGGAGAAGTCTCCTCGGGCCCCGAAGCCTGCGGTGCCATCGACGCCAGCGAGCCGGAACTCGTGCTGATGGACATCCACATGCCCGGCATGGACGGCGTCCAAGTCACCGGCTGGATCCGACGATTCCACCAATCCGTCGTCGTCGTGCTGGTCACCGCCGATGATTTGTCGGCGCTGCCGGCAGCCACCTTCAGTTGCGGTGCCGCAACCATCGTCCGCAAGCAGGATCTGCGTCCGAGCTTGCTGACACAACTCTGGAGGGCGTACGGATCGGGTTAGGGCTGTTCGTTGACCAAGCCGAAGTTCACCTAGTGAACAACCGCCTTCCTTACAACCGCCTTCCTTCAAAACTCATGGCATGCGGCGAAATCGGCGCTGTCCTGAGCGTTGCGTCAGTGGCGGTCGCAATCGCCAACGAAGGGTCGCCGTGGCGCACGCTGTCGGCGGGGCTCGGCTTCCTCACCGTCGCAGTCGAAGGGCTCCGACGGAGCGGGTTTGACGAACATGCGCGACCGGATCGAGGCGGTCGGCGGTGTGTTCGGCATCGAGTCCGAGATCGGGGTCGGCACGACGGTGTACGGGGCCATCCCACTCGGTGCCGACGCGTGATTCGTCGGGTGATCAGCCAATCCACGTGTCCCGAGGTACGGCCGACACGAACTCCCCCTCGAGCGGACACCCTTGCCCCGCAATCACTGCGGGTCCATGCTGGTCGTCACGACACCGCACGGCCGACGGGGAGACGATCCAGATGAGCAGACCTGTCCGATCCTGGCTTTCCACGGGGGTCGCGGCGATGGCCGTGGCGGTAACTCTGGGAACGCTCGTCACCATTCACGATGCCGGCTCCGCCAACGCAGACGTCTGCGTATCGGCGGGCCGACGCGTCTCCGTCAGTGGGTGCGCCAACCTCGCGGACGTGATGGCGCCCTACGTGCCGCCGCCCGACTACTACGCCCCCATACCCGAGGACTACGTGCCGCCTCCGCCACCGCCGCCTCCCATCAATGGCTGCATCGGCGTGAACGGACTCCGCGTGAGCGTGAGCGGCTGCAACTGACGATGACAGTGACGCCCACACCGTGATCGCAGCCGACATGCTGGGCCGGGTCGGGCTGGCGACGCTTCTGGGCTTGGCGATCGGCGTCGAACGCCAATGGCGAGCGCGGATGGCCGGCCTGCAGACCATGGCCCTGGTCAGCATGGGAGCGGCGCTCTTCCTGATCCTGGGCGCCTACTCGTTTGAAGGCCACGGTGATCCGACCCGGGTCGCTGCCCAAATCGTCTCCGGCATCGGCTTTCTCGGCGCCGGGGTGATCATGAAGCAGGGCTCGTCGGTCACCGGTTTGAACACGGCCGCGACGCTGTGGTGGGTGCGCTCGCGGGTGCCTGGATGTGGCGCGAGGCCCTCACCGGTGCAGTGGTCATCATCGCCACCAACGGCTTTCTGTTTCCATTGGCAACGCGGATGGACCGTGCCCACCTGTGGGGTGGCCGCGAGAACCCCGCTGCCGACTACCTGGTCGAGGTCGTGTGTGGTCCGGATGCCGAGGCCGAAGTGCGGGCGGTCATCGTGAGCGCGGCCACTCGACCCGGGTTTCAACTCAATTCGCTGCGCTCGTCTGCCACCTCGGCACCCGGTGAGGTCGACGTGCGGGCCGAGCTGTCCACCGCGACGCGCGACGACGCCGACGTCGAGAAGGCGCTCGGCGCCGTGAGCCTGGACCCGAGGGTCACCTCGTTCCGCTGGTCGGCCGAAAGTCCGAAATCGCGACGTTGAGCTCTTTACTGCTCGCCAGCGCACTCGCCAACGACGACCACCGGGTCAACGCCGCCAGGGACTTGCTGGATCGACTCAGACACACGCCGAGAGAGGGAAGTTCGTGACCAGTCGCGCTGCGGCGGGGGCCTGAGAGACTGGGGCCATGGTCGAGACCCTCCACGACATCGGATCCCGAGGCTTCGCGAGCGACAATTACGCGGGCGTACATCCCGAGGTGCTCGACGCCTTGGCCGCGGCCAACGGCGGGCATCAGGTCGCCTACGGCCGAGATGTCTACACGTCTCGGCTGCAGCAGCTCGTCCGGAACGAGTTCGGCGAAGCCGCCGAGGCCTTCCCGGTGTTCAACGGCACGGGCGCGAACGTCGTCGCGCTCACCGCAGTGCTGCCGCGCTGGGGGGCGGTCGTCGCCACTGCCACCGCGCACATCCATACCGACGAAGCGGGCGCCCCCGAGCGGGTGAGCGGCCTCAAGCTCCTCCCGGTGCCAGCACCCGACGGCAAGCTGACGCCGGAGCTGATCGCGACGCAAGCGTGGGGTTGGGGCGACGAGCACCGTGCCCAGCCGCTGGCCGTCAGCATCACCCAGACCACCGAACTCGGCACGCTCTACACGCCGGACGAGGTGCGCGCGGTCGCCGACTTCGCGCACGAGCACGGCATGGTGCTGCACATGGACGGCGCCCGCATCTGGAATGCGGCCGCCGCCCTCGGCGTGCCGTTCCGCGAGTTCACGACCGACGCCGGCGTCGACATCCTCAGCTTCGGTGGCACGAAGAACGGGCTGATGGGCGCGGAGGCGATCGTCGTCCTGGACCCGACGTGCGTCGAGGGGATGCGGTATCTGCGCAAGCTGAGCATGCAGCTCGCCAGCAAGATGCGCTTCACCAGTATGCAGCTGCTCGCACTCTTCGACGCCGGGCTCGGCCTGCGTTCGGCTGCCCGCGCGAACGCCATGGCGGCGCGGCTGCGAAGCGCGCTCGACGAGGGCATCGCCGACGGTCGGCTTCGCGGCCTGTCCTTCAGCCAGCAGACCCAGGCGAACGCGGTGTTCGCCGTGCTGGCCAACGATGCGGCCGACCGCATCCGCGAGCGCGTGCGCTTCTACGACTGGGATCGCGCGGCCGGCCAGGTGCGCTGGATGTGTTCGTGGGACACCAGCGAGGCCGACGTCGACGGGTTCGTCACCGCGATACGCGAGGAGCTCGCTCGATAAGTTGGTCGCATGACTGAGAAGACGGTGTTGTGCTTCGGTGATTCCCTGACGTGGGGTTGGGTGCCCGCGGAGGAAACCGCGCCCACGTCGCGGTTCCGGCGCGACGTCCGCTGGACCGGCGTGCTCGCCGAGGACCTCGGTGCTGACTACGTCGTGATCGAGGAAGGCCTCAGCGCCCGCACCACGAACGTCGACGACCCGACCGATCCGCGACTGAACGGCGCCGCGCACCTGCCGATCACACTGGCCAGCCATCTGCCGCTGGACCTGGTCGTCCTCATGCTGGGTACCAACGACACCAAGGCGTACTTCCATCGGAGTCCATTCGACATCGCCACCGGGATGTCGGTACTCGCGGCGCAGGTGCTCGGTTCCGCTGGCGGTGTGGGCACCATCTACCCCGCACCGAAGGTGCTCGTCGCCGCGCCGCCACCATTGGCTCCGATGCCCGACCCGTGGTTTCAGATGACCTTCGACGGCGGGCGGGAGAAGTCCGAACGACTGGCCGACGCATACGGCGCGCTGTGTGCGTACATGAAGATCCCGTTCTTCAATGCGGGTTCGGTGATCAGCACCGACGGCAGCGACGGCGTCCACTTCACCGAGCAGAACAATCGCGACCTGGGCATCGCCTTGGCCGACGAGGTGCGCCGGATCCTGAGCTGAGGGCGGATGCAAAAACCGCCCTTACCAGCCTTGGCCTAGCCCACCAGCCGGTGGGCTACTGCACCGCTGCGCTTACCCACCGGAGGTGCCGTTCGCCTCCATGGGGTCGCTGGCGGGCAGTTCGAAGACGACGCCGTAGACGGCGGGGTGCGCGGTGATGTGCAGGGCAGGGTCCTCGCGCATCCCGCGCATCGACGCGGCGAAGTCCGGGCGCGCGCTAGCTTCCTGCAGGGCTTGCTCGCTGTCCCATTCGGCGACGTTGACGAACCGAAGTTCGGCTCCCTCGTGCAGCGCGCGGTGCATCCGCAGTCCGCGAAAGCCAGCGCTGTCACGCATGGCGTGCGCGCTGATGAGCCACCGCTCAAGGAACAGTTCGGATTCCTCCACCGGAACGTTGAAGGCGTTGATCAGGGTAATGGGTGTGCTCATGACAGATGCCTTTCCTGTTGTGCCGGAACGTTTCTGCCCTTCGAACCGGCGCTCATGCGTTGCATCTCGTCGTACCGCGCGGTTACAGCGAACGATCATTTTTGATGTTGCCCCGGTTGGGAAGCCTTGTCAAAGCGAATGCTTTTTTTATATTGGCGGGGTGCCCAGGGTCAGCGAGGAGTACCGCATCCAGCGCAAGGAGCAGATCTTGGCAGCGGCGCGGCGCTGCTTCGCCCGTGACGGGTTCCACCAGACCTCGATGGCAGACATCCTCGGTGAGTCAGGGTTATCGGCCGGCGCGTTCTCTTTGGCTCACCAGCTCCCGTGGATTACGCGACGGCGGTGGTCTCACTTCTCGATGGCCCGCGGTCGGGCCCCCACGGGGGTGGATGAGGCGTCACGTGTAGCGCTCGGCTTCGCCGGCATCGTCTGGCCAGCGGAACGATCTCGGTCCCAGTTCTGATGCCGTTGTCTTCCGCTCTGGTTCACCGTGGGGTTACGGGTCCCGCGACCGAAGTCGGTGGACGGCTGGTTCGCGGGAACGGTGGAGCGAGCCAAGGTCCACAGGATCACCCCACACGTCTTGAGACCCCGTGCATCAATCGCCATCAGCCCCGGGGTGAAGGTGCTGGCGCGGGCGCGGATGTTGGGACACGCCAGCGCTGGACGCGCAGTGTGCCCAAAGTGCGCCAAAACAGGGGCTGATCGCCCCTTAGCCGCAAAACCGCCCTTACCTGCGTGAACAGGGGGCGGTCGTGGCGGTGGCGGAGGGATTTGAACCCTCGGACGGGGGTTACCCGTCACACGCTTTCGAGGCGTGCTCCTTAGGCCGCTCGGACACGCCACCGTCGGGCAGCTTACCGGGAACCCGGCATGGCCCCTAATCGCCGTCGGCCAGGCGCTGGCGAGCGAAGAACGCCTCCAGCGGCGCCGCGCACTCGTCGGCCAGCACGCCACCCCGTACCTCGGGCCGGTGCGTGAGCCGCCTGTCGCGGACCACGTCCCACAACGAGCCGACCGCACCCGTCTTCGGCTCCCACGCCCCGAACACCACCCTGGCGACGCGCGCCATCACCAGCGCACCGGCACACATCGTGCACGGTTCGACCGTGACCGCCAGCGTCACACCCTCCAGTCGCCAGCCGTCGCCGAGTACGCGGGCCGCCGCCCGCAGAGCCAGGATCTCCGCATGCGCGGTGGGGTCGCCGAGTTCTTCACGAGCGTTGGCGGCGCGCGCCAGCTCAGTGCCGTCGGGGCCGAACACCACCGCACCGATGGGAACGTCGCGGGGGCCGACGGCAGAGGCCGCGTCGAGCGCCACCCTGATCAGATCAGCGTCGGTCAGCGGCTCCTCGCGCAAGCGCTCGTCAGCGGTCAACGATCGAGTTTGTCGAGAAGCGCCGACATCTCGTCGCCGAAGCCCATCTCCTGGGCGATCCGCGAGAGTTGCTCGTCGGCGTAGTCGTCTTCGGACAGGATGATGCTGAGCACGCCCTCGGACAGGCCGATGTCGGAGAGCACGCCGAGATCGCCCTCCTCGAACGGATCCTCGTCCTCCAGGTCGTCGGGGTCGATGTCGGCGTCGAGCTTCTCGAGCACCTGCCTGGCGATGTCGTAGTCCACGGCCGCCGTCGCGTCCGACAGGAACAGGCGCGCACCCGCGGGGGCGGGACGCACGATCACGAAGAACTCGTCATCGACGTCGAGCAGCCCGAACACGGCGCCCGCGCTACGGAGCTCCCTGAGCTCGGTCTCCGCGGCCGTCAAGCTCGTCAACGCGCTGCTGCGCAACGACGTACACCGCCACTTGCCGTCCTCGCGAACGACCGCGACACCAAATCCGTCCGGGAGGTCTGCGGCCTGGTTCTGCGCCTGCGCTCGCTGTGCTCCCATGAAAGTCACGGTAGTCCCAGATCACACGCTTTGACCAGCGATCACGATCACGTCTGATGCTCGCGCGGTTCGCCGATATGTCAACCTTGCAGGGTGGCAACATCGGTGATGAGCGCTAGCGCGAAGAGCAAACGACCAGTGTGCGTACTGGGCCTTGGACTGATCGGCGGATCGGTGCTGCGGGCCGCCACGTCCGCCGGACGCGAGGTCTTCGGCTTCAACCGGTCGATCGACGGCGTGAAAGCCGCCCGCTTCGACGGGTTTCATGCCACCGCGAATCTCACCGAGGTACTGGAGCGGGCCGCGGCGACCAACGCGCTGATCGTCCTCGCCGTGCCGATGCCCGCACTGCCGAGCATGCTCGACCACGTCCGCACGACGGCGCCGAACTGCCCGCTCACCGACGTGACGAGCGTGAAAGTCGCCGTTCTGCAAGCAGTTCGGGACCACGGCCTACTCGCCCACTTCGTCGGAGGCCACCCGATGACCGGCACCGCACACTCCGGCTGGGCCGCGGGTGACGAGAAGTTGTTCGTCGGCGCACCCTGGGTGCTCAGCGTCGACGACCACGTCGACCCCGCGGTGTGGGCCGAGGTCATGCACCTGGCGCTTGACTGCGGGAGCGTCGTCGTCCCCGCGCGCTCCGACGAGCACGACGCGGCCGCCGCAGCCATCTCACATCTGCCGCACCTGGTCGCCGAGACGCTCGCCGTCACGGCAGCCGACGTCCCGCTGGCGTTCTCACTTGCCGCGGGCTCGTTCCGCGACGGCACCCGGGTGGCGGCCACCGCGCCCGATCTGGTGCGCGCGATGTGTGAGGCGAACTCCGGCCCGTTGGGCTCGGTGCTGGACCGCGCGATCGACCTGCTGACCCGCGCTCGCGACGGCCTGACCGCGACGGGTTCCGTCGCCGAACTCGTCGAGTCGGGGCACGCCGCCCGCGTGCGTTACGACAGCTTCGACCGGCCACAGATCCTGACGATCGCCATCGGCGAGGACGGCTGGCGCCAACAACTCGCCGCCGCGGGCCGTGCGGGCGGGGTGCTCAGATCCGCTCTGCGAGTCCGGGATAGTCGCGGATGAACCCGTCGTCGTCGACCGTGATCGTGGTCTCGGCGACCGGCGACTTGAGCTTGATCCCGGCGGCCGGGTTGGGCGCTTCGCTCGAATAGTCGATGGTCACGGTCTCCACGGTCAATTCCGGAAGACGCACGTAGACCACGGGCAACGAGATCGACTCGCCGTGCTGGTAGAGCCGGGTGCGGCGGATCGGGAGCGCGTTGAAGAACGGGCTGTAGATCACGTCGACGTCCAGAGCACCGCCGTAGGGCAAGCGCATGCCCTGGTTCTGCTTGTCCTGAACGAGCCACATGTTCTCTTCATCGCGAGCGATGTTGAGCTGGCGTTCCCTTTCGGCCAGTGTGACCGTGAGCGACAGGCGCTTGGTGGCGCCGCTGTCGTCGGTGACGAGGTCGTAGGACGCGCTGAACGCCGGGTGTGACGACGTCGCGGCGGCCACGATCCGGCCGTACGCCTTGATGCGGTTGCCCGACAGCTGGACCCTCACCGACTCCATGCGAGGAAGGTCGTGCGCGCGCCACGTCAGGATTGCCGGCCAGTTTTCCTGCGACTCAGAGCGGTCTACTTCACTCATGCCCCTACCGTAGGCGACGGCCCCCGTGCTTCGTAGCCGCCTTGCAAAAGCCCGCCAGATCGTAATGTCGAGCCGGATGCGAGCGCGACCTCATCACCGAGGAGGGGCTGCGGCATCCTCCGGAATCTGTCGGTGCCCGGCTCCGAAAGCCACACCGCGAACGCCAACGCGGCATCCAGGATCAGCGCCAGCGCGGTGACGACGAGCGCACCCACCAACGCGAGGTAGAACTGGCGCACCTTGATGCCGTCGATGAGGTAGCGGCCGAGCCCGCCGAGACTGGCGTACGCCGCTACGGTGGCCGTGGCGACGATCTGCAGCGTCGCCGTGCGCAGCCCACCGAGGACGAGGGGCATGGCGTTGGGCACCTCGACGCGCAGCAGAACCCGCGACTCCGTCATGCCCATCGATCTGGCGGCGTCGACCACCGCCGGGTCGACGTTCGCGATGCCCGCATAGGTGCCGGCGAGCAGGGGCGGTATGCCGAGGAGCATCAGCGCCACCGTCGGGGGAACGAGACCGAGACCCCATAGCAGCACGCCGAGGAGCAGCACGCCCAAAGTCGGGAGGGCCCGCAGCGCGTTCACTCCGCCGACGACCAGAAACGTCCCGCGGCCGGTATGCCCGATGATCATGCCGATCGGGATCGCGACGAGCGCCGAGAAGAGGACCGCGACGGCCGTGTACTGGAGATGCTCGAGGATGCGCGCGGTCAGCCCTGCCGGCCCCTCCCAGTTGGCCGCGGTGAAGATGTACGACAACGCCTGCTGCAGGAAGTTCATCGGGCGCCCGCCTTCTCTCGACGACCGGTCCGCACCCACGGCGTCGCCAGCTTGCCGGCGAACATGATCAGGGTGTCCACGACGATCGCGAGCACGAAGATCGCGATGATGCCCGCGACGATCTGGTCGCTCTTGTCGGCCTGATACCCCTCGGTGAACCAGGTGCCCAAACCACCGATGCCGATCACCGAGCCGACCGAGACCATCGAGATGTTGGTGACGGCGACAACGCGCAGACTTGCGACGAGCACTGGAATCGCCAGCGGCAGTTCGACTTTCAGAATCCTGGTCAAAGGCTTGTAGCCGACGGCCGTGGCGGCGTCGAGCACGGCGGGTGGTACCGCGTCCAGCGCCTCGGGTACGGCACGTACGAGCAGGGCCACCGTGTACAGCGTCAGGGCGACGATGACGTTGGCCTGATCCAGGATGCGGGTCGGAATGATCAACGGCAGGACCACGAACAGCGCCAGCGACGGGATAGTGAAGACGATGCTCGCCACCACCGTGGTGAACCGTCGCAACACCGTCGTGCGCTGCACCAGTGCTCCGAGAGGCACGGCGATCAGCAAGCCGAGCACCAACGGCACCAACGACAGCCACAGGTTAATCAGCGTCAGGTCCCAGGCTTCGCCGAGGTGCGTGAGGAGGTACCGCACCTAGGTGGTCTTCCGCTTGGTCTTGATCGCCGCGATCACGTCATCGGCGTTGACGCCGCCGATGACCTGCTTGCGGTCGTCCACGGCGACCCCGAGTCCCGAGGGCGAGGACAACGCGGCATCGAGGGCCAACCGCATGGTCCCGTTCGGGAGGAACAGCGATCCACCGGCAATGGTGCTGTCGTACAACGATTTTCCCTGGCGGTGCAGGCCGACTCCGTTGACGTCGATCCACGCGAAGGGTGAGCCGTCGGGCCTCGTGACCAGTGCCCAGTCACCGGGGCCAAGGTTCAGCGAGTCGATGCCGGCTTCCTCGACCGTTCTGATGTCGTGGAGCGGAAGGCCCGTGCCGGGCGAGAACTGCAGGCCGCGGTAGCCGCGGTCGGCGCCGATGAAGCCGGCGACGAAGTCGTTGGCGGGGTTGGACAACAGGCGCCGCGGCGCGTCGTACTGCTGGAGCGCTCCGCCTCGGCCGAAGACCGCGACCTTCTCGCCGAGCTTCAGCGCTTCGTCGATGTCGTGGGTGACGAAGACGATGGTCTTGCGCAATTCGCCTTGCAGCCGCAGGATCTCGACCTGAAGTTCCTCACGGACCACCGGGTCGACGGCGCTGAAGGGCTCGTCCATCAGCAGGATCGGCGGATCGGCAGCCAAGGCGCGGGCCACACCGACGCGTTGCTGCTGCCCACCGGACAGCTGCGCGGGATACCGGTTGGCCAGCTTCGGGTCGAGCCCGACACGCTCCATCACGCCAAGGGCGGCCTTGCGGGCGGCGCGCCGGGATTCACCCATGAGCACGGGCACGGTCGCGACGTTGTCGACGACCTTCAAATGTGGCATCAGCCCAGCGCTCTGAATGACGTAGCCGATGCCCAGTCGCAGCTTGACCGCGTCGACCTTGGTGACGTCCTTGCCGTCGACGGTGAGCACGCCCGACGTCGGCTCGATCATTCGGTTGATCATCCGCATCGACGTCGTCTTGCCGCAGCCGGAGGGGCCGACGAAGACCGCGAGGGTGCCGTCGGGAACCTCGAGACTCACGTCATCGACGGCGACGGTGCCGTCCGGGTACTTCTTGGTGACGCCGTCGAAGCTGATCATTCCGCCCTGAACCCCTTATCTCGCAACCGGCTTGTCGAACCCGTTGTCCTGTATCCACTTGCGGGCCGCCTGATCGGGATCGACGCCGCTGTTACCCGACGTCGCCGTGTTCATCTCGATGAGAGCCTGCGTGGTGAGCTTGGCGGACACGGCGTCGAGCACCGTCTTGAGTTGGTCCGACATCTTCTGCGACGCCACCAGCGGGACGACGTTGGCCGCCAAGAAGTTGTTCTTCGGATCCTCGAGGACGACGAGGTTGTTCTGCGGGATCGCCTGCGACGTGCTGAAGATGTCCGCCGCGGTCACCGTGCCGTCGACGAGGGCCCGCACCGTGGCAGGCCCGCCGCCATCGCTGATGGAGACGAAGTTGGCGGGCGCGATGTCCAAGCCGTACTTGGCCTTGAGACCCGGCAATCCCTCGGCCCGGCTCTGGAACTCGGACGGCCCGCCGAACTTCACCTCAGCGGAGTGCGCGGCCAGGTCGCCGATGGTCTTGAGGTTCCACTTCTTGGCGGTGGCCTCGGTGACCGCGACGGTGTCCTGATCGTTGGCCGGAGACGGCGTCAGTATCGAAAGGTCACCTGGCAGAGCGCGGTACAGCGCCAACTCGACCGATTCGGGATCGGTGGCCTTGGTCTCCGAGTCGAAGTACTGCAACAGATTGCCCGTGTACTCCGGAATGAGATCGATCGAGTGATCCTTGACCGCAGGCACGTAGGTCTCACGACTACCGATGCCGAACTGCCGTCGGACGGTGAACCCGTTGGCCTCCAACGCCTGCGCGTAGATCTCGGCGATGATCTTCGATTCGGTGAAGTCGGCCGACCCGACCGCGATCGACTTCAGATCACCAGATACCTCCCCGCCGCCCAGCGGGTTCGAGCTACCGCATGCGGCCGTCACCAGGGCGAGGACCGCTGCCAGTAGGGCCACACTGCTTCTGCGCTTGGATCGTTGTGCCGGGTTCACTGAGGAGTCCTTTCGGCGTCACCTACCTCGTGCGAGGTTAACCAGCTTGCCAGCATGTCGCTCGGCTTTAGCTGGTCATTACCCGCTTCCGCTGGTTTCCAACTCAGCCAAATGGGGCAAAGATGATCCCATGAGCACCGACCCGCAGTTCCCGCCCGTCGAATCGAGCCATCCCGGCCCGTCAGGCCCGAGCGAGCCCGAGCGGCCGCTGGTCGACACCTCGGCGCCGAAGCCGCCACCGCCGGAGGACGCGGTCCACTTCACCAGGGCCGCCGCCCTCTGGACGGCCCTCATCGTCGGCTTCCTCGTCCTGATCGTGCTGCTCATCTTCATCGCACAGAACACGGATTCGGGGACGTTCCACTTCCTGGGCTGGTCGTGGAGTCTGCCGCTCGGCGTCGCGCTCCTGGCGGCCGCCGTGCTCGGGGGTCTCGTCATCACGCTGGCAGGCATCGTCCGCATCGTGCAGTTGCGCCGCGCGGCGAAGAAGAACTTCAAGGCCGCCCTCAGATAGCGGCGAGCTCGGCCAAGCCTGCCGCGACCAGGGGTGCGACGGCTTCGCCCACCTTGTCGCCGTACTCCGAGCCGCCGCCCATCCGGTCCCGGAACTGGATGCCCGCGGCGATGATCGCCAGCTTGAAGTAGGCCAGCGCCATGTAGAACTCCCAATGGTTCAAGGACTGACCGGCCGCTACCGAATACCGTTGGGCGAGTTCGTCGGCCGACGGGATCTGGGGCGACGACCACGCCGCGTTCGCATGCACCATGTCGAACATCGGATGGCGGTACACGCACATCAGCGCAGCGTCACTGAGGGGATCGCCGAGCGTGGACATCTCCCAGTCGAGCACTGCCCGCACCTTGGTCGCATCGACGGCGTCGAGCATCGTGTTGTCGATGCGGTAGTCCCCGTGCACGATCGAGGTCCGGCTCTGCGGCGGCAGCGCTTCACTCAGCGCAGAGTGCAGCCGCCTCACGTCCGCGTCGCGTGAGTCGTCCTCCAGTCGCACCAGGTCCCACTGGCCGCCCCAACGCCGCACCTGGCGTTCGAGGTATCCGCCGGCCTTGCCGAAGTCTCCGAGTCCGACGGCGTCGGGATCCAGTGCGTGCAGGTCGGCCAGCACCTTGATCAGGGCGTCGACGCAGGCATTGATGGTGTTCTGGTCACCGAGCGCGGTCAGCTCCTCGGAGTAGCGCACGATCCGACCCGGTACGAACTCGACCATCTGGAATGGCGCACCGAGCACCGAGTCGTCGTTGCGCATCGTCACCGGGTGCGCGACGGGTACCGGGCTGTCCTCGAGGGCTGCCACCACCTTGTACTCGCGGGCCATGTCGTGTGCCGACGGTGTCAGTCCGTGCAGCGGCGGCCGCCGCAGCACCCACTTGGAGGCATCGTCGAACACCAGGAACGTCAGATTGGACCGGCCGCCGGCGATGAGTTCGCCGCGCAGGTCACCGTCGCGTGGGATGCCGATCGATCGCAGATGCCGATCCAGCGCGCCGAGGTCCAATCCGTCCAGTGTGGAAGCGTCCGTTGTCACCGGACTTGTCTACCACCGCTGATTTCTGGGGAGCAGGTCCCATACGTGTTCCGTCGCGTTCACCGAGGCGACGCCGAGATTACCCGCGCGGGACTTCAGGAGTCGCGTGATGCCCGTGTAGTCGACCTGTACGCACAACAGCTTGGAGGACGCCACGGCGTCCCCCACCAGCGCGTTGATCACCCCGCCGTGGCTGAACAACACGATGGTGTCGTCGTGGTCCGCGGCCGCCACGATGTCGGCGGCACCGGCCTTGACTCGCGCCCTGAACGCTTCCTCGTCCACGTCGCCCGGCAGATGGCCGTCCACGAGGCGCTGCAGGTCCTCCGGCGACGCTTCCTCGATCGGCGTGTAGTGCGTTAGCCCGTAGTCGTACTCGGCGAGCCGCTCGTCAACGTCGACCGTCATCCCCAGCGCCTCGGCAACCGGTTGCGCCGTCTGCAGCGCACGCCGCTGGGGACTACTGACCAGGCGGGTGATGGGGAACCGCTTCAACGCCTCGGGCAGGCGCTTCGCCTGCTCGATGCCCTCGGCGGACAGGTTGGGGTCCGAACCCTGACCGGCCTCGCTGCGAAGTGGTAGCGCATGTCGGACCAATAGCAGTTGCACCGTGACACCATATGGCTCGTGCGCGCATTCGCTTGTCCCGTGTGCAGCGAGTTCACCGCGTTCGACGCCAACCGGTGTGCGACCTGCCAAACCACCTTGGGATTTCACCTGCTGACCAAGTCGATGGTTTCCCTCGTCGACGGAGCCGCGAGAAGCTGGTGCCCACCGTGGCGGCACTGCGCAGGCTGGTCTACCAACTCGACGACATCGGTCTGCCCGTCGACCCGTTCTGGCGCCGCGATGGCGGCCTGGCGTTCGACCTGTTGTCGAGCCACACCACCGGCGACAAGGTCATCATCGGCCACGCGGGCGGCGTCATCACCATCGACGTCGTAATATCGCTGGACGACTACCGCGAATCGCTGCGGGTGAAGCTCGGCGAGCCGTACCGCACGATGCTCGGGCACTTCGCCATGAGGTGGGCCACTACTACCAGAACGTCCTCGTCGAAACCGGCTCTGGCGCAGAGCGATACCTCGATGGCTGCCGGTCACTCTTCGGTGACGAGCGGGTGAGTTACTCCGATGCGATCGCGCGGCACTATAAGTCGGGTGCCCCCGCAGGCTGGGGAGAGTCGTTCATCTCGGAGTACGCCACCATGAACCCGTGGGAGGACTTCGCCGAGTGCTTCGCCCACTACCTGCATATCGCCGACACCATCGACACCAGCCGCGAGGCAGGCATGGTCCTGCTCGCCGATCGGGTCCGCTTCTCGGCACCCCGCGACATCGTCCCGCTGGAGAGCTACGAGGACCAACCCGTCGAGCGGATGCTGTTCGATTGGCGGTGGATGTCGATGTTCTTCAACCGCGTGAACATCGCAATGGGCAAGAATCCCTTGTACCCGTTCGAGATTGCCCCCCCCTGTCGCCGACAAGCTCGGCTTCATCCATCGGGTGATTCGCGAAACGGCCCACGCCGCCGAGGATGAGGACCAGTCACATGGGTTACGCCGACGAGCTGTTCGACCTGACCGACCGGGTGGTAATCATCACCGGAGGCAGTCGCGGATTGGGCCGCGAGATGGCCTTCGCCGCAGCCAAGTCGGGCGCCGACGTCGTCATCGCCAGCCGCGATCTCGAATCGTGTGTGGTCACGGCCGAGGAGATTTCGGCCTCGACGGGCCGGGCCGCCTTCCCGTACCAGGTTCACGTCGGGCGGTGGGACCAGCTCGACGGGCTCGTCGACGCCACCTACGACCGGTTCGGCAAGGTCGACGTGCTCATCAACAACGCCGGCATGTCTCCGCTCTACGAGTCGCTGACCTCGGTGAGCGAGAAGCTGTTCGACGCGGTCGTCAACCTGAACTTCAAGGGCCCGTTTCGACTCTCGGCGCTCATCGGCGAACGCATGGTTGCGGCGGGCGGAGGTTCGATCATCAACGTCAGCTCCGCGGGCTCCTTACGCCCGGCTCCCGACATGCTGCCCTACGCTGCGGCCAAGGCGGGACTGAACGTACTCACCGAAGGGCTGGCGAAGGCCTACGGCCCCACCGTCCGGGTCAACACGTTGATGGCAGGGCCGTTCCTGACCGACGTCAGCAAGGCCTGGGACCTCGACGGCGCCGAGAGTCCGTTCCGGCACCTGGCGCTGGGTCGCGCCGGCCAGCCCGCGGAAATCGTCGGCGCTGCACTGTTTCTGGCCTCTGACGCATCGAGCTTCACAACGGGTTCGATCCTGCGGGCCGACGGCGGCCTCCCCTGATTCCCCCCGCCCCTCGCGATGGGGGGAGCGGCTCAGGGCGTGACGATGTTGAAGCTCGGGTCCGGCCGGTCCAACACGCCCAGGAGTGAGGACATCGCGGTGGCGTCACCTGCCATCTCCACACCCGGCGACGCGGTGTCCCCTGTGGCGAACATCAGCAGGCGCAGCTTGTTCACCACCGTGACCGTCGCCGTAGCGGTCGTTGGGTCGGCGGTTGCCCTGCGGTACACCAGTACTCCGTTGCGGAGGGTGAGCCGGTAGTTGGCGGCGACATCGGCGAACGTCACGTCGATGGCGAGGTCGAGGTCCCAGGCCTTCGGTCCGTCGATGCTGATCGCAAAGCTGTCGAACATCTGCTCCGGTGTCAACTGCGACACCAGCGACAACGACGTGGTCTGCGTGGGCGTGCCGAAGTTTCCCTCACGCAACTCGGTGGCACCGGCGAGGAAGAAGTTGCGCCACGTGGCGTTCTCCGCGCCGTACGCCAACTGCTCCAACGTGTCGGCGTACAACGCCCTGGCACCGGCGTGGTTCTCGTCGGTGAATATCACGTGATCGAGTAGTGTTGCTGCCCAACGAAAGTCACCCTCATCGAAGGCGGTCTGGGCAATTTCGACGACGCGGTCGGTGCCACCCATCGCCTCGACGTAGCGAGGCCCGATCGCCTCCGGGGGGTGCTGCCACAGCCGTGCCGGGTTGCCGTCGAACCACCCCATGTAGCGCTGGTAGACCGCCTTGACGTTGTGGCTGACCGAACCGTAGTAGCCGTGCGTATGCCATGCGTCGTGAAGGGCGGGTGGCATCTGAAAGCTCTCGGCGATCTCGATGCCCGTGTGCCCCTGATTGATCAATCGCAGCGTCTGGTCGTGCAGGTACGCGTACAGATCACGTTGCAGGGAGAGGAATTCGACGATGCGATCCTCCCCCCAGGTAGGCCAGTGGTGCGACGCGAACACGGCGTCGGTCCGGTCGGCGAACGTGTCGATCGCCTCGGTGAGGTAGCCCGACCACCCGTGGGGGTCGCGGACGAGCGCGCCACGCAGAGTCAACAGGTTGTGCAGATTGTGGGTGGCGTTCTCGGCCATGCACAACGCCCGGTCCCGCGGGAAGTAGAAGTGCATCTCGGCGGGCGCCTCGGTGCCCGGCGCCATCTGAAACTCGATCTCGACGCCGTCGACGGTGTGCGTCTCGCCGGTCACGGCGATGTCGACGGTCGGCACGACGATCGCCACCTCACCGGTGGACGGCGTCTGTCCGAGACCGCAGCCGACCTGCCCCTGCGGTCCGCGGGCCAACACGGTGCCGTACATGTAGGCGGCGCGCCTCGTCATCGCCGTGCCCGCGTAGACGTTCTCCTGCACCGCGTGTTCGATGAAGCCCTCGGGGGCGATGACCGCCACCTTGCCCGCGTCGACGTCGGCTTGCGTCGTGACCCCGAGCACGCCACCGAAGTGGTCGACGTGGCTGTGGGTGTAGATGACGGCAACGACGGGGCGGTCCCCGCGATGCGCGCGGTACAGGCCCAGCGCCGCCGCAGCGGTCTCGGTGGAGACCAGTGGGTCGATGACGATGACGCCGCTGTCACCCTCGATGAAGCTGACGTTGGACAGGTCCAGGCCCCGGACCTGATAGACGCCTTCGACCACTTCGTAGAGTCCCTGCTTGGCCGCCAGCGTCGACTGCCGCCACAAGCTGGGGTGCACCGAGGCGGGTGCGTCACCCGTCAGGAATCCGTAGACGTCGTTGTCCCACACCACACGTCCGTCGGCGGCCTTCACCACGCACGGCTCCAGCGCCGCGACGAACCCGCGGTCGGCGTCGGCGAAGTCGCGGGTGTCGGCGAACGGAAATCCGCCGAGGTGCTCGGCGTGGGCTGACTCGATGACGGCGGTGGGCGGCTTCTGATCCATGCCGCCGACACTGCCACCTGGGCACCCCCGTCGGAGCGGATCGACGCGTTGTTCACTCGAGGAGGTGCGCTATCACGGTGCGCGTCGGGCCCGTCGAGGATCCCTGGCACGATCATGGCGAACCCTTCTGATCTGGAGCCGAGCGGCGCTCGACGGGGACACAGGAAAAAGAATTCTAGGTGGTTGCGATACACCCCTAAGCAACGCGACACGGGCGCCAAGCGATGGCTGCTGATACTCGCCGTCGTGTTGAACGCCGCGCTGTTCGCACTACTGCTCAGGTACACCATCCACACCGGCCCGGCCAGCACCTGGATCACCCTCGCTCGCCCGGACCAAAACCGACGGGTGCCCATCGAAGTGGGCGGTGGTGAAGAACGGCGAGTCGGCGTCCTGGACCAGGGCCAGTTTGTCGGCCTCCGACTCGACCCAGATCACGATCACGTCGGGGTAGGGCGCGTCGCGTCGTGGGGTGCGGAAGAACACGAACGACTTGGAGCCCACCTGGTAGACCGGATTGCTCTTCGGTCCGTGAACGCACGTGACGTGTGGCATAGCGGTCGCGATGCGATGAACGTCCTCGACCGTCGCCGGTCGGTCATCAGACACGATGCAACTCGACGTCCGAGAGGATGGACCCGGCGACGGTCGCCGTCAGGTAGGTGCAGAAGGGCTGCCTGCGCCGGTCGGTGGGCGACCCGGGGTTCAGCAGCCGCAGGCCCGTGCCTGCACTGGTGTCCCAAGGGATGTGGCTGTGCCCGAACACGAGGACGTCGACGTCGGGGTACAGCGTCGCCATCCGCTGCTCCCGGCCCGCGGACGGACCCGTCTCATGCACGACGGTGAAGCGGGCGCCCTCGAGCTCCACGTCGGCCCGTTCGGGTAGCCGTCGCCGCAATTCCTCGCCGTCGTTGTTGCCCCAGCAGCCCACCAGCCGCTTGGCCCTGACCTCGAGTTCGTCGAGGAGTGCCGGTTCCACCCAGTCGCCGGCATGGAACACCACGTCGACCCGTGCCACCTCGTGCCACACGGACGCGGGAAGGTCACGAGCTCGCTTAGGCAGGTGCGTGTCCGCGATCAACAGCAACTCCACCCCTGTCACGCTAGCCGTTCGGTACCGCTGGCCGCATCCGCAGTTCGAACTGCTCGAACCCGCCGACTTCCTACCGCTGGTCCACGAGAACGGGTGATGGAGGTGGTCTCCGATCTCGTATTCAAACGTGCTGTGGAGGACGCCGCCGGCTGGCAAGCAGCGGGCATCGACCTCCCGGTCGTGATCAACCCGTCGGCCCCCTCGTTGAACGACGAGGCGCTGCCCGCACGCGTGCTGTCCGTGCTCGCCCTTCATGGCATGTCGCCGGCGTCCCTCACCATCGAAATCACCCAGGATCTGTTGTTGGACAGCGTCGTTCGGGCCCGGACCGTGCTGGACCACCTGCGAGACTCCGGTATCCGCGTTGCCATCGACGACTTCGGCAGCGGCTACGCGGCCATGACCTACCTCCCCGAGCTGCCCGTCGACGAGATCAAGCTCGACCGGCAGTTCATCGCACCGATCCTGCACCACGAACGCGCGGCCGCCATCGTCCGTTCCGTGATCGAACTGGCGAACGAGGCCGGCCTGACCAGCGTCGCGGATGGCGTCGAGAACGAGGCCACCGTCGACGTCCTCAAGTCATCGGGCTTGAGCCTTGCCCAGGGCCATCACTTTAGCCCTCCCGTTGTCCGCCAAGGCGATCAGGCTCGGCATCGGGCTCTCGACGCCGGCTGACCGCCCCATCACGCCGTCTGAAGCAACTCGGCCATCTTGGGCATGATCACCTGCAGGCCCTTGAGGGGCCGCATCATCACCTTGAACGAGACGATCCGCTCGTCGTCGTTCCACGCGATCATGTCGATGCCGTTGACGTGTATTCCGTCGATCGTGGCGGCGAACTCCAGGACCGCCGACCGTTCGCCGACCCACTCCTCGACGTAGTGGAAGTCCGTGCCGCCGAACAACATCGCCGCAGCCCGGAGGTACATCGCGGTCTTCTCGCGACCCTCCTGCGGCGAGAAGACCGCAGGCGAGTAGAAGACGGCGTCGGCGTCCAGCAGGGCGTCGAGGACGGCAGCGTCATGACCGCCGTCGATGAATTGGTGCCAACGCTCGATCACGGGTGATGTCATGCGCCCATCCTCGCAGCAGCGGCCCTCATGCGGCCGCGTTGGGAAGCAGCGGCGGGCAGTGCCCCATTGCGTCCGTGGCCAGTTCGAAGTGCCACAGCTCGTTGGCGTAGGTCCGACAGAGCCCGAAACGGGACCCGTTCGCGATGAGCCACTGATCGGCGCCCATGCCGCCGATATCGACCGCCTCGCCGATGACGTGCTTGGACATCTCCGGGGTCTGCACGTACCGGCGGGCCGCGGCGAAACTGCCGTAGGTCTGTACCGCGTCGTCGAGTAGCCGCTGCTGAAACTCCGGCGACCGCCAGCCCGAGGTGATCGTCATGGTGATGCCGTCGGCGGCAGCCGCGGTGGACGCATTCTGGATCGCGTTCAACAAGCCCGGGTCGAGACGCCCGACCGCCGGATCCTGAACGTCGAACGGGGTGAGCGCGTCCCCATCGGGCAGCGACCCGTTGCCCGGATCGGGGGGAGGATCCATCGCGACGATGTGGTCGGCCAGACTGACCTGCGGACTGGGCGGCTGGAATGGCACGAAGGCCCCAAGGGCCACTACGGCGAGGATCACGCCGGGGACCGTGTCAACCAACCTCATTGTTCGCCTTTCATGCTGCGAAGACGCAGAAGAAGACGCCTCGGTCACCCGATGCCGATTCCGACGCCGAAGCTGCCACCGTCGTCATAGTCGTTGTTCGGACATCTGACGTCGGCGTACACGGTGTCACCCGGCTTTGGAGGATCGCTGGAGGGATTGTTGACATTGGTCACCGTGCACCGGGACAAAGGTTTGGTGTCGAAACCGTTGATCCAATTGATCTGAACGAGGTAGCCCTCGTTTTGTAGGTCGGCGATGACAGCGTCCGCTCCAGCGGCGGATGCCGTCGGAGCAACGATGACCGCCGCGGCGACGCCTCCCAGTAGCGCCAGTGTCACCGCAACGCACCCGAGCTTGATTCGCACGTCTCAACGATCCGCTAATGAACCCTGCGGCGCAACACACCGCGTCAAACTTCACGCGGGAGGTTTGCCTTGAACGGCAGTGCGGCTCCTGCCGGTTGTTCACTGCGCCGCCGCCTGTCGTGTTTCTCGGCGGTCCGCTCGACCTTGTCGGCGACCTCGGCGGCCAACCGCACCAGCTGGCCCAGGATCATCAGGTGGGCGATCCGGCTGCGAAATTGGGTGTTCAGCCAGAGTGCAGCGGGGATCGCACGGCCGGTCACCGGCTCGCCACACCCTGGAGCAATCCCACATCGTTACCCGACCTGACGTTCACCTTGACCTGGGTGCGCCCGAAGGGATTCGAACCCCCAACCTTCTGATCCGTAGGCAGGGGCGTATAGCGCGAACAGCCAGGATGCACGTCCCACTGACATGTAGCCCAGGGTGCAGGGATGCCTGACTGTCGTCGTCGTTGTCGTCAGAAGTGTCGTCGCCAGCCGTCTGCACCGTGACTCGACTGGCCCCGGCAGCAATTATCCATTCGGCAGGGACCGTTTCACGGGGTTCAACCGCGTCGCCGTAGCTCAGGGGACATGAAGATCGATACCAGGGTTGATTTGTGGGCCTATCAGGCACACAATGGTGAGTATGGCTAAGACGGAGCGTTTCGCGGTGCGCCTTACTTCCGAGCAGGACGCACTGATTCGTCGTGCCGCCGAGGTGGAGGGCACCGACCTGACCAACTTTACGGTCACCGCGACGCTGGCCCACGCGCGCGACGTGCTCGCCGATCGCCGGCTGTTCGTGCTCAATACCCCGGCCTGG